>CAVXVQ010000026.1:0-179171 GCA_963765165.1 uncultured Alphaproteobacteria bacterium | reverse complement strand
CCAGATGGTGGGCCAGCATTTTCCCGTCGGATTCAGCCAATCCGAAAACCCGCACGGAGAGACGCCCCACGGCGCAGGCCACGCGATCGCAATAGAGGTCGAGCTCCTCGAGGCTCGGCGCGCGGATATCGGCGCGCGCATCCATTTCCACGCCGTCGATGACGGCATGGAAATCGTCTTTGCCCAGCCCGTATCGCGAAATCGCCTTCGCGAGGCCTTCAAGGCCAGGCGGCACCTGCCCGGCGTAAAGGGCATCGATATTTTCGCGCCATGCAGCGAGCAGCGCCAGCTTGTCGCCCGGCACATCGCCATCGGCGATATCGTCGACCGCGCGGCAGAAGGAATAGATCTCGAACATCGCCTCGCGCTTCTCGCGGCCGAGAATGCGCATGGCGAGATAGAACGAGCTGCCGCCCGCGCGCGCGGCCGCCGGGCGGGCGTCTCCAGGCTGCTGGACCTGCGCTGTCATGGGACCTGATACCTGTGTGCGGGCACGACTGCGCGCAACAGCCGGTGCAATCCGGCACCGACAGCACTGCGCATCGCATAGCCGGCGGCCTGCGCCTTGCTGAGATGAACGGGCTCGCTCAAAGGATCGCGCCTTGCAAGAATTCGCAACAGGCGTTTGGCGAGCGTCTGGATCACCGCAATTTCAAGCCCGAGGCGCCTGTCTTTCACGCTCGCCGCAAAGCCTTCGCTCTCTTTCAGCAGGTCTGCGGTTTGCGCGACGAGCCCTTTGAGACATTCGCGCAGCGCGGGGCTCGCTCGATTGCGGGCCAGCATGTCGACGCTCACCCCCGCTGCCGCCATCGCGTCGAGCGGAATGTAGATGCGATTGAGCCTCTGATAATCGGATCCGCAATCCTGCAGATGGTTGATGATCTGCAAGGCCGCGCATAGCGCATCGTTGGCCGGCCAGGTCGCTTTCGATTCTCCATGCACGTCGAGCACGAAACGCCCGACCGGCATCGCCGATCGCGAGCAGTAGTCGATCAGATCATCCCAGTTCGTGTATCGCTGCTTGGTGGCATCCTGCCGGAACGCGTCGAGCAGATCCTGCGCGTGACGCGGGGTAAGCCGTTGCGCTTCGAGAACGCCGCGTAGTTTCACCCCTTCCGGCTCCTGATCCGATTTGCCGAGCAGGCTCGCCTCCAGCCCATTGAGGCGGTCGACCTTTTCCCCGCTCGTCAGCGAGGCATGATCTGCGATGTCGTCGGCGACGCGGACAAATTCGTAAAAGGCGAGGATCGCCGGGCGATGTTGCGGCTTGATCAGCCAGGACGCGACCGGAAAATTCTCGTCGCGCGACCCTTTGCCCGATCGAAGCTGTCCGCTGGAGGTCTTCATTGCACGCTCGGCGCGTCGGCATGGACGCGCCCCTTCCACTGGCCGCCCCGACGCCGGAAATGCTGATATGCGGACTGCAAAGTATAAGACATGTAAAGCAAAGCGATTCCCGGAAGGGCCACGCTCCATATGGGCGAAAGCCGATAATACCGCAACGTGGGCACGAACGATAATGTCATCGCCGCCCAGGCCAGAAACCCAAAATATCGCGGCAATCCCGATGCAAACAGTGCCAGCATTGGCGGCGCAACAAAGGTGATCGCCATCCCCAAGATTGTGCCGATCAAGGCAAGCAGCGAGTAGCGCAACTGGCTGTAGGCCGAGCGAGAGACCATTCGCGCAACATCGGCAAATGTCGGGTACGGCCGGACGCTCTGCGCACGTTTGGTCAGGCCAAGCCAGATCGGCCCCACTGTTTTCAGCTTGGCGGCCAACGAGCAATCGTCGATCAGCTCACCTCGTATACTGGCTATGCCGCCGACGCTCGCGAGCGCGTCGGCACGGACGAGCATGCAGCCGCCGGCGGCGGCAGCCGTCGATGCATCGGCGCGCGCGACCCACGCGAACGGATACAGCATCTGGAAAAAATAGATAAAGGCCGGGACATGAATTTTCTCGGCAAGGCTGACACAGCGCAGCTTGGCCATCAGCGACGTCAGGACGAACCTGCCATTCACCGACTGCGCCACCAGCCAGGAGAGCGTGTCGGGCGCGTGCTCAATGTCGGCGTCGGTGAGCAGCAGGTATTCGGGATGGAAGGCTTCGGCCGCGGCAATGCCCTGGCTGACCGCCCACAATTTTCCGGTCCAGCCGGCGGCCGGCCCTGTCGTTCTGACGACGCTCAGCCGCCCATCGCCCGCCGCCGCATCCGTTGCGACAGCGCCGGTGCCGTCATCGCTGTCGTCATCGACGACCACGATGGTGAGTGGCCCGCGATAGTCCTGCCGCAGCAACGACTGCACGCTGCGCGCGATGCATTCGGATTTATTGCGCGCGGGAATCACCGCGGTAACCGCCGGCCACGGGCCTGGCACGCCCGCGCTGCTTGTGGCATCGCGTACGCTCGCATGCCAGTACGCGCCCCGCGCCAAGATCAGGTAGGCCCAGATCACCACGCAGATCACCGCGATGATTATGCTCGTCGCCATCATTTTTCCGCCTGCATCAATCAACCCAGCATCAACCTCGATTACTACATTAAGTTCAACTCGTCTGCCGAACCATTTGACAATGTGAGAGAATTCGACGGGCTTTGCGAGTCTTCGCGTTGACATGTGGAAGCGGGCACCTACACTCCGGCCCTCTCGGATGTCAGGCTTCCTTCGGTGAATACCCCCGCGCACGCCAAACTCCCCCGCTCCGCCGACGTCGTGATCGTCGGCGCCGGCAATGCCGCGTTCTGCGCGGCGCTGGCCGCCGCCGAGCAGGGCGTCTCCGTGCTGGTGCTCGAGCGCGCGCCGGAGGAGGAATCCGGCGGCAACAGCCGCTTCACCGCCGGCGCGTTCCGCTGCGTCTACGACGGCGTCGACGATCTGCGTGCGCTGATGCCGGACCTCACCGACGACGAGATCGCCAACACCGATTTCGGCACCTACACGCAGGACAAGTTCTTCGACGACATGGGCCGCGTGACGGAATACCGCACCGATCCCGACCTGTGCGAGCTGCTGGTCACGCGCAGCAAGGACACGATGCGCTGGATGCACAACAAGGGCATGCGGTTCATCCCGATCTACGGCCGGCAGGCCTACAAGATCGACGGCAAGTTCAAGTTCTGGGGCGGCCTCACGGTGGAAGTCCTGGGGCGGCGGCCCCGGGCTGTCGAAGCGCACACAACGATCGCCAAGAAGAACGGCATCACCGTTGCCTACAATGCGCGCGCACTGTCGCTGATCGCCGACGACGACGGCGTCAAGGGCGTGCGGGTGAAGCACGACGGCCGCACCGTCGAGGTCAAGGCGAAATGCGTGGTGCTCGCCGCCGGCGGCTTCGAGGCCAACGCCGAGATGCGCACGCGCTATCTCGGCCCCGGCTGGGAACTCGCCAAGGTGCGCGGCACGCGCTTCAACACCGGCGACGGCATCCGCATGGCGCTCGACATCGGCGCCATGCCGACCGGCAACTGGTCGGGCTGCCACGCGGTCGGCTGGGACCGCAACGCGCCGGAGTTCGGCGACCTCGCGGTCGGCGACAACTTCCAGAAGCACTCCTATCCGTGGGGCATCATGATCAACGCCAACGGCGAGCGCTTCGTCGACGAGGGCGCGGACTTCCGCAACTACACCTACGCGAAATACGGCCGCGTGATCCTGATGCAGCCCGGCCAGTTCGCCTGGCAGGTCTTCGACAAGAAGATCATGCCGATGCTGCGCGACGAATACCGCATCAAGCAGGTCACCAAGGTCCGCGCCGACACGCTCGAAGAGCTGGTGAAGAAGCTCGACGACGTCGAACGCCGAAGCGCGCGCTGGAAACGATCAAGGCCTACAACGCGGCGGTGCGCACCGACGTCCCGTTCAATCCCAACGTCAAGGACGGGCGGCGGACCGAGGGCCTCGCCATCAACAAATCGAACTGGGCCAACACGATCGACGAGCCGCCGTTCGAGGCCTACGCCGTGACCTGCGGCATCACCTTCACCTTCGGCGGCCTGAAGATCGACACGTCCGGCCGCGTGATCGACACCGACGGTCAGGCCATCCCCGGCCTGTATGCGGCGGGCGAACTGGTCGGCGGCTTGTTCTACTTCAACTATCCCGGCGGCACCGGCCTGATGGCGGGCGCGGTCTTCGGCAGGATTGCCGGCACGACGGCCGGCCAGCGCGCGGCGCAAACTCCGGCGTAGCGGTGGACGCGGCGCGTGGCCGTGACGCTACTTCCGTGATTTGGAGGCCCGCTCCCGCAGACGGTAGAATTGGATAGCGGCGCGGGCTGTTTCCGGCCGCAGCCGGTTGAACCTTTCAAAATATTCGGGAAATTCCCCACCGGCCCCGCTGCGGACCGCGAGGATCGCTCGCGTCGTCTTCCAGGACAGGTTGATCGACTTTGCAAGGACCAGCAGCTGATCGCCGGTGTCGTGCACCAAGGCCCGCTCGATTGCGCCAACCGGCAAGCCCGTGAGCAACGATAATGCGGCCGTTGTTTCGTCGAACTTCCCACTTTCGGCAAATCGGCAAAGCCGCTGTTCGGTCAATTCGCCTTTCTGGTGGAGCTGCTCGACATTGGCCATGGCCGCGGCAAAATCGGATGAATGGTCGCGCAGGCTCGTCTGAAGCTGGTCAGCGGCCTGCTTGATCATCTCGTGGACGAGATCCGCCTTGCTCCGGTCCGCCGCCTCAAATCTGCGCTGCACGGTTTCCGACGCCGCCTCAAACAGCGTCAAAAGATACTCGCGCGGAATTTCCGGCCGGGCCCAGACCAGAAGCGCAAGTTCACTGTCATTTTTGGAACGCGACACCAGTTTCGTGTAGCCAAAATCCGAGAATCGCGCCGGCATTCGCTGCCGTGCTGATCACCACCTTCTGGTCTCCGCGCTCGACCAGAACGTCGGTGACGTTCTCACTCAGCTTGCTGCGCTGCGATATTGCAAAGAGATGATCCTGACTTTTCGTCTTGGCACCGATGATCAGGGTATCTTCATCGAGGCATTCGGACCGCTTCAGCACCGAGCCGGCGACGTCGATCGAATCGTCGAGCGCCAGTTCACGCGTTATTTTGGGCGGGGTATTCGACAGCCTGGCGATATGCTCGCCGAAAGCGGCGCGCGCCGAATGGTCGATCTCGCTCACCAGCCGGCCCATGACGTCGTCAAATAGTGAGGTTTGTTCGCTGCCGAAGCTGACTGATCCGGCTGCAAACAAATCGGTAATGCGCCGCAAGATCTCGGCGCGGGATGCAATGTTTCTTTGCGAAATTGCGGCTTCAAGTTCGTCGATCAGCGATTGGCGTGCAACCACGACGGCAGGACGGGCGCCACCGCGTTGGCGACGCTCCTCTGCCTCTGCGGGTGCAATGCTATGCGGCATTTTCGACTTCGGGGACGCTGTAGGCGCTGCGGAAGTCAATTTCCGACGGCAAACACGGCGCCTGGAACAGGAAGCCCTGCAACGATGTAACGCCGGCAAGGCGCAACAGCCGGTACTGGTCCACGGTTTCTACGCCTTCCGCAGTGGTCTCGATATCGAGGCTGCGCGCGAGCGTGAGCGTTGCCGCAATGATGGCGGCGCATTCCGTCCGCTTGGTCAAATTTTGCGTGAACGACTTGTCCACCTTGATCTTGTCGAACGGAAACATCAGCAACTGGCTTAGCGACGAATATCCTGTGCCGAAATCGTCGAGCGTGATCGCAATGCCCAGATTCTTGAACCGCCGCAAAATCGGCAGGCATTCGGTTGCCGACTCAATAAGGGCCGTTTCCGTTATCTCGAGTTCCACGCGCTCGGGTGGCAGGCCGGACTGCGCAAGCGCACAGATCACAATATCGACCAGGTTGTTCTTTCTGAATTGAACGGCTGAGAGATTGACCGATACTTTGACGCCAATTGGCCACGTCGCCGCCTCGGCACAGGCCGTCTGCATCAACCATTCGCCCATCTGCGTGATCATCCCGGTTTCTTCTGCGAGCGGGATGAACTGATCCGGCAGGATTACGCCCTTGGTCGGATGGCGCCAGCGAATGAGCGCCTCGGCGCCGCAGATCCGAAGTGTCTGCGTATCGACAATCGGCTGATAGTGCAGTTCAAGCTCGTTGTTCTGAATCGCGCGGCGCAGTTCGCTCTCAAGCTCGTGACGCGCGCTTGCTGCCAGACTTATTTCAGGGTCAAGAAGCAGTGCCTGTTTCGGCCGGCTGACTTCGCGCGATACAGCGCCAGATCCGCCATTTTCATCAGGCTGTCAGAGCTCGTCGCGTGCTCGGGCGCAAGCGCGATGCCGATGCTCGTGGCGATGTTGACTTCATTGCCGTCAATATCGAAGGGCTTCGAGATGATATCGATGATACGGTCGGCAAGAGCGCTGGCCGCTTCACGCTGGTTATCGTCACTGTCCTGGATGATGGCAAATTCGTCGCCGCCCAGGCGCGCCAGCACATCGGTTTCCCGCAACGATGCCTTCAGGCGAACGGCCGTTTCGCGCAGCAGCGCATCGCCAACCGCATGGCCAAGCGTATCGTTGACATGTTTGAAGCGATCGAGATCCAGCAGCAACACCGCAAATGAATTCCCGCGCCTGCGGTGCCGCGCGACCGCCTCTTCGATTTTGTCCATGATCGAGAGACGGTTGGCAAGTCCGGTCAACACGTCATGGTGCGCCATGAACGCGATGCGCTGCTCCGACTTCTTCCGCTCGGTAATATCGTCGATAACAACAACCAGATGTCTCGCCACTCCCGCGGCATCGCGGGCTACGATGCGGCTCGTCGCCAGAACACATGTTTGGCCTTCCGGCATTTCGACTTCATAGTCGCCGGCCGCCCGCCAGCCGGATCGTCCTGGCGCGCACAGCTGCCAAAGCGCCTTCCCGTCGCCGCAATCGGCGGCGCCGTCCTTGCGGCCCTGACGGCGGGCGTGTTTTTCGTCAACCGCGAGCCGCCGGCCGTCGCTGAGGTCCCCGTCGCGGAGGCTCGACCCCGGATCGACGCCGCCTCGATCGCAGTTCTTCCGTTTGCGGATCTTTCGGCGGGCGGCGACCAGGAATATTTTTCGGACGGGATCGCCGAAGAAATCCTGCACGTCCTTGCGCGGTTTCCGGAACTGAAGGTCGCCGGCCGCACGTCGAGCTTCAAATTCAAGGGCGTCAACGAGGATTTGCGCGTCGTCGGACGCCAGCTCGGCGTCGCCTATCTTCTTGAAGGATCGGTCAGAAAGCAGGGCGAGCGCGTGCGCATCACCGCGCAGCTGATCAAGGCGGAAGACGGCTTTCATCTGTGGTCGGAGACGTTCGACCGCGATCTGACCGATATTTTCGCGGTGCAGGACGAAATCAGCCGCGCCATCGCCGAGGCGCTCTCGCTTCGCATCGGCGGCGCCGCCACCGCGCGCGGCGGAACAGCCAGCGCCGCCGCCCACGATCTTTCGCTGCGCGGCCGGCAAAAGCTCAACAAGCGCGGCGAGGGATTGAGGGAGGCCGCTGAACTCTTCGCCGCGGCGACAGCGCTCGATCCCGACTATAGCGCCGCGCATTCTGGTCGCGCGCGCGCGCTGTCGCTGATCTGGGACTATTCCTACGAAAACGACCCTCGGGTCTGGGAGGAAGCCAAGCGCTCGGCCGACAAGGCGGTCGCCGCCGATCCGGACAACGCGGAGGCTTATTCCGTCCTTGGCTATCTCGATCATTTCTACTTCTGGGATTGGGAAAGCGCGGAACGCAATGTGCGGCGCGCGCTGGAGCTCGCCCCGAACGATGCGGAGATCGCCAATTTCGCCGGCGACTTTTTCATCTATATGCAGAATTTCAAGGACGGCTTCGCCTGGGAAGAGCGCGCCGCGGAGCTCGATCCTCTGCATGCGGTGAATTTCATGGACCTTAGCTGGCGCTCGCTGGCGGCGGGCCGCTGCGAGGACGCGCTCGCCTATGGTGACAAGACGCTTGAGATCGACCCCGCTTTCATCTTCGTCGTGATGGCCAGGGCGCAGGCCGAACAATGCCTCAAGCGTTTCGCCGACGCCCGTCGCTCGGTTGCGGCGCTTGCTGCGTCGGGATTGAAATTTCCGCTCCTGCAGGTCGAGGCGCCGCTGGATTTCGCGCAAGGAAAGATCGCGGCGGCGCGGGCCGGGCTGGAAAGACTGAAGGAAGCGGGTGAAAAAGGCGAAGTCTCGGCCTTTGCGGTCGCCTCGCTGGCGGCCTCGCTCGGCGATCATGAAGCCGCCGCCGCGTGGATCGAGCGCGCTTACAAGAACCGCGACACCAAATTCCTCCACGATTTCGCCCGGCCGCTGCCCGAAGACTGGCCCGACGACCCGGCGATCCGCGCGGCGCTCGACAAGCCGGAGCTGAACGCGCTTTTTGAAATTCGCCGGAAAAATCTCGCCGCCTATCCCCGGGAAGACGCGCGCCAGCGTCCGTCTGCAATCGGCCGCCCGCGATGAGTCCGATCGACGCCGGGCAATCGCAGGCAAGCGCGCCATGATTCTCCGCCGCGTCATCGCGAACTCATGCAGGGCGGGCTTTAGCCCGCCGGCGCTCCCGCAACGCGCGCCGGCGCTGGCAGAAAAAAAAGATGGCGGGTTAAAACCCGCCCTACGCAGGGCCGCCCCATGATCCTCCGCCGCGTCATCGCGCATTTCCGGAAACAGGAATGGACGGCGATTGCGATCGATTTTCTGATCGTCGTCGTCGGCGTCTTCGTCGGCTTGCAGGTCAACAACTGGAATGAAGCGCGCGCCGAAGGAGAGCGTTCGCGGGAATATCTGTCACGCATACGCGCCGAGTTGGTCGCGGACATGACCGAGCTGGAACGGCACAGAGGCCTCTGGCAAAAGGTTGCGAACGAGGGGTACGCGGCAGTCAGCTATGCCGAGACGGGCGCGCGCGGTGGCGCAACCGACTGGGAAATCCTGCGGTCCTTCCTTCATGCCAGCCAGTCCTTCCAGCTCACCTTCGTTGACACGACCTATTCCGAACTGCGCAGCGCCGGCGAGCTTCGGCTTATTACCGATGCCGACCTCCGAAGCGGGCTGGCGGACTATTATGTCCTCGTTGCGGCGCGCCGGGGCGGTCTAGGCCCTTACCAACTGTTGCCTGAGTATCGCGAAATGGTGCGAGGCCGCATGCGCTCGGACATCATGCGGTACTACTGGCAAGCATGCTATCAACAGTCTGCTGGCGTAACGACTTTCATCGACTGTCCGCCGCCCGAAGGCGCCACGGGTATTGCCGAAATCATCCGTCAGCTCGCGGCGGACCAGGACATGATGGACGCGCTGCGTTACTGGGCCGATACCCAGCGGATGGCCGTAGAACTGGCCGGCGTTGATCTTGGCCGCGCCCAATCCCTCATCGACCGCGTGGATGACAAGACATGATCCTCCGCCGCATCATCGCGCATTTCCGCAAACAGGAATGGACCGCGATTGCGATCGATTTCCTGATCGTCGTTTTCGGCGTCTTTGTCGGCTTGCAGGTCAACAACTGGAACGAGGCGCGTGGAGAAGACGGCGCGCGCCGAAATCCTTTCCCAGCGCCTGGAAGACGACTTCGGAATAGAACTGTGGGTTGCTTCGAGCTTGCTCGATTACAATCGGTCAGTCTATGAAAACGCCTTGCTCGTCCTTGATGATTTGACCGGCGCCGCGCCGTTGCCGGACGACAAATTCATGATCGCGGCGTTTCGGGCAAGTCAGTTCAACAACTATGTCCCGTCGTCATCAACCTATCGGGAACTCGTATCAACCGGCGGGCTTGAACTGGTAGCCAGAACCGCGCTTGGCGGCGTCGCCGCGATTTTCTATGAGGCGTCGATGATTCCCGATATGGTGGCGGACGGAAGGTCATCGGACTACCGTCGCTTATACCGTTCGATGACGCCGGTCAGAGTTCAACTTCACGTCAGCGCCCAATGCGGCGATCGCTATTCGTCAGTGGACGATGTGCTGAACCACGTTAGCTTGATATCATACCCTTGCGAGCTCGAGTTTCCCGCTGAAACGATTTTGGAAGCAGCAAGCGCGCTTCGCGGGCGCCCGAATTGGCGGAAGCGCTGCGTCTGCGAATTGCGACCCTTGCAACGCAAAATCTCGATCTCGGAAGACTGCTTAAATCGACGAATCTTATCGGGCGAGCAAGGACGCGTTTGCGAAAAGCTCCCAATTCATTGTTTTTGGACCCGACAAATGATTCTCCGCCGCGTCATCGCGCATTTCCGGAAGCAGGAGTGGACCGCGATCGCGATCGACTTCCTGATCGTCGTCGTCGGCGTCTTCGTCGGCATCCAGGTTTCGAACTGGAACGCGGCGCGCGCTGACCGCGTCTCCGAACGCTATTATCTTGTGCAACTGCGTCAGGACTTCAAACTCATTCAGGGCGAGGTGCGCGACCAGATTGAGTTTGAGCGGTTTCAGTCCCGGCTTGCCAGCGAGATCGCCAGCGAAATCGTAGAACCGAACGCGCACGCGGAAAGGAGAATAGGCGTCGGACTGTCGCATCTCGCCAATAGGCGCACCCTTAAGGCCGCGAGCCCGACCTTCGTCGATCTGCAAGGTTCCGGCAACCTTGAAATCATATCCGATCCCGACTTGCGCGCCGCGATCATCGCCTGTTTCTTCCGCACCGGCCGCCTTGAGGCCGCGATAGACAAAAACAACCAATCCTTTGTCGATCAGGGCTTCAAGGATTTTATGCGGAATGAAGGTTTAGCCCATTACGAATGGGACAACGCGCTGATGGGCGCGCCCCGGCCGGCGTCGGTTGCGTATAGCGCGAGCGTTCCTGATCCGACGATCTCGCGTGCGCTGTCCGCCGGCGCCGCCATACGTGTCCTTGATACGCCCGGCCTGAAAGATAAAATCGTCGCGCAGCTGAGTTGGCGCGCCCGCGGCTCGTCGGCCAATGAAAACATGGCGCAGCTTATCCTTGAAGCGGTGCAGGCGCTCGACGAAACGCTTGCTGCGCACATGGATGGCGCTTCGCCATGATCCTCCGACGCGTCATCGCGCATTTCCGGAAGCAGGAGTGGACCGCGATCGCGATCGACTTCCTGATCGTCGTCGTCGGCGTCTTCGTCGGCTTGCAGGTCAACAACTGGAATGAGGCGCGCGGCGAACGTGCGAAGGAGTATGGCTATCTCGTACGTCTTCACGAGGACATGGCGCGAAGCATCGCGACGATTGATCGCACCGTGGGGATGCTGGAACGGCAATCCGCGGGGCAAACGGTTTTTCTCGACGCGCTTGCGCGATGTGCGGTCCCGCCGGGCGCAGGCGGCGAGATTGAATATGCGATCTCCACCCTGGGGTACATAAACGCCCCGATATTTTCGAGCAGGACCTATGACGAGCTCACGTCAAGCGGTTCCTTCGACATAATTGAAAACGAAGAAATCAGGACCGGCCTTTCAGACATCGTCAGAAGGGTCGGGCATTTGAATCATACGGTCGAAAATATTTATCGTCTGACCGAACATCACCGGTTTACCGTAGAGGAAAATGTTCTGTTCACAAATATAAAACCCTACGATGATTTCGGGTCGTCGGCCTCTGTCGAATACGACATCGGCGAATTGTGCAAAAACCGGAAGATCGCCTCGGCCGTTTCTGCAATCAGGCTGCAAACGATGGATCGCTTCTACGCCTATCAGGCGCTCGCTGCTCTTTATCGAAAATTGCCGCCAATGATCGAGGGGGAAATCGCCGAGCGATGGGGCGTAAAATTGGGCGCGGCGGCGTCGTCGGCGGGGGAGGCCGGCTCATGATCCTCCGCCGCGTCATCGCTCATTTCAGGAAACAGGAATGGACCGCCATCGCGATTGATTTCGCCATCGTCGTCCTTGGCGTCTTCGTCGGCTTGCAGGTCGCGAACTGGAACGCCGCGCGGCAGGCGAGAGCCGATGAACGCGTTTTCATTCAACGCCTGCACGACGACGTCGTTGAGGCCGAAGCCAAGAGCGCCCGGCTCCGCGAACGCCGCTTTGCGCAGAGCAAGGCGATCATCGAGGGGATGGCGGTGATCTTCGGCGAGAGAGAGCGCAAAGACCTCAGCGAAGAGGAGTGCCTCTACCTCGCGTTCAGTCATGATTACGTGCTGACGGCGCCCGCCATTCCGTCGTTCGACGAGCTATTGAGTTCAGGGAGGCTCAACATTGTCCGCGACCGGGAGCTGAAGCGCGCGCTCGCGAGCTTTCAGCAATCGCTGGAGGTGCTTTCATACTGGCGCAGCTGGGGAACGCGGGAACAGCATACGCTGCCGGACAAATACCCGACGCTGATCAAGGTCCGGTCCTATTTCGACGACGGCCGCGGCGAAGTCTGGTCGCAGGCAATCTGCGACGCTGAAGGGATGCGCGAAAACCAGCGCTTCCTCAACAATCTCAGCGAGAACGCTGACAGTTTTGACGGCTTTGTCCGCGATGCGCTTGCGCCGTGGAACGATAATCTGTCGGAACTCCACCGCCAGCTCGACGAAACCCTCGCTATCGACCACGGGACCGCGTCATGATCCTGCGCCGCATCGCTGACGCCTTCCGCCGGCAGGACTGGTTCACGGTTTTCGTCGAAACCATGATCGTCGTTCTCGGCGTCTTTCTCGGCTTGCAGGTCAACAACTGGAACGCCGCGCGCGCCGACCGGCTGGCGGAAAGAGAGATAATCGACGCCATCGCCGACGACATTCGCCGTGAACGCGAGGATTTGGGAATCGGACGCGAAAGCGCCCTGATGAGCATCCGGGCGGCGAACGCCGCGCTAATCGCTGCGGGGGAACCGCCGACGGTCGCAGTGCGATTCCCGAACCCGAATGTCGGGCAACTTGATTATCGCTCGCTTGATGTTTCGGCGTCAGTCCTTGAGCCGCTCGATAAAGACGCCAGCGCCTGGACGCAGATTACCGCGCGCTATTTTCCAGGTGCGAGTTCGGCGGCGTTCAATACCCTCGTCAGCACCGGTCGGCTCGGCATCATCAGGAATGTCGAACTCGTTCGCAAGTTTCAGCTGTACCGGGTACATTGGCAAAGTCTGGATGGCTCGCAGCGCTCGGTCTATCGGGAGCTCCGCGACCGAGCCGTCTATGCCGGCGAGGAATCGGGATTGAGCCCGTTTACGAATGTCGATCCGGCGACGCTCGGCGCATTGGTTCGGGAAAGCCCGGTCTTGCGGGCGACCATGCGCACCCATCTTGAGTACACAATCATCCATCTCAGTCAGATGGCGGCTCTGGATGCGCAAACGGCAGCGACCCTCGAGATGATCGACGCGGAGATGGCCAGATGATCCTGCGGCCGCATCGCTGACGCCGTCCGCCGGCAGGACTGGTTCACGGTTTTCGTCGAAACCATGATCGTCGTTCTCGGCGTCTTTCTCGGCTTGCAGGTCAACAACTGGAACGAGGCGCGAAGCGAGCGCGCAAAAGAGGCGTTTGCGATCGCCGCATTGCGCAGCGATTTTCAGGCGCTGGATTTTTCCGTCAGCCACGGCGTGTGTTGGCATCGCCGCGCGCTGGACGGCTTGCAGGTCATCGCCGAGGCGCTGAACGCCGGGCGCCTCGACCCTGAAGTCAAGGCGCGCTTCGAGAACGGCTTGCGATTCGGCTATATGAACGCCTCGACGAATAAGGCGTCAGGCGCGTTGAGCGAGCTGTTGTCCAGCGGGAATATGGGGCTTCTCAGCGACCCTGCGCTCCGCGCGGCGCTGATCGCCTATGAAGGATCTCGCGAGACGGCTGCCGGGTCCCGCGCCGACCTCATGTTGATCTCCAACAACTATATACGGTCGTTCACCGACCGGTTCGACTATGATTTGCAGCGCGATCATTTCCGGTCCGATCAGGACAGCCGCCTCGCCTTTCGATTTTCCGCCATCGGCGATTATGATTTCGACGCCATGCTGGCCGACCGGGCGTTTCGGGAAGCGGTCTTTGAATTGCGCGAAGTGCAGCGCATCTATCTGGAATGGGAAGACAGTTCGTTGCGGCAGGTTCGCGAGATACAGCAGATGCTGGGCGACGAGCCGCTTGATGAAGTGAGGTGCCGGTGATCCTCCGCCGCATCACCGAACACGTCAAAGCGCAAAACTGGTTCGCCGTCGCGATTGACTTCGTCATCGTGGTCGTCGGCATCTTGATCGGCATTCAGGTCTCGAACTGGAATTCGGCGCGCGCGACCGCGCTTGCGATCGATTATCGTCGCACCGCCTCGAGGCTTGAAACCATTCAGATCGAGGTGCGCGACCAGATTGAGTTTGAGCAGTTCCTCCGGCTTGACATCGAGATCGCCAGCGAACGCGCTGCTGAAGCGCGGGCGTTTAGAAGACTAGGCTTCGGGCAGGCGCGTCTCGCCCATAGTCGCACCCTTGCGGCTTCGACGGGCCCGCCGACGTCGATGAGCAAAGTTCCTGCAACCTTGATCTCTATCAGATCCCGACTTGCGCGCGATCATCGCCTGTTTCTTCCGCACCGGCCGCCTTGAGGCCGCGATAGACAAAAACAACCAATCCTTTGTCGATCAGGGCTTCAAGGATTTTATGCGGAATGAAGGTTTAGCCCATTACGAATGGGACATCGTGCTGATGGGCGCGCCCCGGCCGGCGTCGGTTGCGTATAGCGCGAGCGTTCCTGATCCGACGATCTCGCGTGCGCTGTCCGCCGGCGCCGCCATACGTGTCCTTGATACGCCCGGCCTGAAAGATAAAATCGTCGCGCAGCTGAGTGGCGCGTCCCAGCGGTTCGTCGGCCAATGAACATATGACGAGCTTAATCCTTAACCGGGCAGGCGCTCGTCGCATCGCTTTGACGCCGATGGCTGTTGCCGCGCCATGATCTCCGCCACATCATGCGCCCGTCTGACGCCTCGATCTGAGCAATCTCGATCCATTTTTCATCTTCTCCCTTTTGTCCAGCTCGCCGCGCTCGACTATACGCTGCCAAGGCGACGAGCGAGTACCGCCGCATCGCGCGCCTTAACATGGACAACCGGGTGCAGATGGACCCCAATCCGCGAGAAGTGCGGCGATAAATGGATCAACAGCGACACCTATTATTACGTCGCGCTTCCCGAGGCTTGCGTTATCGACGTTCCGGCGGCGCTGGCCGATCCGAATATCGCCTGTTCGTCTGCTTCCAATCACGCCACGAAAGATGCGCTTTCCATCTATATTTTGTCCGGCTCGCCGCGCTCGACTATACGCAAGACTCCACGATCTTAGACCCAACTCGACACGCTCGGATCGGCGCCGGAGGTCTAGCCTCGATGATCTTGTCGCGGCGGCGAAAGCAGCCCGCAACTCGCCGCCCATTACCAGCACCGGGTGAGATCCGGTTTCAGATCCGGCGATGAATCATGCGCGCGATCTGGCCAGTAATCTGATCGCCGACATCGAGGCTGAAAATCATTGATCCTCCGCCTCGTCATCGCGCATTCAGAAATAGGATGAACGGCGACGCGCTCGACTTCGTCATCGTCGTCGCGCTTCCCGATCGCGTTTCACATACGACCTGGATGACGATCCCGCGACGCTGGCGAGCGAGCGCGACTATCTTGAGCGGCTGCACAGCGACGTGCTCGAGTTGACGGACCGGCTCGCCTATTACGATAGGGACCGCCCGCTCCTCGTCAAAACGCTTGCGTTATCGACGGACCGCGCAATCGGAAATCGCTCGCCTGCATGCCAATGACGCCTTGAAAGACGAGCTGCGCTTTTTTTTTCATCTCAGCGTTCTTGACGCCCAGCTTCGGCACGCTCGGCAATACGCAACGAACTCATCGCCGGCGCGACGCTTGAAAAACTCCCGAGAGCCCCGGAAATGATCCTCCGCCGCATAACCGAACACGTGAAAGCGCAAAACTGGTTTGCGGTCGCCATCGACTTCGTCATCGTCGTCGTCGGCGTATTCGTCGGCCTGCAGGTCTCGAACTGGAACGCCTTGCAGGGAGACAGAGCGAGGGAAGCCGCGTATTTGGCGCAGCTTGTCGAAGATTTGTCCGCAGATCTGGATCACATTGACCGTGTCGCCAATGTCGCCAGCACGCGAATGGCGGTAATTGCATTGGTGCTGGACCAAGCCGACTTGACGCCGCCGCCGGCGACATTCCATTTTCGTGACTGCGCTTTCGAGCCTTGCAGCGGCTTTCTGACTTTTGAACCGAAAGCGCCTTTTTCGTCAGACCATCCATCCGCAGCCAATGATGCGCTTTCCGATCTTCGGCGATTTAATCCAGTTCGACACACCTATGACGCCCTCATCAGCACCGGCGATATCGGGCTGCTCCGCAACGGCGTCGTCAGGCGCAATATTCAGGTTTACTACGCAAATGCGCGGGAAGTGGAAAAATCCGAAGAAGGGATTATTCTAGTAGACTTTCACGCCCTTAAGCAGGCCCGGCACGAATTTGGGATCGGCGCCGGAGGCGCAAGCCTCGATGAGCTTGTCGAGGCGGCGAAAGCGAGTCCGAAATTCGCCGCCCAGTTACGCAGTCACTGGGTGCATTCCGGTTTTCAGATCAGGTCGATGAATTATGCGCGCGATCTGGCCAGCGATCTGATCGCCGACATCGAGGCTGAAAATCAATGATCCTTCGCCGCGTCATCGCGCATTTCAGGAAACAGGAATGGACGGCGATCGCGCTCGACTTCGTCATCGTCGTCGCGGGCATCCTGATCGCGTTTCAGATTACGACCTGGAATGAGGATCGCGCGACGCAGGCGAGCGAGCGCGACTATCTTGAGCGGCTGCACAGCGACGTGCTCGAGTTGACGGACCGGCGCGCCTATTACGATAGGGACCGCCCGCTCATCGTCAAAACGCTTGAGCTGTTGACGGACTTCGCCAATGGATATCGCGACGACCCGTCCGAGGCGAAAGCATATGTCCTGAAAGAAATACCTGCGCTCGAGCAACGGCCCGATGTGTTGGACTCCTACCTTTGCAACTTCATCGACTGGTCCTCGATGCTCACCCTTCCCCCGTCCGAATTGCCGACCGCAACGGAACTCATCTCCGCCGGACGCGTGGACAGAATTGCGTCAAAGGAGGTCAAACTGGCGCTCCTGTCCTACCTGCAGCAGGCGAGGCGCTCGCAAGAATTCACGTCGGCGCAGATTCTCCAGACAACAAATATACCTGCGGAGTTTCCGGACCTTTTCCAGATCCGGTATCTATTGGGGGTGGATTTGGCGATGGAGGAGGGGGAGAGTATTCCCGCCTATGTCTGCGACTACGACCAGATGCGCGAGAACAACGCCTTTTTGAACGCGCTTAACCGCAATCGCAGTATCTATACGGAATATTTCAGACGGGGAGTGGCGCCGGCGAGCGAACGGCTGGCTTTGCTGCACGCCGCCATCGACGAGGCGTTGGGCGTCGCCCACGCAGCCGACGCGCAGTCCGCGCCATGATTCTCCGCCGCATAACCGAGCATGTGAAAACCCAAAACTGGCTTGCGGTCGCCATCGACTTTGTCATTGTCGTCGGCGGCGTCTTCATCGGCATCCAGGCAGCGAACTGGAACGCTGCGCGTGCGGAGCGCGCCGATGAACGTTCGTTGCTGGAGCGATTGCACGAAGAGACCGGCGCGCTATTGGAAATCCAGAAGTCTGAATTCGCCGACCAGGCGCCGCGCGTCGAACATTTGACGGCCGTTCACCCCTTGCTGTTCGATCAGGCGCCAGGCCGCGCGCTGACAGACATCGAATGTCGCCTCATTGCGATATCCCACTGGCAGCCGGCGCCGACTGATGAACTGCCCATACTGGAAGAAGCGATTTCGACGGGTCGATTCGACTTGATCTCCAATCAGACCATAAAAGCCAATCTGCGCAGCTTTTCGCTGGTTCGGGATCGCTCCCGGCGCCAGCACGCCGAGGCGATCAATGAATTGTATCGGCTGACCTCCCGGCATCCGGATGCGGTCTGGTATGTGCGCGTGGCGGGCGACGGCGGCGGCGACCCGATTCTGGGGGTGCGGCGCGCGAAGACGCAATGGGCGCGTCGCGCCGGAGAGGGCTTCCGATGGGCGAACGGGTGCGATCTCGAAAAAATGCGCGACGACAAGGCCTTTCTGGCGGAATATGTCGATAATGTATCGCGACTGAACTCCTTTCTTGAAAGATACGAAAAACTGATCGGGGTGCTGACGGATCTGGAAGCGTCGCTCGCCGCCGAACTGGGGGTCCCCGGATCCTCCGACGCAGGAGCAGACCCCCGATGATCCTCCGCCGGCTCACCGAACACGTCAAGACGCAGAACTGGTTCGCGGTTGCGCTCGATTTCCTGATCGTCGTGACCGGCGTCTTCATCGGCATTCAGGTCTCGAACTGGAACGAGGCGCGGTCGAGCAGCCGACAGGAGGGCGTTCTCATCGCCCAGCTCGCCGACGACCTGCGCAGCATGCGCGAGTCATTTGTCTTCGGCGACACCGTATCCCGAAAAGCGCATGACGGTTGGGTCGCCATATTCCGGGCGATTGAGTCTTGCCGGCCGATAGAGGCGGAGCCGGCGCTCGTTCAATATGCGCTCGCCCGCTATCAACGCACCAGTCAGGTGAGTGTTCAAAGAACCGCCTATGACGAAATGACGTCGCTCGGCATGTTTTCGCGCTTGTCGGACAAAGAGCTGAAGGATGATGTCGCGCGCCTCTACGCGCTCATCGAACGCGACGATCTCGGCGCATTGGGAGGGCGTACGGACCAGTTGGCGGCGGGCAGGATCATGTGGAAGTCCATCGCCTTTTCTTTTGCGAGCGATTCGATTGAGAGCGTTGATCGGGAGGCTGGAGAATTCGACTCATGGGTTCGCGCCGAGTTTGATCCCCTCGACCATTGCGAGAACCTGGAGCTTCGCGGCGCGGTCTGGGAGATGGTCGACCTGAACAGGGATTGGCTGATCCGCAGCGCGACGACTGTGGAAGATATCGACAGCATCTTGCGGCGCCTGCCTCCGCCGGAAAGCGCCGAAGGGGGCGCCTGATGCTGCTCCGCCGCGTCATCGCGCATTTCAGGAGGCAGGAATGGACGGCGATCGCCCTCGACTTCCTGATCGTGGTCGGCGGCGTGTTCATCGGCATTCAGGTCTCGAACTGGAACGAATTGCGAGTAGATCGGCTGCGCGCGGACAATTACCTCGAACGAATTCATTCTGACTTCAAATTGATCAGCAACCGGCTTGAGGACAACATTGCTGAATTCGACAAGGCGCTACAATCGGTCGAATATTTGCGAAACGAAATCGCCAATTACCCTTCACTTACGGGAGAGCAGGCGTCTGACTTTCGCTCAGCGCTTAACGAAATTGACGCATCGTCCATTCCTGCCTGGCGTTCCGCGACGTATACGGAGATGCAATCTGCGGGCGTGCTCGACCTGATCGAGAATGCCCGCCTGAAGCAGGCGCTCGTCGATTACGATCAAGGCGCCGTTATCGCGCATACGGCCTGGAACACCTTGATCGGTCGCCAGATAGAGTTCGTCGAGCCGATCCTGTTTTCATTGATAGAATACGGACCCCGGGTCGGCGTAACCAAAGGGACGGATGTCATAAACGTCCTTCGCTTCGACTATCAGAGAATGAGAAATGAGGCCGAGTTCAGGGCGGCGCTGAGCGCCCTCGCGCGCACCCAATCAAACAATCGCGTCCTGCAGGCCAATCAACTCGCTCTGGCCCGTCAGGTTCTCGCTAATCTTCCAGCGGAGGCGAAATGATCCTCCGCCGCGTCATCGCGCATTTCAGGAAGCAGGAATGGACGGCGATCGCGATCGATTTCCTGATCGTCGTCGTCGGCGTCTTCATCGGCATTCAGGTTTCGAATTTGAATAGCGCACGGGGAGACCGGGCGAGGGAAGCGGCCTATATGGCGCAGCTCGTCGATGACCTGACGGCGGACTTTCGCGAGATGGAGCTGGTGACCGCGTCGGCGCGGGAGAGAATGGCGGTCATTTCAATGCTGTTCAGTCGCGCCGGCGCGGAGCCGCCGCCGGAGACCTTCTATCTTCGAGGCGCCGGGACGGTGGAATTCGAAAAGGGCGGCGATTTCACGATTGAACTCCCGACGGCCGCGAATGATGCGCTCACCAACCAACCGCAATTCAACGCTGTCGAGCACACCTATAGCGCCCTCGTGAGCACCGGCGATATCGGCCTTCTCCGCGATATCGACATCCGCAGGAAAATCCAGGCGTATTACGCAAACGCCGCCGAGGTGCGCAATCTCGACGGCGCCATACTCGTGCAGTTTCAGGAGCTGAGCAAGACGCGGCATGAGCTCGGCCTCGCCGCCAGCGGGGTCGATCTCGAGGCGTTGGTCGCGGCCGTGAGCGCGAGCGACGAGCTGGAGGCGCAATTGCGCAGCCACTGGACCTATTCCGGTTTCCAGATCCGCGGCATGACGCATGTGCGCGGGCTCGCCGAGGCGCTGATCGCCGACATCGAAGGGGCTCAATGATGCTGCTCCGCCGCGTCATCGAGCATGTGAAAGCGCAGAACTGGTTCGCCGTCGGACTGGATTTC
Organism: uncultured Alphaproteobacteria bacterium; assembly: GCA_963765165.1. GTDB lineage: Bacteria > Pseudomonadota > Alphaproteobacteria > Caulobacterales > Parvularculaceae > Amphiplicatus. The sequence goes on along the minus strand of CAVXVQ010000026.1, from coordinate 158,681 downwards.
CTGATCGTCGTTCTGGGCGTGTTCATCGGTATTCAGGTCAGCAACTGGAATGCCGCAAGGCAGGACCGGGTTCAGCAAGCGCTGGTCGAGACGCGTTTGCGCGATGATTTTCGCGTCCTCGGCGAGGAACTCGATGCGGCGCACGACTATTCCAGGAAAGTTTCAGAGGCGCTCGACGTCTTGCGCGATTCTTTAGCGCGCGGCGCCGCGCGGCCTGAAGACGACGAGGCCGTCAAGCTTGCTATTCGCCGGGGCTATAGTCATCCGACGTTTATCCGGCATTCGCCGACCTATGGCGAACTTGTCGCCAATGGCCGTCTCGACCTCGTCAGGGACGAATTGTTGCGCATTGCGTTGGCGCGATATGATGAACAGTCTCACAACCGCGTTTTCAATCTCCAGCAAAATCGCAACGTAATAGATCGCCTCGACTTCTATCTTCCGCAGTATGCGGAACTTGCGCCAGTCGATCTGGACCAGGGCGGCGTGCGGCCTGTCACGGCCTACGACATTCCCGCCATGGCCGCAGACGCCGAATACCGAGCCGACCTTGAAAAATTGATCGACATGCAAGGCTGGATGCACTCAAATCTGGTGGCGCAGCGGCGGGATATTGACGCCGTTCTTCAAGTCCTGGCGGAGCAAGAGGAATGATCCTCCGCCGCATCACGGAGCACGTAAAGGCGCAGAACTGGTTCGCGGTCGGACTGGATTTCCTGATCGTCGTCGTCGGCGTTTTCGTCGGGCTCCAGGTCAGCAACTGGAATGCCGAGCGCGGCGAGCGGTTTCGGGAGCAGGTCTTCCTCGCCAGCCTTGCCGCCGACGTTCGCAGCGATATCGCCGAGATCGACGAAATCCTTCGCGTGTCGACGCATCGCATGTCGGCGATGACCCATCTGCTGGAGCTTGCGGCGGGCGTCGCGCCGCCAGACGGGTTCGACTCCGCCCGCGGCCGAATTGAGATCGAACCGGCGCCGCCCTATGAAGACGGCGACACGCGGTCGATCGGCGTCGCCATGTTCATCCTGACGACACTCGATGGAAACCGGCTCGCCTACGACACGATGATCAACACCGGCGGCATCGGAGTGATCAGGGACGACGCGCTCGTCCGCGAAATCCAGACCTATTACGCCGATGTCGACAAGGCCCTGACGTTCGAGCGGTCGCTTGAGGAAAATCGCGTGAAGCTGGTCGACGTCCAGCAGCGAGCGGGGCTCTCGCCAGTCGATGCGTCGCCGGCTGCGGCGCTCGCGCGGCGATTCGCCGACGATCCGGCGCTGCTCGCGGCGGCGAAGAACTACTGGCTCTATACGAACCGGCACCTCAAAGTCATGAAGGAGCTCCGGCGCGAGGCGCAAGGTTTCGCCGAACGACTGCAAAGCGCGAGCGACCGATGATCTCCCGCGGCGTCATCGCGCATTCCCGTAGGGCGGGCTTTAGCCCGCCGGCGCTCTCACAACGCGCGCCGTCATCGGCGGGAGAAAAAGATGGCGGGTTAAAACCCGCCCTACGCAGGGGCGCGCCCATGATCCCGCGCCATGATCGCCCGCCGCATGGCGGCGCCGGCTTGGTTTTGACGCCGCGCGAACCATGCTAGCCTGCGGCGATAGCAGGCAGGGCGCGAATGAACCTTTTCAATGAGTTGAAGCGCCGGAACGTGTTCCGGGCGGCGGGCCTTTACGTGGTCATCGGCTGGGCCCTGGCGCAGGCCGCGTCCCTTCTCGAAAACGCCTTGTCGCTGCCGGCCTGGTTCGACGCGCTGGTGATCAGCCTGCTCGCGCTCGGCTTTCCGATCTCGGTCGTGTTCGCCTGGGCCTATGAGATGACGCCCGAGGGGCTGAAGCTCACCAGGGAAGTGCCGCAGGAATCCAGCATCGCGTCAAAGACCGGCAAGAAGCTCGACTGGGCGATCCTTGTCGCTCTCGGCGTTCTCGTCGCCGTCATCGTCGGCGACCGCTTCATCGGGCGCAAAGACGCGACCGTCATCGCGGTCAGCAAGAACGGCGTCTCGGCGGCCGGCGCCGTTCTCGCCGACAATTCCATCGCCGTCCTTCCGTTCTCGGACATGTCGTCCGAGAAGGACCAGGAATATTTCTCCGACGGCATCTCCGAGGAGCTTTTGAACGTCCTCGCCCAGGTAAAGGACCTGCGCGTCGCGGGGCGCACGTCGTCCTTCGCCTTCAAGGGCCAGAACAAGGATCTGCGCGAGATCGGCGAACTGTTGAATGTCGGCTACATCGTCGAAGGCTCGATCCGGAAATCCGGCAACAAGGTCCGCATCACGGCGCAGCTCATCCAGGCGAAGGACGGCTATCATCAGTGGTCGAACACCTATGACCGCGACCTCGACGACATTTTCGCCGTCCAGGACGAAATCGCGCGCGCCATCGTCTCGGAAATGAGTTCGGCGTTGCCGGCGCTCGCCGCGGCGTCCGAGAAGCTGAAGCCGTCGGCGCGCGCCGACATCGGCGCCTATGAGCGCTTCCTCCTCGCGCGCGAGAAGATGACGCAGGAGGGATCGAAGGAAGCCTATGAAAGCGCGGTCGAACTCCTCGACGCCGCGATCGCGGAGGACGGCGATTACGCGCCGGCGCTCGCCTGGCGCGCTTACGCCGAGACCATGCTGTCCGAGGTCCCGGGCGGCGTCGGTTCGACGCCGATGGCGAAGGCGTTTCCGATCATCAAGGACTTCGCCGACCGTGCGCTCGCCGCAGATCCGGAATCCGCCGAGGCGCAATTCGCGCTAGGCAGCTATTGGGGCCAGCTCTCCTGGGCCCGAAGGGCCGCAGCATCTCGACAAGACAATCGAGACCTTGAGGAAGGCGGTCGCCATCCGGCCCAATTTCCCGCAGGCGCAAAACGACCTCGCCTATTTCCTGGATCAGAAGGGCGAGCAAGGGGAGGCGCTGGAGATTCTCGAAGAGGTCCTCAAGAACGATCCCGGGCTTCGCGACGCGAACGTCACCTACATTCTCGGCCTCATGGAGATCGGCCGGATCGACGACGCCGAGGCGGCGCGCGCGCGCTGGTCGCGCATCGGACGGGACCAGGCGCAGATCGAGCTCATTCGTGCGCGCCTTCTGATGGGGCGGGGCCGCCTCGCGGACGCCTGGCGCGTCACCGAAGAGCTGCAAAAAGCCCCCGCGCCGGACAACAATCTCGCGTTCTGGCGGTTCTCGATCCGTTCGACGCTGCGCGACGGCGACTGGATTTTGAGGAACGCGCCGGAGCCCCGCCGCAAGGCCGTCGGCGCGGTCTTGCAAGGCGACTTCGCACGGGCGATCGAACTTGTGGACGGCGATCCGATCGCCCGGCAGAGCCCGACCGCCGCGCTTGGCGCCTATGTGCCCGTGCACGTCTTCGCCGGCGACAGCGCAGGCGCTGTCGCCTATTACGACGCAAAGATCGCGACCCCGGCGGCCGCCGTCGTCGCGCTCAAGGCCTGCAGCTGCTCGCCGGTTCCGCTCGTCCGCGCCTTGAGGAACGCTCGGCACAAAGACTATCCGGCCCTCCTCGCTGCGTGGAAGGACTGGCGGGAGGGCGACGCCAGACTTTACGCAAAGTCCGTGGAGTGGAACGCGCAGATGGGCCACATCGCGGCGCTCGAAGGCGACGCCGCGAGCGCGAAAACCTATTACGCGAAGGCGATCGATTACGGCTGGCGCAGCGCCTATTTCATCGACCGGTCCGTCTTCGATTTCATTCCGCAGGACCGCGATTTCGACGCGCTCCTCGCGCGCATGAAATCCCTGATCGACAAAGAGCGGGCCTCGCTCGGCCTCGCGCCGCTCTGACCGATCGACCCATGATCCCCCGCCGCGTCTACGAGCACGTAAAGGCCCACAACTGGTTCGCGGTCGCCGTCGATCTCGCGATCGTCGTTCTCGGCGTTTTTCTGGGGACGCAAGTTTCGATGTGGAACGAGGCGAGGGAGACGCGCGCGCGGGCCGATGTTTTCAGCGCGCGGCTCGCCGAGGATCTTCGCGTCGAAGCGTGGGGATATGACTATCTGATCAAATACAATGAGGACGTGCTGGCGAACGCGGAAAGAACTCTCGCGGCGCTGACCGGCGAGAAGCTGACGCCCGACGAGCAATTCCTGATCGCCGCCTACCGGGCGACCCAGTACAAATACAACGACCGGCATCGCGCGTCCTACGACGAGCTGGTGTCGACAGGCGCGATCAGCCTCATCGCCGACCAGAAATTGCGCGAGACGGCGATCCTCGTTTTCACGACGCCGCTGCTCGATCTGATATCGGAGGAGGCCGAAGCAGTCGGAATACAGGAGATCTTCCGGACGACGATCCCCGCGGCGGTGCAGCGGGCGCTCCTCAAGAAGTGCGGCGATCGTTGGGCGGCGCCCGGCGATTACGACGCCATCGTCGGCACGCTCGACTATTCCTGCGCGCTTGATCTGCCGGCAGAAGCGATCTCGGCCGCCGCAAACGCCTTGCGGAACAATGGGCGGACGATCCCCGCGCTCCAGCTTCGCTTCGCCGACGTTGAAACCGCGCTGACCGATCTCGGCCCGAACAACATGACCGTCCTTGAGAACCTGCGCGAGATCGCCGGGAGAAACACGCCATGATCCTCCGCCGCGTCATCGCGCATTTCAGGAAGCAGGAATGGACCGCGATCGCGATCGATTTCCTCATCGTTGTGATCGGCGTCTTTGTCGGCCTGCAGGTCTCGAACTGGAACGCGGCGCGGGTCGATGCGGTGCGTGCGCACGGCTATCTTGAGCGCTTGCGCGGCGATCTCCTGACCGACGTCAGCGAACTTGGTGCGCGAAAAGCTTACTGGCGCAAGGTGGCCGCCTATGGCGAAGCGGCGGTCGCATACGCCGAATCCGGCGCGCTCGTTGACGGGTCGAAATGGAAAACCCTGCGGGCGTTCTACCAGGCGAGCCAGCTCTGGCGGTATGCGGCGAGCGAAATCGCGTTCGAATTGACCGGCGCCGGCGAGATCGGCCTTATCCGCAACGAGCGCCTGCGCGCGGCGCTCGCGAAATATTACAACGACATCGATACGCGCCGGCGCGTCGGGGTCTATCAATTTGTGCCGCCCTATCGCGAGAGCGTTCGCGGCGCAACGCCGCTCGCCGTCGCGCGCTACATCCTCGACCGCTGCAATTCGCAAGGTCCGCTCGATCAGCGCCTCATCGACTGCGACGCGCCGATCAGCGAAGAAGCCGCCGGGGAGATTCTCGACGGCTATCTTGCGCGTCCGGGAATGATCGACCAGCTGCGCTATTGGGTGACGAGCCTCGATCTCATCGACGATTCGGCGGAAATCGACGCCAGAGCGGCGCAGGTCGCTCGCCGACGACATCGAAAAGGAACTCACCCGATGATTCTCCGAGCGCTTCATCGCGCAGCCCCGTAGGGCGGGCTTTAGCCCGCCGGCGCACTCGCAACGAACGCCTGCGCTGGCGGGAAAAGAAGATGGCGGGTTAAAACCCGCCCTACGAAGGATTGCGTCATGATCTTGCGCCGCGTCATCGCGCATTTCCGCGAGCAGGAAGTGGACGGCGATCGCCCTCGACTTCCTGATCGTCGTCGTCGCGTCTTCGTCGGCATGCAGGTCAATAACTGGAACGAAGCGCGCTCGACCGACAGACGGTTCGCCGAATTCACCGAGCGCCTCAGGGCCGATTTGAAAGAGGAGTACTGGACATATCTGTACCTCACCGCCTATTTCGGGGAAGTGCTGACGAACGCCGAAATGTCGGTCGCGGCGCTTGGCGGCGCGGCGCCGCTTTCGGATGAAGCGCTGCTCATCAGCGCCTATCGCGCGACACAGATTCAAGATACGGACGCGCCGGCGCGGACGTATGATGAATTGACCTCGACCGGCGAAATCGGCCTCATTCGCGACAAGGCGATGTGTGATACGGCGATCGGCGTCTACACGACGGATTTGTTCGACCGCATCGCGTCGCAGGGCGTCCAGTCGAAATACCGCGAAACATTCCGGATTACGATCCCGAACGACGTTCAGCGGGCGCTGCGGACCGCTTGCGGCGATCGTCCGGTCGAACGCGGCGACTTCAAGGGCATTGTCCGCTCTCTCGACTATCCCTGCGCGTATCGGCCTCGACGAGGCGATCGCCGACGCGGCGGCTACCCTGAGGTCGAGCGGCGCCGTCGTTCCGTTGCTGCGCCTCCGGATCGCCGATCTCGAAACGCAGCTCACCGACCTCAAACAGAACAACAAGGACATTCTCGAGGGCCTTCGCGCCGTCGCGGAGAAGTCGCCATGATCCTGCGCCGCGTCATCGCGCATTTCCGTCGCCAGGAATGGACGGCGATCTTTCTCGATTTCCTCATCGTCGTCGTCGGCGTCTTCATCGGCTTGCAGGTCAACAACTGGAACGAGGCGCGCGGCGAGCGGCGGGCGGAAATCGGCTATCTCGCGGCGATGGAGGAGGACGTCGCTTTCTCCATCGGAAATCTCGAAGCGCTGATTTCCCAGATGGAGCGCCAGGAAGAAGCGCGCGCCGCGCTCTACGCCTACAGCCTCGATCCGGGCGCGACGATCCTGCCGCAAGCCCGGGACCGCCATATCGCTCACGGCCTTTTTCACCTCGCGACCATGAACATCAGGCAGGTCGCATACGAGGCGCTGAAGGGATCGGGACGGCTTGACGCGATCGGAAGTCCGGCGCTGATTTCCGCGCTGCAATCCCTGAGCGCGGAGGTCGCGGAAGTGTTGCGCCGGGAGCAGGACGAAACGCAGATCACGTATCTGTTTTCCGACCCGCTCTTGATGTCCGGCGTCGATATGGCGGGGATATTTCGTCAACCGAGCCTTTCCGGCAGGCCTCCTTCCATAGATTGGCTGCCCGACGCCCGGCCGTCGTCTGTTGCGCCCGAAGTGATGAAAACAACGACTTTCAGGAACGCCGTTCTCTATCACTCCTATTTTACGTCGGCGCGCCTTCACGACGTGAAGCGCGTGCTGGAAGGGCACAGACGCATCGCCGGTCTGATCGACAAACGACAGGCCGAACTTGGGAAAACCCCATGATCCTCCGCCGCGTCATCGCGCATTTCAGGAAACAGGAATGGACGGCGATCGCCCTCGACTTCCTGATCGTCGTCGTCGGCGTTTTCGTCGGCATGCAGGTCACAAACTGGAACGCCGCGCGCGCCGACGCGGGCAAGGCCGAGCGCTATCTTGCGCGCATCGGCGCCGATCTCGACGCCGATCTCTACGATTACGCCGACCGTCTGAAATTCTGGGGCGAGGTGTCGCGCTACGGCGCGGCCGGACTCGCCTACGCCGAGGCGGGCGACGCGGGCGGCCGTTCGCAATGGGAGCTCGCGCTCGCCTATTTCCAGGCGAGCCAGGTGGCTGAGTTCTTCACGACGGGCGCGACCTGGGACGAGATGCGCGGCGCCGGCGATCTTGAACTGATCGTCGATCTCGATCTTCGGGACGAGATCGCCCGTTATCACACCTACGCGGGCAATCCGGCGCTCTCCGAGCGCCCGCTTTACCGCATGCACGTCCGCGAGACGATCCCGCTCGACGTCCAGATCTACATCTGGGAACGCTGCTACGCCTCCGACAGCGACAGCCTGCAAACCTTCCTCGACTGCGCGCCGCCGATCGACGAGACGCGCGCCGCCGCGATCGTCGATGCGATCAGGGGCGACGCGGCGCTGATGGGCGAGCTTCGCTACTGGATGTCGACGATGCGCGTCGCCGCGCTGATCGGGCGCGACCGCGTCGTCAGCGCGACCGCGCTGAAGGCGAGGCTCGCCGCGGCGAGCAAGGGCGTTTAAATCAACCTGAACCCTCTCCCTCTCTCCTCATCCTGAGGAGCCGCGCGTAGCGAGGCGTCTCGAAGGATCAAGGGAGGGAAGGCGGCCGCACTTTCCCAAGAGCGGGAAACCCCGCTGCTTCAAGGCAGTCCCGCGGCGCGCAGGCCCTCGCAATAATGCCCGATGAACGCTTCGTCCCTGATGAAGAAGCAATCGTCGGCGAAGGCGGCGCGGGTATAGCCTGGCTCCTTTTCGAGCAGCTGGCGGAGGACTGCGGCCGCCCCGATCGCGTCGCCCTTGAGGCCGAGCGTCGCCGTCAGCGTCGCGAACGACCAGAAGGTCGCGTTATGCTGACGTACGGAGCATCGCGCCGCCGCTTCCGCCCCGACGAGGTCGCCGCAAAAGAGGCACGCGAACGCTTTCATGCAATGCATGACCGCCGACAGGGGGTCGGCCGGGTTCATCGCGATCGCGCGATCGAGCGTTTCGACGCCTTCGCACGCCGTCGCGCGCCGGCAAGCGAGCGCGAACCCTTTCGCGTACAGGGCGTGGGAACTGCTCGGGTTGAGCGCGATCGCCGCGTCGCCTTCCGCGATCGCCCCGTCGAGGTCGTTGTTGATCGCCAGCGCCCGTGAATGCACGAACCGGCAATAGGCGTCGTCCGGTGAAAGATTGACCGCCTCGGCCGAGGATTTCAGCGCCGCCTCGATCATCAGCGCGCGATTGGCGCGCGGCCCGAAAAACGCGAGATGCACGTAGGCGTTCGCGAGACCGGCGTGCCCGTGCGCGAAGGCGGGGTCGATCGAAATGGCGCGGCCGAACCAGCTTTCGGCTTTTTCAAGCGCCGCCGACGTGAGCTGGAACAGATGCCAGCTGCCGCGCTGCGCGCATTCCCACGGCGTCAGCGTGTCGGGGTTTTTTCGCGCCGCCGCTTCGCGCTCGAAGCGCGCCAGCTCCGGCGCGACGACGCCGGCGAGATAGCGCGCCATGTCGTCCTGCAGCGCGAAGATGTCGTCGAGCTTGCCTTCGCTTTGACCGTTCCACAGCAATTGGCCGGTCGAGCTGAGAACGAGGTCGCAGGTTATTCTCGCGGTATTCGCGGAACGGCGGATCGTTCCGTCGATGACGTAGCGGACGTTCAGCCGGCGACCGATTTCAGCGACGGAATCGCCGCCGCCGCGACGGGCGAAGCTCGATCCGCGCGCCAGCACATTGAGATCCCGGTTTTTCGCAAGGAGCGAAATGATGTCGGCGCCGACGGCGTCGCAAAAATTCTGGCAGGTCGTATCGCCCGAGAGGTTGGCGAAAGGAAGGACGGCGATCGATCCTTCCGCGGCCGCCGCTTCCGCCGGCGCCTTGTTGATCCGCCGGCGGACGGCTTCGACGAGCGCGGCGAAGGCCGGCGCGGCCGGATCGCCGTTCCACGCGGCGAGATCGAGACATTGATACTGGCGAAGCCCCAATGGCGGGCGTTCGCCGTCAAGCTGCACGGGGATGAGCTTTCCCTGTTCGGCCGCCGCCGAGGCCTCATCCCTTACCCAGCGCGACCCGACCGAATGGACCGCCCAGCAGGCGACGCAGACGGCGGCGTCGGTCAGCTCCTTTTCCGTGTCGATGACGAAATCGGCGCCGCCCGGAATTTGGCGGTCCCACCAGACGGAAATCCCGGCGGCTTCGAGCCCCCTTACGATCGGCTCGACCCGCGCCTGATCTTCGCGCGCGTAAGAGATGAAGACGTCCGCCATGCCTTGCCCGCACCCTTGGCCGTTCGCCCGATGATAGGCGCCGGCTTGCCTTGTAGGCAATGATCGGGCGATGATCAGGCGATGACGGGCTGCGGAGCCCGCATGGCGCGAGGGGCCGGTCCCATGAGAAAATACCTCATCGAACGGACGATTCCCGATATCGGCAAGATGGCGCCCTGCGAGCTCTCCGGCGCTGCGGCGACGTCGAACGCGGCCATCGCGGAATTGTTTCCCGCCGTTCAATGGGTGCATTCCTACGTCGCCGGCGACCGGACGTTCTGCGTCTATCTCGCGGAGTTGGAGGATGCGATCCGGCGCCATTCCGAAATCAGCGGCATCCCCTTCGACCGCATTTCCGAGATCGACAAGGTCATCGATCCGACGACGGGTGTGATCTGACAGTCGATCAAGCCGAGAGTCCGGAAGTCGTTGAAAAAAGCTGAACCGTCCCTTTTCGGGGGAGGGCATTCAAGCGGCTCCTTCTTCTCCCTCCCTTGAAAAGGGAGGGCGGGGAGGGTTTCTTGAAGCAAGCGCCAGACTCGCCGTCGCAGTGAGAAATGAAGAGGGCGACAGTGTCCTATTATCAGCACCAGTTCACCGTCACCCGCGAGACCACCAGGAAAGCGCAGCGCCTTCGCCGCGAATCGACGCCCGCCGAACGAAAGCTGTGGCTCCATCTCAGAGGAAAGCAGGCCGACGGCCTTCAATTCCGCCGGCAGCACCCGGTCGGACCGTTCATCGTCGATTTTTACTGCGCCGATGTGAAGCTCGCGATCGAACTCGATGGCGACAGCCACGGCGTTGCGGGCGCCGAAGCGAAGGACAGAGAGCGGACCTCATTCCTGCACACGAAAGGCGTGTCAGTGCTCCGGTTCTGGAACGGCGACGTGCACGAAAATCCTCTCGGCGTCGTCGAGCGCATCATCGAGGAGGCGCGCCGGCTGAAACTTGAGCGCGGTACGGATTAATTTCCTTCTTCTCCCTCCCTTGAAAGGGAGGGAATGCGGGGGCGTCCTTCCTTCTTCTCCCTCCCTTGAAAAGGGAGGGCGGGGAGGGTTTCTTGCCGCGAGTTTCGACATCTGAAATTGAAGCGCGCAGGAGCGAACCCTCCCTTTCGAACGAGACCGGCGTCTGCGACGCCGGGTTCGAAAGCCCTCCCTTTTCAAGGGAGGGAAGAAAGCCGCTTCTCTCTCCCTCCCTTGAAAAGGGAGGGCGGGGAGGGTTTCTCGCCGCGAGCGCCGTCGCGAAAGGCGGCGCCGCGTATTTCATCCGCCGGTTGACCATCCGTCTACGGAATACCTGCCGGCGGCTGCAAAAAATGGAATCTTCTGCTACGTTTTTCCGGCGCGAATTTTCGTTAACCAACCTTTTTTCGTTAACCATGAAGCGCGTTGATTCCGCGCGATAATAAAAACTTATCCCCCTACTTATCCCCCTATTTATCCCCCACCTTATCCCCCTACTTATCCCACAACTTATCCCACACCTTCGCAGCCCCCTTAGGCTCACCCTCGAATTTGAAGTTTCACGAGGGCGAAGAGCCGATGACGGAAGAACGCAAAGCGACGATCGAACTCAGCGCGACGACCGAAACGGTCGTTCAGACGATCTTTGACCTTGCGCTGATCAACGCCCGCAAGCGGCTGGCGACGATCGACACGACCGAGTCGGAAGACAATGTCGAGTTTGACCGCGCAGCGCGCACCGCGCTTTCGCTGGTTCGAAGTCGCGACCGAAGTCGATGCGCTCGCCGCCCGCAAACGCAAGGAAACAACCGCGCATGAAAACAGCGGAGGCGTCAGCGACGCCGATCTTGACCGATACGAACAAGAACTCGCCCGACGGTTCGCAAATTACATCGACGGATTATCAGGCGGCGGAACTAAGGGCGGTGCTCAAGCTGATGGCGCGCAAGCTGCTGAAAGAGGGAGTGCCGGAGCATGACTGGTATGAGCATTCCGCGCACCTACACCAAAAATGGCCCCTCGGCGACGAGTGGACCTTGTGGCTCCTCATTGGCGGGCGCGGCGCCGGAAAAACGCGCGCCGGGGCCGAATGGGTGCGCGATTTCGTCCGCAGAAGGACAGAGCCCGCGCGCGTCGCTCTCGTCTCCGAAACCTACGCCGACGGGAGGGAAGTCATGATCGAGGGAAATTCCGGGCTCGCGCATATCGGCCCGCCCGCCGAGCGCCCGACTTACGAGCCTTCGCGCCGGCGCCTCGTCTTTCCGAAGAACGGCTCCGTCGCCTACGTCTTTTCGTCCGAAGACCCCGATGGCCTGCGCGGTCACCAGTTTCACGCGGCGTGGTCGGACGCCTCGATCGACTTCGTCGGCGTCGATTATTATCCCCCGCTCGCCGACTGGCGCGACGGGTTCGATCACGCCGACCTCAAGGCGGGCTTCAAAAGCCAGTATGACCGCGCCTATATCGCGGCGAATATCGAAGGCGGCGAGAATTACAGCTGGTATTACGCGAGCGAGGCCGACCGCGCCGCGCAAATTCGAACGCCGATTACTGACGCGACGTATGACGAGCCCTGGGTCTGGCGCGCCAAGGACATCAGGAACTGGTGGCGGAACGCGCATCATGACCGCCCGACTTTCACGCGCAATGCGGCGGCGACGGCGTGGGTTCCGAAATCAAAGCCGATCCGCTTCACCGAAATCGGCGTTCCCGCCGTCGACAAGGGGGCGAACGCGCCGAACGTCTTCGTCGATCCGAAATCCTCGGAATCCGCGCTGCCGCCGTTTTCAAACGGCGCGCGCGACGATCTCGTCCAGCGGCGCGCGCTCGAAGCGGTCCACGATTACTGGCGGACGCATAATGAGACGCATGACGGCGGTCCGATGATCGAAGACGGACCGGCTTTACGTCTATGCGGTCGATGCGCGGCCCTGGCCGTATTTTCCGGCGCGCGCCGATCTTTGGGGCGACGCCGCGAATTGGGAAAAGGGCCACTGGCTGAACGGGCGGCTGACCCGCGCGCCCCTGGACGCGCTCGTCGAAGCGCTCGCCGCTGAAAGCGGCGTGACGGCGGTCGACGCGTCGGCGCTCAAAGGTTCGCTCGCGGGCTACATCGTCGACCGGCCGCTTTCCCCGCGCCAGATGATCGATCCGCTCGCCGACGTCTTCCAGTTCGACATGGTCGAAACGGCGGACGGCTTGCGCTTTCAGGCGCGCGGCGCGGCGAGCCTTGCGCTCATTGACCGCGCCGCGCTCGTCGACGAAGGCGGCGATAAGGGCGGCGGCGCCTTCGCGCTCACCGTCGGCCAGAAATCGGACCTGCCGACCGCCGTTCGTCTCGGCTATATCGACGAGGGCGGCGACTATCTCCCGGCGCTCGCCGAGGCGCGCAGTCCTTATGCGGACGATATCCGCGAAATCGGGCTCGAACTCCCGGCCGTGATGGATGAAGCGAGCGCGGCGGCGCGGGCGCGCTCCATTCTCGCCGACGCCGGCGTGATGCGCGAGACAGTGATTTTTGCGCTCCCGCCGTCGCGCGCGATGCTCGAACCCGGCGACGCGATCACGCTCGATCTTGGACTCCGTCTCCCGCGACTTCCGCATTGTGCAGATCACCGACGGCCTCGCGCGCAAAGTCGAGGCCGTCCGCGTGTCGCCGGCCGTCTATGAGGCGCCGATCGCTACCGGAGGGTTCAAGACGCCCGCCGCCGCGCCGCAATTCGGGCGTCCGGCCTTTGAGTTGATGAACCTGCCGCTCCTTCGGGACGACGACGATCCGGCGGCGCCCTATCTTGCCGTCTACGCCGATCCCTGGCCGGGCGCGGTCGCGCTTTACCGGAACGGGACCGCGCTCGCCGCAACCGCGACGCAGCGCGCGGTGATCGGAACGCTCGATGCAGCGATGGCGCCCGGCGTTTCCGGGCGATGGGACGAGCGGGAAATCCGTGTGCGGCTCTCCTTCGGCGCGCTCGCCTCGCGCGAGCCGGAGGAAGTCTTCGCCGGCGCCAACGCCGCCGCGATCGAAACCGCCGAGGGCTTCGAGGTCCTGCAATTCCGCGACGCGACGCTCGGGCCGGACGGCGTCTGGAGTCTGAAAGGGCTCCTTCGCGGCCAGAACGGCACGGAAAAGCAAGCCGCCGCGGGCGCCGGCGCCGGCGCGCGCTTCGTTCTCCTCACCGCCGCGGTCGTGCAGGCCGAGGCGCCGTTCGATCTTCGCGGGATTTCCTTCGACTGGTCCGCGGGGCCCGCCGACGACCACCCGAGCGAAGAAACATTCCGTACAAAGACCTTCACGGCCGACGCGCGGGGGTTAAACCGCTTTCGCCCGTCCATCTCCTCGCCGTCGAAACGGCGGAGGGCGATCTCCTCGTCAGCTGGAAGCGCAGAACGCGCAAAGGCGGCGATTCAGCTGGGCCGGCGAGGACGTTCCCTTGAGCGAGGCCTTCGAGCGCTACCGCGTCGAGATCTGGGCGAACGCCGCGCTTATCCGGACAGCGGAGGTTTCAAGCGCGGCGTTCACCTATCTGGCGGTGATGCTGGCGGCGGATTTCCCGCCGTCGGCTTACCCAAGCGGACGCCCGCCGCTCAACGTCAAAGTCGCGCAAATCTCGGATCTGGTGGGGGTCGGAGGCTGGGGGGAGGTCAATGTTTAGGACCCCCGACCTCAGCCTGAAGCCGCTTCGCGCTGTCGGGCTTCGCACAAAAGGGCCAGGCCAATGGTTGTAAATGAGTTTCATACCTTGACAGTTATAAAATCAATACGTAACTTGAGGGTCGGAGAAAACCCCTATGTCCGCCGCAATTGCTCAGAAAACCGCCGTTTCCCGGCTTTTGGACGACCTCCGCCAGCGCGGGGGTCTTACCGGCCGCGACATCGCCAACATTCTCGGCGTGTCGCCGCCGACCGTGTCGCGTTGGCAGAGCGGCGAAAGCGGGCCGACGATCGAGAAGCAGCAGATCATCGCCGAGCTGCGATGGGTCGCCGAGCGGCTTTCCGATTTCTACGAGCCAGATGAGGCGCGCCTCTGGCTGCAATCGGCGCATCCGCAGCTTGTCGGCGCGCGGCCTTACGATCTTATCGTCAGTGGACGGACGGCTGAAGTCCTTGAAGTGATCGAGCGGCTCGACGCGGGCGTTTATCTTTGAACCGGTTCTATTTCGAGCGCTCGACCCTTTCCTCCGCTCATCCCGGCGCAAGCCGGGATCCAGTTCTTCCTTATACAGACTTGAATTCGCCATCCCTTGCGAAGGGCGCTTTTCTGGATCCCGGCTTGCGCCGGGATGAGCGGTGAATGGTGATGGAGCGCCGCCCGCTTGACGACCGCCTTCTCGACGCGATCAGCAAGATCGCGCCCGCCCTTTACGACCGAACGGTCTGGCGCGTCGTGCGGGAGGGTCGGTCGCCGGCCGACGGATCGCGCGGCGCAGGACGATGGAATCCCTCGGATTTGTCGGTGCTTTATGGCTCCGAAGAGCGCGACGGCGCGCTATCCGAGGTTCATTTTCACTTGAGCCGCGGCCAGCCGGTCTTTCCGTCTCGGATGAGGCATGTCCTCTGGAAGCTCGGCGCGACGCTGCCAAAGGCGCTTCAACTCCTCGACATCGAGCAACTCGCTGCGCTCGGCGTCGAGATGAGCCGGTACCGCGAGATCCTCTATCCAAGGACGCAGGAAATCGGCGCCGCCGCCGCGTTCCTTGGCTATGACGGGTTGATCGCTCCGAGCGCGCGCTATGAGTGCGCCAACCTCGTCGTCTTCCTTGATAACGCGGCGCCGGACGCCCTGGTCGAAGTCGCCAGCGAGCAGGTTGATTGGTCCGCCTGGGCAAAGAGCCGGCGCTGATGGTTTCGCCCCCCAAAATTAACCGTGTTCCCTTCATTTTGTGTCAGGATCGCCTATCTACCTCATGGGGCCTCGACCCCGTGAGCGTCGTTTTGCGGCCGGAAGGAGCCCGGTAGACCTTGGCGAGAAATCCTTACAGCGTGCTCGGCGTGCCGTCGTCGGCGTCCGACGCGGAAATCCGCGCCGCGTTCCGCAACCTTGCGAAAAAATTCCATCCCGACCGCAACAAGGACGACAAGGCCTCCGAGGAGAAATTCAAGGAAGTCTCCTCCGCCTTCGACATCGTCGGCGACGCCGACCGCCGCAAGAAATACGACCGCGGCGAGCTTGACGAACAAGGCCGCGAGCGCGCCGCCCATCCCTCGCGCCAGTGGTCTCCCGGCGCGGGCGGACAAGGCGCAGGCGCCGGCGCCTACGGCCCGGGCGGCGCCGCCTATTCCGGCGGCTTCGCCAACAAGGGCGATTTTGACGATCTCGGCGATATTTTCGCCGACCTTTTCGGGCGTGGCCGATCTGGCGGGCATTCGGCCGCCGGCGCCCATGCAGGCGCAAGCGCTGGCGCCGCCGGCGCGCAATTTCGCGGGCGCGACGTCAAATACGGGCTGGAAGTCGACTTTCTCGACGCCGCCTGCGGCGCGAAAAAGCGCGTCACCATGGCGGACGGCAAGACGCTCGATATCGCGATCCCGGCCGGCGTTGCGCAAGGACAGACCCTGCGCCTTAAAGCGCAGGGCGAATCCGGCATCGGCGGCGGCGGCGCCGGCGACGTCTATGTCGAGATCGCGGTGAAGCCGCATTCGCTCTTCGAGCGCGACGGCGACGACATTCATATCGATGCGCCGATCACGCTCAAAGAGGCGGTCCTCGGCGGCAAGATCACCGCGCCGACGATCGCGGGCGACGTGTCGATCTCGGTGCCGAAGAACACGAGCTCGGGCGCGGTCTTGCGCTTGAAGGGCCGCGGCGTCGCGCGCGAGGGCGCGCCAGCCGGCGATCAATATGTAAAATTGAAGATCGTTCTTCCCGAAGGCGGCGACCGGGAGCTTGAAGAGTTCGTCAAGCGCTGGAGCGCGGGCGAGGCGCAGTCGCCTCGCAAGCATTTCGCGGGGGCCTGATGATCCGAGCGCACCCGGCGATCCTTCAGTCTTGCGTCGCCGGGACGCCCGCTTGCGAGCGGTTGCGACGGAGCAAGCCGGCGGCGTAGAACGATGTCGGCATGATCGATTTTTCCTCCGCATTTCTGGTCGCCCCGCGCGGCGTTTCGGCGCGCAAATGGGCTCGGATCGAGGCTTTTCTCGGCGCGCTTCCGATGGCCGCCGCCGCACGCCTCTTTGACGCTCTCGAAGCCGACGCGCGCGCCGGATCGAAGCTCCCCGCCGCCGAGATGCTGGCGATCATCCGTACACGGCTTGTCGACGGCGGCGCGCGGTTTCCGGCGCGAAAGCCGTCCGCACAAAGACTGTTCTTCACGCCGTTCGAGGATTTTTTCGTCTCGGCGCGCCGGGGAAGAAGCGCCGCGCCCGCATCGCGCGCTCCTCGATCGCGCCGCTCTGGGCGCTCGTCAAAACGGATCCGGCCTGCGCCGGCGCGTCGCGGGCCGCCGCCGATCTTGACGCCGCGATTGCGGCTGGCGCGTTCGACGTCGCCGCGTTCGAAGACGCGCTTTTTCGCGAAGCGGGAGAGGGGTTCAACCGCCTGATCGCGCACGCCGAGGCCGACGACGCCTTTCGCGGCGATCTCGCCTCGCGGCTTTCGGGCGGCGACGCGCAGTCGGGCGCCGCGGCGCTGCACGATCTTGCCGAAATCGCCGCGCTTGTTCCTTTGGCGGGCGCGTTGAAATCCGCGCAGCGGGAATTTCCGCGGCCGACGGCGGCGCTCACCGAAGAAGGGCTTTATGCGGCGCGGCGCCGTTACGCCGCCGCGTTCGCTGAAAATCGCGACGCGGCGCCTTATGTCCTCCTTGCGATTGCGGCGCGGATGGACGCGCCCTGGCGCGCGCTTTCGCTTGCGCGCCATCTTGCAAACGCCGCCGATGCGGACCTGCCGCAAGCGCGCGCCGACGCGGACGCCGTCATTGACGCGCTCTTTGACGATTTCGAAGGCCTTGCGCGGGCGCTCGAACGCGACGCCGACGATGATCCCGATACGGACGAGGCGCCGGCGCGGATCGAGCATTTCGCCGCCTTCGCGCGCGGCATGGCGGAGGAAGCCGCGCGCATCCGCGAAACGGCGCTCGCCAACCGCATCGAGGCCTCGCGCGATCTCGCCGCGCTGGCGCTCGCGCGCTACGCCGAACAGGCGCTCGCCGCCCTGAGGCGCGTCCACCCGACGCGGCACGCCGGCGGCTCGTCGCGGCTGATGGCGCTTCGCCCCGACATCGACCGCCCGCTCGAACGCGGCGCCGAACGCGCGGCGCAAAGCGGCGCCGCCTTTCTCGCGCGCGCCGGCGTCCTTGGCGAAAAGCTCGACCGGCCGGACGCCGCCGAAAGCCTCGTTGCGACGGCGCTTGCGGAAACGCGGCGCTACGCCGGCGATCTCATCCTCGAGATCCGCGCGGCCGAGGGCGGCGAACGCGACGCCGCCAAAAAGCGGATGGACGCCGTCCTTAAATCCGCCGAACCGCTGTTGCCGGCGAACGAAATCGCGCTCCTTAAAGAGCGCGCGTCGGCGGCGGCGGTCTCGGCATGACCGGCGGCCGCGCGCCTGGAGCAAATTCCGCGCGCTGGCGCGCGGAATTTGCTCCAATCTCAAGTTTCAGGGCAAAATCTGCGATCAACCGGATTCCACTTGATCGGATTTTGCCCTGGATCACAGTTGCGACATTTGTCGCAGAATTGGCGTTGATTTTATTGGCAAGCGCCCCGGATTGTTGACAAAGTTTAATTCGCTCCGCCGGGATTCAGCCGCCATGGCGGGGCCTATCTCTTTGCGCGTATGTGTTTGTACGGATGACGGGCGGCGCACAACTGGAGTTGAAGGACTGCAATGAGCCAATTTGGACGCAAGAGTTTCAGGAATGGGTTGCTTGCCGGCGTCGCCGCGAGCGTCGCGCTTGGCGCAACCGCGGTGCTGCTGGTTCCCGGCGCGCAGGCGCAAGCGCCGCGCCTCGTCGCTCCGCCGCCAGTCTCGCTGAACGGAGCGGCCGACGGCGCGCTGTCGTTCGCCGATCTGGTCGAGCGCGTGGCGCCCTCGGTCGTCAGCATTCTGTCGAACGCGAAGTCGAGACGCAGCAGATTCCCGAAGAGCTGCAAGATCTCTTCCACTTCCGCTTCGGCCAGCCGCCGCAGAACGGCGGCGAGGATGATTTTGGCGGCGAGGGATCGCCGCAGCGGATGGAGGCCCAAGGCTCGGGCTTTTTCATCGACGGCGCCGGCCACATCGTCACCAACAACCATGTCGTCGAGGGCGCCGATGAGATCAAGGTCCGCCTGGCCGACGGCAAGAGATCAAGGCGACGCTCGTCGGCGCCGATCCGCTCGACCGATCTCGCGGTCCTGAAAGTCGAGCCGCCGAAGGGACAGGCGTTGTTCAGTTCGCGGACGATGTGCGCTTGCGCGTCGGCGACTGGGTCATCGCGGTCGGCAATCCCTTCGGACTTGGCGGCACGGTGACGGCCGGCATCGTCTCGGCGATCGGCGGCGAGAGCCGCGACGGCCAGTTCCTCGACTTCATCCAGATCGACGCGCCGATCAACCGCGGCAATTCCGGGCGGCCCGACCTTCGACCTCAAAGGCCGCGTCGTCGGCGTCAACACGGCGATCTACTCGCCGACCGGCGGCAGCGTCGGCATCGGCTTCGCGATTCCCGCGCAAGTCGCCAAGGAAACGGTCGCCCAGCTGATCAGCGAACGGCTCGGTCACGCGCGGCTGGCTCGGCGTCACATCCAGCCGATGTGACGACGGAAATCGCCGCCGCGCTCGGACGCAAGGGAACGGCGGGCGCGATCATCTGCGACGTCGTGCCGATTGGAACGCCGGCTTCGAAAGCGGGTTTCGAGACGCAGAGACCTCGTGCTGAAGCTCAACGGCGCCGACGATTGCGAGCCCGCGCGATCTGACGCGCACCGATCTCGGCCCTGCCGCCGGGCGCACAACCTGAAGATCACCGTGCTTCGGAACGGCGCGGAACGCCGATCTCACGGTGACGCTCGGCCCGACCGCGACGCCGATGTGGCGCGGCGAACGATGACGAGCCGCTCGCGCCGTCGAGGATTCGCTGTCGACCGGACTCGGGCTTCGCGTCGCCGATCTCACCGACCGATGCGCGCAGCAGTTCCGATTCCGGCGGGCGTCGCCGGCGTTCTCGTCACCGGCGTCAAACCCGGCAGCGCGGCGGAGGAAGCGGGACTTCGTCCCGGCATGGTCATCTCTGCAGGCGGACGGCAAGCCGGTGACGTCCGGCGGCGGCACTGAAGAAAAAGATCGAGGACGCCAAGACGGCGGGCAAGGAGGCCATGCTCCTTCGCCTCCAGCTCGGCGACGCCAAACAGTTCAGCGCCCTGAAACGCGCGGTGTACAGCCACAGCAAGAACCGGATTAAAGGCAGTGACACGGGCGCCCATGCGAATTCTGGTGTCGAAGACGACGTCGAAGCGGCGGCCTGCATGTCTCGAAGGGACTGCGCGAGGCCGGCCATGTCGTCGATCACGCTCGTCGACGGCGAGGTCGGGCTCAACATGGCCGGCGCCGGCGATTACGACGCCTACGTCATCGACCGCATGCTCCCCAAGCTCGACGGCGTGTCGCTTCTCTCGAAGCGGCGCGCCGGCGGCGACGAGACGCCCGCGCTCTTCCTGTCGGCGCTCGGCGAGGTTGACGACCGCGTCAAAGGCTTCAAGGCCGGCGGCGACGATTACCTCGTGAAACCCTACGCCTTCCCGGAACTCCTCGCGCGGGTCGAGGCTCTGGGGCGCCGCCGGACGCGGCGCCGACGAGCGTCACGACGCGCTATCGTGGTCGGCGATCTCGAGATCGACGTCATCACGCGGACCGTCCGCCGCGCGGGCAAGAAGATCGACCTGCAGCCGCGCGAGTTCCGCCTCCTTGAATATCTCATGCGCCACGCCGGCCAGGTGGTGACGCGCACGATGCTTCTTGAGAACGTCTGGGAGTATCATTTCGATCCGCAGACGAACGTCATCGACGTGCACATCTCGCGCCTCCGGTCGAAAATCGACAAGGATTTCGACAAGGCGCTTTTGAAGACGATCCGCGGCGCCGGCTACACGATCACGGACCAGGATTAGGTTTTGGGGTTTTGGGCGTTCGGTGTTAGGGGATGGCCGCGGCGCGGCCTATTCAAGCCCAATCCCTGATGACGATGATATTCCGCATCCTCCGGACGACGTCGTTCAGCTTCACGATCATTTACGTGTTCGTGTTCGCGATCGCCGTCGCGCTGCTCGGCCTCCTGTTCTACCAGGACACGTTCGGCGCGATGTCGAAGCAGACCGACGCGATCGTCGATCAGGAAATCCAGGTTCTCTCGGAGGTGTTTTCGACGGAGGGCGCGGGCGTCCTGCGCCGTGTCGTGCGCGAGCGCGCCGCGTGGCGCGACGACGGGCTCTACATGCTGATCGGCGCGCCGTCGGGCGCGGTTCTTTCCGGCAATCTCTCGGCGCTGCCGCCCGAAGCGCTGTCGGCCGGCGAGGGCTTCTTCAACTTCACCTTCGAGCGCCCGCGCCTCGACGCGGCCGGCCGCGAAATCGGCATCGAGACGCGGGAGGCGCGCGGCAAGATAAGGCGCTTCAAGCCGACACCGGACGCGGAGACGTCATTCCTCGTCTTTGTGGCGCGCGATATCTCGACGCGCGAAGCGCTCCGGGAGAGCAGCCAGGAGCAGATGGCGCGCATCGGCGCCGCGACGATCCTTCTCGGCATCATCGTCGGGCTGTTGTTCAGCCGCGCGCTGTTGACCCGCGTCGACGGCGTCAACCGCACCGCCCGCGCGATCCGCGACGGCGATCTGTCGAAGCGCATCGCGCTCACCGGCGCCGGCGACGAGCTTGAAAGCCTCGCGATCAACCTCAACGCCATGCTCGACCAGATCGAACGGCTGATGGGCGGCATGCGCGAGGTATCCGACAACATCGCGCATGACCTGCGCTCGCCGCTCAATCGCATTCGAGGACGCCTCACCGAGGCGATGAAAGCGGGTCCCGCCGAAAAGGAAGAGGCGCTCCGCGCGACGCTTGAAGACGCGGAGAACATGATCATGACCTTCAACGCGCTGCTCTCGATCGCGCGCATCGAGTTGGGCGAGGGCGCCGGCCAGATGGAGGCGGTCGATCTCGTCGCCATCGCGCAGGAAATGGTCGAACTGTATGAACCCGCGGCGCAGGACGCCGGCTTCATCCTGCAATTGAAGACGGCGCCGTCGCCGCCGGTCCGCGGCTCGCGCTCGCTGCTCAGCCAGGCGCTCGCCAATCTTCTCGACAATGCGCTGAAATACGCCGTCGGCGGCACGACGATCAGGATCGACGTCCGCAAAGGGTCGGAAGGCCGCGTGCTTTTGTCGGTGCTCGACGACGGCCCGGGCGTTCCCGAGGCCGAACGGGACAGCGTCTTGAAGCGCTTCGTGCGCCTTGAACAAAGCCGCACGACGCCGGGATCGGGCCTTGGCCTGTCGCTTGTCTCCGCGATCGCGCGCGCCCATCAAGGGTCGATCGCGCTCGGCGACGCGTCGGCTGTCGGCGATCGTCGCGGCCTCAAGGTGACAATCGCCTTTCCGACGTTCCACAAAGGTTAAGGGCCGCCAGTCTTTCTTCACCTCTCCCTTGGGAGAGGTCAAAATCGCAAAGCGATTTTGGGTGAGGGGACTGCGCTCGCAGGCCGAAGACCGACCCCTCACCCGCTCCCCCGGCTTGCGCCGGGGTCGCTGGCCTCTCCCGAGGGAGAGGCAGGCGCTGACACGCGCGGACGTTTTCATTCGATCCCGACTTCCCGTAGAAACCTTCCGATGACTGACGACGCGCCTTTGTCATCGCTGATCGCTTTCGCCCCGCCGCCCTATGATCCGGAGGCCGGAAAGCGCGCGCTTGAAGGTTGGGACGGACGCGATCCCGCACGCGCGCTGATCGAAGGCGTCGCCGGCTGCTCGCCCTATCTCGCGCGGCTGATCGCCCGCCATCCGGAGATGGCGCGCGCGGCGCTTGCGTCCTCGCTTCGGCAGAGCCTTGAGCGTGTCGTCTCGGCGGCGTGGAAAGCGTCGGAAGAAGTCGAACAGAGCGCGCACATGAAGGCGCTCCGCCTCGCCAAATCGGATGCGGCGCTATCTTTCGCGCTGGGCGAGATCGCAGGCGCATGGACGACAATGGAGGCGACGGACGCGCTCTCGCAGTTCGCCGACGCTTGCGCCGGGTCGGCGATGCGGATCGCGCTCCGGCAGGCGACGCGGCTCGGCTTTCGGGCGACGGACGAGGCGCGGCCCGAGATCGGCTGCGGCGTCGTCGCGCTCGCGATGGGCAAGCACGGCGCCTTCGAGCTTAATTATTCAAGCGACATCGATCTCGTCATCTTGTTCGACAGCGCGTCCGACGCGCTCGGCGGGCGCGAGGAATCAAAGCGCGTCGCCGTCGCCGTCGCGCGCGCCATCGTCAAAATCCTCAACGATCAGACAGCGGACGGATATGTCTTCCGCACGGATCTGCGCCTGCGGCCCGATCCCGGCGTCTCGGCGGCGGCGGTGTCGATCAACGCGGCGGAAACCTATTACGAATCCTACGGCCAGAACTGGGAGCGCGCGGCGTTCATCAAGGCGCGGTCGGCGGCGGGCGATCTGCCCCTCGGCGACGAGTTCATCCGCCGCCTTCGCCCCTTCATCTGGCGAAAGTTCCTTGATTTCGCGGCGATCGAGGAAATCCATGCGGTGATGCGCCAGATCCACGCCGGCAAGGGCGCCGGCGATTTCGATTTCTTCGGCCATGACCTGAAGCGCGGACGCGGCGGGATCCGCGAAATCGAATTCTACGTTCAGGCGCAACAACTGATCGGCGGCGGCAAGAACCCCGCCTTCCGCGCGCGCGCGACGCTTGAGGCGATGGCGGCGCTGGCGTCGGCGGGCGTCGTCGCCGGCGAGACCGCCGACGCGCTGTCGGAGCGCTATCGCTATCTGCGCAAGGTCGAGCACCGGCTGCAGATGATCGCCGACGAACAGACGCATCGCATCCCGCAAACCGAAGTTGAGGCGAGCCGCCTTGCGGCCTTTCTCGGCGAGCCGAGCCTTCCGGCGCTCGAAGCCCGTCTCGGCGAGGTCTTCCGCTCGACCCATCGCCTGACGACGCCGTTCTTCCAGCCCGAAACGCGCGCGACGGCGACGATTGGGCCCTTGTCCTTCACCGGCGTCGACAACGATCCGGCGACGATCGCGACCTTGCGCGCGCTCGGCTTTGAACGTCCCGAACAGGTGGCGGATTCGTTCCGCCGCTGGCATGCGGGCGAGACCCGCGCGACACGGTCGGCGCGCGCGAGGACCCTGCTCGCGAAGATTGCGCCGCAGCTGATCGAGGCGCTCGCGCGCGCCGGTTCGCCCGACGACGCCTTCGCCGCCTTCGACGGATTTCTGCGCGGGCTGCCGGCGGGCGTGCAGATCTTTTCGCTGTTTTTGAACCGGCCGGACGTCTTTGAGCGCCTTGTCCGCATCATGGCGTTGTCACCCTATCTTGCGCGCGAGGTCGCCAGGCGCGCCTATCTCGCCGAAGCGCTGATCGAAAGCCGCTGGCCCGAACCCGCGCCGAGCGAAGCCGAGCTTGAAGCAAAGCTCGCCGTCCGCCTTGGCGCCGCCGATCACTACGAGGCGGTGCTCAGCGCCGTGCGTCGCTGGGCGTCGGAAGAATCCCTTTCCGTATCGGCGCAGCTTCTTGTCGGGGCGATTGCGCCGGACGCCGCCGCCGAACGGTTCACGCAGATCGCGGAGACGTCGTTGCGCGCGTTGTTCGACGCCGCGAAGAATGAATCGGAACGCCTCTTCGGCGTCATCGACGGAACGATCGCGATCGTCGCGCTCGGGCGTCTTGGCGCGCGCGCGATGACGGCGGCGTCCGACGTCGATCTCATGTTCATCTATGAAGCGGGCGATGGCGCGCGCGCCTCAGGCGAGGCCGCGCTTGACGCCGTCACCTATTATGCGCGCCTCGTGCGGCGGTTCCTCGCGGCGGTGACGACGCCGACGGAAGAGGGCGTCCTTTACGACGTCGACATGCAGCTTCGCCCGTCCGGCGCCAAAGGACCGGCGGCGGTCAGCCTCGCCTCCTTTCGCCATTATTATGCGAACGAGGCGTGGACCTGGGAGAAGATGGCGCTCACCAAAGCGCGCGTGTTTGCGGGAGATCCGGCGCTCGGCGCGCGCATCATGGCGGCTGTCGACCAGACGCTCGCCGCGCCGCGCGAGGCCGCCGCGACCGCGCGCGATGTCGAGGCCATGCGCCAGAGGCTGCGGTCCGCCAAGCCCGGCCTTGGTCCCTGGGACCTCAAGAACGCCGTCGGCGGCTTTATCGAGGCCGATTTCACCGTTCAGTATCTAATCCTCGCCCATGTTTCGGGCATGGACGCGGCGACAAGGCGGGACAGGGGATCGGCGATCAGGGCGCTCCGCGACCGCGGCGCGCTCGCCCCCGACGCCGCTGCGGTTCTTGCAAACGCGCATGTCGTCCTTGAATCGATTCAGCAGATGAGCAGGGCGGCGACCGGTGGCGTTTTCGCGCCCGGCGCCGCAGGCGACGCCGTCCGGCGCCTGATGGCCGCGCTCCTCGACGCGGACGAGATCACGGACGCCGAAGCCCGGCTGATTTCGCTCGAAGCCGGCGTCCGCTCAGTCTACGAAGTAACCGTCGCAGGTGCGGCGGGAGTACGGGCGAGTGATGGCCCAGCGTAGCGTAATCGATCTCGTCGTCATCGGCGCCGACGCCGCGGGCCTTGCAGCGGCCGCGTGCGCGGCGCGCGCCGGCGCCAAGGTCGCGCTGGCGCCGACCGGCGGGGAGGTCGTTGACGACGGCTTCGTCGCCGAGCCGCCGAATTTCATCTGGCGCCTGCTCGACCTTCATCAATACGATCTTCGCTTTGAAGACCCGGCGACGACACGACGCTTCTCTCGGAGAAGACGGCGCTGTCGACGGCCGCCGATGCGCGCGCGACGGCCGACGGTCTCGCGGCGCGCGAGCCGGCGCTCGCCTTCTTGTGGCCGGGCTTTGTCGAGGAACTGACGCTCGCTGCGGGACGCGCCGCCGATGATCGCGGCAATCTTGCGCCTGGACGGTTCATGTCGGCGAATGCGGCGCTTGACGATTATTTCGACGACGAGGACCTGAAGACGCATCTCGTAAGCGCGCTTGTCTCCCGGTTCGGCCTTGCGGGCGACGAAGCGGGATCGGCGCAGGCGCTGGCGTCGCTCGCGGGCGCCGGCCGGCGGCGGACGCTCCGCCGCGCGCTCGACGACGCGCTCAAATCCGCCGCGCTCGCCGCCGGCGTCGATATTCGCGACGAGCGGCTGCAAGCCGTCCGGCGCGCCGACGGAAAAAGCTGGGCGATCACGATGGCCGACGGGCGCGATCTTCGGGCGCGCGACGTCATGGCGTCATCGGCGGTCATCGGCGAAGCGGCGGGACTTCGGATCACGTCAGCGGGCTCGCCGCTGCTCCGCCGCGCGGGCGCCGAGGCGACGATCCGCATCCGCTACGACCGGCGCCCGAAACTGTCGGGACGGGACGCCGCCGCGCGCTACTTCACTGCGACCAGCCGCGACCAGATCCGGCGCGCGCGCAACGCCATGACCGAAGGCCGCATCGCGGAAGATGCGCCGCTCACCTTCGAATTCTGCGGAAAGGACGTCATCGCACGCGCGCCCTATTGTCCGGCGCGGCTTCGCGAGAACGGGCATTTCCGCGAATGGACAGGACAGGACCGGCAAATTCTCGCGCGCCATGCGACGAAGGAGATCGAGCGCCTGTTCGGCGATGTCGGAACCCCGCGCGAGATCGAGGCGACGATCGGGCCGGACGCCGCCGCCGGCTTGCGTCGCCGCTCGTTCGATGCGCCGGCGATCCACGCGCCCGCTCCCTCGCATGACGACATCGGCGCCGCCGCCGCGCTGGCGATGGAGATCGTCCGCCGTGACTAACGAGCGCAAACGGCAGGGGCCGAAAATCGAAGGCGGCGTCGATGTCGTCGTGCTCGGCGCGACGCCGGATGCGATGGCGGCGGCGGCGCTTCTCGCCAAGGCCGGGCTCCACGTCATCGAGATTGAAACAGGGACCGGGCGCTATCAGGACAGGCGCGAATTCGCGCCCGGCTATTTCGCCCTCGACGGCGATCCGCTCGCGACGGCGCTCGACGCCGGCGTCATCGACGCGCTCGATCTGTATCGCCATGGTCTGGCTTTCGCGCGGCGCCGGCTTGAAACATTCGTGCGCTTCACGGACGGCGCGGCCCTGATCCTGCCCGGCGATCCGGCGCTCTGGGGCGAGGCGGTCGCGGTCATGTCGGAAGCCGACGCCGCGCCTTTCGAGGCGTTCGCCGAAGGAGAGCGCCGCGCCGCGCGCTCGCTGGCGGACTGGTTTTCCGGCGGCGAAGCGCCGACGGTGCTCGCGGGTCCGACCGCGGACGCGGCGACTTCCTCCGTCGACGGAGCGATCGTCGGGCGGTTTGGCGATGCGCGGCTTGAGGACTACCTTCGCGCCGAGGCGGCCCTCGGGTCGCTGTCGCGCCCGTCGGAGGCGTTCACTTATTTTGCGCTGCTCCGCCGCTGGGCGGGCGAGGCCGCCGGCCTTCAGGGCGCCGTCGCGGCGATCGAGGGCGGCGGGCGCGGGCTTTCCGGGGCGCTCCGGCGCGCCGGTCAGGCCCTCGGCGTCGCGATCCGGCAGACCGACCGCGTGCGGCGCGTCATCGTCGAATGGGACCGTGTCGCCGGCGTCGAGTTTGACGACGGCAGCCAGATCAGGGCGCCGATCATCATCAGCGCGCTGCCGGCGCGCGAGACTTTCATTGATTTCGTCGGCCGGGCGCGGCTCGACATCGAATTCGCCAAAGCGCTCGACGAGACGCCGCCCGCGATCGCGTCGGCGCGGGTTCATCTCGCCATCAACGGCCCGCTCGGCGAGCCGCATCTGGCGGCCAGGATGGATCGGCGGTTCCTCCTCGCGCCAACGGCGTCGGAGATCGATCGCGCCTTCAACGCCGCGGACGAGGGCGGGGCCGATGCGCCGCTGATCGCCGAACTCGTCTTTCCGAGCGCCATCGATCCCTCGCTTGCGCCGCAGGGATGCTCGACGGCGACGATGCTGCTCCATCCCGTCGCCGATCGTCCGCTGTCGGATGAGGCGTGGCGCCGATCAGTCGTAGCGGCGGCGAAGGCGGCGTTCGGGGTCTTCGCGCCGGGCGCGGTCTCGCAGATCGCGGCCGCCGAGATCGACGCCGCCGAGCCGTCGTCCGCGCCGACGCTCGCCGCGATCGAGCGCCGCAAGCGGCTTGCCGACGCCTCCGGCCTTGAAGGCTATTTCTTTTGCGGCCCCGAAGCGCTTCTTGGCGGCGCGGTCAGTCTTTCGGCGGGCGCCGCGCCAGCGAGCGCGCGCTCGATTTCTTCAAGCATGACGAGGCGTCGTCATGAATTTTCCCGCCGCCGACGATGCGAAAGAACCCCGCGCGAGCGCGCTTTACGCCGCCACCGCCTCGCTCTCGACCGCCAACAGCTGGACGTCGGTCAACGGCTATGCGTGCGCGCGGCTTTATACGTCGCTCGAGGAGGAGTACGGCGCGATGTCCGAGGACGCGGCGCTCGTCGATCTCGGCGCTCTCTGCCGCTACACCGTTCGCGGGCGCGATGCGGCGGCGTTGCTCGCGCGCCTGACGACGACGCCGGTGCTTGAGCTTGGAGTTGCCGAAAGCGCGCGCGGCCTCATTCTCGACGCTGACGGCGCCGTCGTCGATTTTGCCGACCTGACGCGGCTTTCCGGTGATCTCTTTCTGCTGACGACGAGAACGCCGGTCGACCGCAGGCTCGCGCTCGCCGCGCGTTCCTTCGACGTCGTCGTCAGCAATATCGGCGCGATGGTCGCCGCGCTCGGCGTCATCGGTCCCGCCTCGCGCAACGCCGCGGCGGTCGCCGGTATCGACGTCCTTTCCGCTGACGCAACGGCGCAAGGGCGCGTGCGCGGCGTCGAACTTGCGATCCGGCCGATCAGCATCGGCTCGGCGCCGGGCGTCGAAATCATCTATCCCGCCGAGGATGCGCTCGTCGTTTTCGAACGGCTGCGCCGCAAGCGGGCGCTGCCGCTGGCCGGGCTCGACGCGATCGAGATCCTCCGTATCGAAGGCGGCGCGCCAAGGCTTGGGACCGATTTCATCAGCGCCGATCGCGCGCGCGCTGAAGACCGGCGCCGCCCGAATGAAATCGGCTTGCCGCATCTCGCGCCGCCGAACCGCACCTGGTTCAACGGGCGCCAGTCGATGAAGACCGCGCCGCCGCCAGAACGCTATCTCGTCGTCTTGTCGATCGACGCCGACGCCGCCCCGGCGGGCGCCGCCGTTGTCGCGCGCGGCGAGACCGTCGGGCGGATCACCTCGTCGGCCTCGTCCCCGCGCCTGCGGCGAGCGCTTTCCTTTGCGGAAGTCGCCGCCTCCGCCCTCGACGGGCGCCCGCTCGAGGTCATGTTCCCCTCCCGCGAGCGGGCCGGCGCGCATCTTCACGACACCGGGGAAAGCCGGCTCGCGGCCGCCTTCCGAGAATTGTCAAGGATGGCGACGGAATCCCGCCGCTGAGGCGTTCAAAGGCTCAAGAGGGCGATTTCCGCTCAAAGGAGCTCAAAAAATGAAGACCATTCTCGCCTTGACCGCCGCCGCCGGCGCCCTTGTCGCCGTCGCCTACGCCGGAGGTTCGAAGGACTATTTCAGCCGCTTCGACAAGGACGGCGACGGCAAGGTCGCGATCGCCGACCTCGACACCCGCCACAAGGAGTTCATCGCCAAGGCCGACAAGGACGGCGACGGCTTCATCACCGAAGCTGAAATGAAGGCGATGCACGAGACCCGCATGGCCGACCACGAAGCCCGGCGTTTCCCGGACGCCGACAAGAACGGCTCCGTCGACCGCCGCGAATTCGAGGACGCCGCCCGGACGCGCTTCGCCGACCTCGACAAGAATGGCGACGGCTTGCTTACAACGGACGAAATGTCGGACCATCATCGCGGCATGCGCCATCATGACCGGGATGAAGATTAAAGGCGCCAATACCAGAGAACGGGCGACCGTTTGTCGGATGATGACGAAAGCGACGAAGCGCTTGTCGCGCGCGCGGGCCGGGGCGACCGGTCCGCAGCCGCGATCGTCATCGCTCGACATTCGTCGAGGGTGCATGCCCTTTGCCGCCGAATTCTGTTCGATCGCGCGGGCGCCGAAGACGCGGCGCAAGAGACGTTCCTCAAGCTTTGGGAGAACGCCGCGCGCTGGGAGCCTCGGGGCGCTCGCCTTGAAACATGGCTTTATCGGGTCGCGAGCAACGCCTGTTTCGACCGTATCCGGCGGCGAAAGCGCGACGCGCCGGAGGAAGCCGCCGCCGAGCTTGCGGACGGCGCCATGTCGGCGGTCGACAGGCTCGTGGTCGATGATCGCGCGCGCGCCGTGCGCGCCGCTCTCGCGACGCTGCCGGAGCGCCAGAGGATCGCCATGACGCTGCGCCATTATCAGGAGATGTCGAATATCGAGGCCGCGGCGGCGATGTCGATCAGCGTCGAAGCGGTCGAATCACTGCTGTCGCGGGCAAAACAAAGCCTCAAGGACGCGCTGTCGGCGCGTCGAGAGGAATTGATGGAGGGGGCCGAATGACCAACGACCAAAGAAAAGAAATCGAGACCGACGACGCGGCGCGCGCGATCGTCGACGCCGTAATCGCCGACTGGCGCGAACAGGACCGTGTGCTCGACGAAGCGCTCGGCCCGGATTACCGCCAGCGCCTGCTCGCCGGCTTCGACGATTTCCAGCGCCGGCGCCGCACCCGCCTCTCGCTCTCGTCTTTCGCCGAAGCGTTCGGGTGGCGCCCGCTCGGCCGGCCGCTGGCGCCGGCGGGGATCCTCGCCGCCCTGTGCGTGGTCGGCTTCATCGCCGGCGTATCGGCGACAGGCGGCGGCGCAGATGAAGAGCTTATCGCCGCGCTCGACGAGTCCTTCAGCTATTCCATGGAGAGCGAGTGGTGAACAGGGGATTGACGGTCGCGCTCGGCCTTTCGCTTGCCGCCAACGTCTTTCTGGGCGGTTTTCTCGCCGGCAAGATCGCGGGCCAGGAAAGCGGCCGCGAACCGCCGCGCTTCGAGCGGCGCCACGGCGGTCATGGCGATCACGACGACATGTCGCCGGCCGCGCGCGACGCGCTTCACCGCGCGTTCCAGGAACACCGCGACGACAACGCCGAAGTCTGGCGCGAGATGCGCGAGCTTCATCGCGAGCTCATCGATGTGATCACCGCTGAGACCTTCGATCGCGCGGCGGCGGAAACGGTCGCCGCGAAATTCGAAGCGCTCGACGCCTCGTTCCGAAGCGACATGGCGCGAATCATGATCGAAGCGGCGGAAGGGCTTTCGCTCGAAGACAGGAAGACGCTCGCGCGCCATCTTGAAAAGCGCCTGAAGCGAGGCGGGCGGCGGGACGACAAGCCTGAAGGGACCCCGGCGGGACCGCCTCCGGAAGATGGTCCGCCTGCGGAGTAAATCGGCGGCGGGAGCGCTTCGATGACCGAATGGTGGCGCGGCGCCGTCATTTACCAGATTTATCCGCGCAGCTTTTCAGACAGCGATGATGACGGCGTCGGCGATCTCCGGGGCGTTTCGTCGAAGCTCGACTATGTGAAGAGCCTCGGCGTCGACGGCGTCTGGCTGTCGCCGTTCTTCAGATCGCCGATGCGCGATTTCGGCTATGACGTCTCCGATTATCGCGACGTCGATCCGATCTTCGGCTCGCTCGCCGATTTCGACGGCTTCTTTCCGCCGCGCGCGCCGCGATCGCTCAAAGTCGTCATCGACCAGGTTTATTCGCACACGTCGGACCAGCATCCCTGGTTCAAAGAGAGCCGCCGCGCCCGCGACAAGAAAGCGGACTGGTATGTCTGGGCCGACGCGAAGGACGGACGGCGGCCCGCCGAACAACTGGATCTCTATTTTCGGCGGTCAGGCCTGGGCATGGGACACGCGCCGGCGGCAATACTACCTGCACAATTTTCTCGCCGAGCAGCCCGATCTCAATTTCCACAATGCGGACGTCCGCCGCGAACATTCTCGATGTTGCGAAATTCTGGCTCGACCGCGGCGTCGACGGCTTTCGTCTCGATGTCGCGAATTTCTTCTATTGCGACCTACGGCTCCGCGACAATCCGCCGAAGCACAAAAGGCGGCGGCTTCGCGCGTCCCTATCAGCACCAGCGCCATCTCCACGACCGCTCGCAGCCGGAAACGCTTGGCTTCATGGAGGAGCTGCGCCGACTGCTCGACAATTATCCGGACCGGATGTCGGTCGCGGAAATCGTCAGCGATCCCTACGCAGAACGGAGCGCCGAGTATTGCGCGCCGGGACGGCTTCACACCGCGTATAATTTCCTCTTTCTGCTCGAGAATGGCCCGCTCTCGGCGCGCTTCATCCGCTCCGCGATCGAAAGCTGGACAGAGCGAGAGCGCGTGGCCGAGCTGGTCGTTTTCCAACCACGACGTCGTTCGCGCCGCGACGCGCTGGGGCGGCAAGGACGCCGGCGCTGAATTCGCGCAAATGCTGCTCGGGATGCTGATGTGCCTTCGGGGCACGATCTTTCTCTATCAGGGCGAGGAATTGGGTCTTCCGCAAGCGGACGTTCCCTTCGACCGTCTCAAGGATCCCGAGGGAATTCGTTTCTGGCCGGACAGTCTCGGCCGCGACGGATGCCGGACGCCGATGCCGTGGAAATCGGCGCGCGCCGAATGCGGGATTTTCCTCCGTCGAGCCCTGGCTTCCGGTCGATCCGCGCCACCTTCCGCTCGCTGTCGATGCGCAGGAGAAAGATCTGCGCTCGACGCTGACCCTTGCGCGCGGCTTCATCGCGTTCCGCCGCGCGCACGCGGCGCTCCGTTTGGGGACGATCGAATTTCTTGACGCGGAGGAGCCCGTCGTCGCGTTTCGCCGCCGCCATGGCGGCGAAAGCCTTCTATGCCTCTTCAATCTCGGCGGGGCCGGATCGACGTTCGACCTCCCTGCGGGCGCGGGGCAACCATTGGCCTACGGACTACCGGGAACGACGGACGGCGCGACGGCGATCCTTCCGCCCTATGGCGGGATCGTCGTCGCGGAAAAATCCTGACCGGGAAGGCTCTTAGCCGCGGGTCCAGTTGTCGAGGCCGTGGGCCTTGATCTTCTGCGTCGCCATGGTGACGCCGTCGATGATGCCGGCCATGTGCGACACGGCTTCGGCATCGCAATCGGCGAGTTCGGCGCCGCAGCGCCTTGTAGAGCGCCTCGATGTCGATGCCGTTCGCGAAAAGGAATTGCGCCAGAACGAGACGCGTCTGGCTCGGCGATTTTGCTTCGGACATGCTAGTTTACCCCAAATGACCCAGTGACGACGAATAGCCGAGGGACGATGCCTATCGGCGTTGCGCCTTGTCCAGCAAGAACTGGTCCAAGCGACGCCTGCAGCAAGGTTGACGCGCGGGTCGGGCCCGATTGCGCGGGGGTCGGAATTTCGCCTTGCGGCTGCGTTGGCCGGGGCGGAGGTCCGGATGGGGCCTCACCCGCTCGCCGCCTTGACGCGTCCGACGGCGGCGCTCGACTTTGCGATTTTCTTGATTGCTTCAGCAATATCCTCGGGTGACAGGACAAAATCGATGCACCCGCTCTCGATGGCGCTTTCGGGCATGTCCGGCTCCGCAGCCGTATCAAGCCTCTGCGCGATGGTGATGCCGCCGACTTCTCTTATGCCGCAAAGGGCGGCCGCGCCGTCGCCGTCATAGCCGGAGACGATGACGGCGATCAGTCTGCCGTCCCAGTGCTCGGTCAGGGAACGCAGGAAGACGGTAATCACGTCGGGCCATCCCCTGGGCTTTGAAATGGGCTTGAGGCGGAACTCACCGTCGAAAACGTGCAAGTCACGCTGTGGCGGGATGATGAACACATGATTGGGTTCGATCACCAGTCGTTCCGTGATCAGTTCGACCGGCATTTTCGTATAGCGGGGGAGTATTTCGTGGAGCGTCGTGTCTACGATCCGCAGGTGATTGACGATCACGACGGCGACGCCCAAATCCGCCGGCAGATTTTGCAATAAACGGATATAGGCGTCGAGGCCGCCGGCCGAGCCGCCGACGCAAACGACGGGAAAGTCTTTTGCAACGCCGTTGACGCTCATCTCTTTTCCGAACACCGCGCCAAAAATCGCTCCATATCCCGCGTGAAGGCGGACACGATGAACCAAGGCGTCGATCGGTTGCGGCTGGAGCGCAGCCGCGCCTTCCGTGTCCGGCCTTCAGGCCTCAAACATCGGCGCCGAATTTGCGTGCGAGTTGCAAGACCCGATCGCGGTCGGCTTCGACTCCGGGCAGGGCGGCGCTGACTGCGGCCGTGGTTTCCGCGCCAAGCGCCGCGTCGCTGATCGCCTCGTTCATTTTATCGACGAGATACTGCTCGCCGCGCAGCACTTCGCTCGCCGCGACTTTCTCGTCATTTTCAAAAGCGCTTCGCATATCGGTGAAGATGCGGTGCCCGAAGCCGAGCGCCTGGCCGGCTTCTGCGGGAACGCCGCCCATGGCCGCGACCTTGGTCTGGAGGGCCGCCGCGAGTTTGGCGCGCTCCCCGGCGAGGAACAGCAGCTCCGCCTTGAGGTCGGCATTGTCGACGATCTGCGCCAACTCGCGATAAAGCGCCTCGGCGTCGATTGCGATCGACGCCAGCGAATTCAGCGCGTCAACGTTTTTGTCGCTCTGGACGGTCTCACTCACTTGGGCGTCGGTCGACGCGGGCGCGGTCGCGGTGGCGCAAGCCGCGACGCCAAAAGCCGCCGCGGCGGCTGCGACGGTCATCAAAATCTGTGTTTTCATTGAAGGCCCCTTCCAAAATTGCAGCATTCGGGCGCTGAATCCCGCCCTCATGACAAACGCAGGCGGTCCGCGAAAGGTTCCCCGGGGGATCGGCCTCAGCCCGGCCCGATCATCTTCTCAGGCCTGACGATCGCGTCATAATCGGCGGCGGGGATGCCGTCCTTGATCGCTTCTTCGCGGAGCGTCGTGCCGTTCTTGTGGGCGGCCTTGGCGATCTTCGCCGCGCGGTCGTAGCCGTATTTCGGCGCGAGCGCCGTGACGAGCATCAACGAGCGCTCGACGCCGTCCTTGATGTTGTCGAGGCGCGGCTCGATCCCGACGACGCAATTGTCGGCGAAGGAGACGGCGGCGTCCGCCATCAGCCGCACCGACTGCAGGAAATTGTAGGCCATCATCGGGTTGAAGACGTTGAGCTCGAAATGGCCCTGGCTCCCGGCGAAGACGATCGCCGCGTTGTTGCCCATGATATGCGCGCAGACCTGCGTCATCGCCTCGCACTGCGTCGGGTTTACTTTCCCCGGCATGATCGAGGAGCCCGGCTCGTTCTCGGGAAGCGACAATTCGCCAAGCCCGGCGCGCGGGCCCGAGCCGAGGAAACGGATGTCGTTCGCGATCTTGAAGAGCGAGGCCGCGACCGTCGTGATCGCGCCGTGGCTCATCACCATCGCGTCATGCGCGGCGAGCGCTTCGAACTTGTTCGGCGCCGTCGTGAATTTCATCTGCGTGATCGCGGCGATGCGTTCGGCGACTTTCTCGGCAAAGCCTACCGGCGCGTTAAGACCGGTGCCGACGGCGGTTCCGCCCTGCGCAAGCTCCATCAGCGCCGGCATCGTCTGCTCGATGCGTTTGATCCCGTTCTCGACCTGCTTGGCGTAGCCCGAAAACTCCTGACCCAAGGTCAGCGGCGTTGCGTCCTGCGTGTGCGTCCGACCGATCTTGATGATCGACTTCCACGCCTCGGCCTTGTCGTTCAGCGCATTGCGGAGTTTTTGAAGCGCCGGGAGGAGGCGGTGATCGATCTCCTCCGCGCAGGCGATGTGCATCGCCGTCGGGAAGGTGTCGTTCGACGACTGGCTCATATTGACATGATCGTTCGGATGGACGGGCTTCTTCGAGCCCATCTCTCCGCCCAGCATTTCGATCGCGCGGTTCGAGATGACTTCGTTGGCGTTCATGTTCGACTGGGTGCCCGAACCCGTCTGCCAGACGACGAGCGGGAAATGCGCGTCGAGCTTTCCTTCGATGACTTCCTGCGCCGCCTTGACGATCGTCTCGCCGATTTTCGGATCGAGCCGCCCCATCGCCATGTTGGTTTCCGCGCGCGGCGCGCTTGACGATCCCGAGCGCGCGGATGATGGCGGGAGGCTGCTTTTCAGAGCCGATCTTGAAGTTGCCGAGAGAGCGTTCGGCCTGCGCCCCCCAATAGCGCGTCGCATCGACCTCTACGGGGCCGAAGCTGTCGGTTTCGGTGCGGGTCTTTTTCATGGCGGCCTCGAGAGATTTGCGCGCGGCATAGGAGATATGGGGCGCTTTGAACAGGCGCTTGACTTCATGGGTCGGCGCGACGGCAGGTTCATTGTTTGTTCTCCATGGGAGAGTCGTCATGGCCGAAGCCGCGCCGGGCGCTGCGCTCGAAATCGTCCTCGCCGCCGCGTTGATCGCCGCGCTCTGCCTTCTCGCGCTGGCGGGGTGGCTCGCCTTCCGCGCGGAACGCTCGCGATCAAAAACTGTCGCCGCGCTCGCCCGGACGAAGAACGCGCGAGGGCCGCCGACGCCGCTCAGTCTGAACTCGCGACCGCTCGATCTGAGGTCGATAGGCTTGGGCGCGAGACGTCGGCGCTCGCCGCCGACGCCGCAAGCGCCAAGGAGCGTATCGCGGCGCTGCTCGGCGATGTCGGTCGCGGCGCGGAGGAGTTGCGGGCGCTGCGCGAGGAAAAAGGCGGCATCGAACGCATGCTCGAGCGCGAGCGCGCGGAGGCCAAGGGCCTCGAGCGTCAGATCGCCGACCTGAAAGAAGCCAAGGACCAGATGCGCCAGTCCTTCGGCGAGACGGCGAATGCGCTTCTGGAAACGCACAGCGCGACCTTCAAGGCGCAGAACTCCGAGCAGATTGGAAATCTTCTCGCCCCGCTGAAAAACGACATCGACACTTTCAAAAAAACTCTTGGCGACGCCCACACGCAAAGCGCGACGCAGCACGGATCGCTGAAAGAACAGCTCGAACAGCTCGGCCGCCAGTCCGCCGCCGTTTCGAAAGAAGCCGAGAACCTGACCCGCGCACTCAAGGGCGACGTGCAGATGCAGGGCGCGTGGGGCGAGATGATCGTCGACACGATCCTTCAGCGCCTCGGCTTGCGTGACGGCGTTGAGTATTCCCGTCAGGAGAGTTTCATTGGCGAGGATGGACGCGCGCGCACCGATTATATCGTCAACCTGCCGGCGGGAGAACGCCTCATCATCGATTCGAAGGTCTCGCTCGCTGATTTTGAAGCCTATGTGAATGAGAGCGATGAGGAGGCGCGAGGACTGCGTCTTGCCGCCCACGCGCGCTCGATGCGCAATCACATGAAGGGGTTGGCGTCGAAAGAATATCAGTCGCGCGTCGGCACGCGGCTCGATTTCGTCATCATGTTCGTGCCGATTGAAGCCGCGCTCGGCGCGGCGCTCAAGGCTGACGAGTTGCTGAGCCTCGATGCGCTCGACAACAAGGTTGCGATTGCGACGCCGACGACGCTGACGACGCAATTGAAGACGGTTGCGGCCATGTGGCGGGTCGAGCGCCAGCATCAGCATGCCGAAGACATCGCGTCGCGCGCTGGCGGGCTTTATGACAAGTTCGTCGGTTTTGCCGGCGACATGCAGACAATCGGAGGGCGGCTCGGCCAGCTCGACGCCGCCTATCAGGAAGCAATGAAAAAGCTGTCGACCGGCGCCGGCAATCTCGTGCGCCAGACCGAATTGCTGAAAGCCCTGGGCGCAACGACGGCGAAATCTTTGCCGAAGCCGCTGCTCGACGCAGCGGGCGCCGGCGACCATGCGGAATTGTTGCGGCTTGAAACGCGCGCCCCCGAAGACGAGGCGCCGGGCGATCTCATCCAGTAACGGCCGCCTACTTCTTCCTGAACGCGTCGAGCTGCAGCACGGCGCCTGATGGAGCCTCCTCCTCGCGGATCGGCTTTACGCTCGCTTCGGGCTTTGGCTTTGCCGCTTCCGCGGCCGCGTCAAAGCGCAGGCCGAACTGCACGCTCGGATCGGCAAAACTTGTCACCGCTTCGAACGGAACGGTAAGGCGCGCCTGAACGCCCTTGAACCAGAGCGTCACCGAAAAGTCCGTCTCGCGCACTTCAAGGTCGTCGAACTGGTGCTGGAGAACGATCGTCATCCGCGCGGGATAGGTCGTCAGCAGATGATCCGCGATCGTGACGCCTTCGGCCTGTGTGTCGAACTCGACATAGAAATGATGGTCGCCCGGAGCAGCGCCAAGCTCTTCCGTCATCAAAAGCACGTCGCGCACGACCTGCTTCAACGCCTGCTGGGTCAGGAAATCGTAATCGATCTCGACGTCTTTCAAGCGATCCTCGCCAGTCACCCCATCGACGGCATGTTCCCCCGCCGTCATCCCCGATATCGCATGTAGCCCAAGCCGGGGCGAAATGCATCCGGCTCCGCCTGATACGAAGGAGGCCATGGGTCAGGATTTGTCGCTGGCTCAACCCGTTGGTCGGCGCTATTGGCCCGCCCGGACTGGCGAGAGGGCGCCGGCGCTGGCGAAATCGCCCGCGTCGAATTGAACGGTTGTTGGGAACAGCCCCCGGCTTCTGTTGCCAGGTGCTCCCGTCGGCGAAGCCGACAATCGAAAAGCCCGGCGCCTTCAATTGTTGAAAATAAAGTCCCCGGCTTCTGTTGCCAGGCGCCGGGGGGCCCCGCCTGACCTTGGAAGAGGTCAGGACTTAGCATTTGAGCAGCTCAGCCGCTTACGCGGCGAGAGCGAACTCTTCCCGAGAGTTGTCATTGGCAACTATCAAGGTTGGTCCAATAACGGAGACCATCCGGGCGAAAGCGTCGTCTTTACACGTCCGTCGATCCTGTTTCGGCCCCGCCGAAATCCCCGCCTGAGGAGACTTTGGTGGAGCCGCCGGGTACCGCCCCCGGGTCCGAACCGCTTATTGCACGGGCCGTTTATCGCCATAGCCGGCAAGCCGGCGCCACCAACGTAGGGACTAATCGCTTAATTTTGAAGCCCCCGGATGACGTTTATGGACGCCAGGTCGCGGCCAGGTTGCGGCCAGGTTGCGGAATGCGGCCTTGACTCCTTTGTCGCCGCGCGGTCCGGCCCGAAAACCGCCCGCACTTTTCGGGAACGCCCGAGTGACGCAGAACTTTCTTCGATTTGTCAAACCGCTGTTACACGCGGCCAATAGGGTGATTTCACGCGCCGATGGGGGCGTGACGCAACAGGTGCGCAATGGAGCCGGCTGACTTCAAGAAATGGCGCAAGTCGCAGAAATTCTCGCAGAAGGAAGCGGCGCACGCCCTCGGCCTCAAACGACGGATGATTTAGTATTACGAGAAGGGCGAACGCGACGGCGACGCCGTTGAAATTCCGCGCTCGGTGCGACTCGCGTGTTTTGCGCTCGCCGAAGGCGTCGAGGATTATCACGGGCCTCATCGCAAGATTAAGCGGCGCGAAGAAAAACCGAAAAAAGAAAAAGACAAGGAGGCGGAACTTACCGCCGGTTAAGGCTCCGGGGTCGCCGCGGATCCGTCCGCAGGCGCATCGTTCGGATCGAGTTCGAGATCCATCGGCCCCGGCTGAGCGGGCGTCGGTTCCCCTGACGGAGGCGCCTCCGCCGGCGTTGTCAAATCCGGGTTCTGGTATTCCCAATAACTCTGCGCGGCTCTGGCGCGCGCGACGCCCGCACGGATGTCGGCGGCTTGCGGATGGCCCGTCGCGCCTTCGATGCGCGCAAGCGACGCCTCGCCATACGCGCCGAGCCTGAAACGAAGATAGCCAAAGTCGAATTTCGCGGCGTCGATCTTGCCCGAGAGCAGCAATTCCTCCTGGCTCTTCGCGCTCATCGCCCAGGTGTTGAAAAACGGCGACGACAAGGTCAGCAGAACGCCGACCCACAAAACCGCCATAAGCGTGTTGAGCGGCGCGACCAGCGGCATCCAGCGCTTGCCCTTCCAGTTGAGCTCCGTCAGCAGGCCCGCGATCAATACAAACGAATACGCAAAGGCGAGCGCGGTCATCGCAAGGCCGCCGATGCGCGGCGGCGTCAGGCCATAGTCGCCGACGCGCAGAAAGAGCGCATAGAAGGCGAGACCCGTATAGACGGGGAAAGTCGCAATCGCGGCCGCTGTCGCAAGGCGCAGCCATGCGGGCGGCGGCGACCCTTCGCCGTTCTGGTAGACGCCGTTGAAAACCAGCATGCCGACGAGCGCGAGAAACAAAATGACGCCGCCCGGGCGCCCGAAGAAAAATTCCGAATCGAGAATGGCGCCGGGACCCTTGAGCGCGAGGACGACCAGGAAGGTCAGCGAGAACAGCGCCATGATCGGCATCGCGATGCGCGAGAAGAGCAAGAGGATGAAGCGCAGCGCGCCAAGCACCGCCTGCTGGCCGCGGATCATCGCGATCGACAGCCCGCCGATGGCGCCGAGAAACGGCAAGATGAACCACGGCTCGTCGAAGAGCTCCGAAAAGAACTTGACGTCCATCTGCTTCAAGAGCGCCGCCCAAGCGTAAAGCAGGATGAGGGCGAGGCCGGCGAAGAGTTTCGCGCCGCCGGCGATAAGCGGCAGCGTCAGCCCGTGAAAATAGAGCGACGTGTATTTCGGCGGCAGGCCGGTCTCGAGCGTCGATTTCGCGAGCGACAGCAGAAGGTAAAAGGCGAGCGGCGCCGACAGGAAGAACCAGAAGATGAAGGGCGAGGATTTAAGTTCGTAACTGTGCCCGCGATCCGACGACGCCATGAACCAGCTTGGCCCCGCAAGGAGCGCCGCGATCAAAGCCGCCGGCACGATCGGGCGCAGGAAATCCTTGCGCTCGGAAAGGAGGAGCCAGCCGGCGCTGAACGCGATGATCGACTGCAGGGTCGTGATCGAAACAGGCGAGGGGGTCGAGGCGTCGATCCAGCGATCGACGATCCAGTAAGTGGCGCCGCCCGTCGCAAGGCCGACGACGAGGCTCAAAAGGCCGAGCCCGCGACCGCTTTCCGCCAGATCGGCCGCCGCTTGTTTTTTCGGTTTTTCAGTCATACCCCGACCCCTGTGGCGCGGATCCTATCACACTAGGCCCCTGCCGCCGAGAAGCGACAACCGGAAGACGGCGCAACCGGCTCCGGCGCCCCAAGGATAGAGGCTCAATGCGGCAATATCTCGACCTGTTGCGGAAAGTCCTCGACGAAGGCGACGACCGGAACGAACGGACGGGCACCGGCGCCAGGTCGATTTTCGGCCATCAGATGCGGTTCGACCTCGAAGCCGGATTTCCGCTTTTGACGACCAAGAAGCTGCACCTGAAATCGATCGTCCACGAGCTTCTCTGGTTCATCGCGGGCGACACCAACATCGCCTATCTCAACAAGCATGGCGTCACCATCTGGGACGAATGGGCGAACGAAGAAGGCGAGCTTGGTCCCGTTTACGGTCGTCAGTGGCGGTCATGGCCGGCGCATGACGGGCGAACGATCGATCAGCTTTCCTGGGTGATCGACGAGTTGAAGCGCAATCCTTACTCGCGGCGCATGATCGTCAGCGCGTGGAACCCGGCCGAGATCGCCGACATGGCGCTGCCGCCCTGTCACTGTCTCTTCCAGTTTTTCGTCGCGAAGGGGCGTTTGTCCTGCCAGCTTTACCAGCGCTCGGCGGATATTTTTCTCGGCGTGCCGTTCAACATCGCGTCCTACGCGCTGCTGACGCACATGGTCGCGCAAACGGTCGGCCTCAGGGCCGGCGAGTTCGTCCACATTTTCGGCGACGCCCACCTTTATCACAATCATTTCGATCAGGCGCGCGCGCAGCTCGCGCGACAGCCCGGACCGCTGCCGACGCTCGAACTCAATCCAGGCGTCAAGCGCGTGTTCGATTTCGCCTTTGACGACATTGCGATAAAAAATTACGTCGCGGAACCGACGATAAAGGCGCCGATCGCCGTATGACGCTGAACATCCGAACTGCGAGGCCCGGCGACAGCCCGCTGGTCCTCCAATTCATCGAGGAACTCGCGGTCTACGAAAAACTCGCAGACGCCGCCGTTGCGAGCGTTGCGGACATGGATCGCGCGCTTTTCTGCGCGTCGCCCAAAGCCTTCGCGCTGATCGCGGAATGGGACGGCGAGCCTTGCGGCTTCGCGCTCTATTTCTTCAATTTCTCGACCTTTGTCGGCAAGCACGGCGTTTATCTTGAAGATCTCTTCGTGCGCGAGAGCCATCGCGGCAAGGGGATCGGCAAGGCGCTTCTCGCGCGGCTCGCGAGGATCGCGAAGGAAAACGACTGCGGCCGTTTCGAATGGTCGGTGCTCGACTGGAACGCGCCGGCGATCGACTTTTATAAATCGCTCGGCGCCGTCGCGATGGACGAATGGACGATCTACCGCCTTGCGGGCGACGCGCTCGATACGCTCGCAAGAGAGGCCTGATGCGGATCTCGCTCGTCGTTGCGGTCGCGAAGAACGGCGTCATCGGCCGAAACGGCGGTCTCGCCTGGAAAATTTCGGACGACCTCAAACGCTTTCGCGCGCTGACGACCGGCAAGCCCGTGGTCATGGGCCGCAAGACTTTCGACAGCATCGGAAAGCCGCTCAAAGGTCGCACCAATATCGTCGTCAGCCGGTCGATGGCGCCGCAGGACGGCGTCATCCTCGCGCGAACCGTCGACGACGCGCTGCGCCTTGCCGCGGACGCGGCGGCTCGCCTTGGCGTTGACGAAATCTGCGTCATCGGCGGCGCGGAAGTCTATCGACGGACCTTGCCGCTCGCCGATCGCATTCACCTGACCGAGGTCGACGCCCTCGTCGATGGCGACGTTCACTTCCCGGAGATCGATCCGGCGGCGTGGACAAGGACCCCGGACGGGGGATGCGAGAAATCGGTGCGTAACGAGCACACTTGCCGCTTTTTCATTCTGGATCGCCGTTAACCGCCTGATTTTCGGCAGTCTTCCACAGGCCAGTCCCGGTAAAATCCATCGTAATAAGTTAAGGCCGCGTTTACATTGCGACTGCGAAAATGCGCCGCTCTTCCGCGTCAGGCAGAACAAGGCTACTGCGCGCGGCGATTTCGCATGGAGGGGGAATGAGAACGGCGTTTTTCTTGATGGCGGGACTGCTGTGGTCGGCGAGCGCGTACGCGCAAACGCCGCGATCGGAAGTCTGCCGCAAGGGCTCAGACGAGCGGATCATCGAGATCGCGGCGCCCGGCAATGTCGGGGCTGCTTGCGACGTCGTCTATGTCCGCGACGGCGGCGCCAACGTCACCGTGCCCTACAACGCCAATGTCGATTCGAACTTTTGCCGCGCTCGCGCTGCGGAACTCGCCGCCACCTTGATTGCGGATGGATTCGACTGCACGGCAGCGGCGGCCGACGAAATTGAAGCAGCCCTTGCAGGCGGACCTGCGTCGAGCGTTGAAGGCGCGCCCGCATCACAGATTGCTGAACTCGCGGCGCCGGCCACGTCCGCTGAAGCGATCGCGCCGACGCCGGCGGCGAGCGTCGCCGCTGCGAGCGATCTTCCGCTCGATGAGCAGCTCGACAAGCTTGAACAACCGGCAGCGATAGCGTCGGCCGACCCCGTCATGACAGCGCCCGGCGACGTTGGCGCTCCGGTCATCCTCGCGGCGGCGGCGGGTCCGATCGACTATCACGCGCCGCGCCCGTCGCGATCGACCGGCGCCGGGCGGCTCGTCGGCGTGCAGCCGTCGCTTGATGGCGTCGTCGATGAGACGGTGGTTGCCTCCGCAGAGCCGGTGAAAGTCGCACCCGCACCCGTCGCAGGGATCGCGCCGCGCGCCGCCGAAGATGTCATCCGCGGCGTCATCGCGGCGACGGCGGCCGCGTGGAACGAAGGAAATCTCGA
Source organism: uncultured Alphaproteobacteria bacterium (assembly GCA_963765165.1). Taxonomy (GTDB): domain Bacteria; phylum Pseudomonadota; class Alphaproteobacteria; order Caulobacterales; family Parvularculaceae; genus Amphiplicatus. Next base: position 115,243 of record CAVXVQ010000026.1, on the reverse strand, counting down.
CGCTTTCATGGCCGGCTACGCCGATACGCCCGACGTGACGATGATCAGGGACGCCGCCGCGACGACGGGCTGGGGGCCTGTCAAACAGAATTATGAGCAGGAAGCAGCTGTTGCGGGCGAAATGGGACGCCTCGCCTTCGAAGGCCTCGATGTGAAGATGACAGCCGATGATGTCGCTACAGTCTTTGGACGCTATTCGCTTTCTCGAGCGTCATCGACATCGAAAGGCGTCGTGACCCTCGTCATGAGGCTGGCGGAAGGACGCTGGCGCATCGTGCATGACACGCGGATCGCCGGCGCAGCGCCCAAGGCCGTAGACGCCCTCGCCGAAAATTAGCGCCGAAGCGCGGGCGCGATCCGCGACGCGAGCGCCTCGAACGCTTTCACCGCCGGCGCATTCTCGTCGCGCGCAGCGAGCGGGATCCCCTCATCGCTCGCGATCCTGAGGTCTGGATAAATCGGCAAGGCCCCGAGAAACGGAACGCCGAGATCAGCCGCGGCGCGTTCGGCGCCGCCTTTTCCGAAAAGATAATTCCGTCCGCCATCGCCGTCGTCGAGCCACGCCATGTTCTCGACGATGCCGAGGATTGGAACGCCGACTTTCTTGAAGAGCTCGACGCCGCGCCGAACGTCCGCGAGCGCCATTTCCTGCGGTGTCGAGACGATGACGGCGCCGGTCAGCAGTTTCGACTGGACGAGCGTCAGATGCGCGTCGCCGGTGCCCGGCGGCGTGTCGACGACGAGAACGTCGAGCGCCCCCCAATCGACGTCGCTGATCAGCTGGCGCACCGCGCCCATGACGAGCGGCCCGCGCCAGGCGAGCGCCTGATCCTCGTTGACGAGGAGGCCGATCGACATCATCCGCAGGCCGAATTTTTCGACCGGCGCGATTTTTTCCCCGCGCATTTCGGGTCGGCCCGAAAGACCGAACAGCGTCGGCAGCGAGGGTCCGTAAATGTCGGCGTCGAGAAGACCGACCTTGAGGCCTCTCCTCGCGAAGGCGACGGCGAGGTTCGCGGCGAGGGTCGATTTGCCGACGCCGCCCTTGCCGCTCGCAACCGCAATGACGTTCCTGACGTCTTTGAGTTCCTTCGCCGCGGTCTCGATCCGCGATTCTTTCTTGAGGCCGAAGGGATTGTCGTGGCCGCCGGGCGGTTTCTTGTGGGAGGTCGCGACGGCGGCGACCCGCGCGACGCCCGGAACGCCGGCGGCGGCCCGCCTTGCGGCGGCGAGCAGGGCGTCGGCGTCGCCGCCGGACTTCCCGGCGTTCAACGTGAAGCGGACGACGCCTTCGGACGTCGCGGAAAGGCCCTCGATCGCGCCGGAGGTCAGGACATCCCCGCCCGCTGGCGCTGCGACCTCTTTCAGCGCGGCGCGGACCTTCATCAGCAGCGCGGCGTCGCTCATCCTAAATCCCTGACGGTAAGTGCATGATGGCGATCGCTAAAAATCGGGCGTTCGCATTGCGCCCGCGGAAAGCGTTGACATATATACGGCTCAATCCTTTGGCGAGCCCCTGACCTGTTCGGGTCGGGGCCGCCCCCCAATTGCAATGAAGGACATCGAATGCCCTGGCAGGACAATTCCGGTAAAGGCGGCGGCCGAGGCCCCGTGCGCGGTCCATGGGGACAGCCCCCGAAACCACCGGGCGGCGGCGATAATGGCGGCGGCAATGGCCGTGGTCCTGGACGGGGCGGGGAGCCGCCGGACCTCGAGGAATTGCTGAAAGCCTCGAAGCAGCGGCTGAAACGCGCGTTCCCGCGCGGACCAAGCGGCGGACCGGTGACCATCAGCCCCCGGACTGGCGCGCTCGCGGCCGCCGGGGTCGCGATCCTCTGGCTATTGAGCGGTTTCTATCAGGTCGGCACGCAAGACCGGGCCGTCGTCACGACTTTTGGCAAATTCGATTCAGTCACCATGCCCGGACTTCACTGGCGGATGCCGTTCCCGTTTCAGGCGGTCAGAACGGAAAACGTGACCGGCGTCCGCGAGGAGCTCGTGCCGTCGGCGAACACGGAGCGCGGCCAGTCGAGCGGCCTCATGCTCACCGGAGACAAGAACATCGTCGACATCGGGCTCAAGGTTCAGTGGCGGATCAAGGAGGAAATTACGGCGCCGGCGGGCGACCTTCCCGCGGTAGCCAATTTCAAGCTGATGATTCAGGCGCCGGAACATCTCGTCCGCACCGTCGCCGAGGCCTCGATCCGCGAAGTCGTCGGCAAGAACGAGCTTGATTTCGTCCAGACGGACGGCCGCGCTGTCGTCATGGAGGAAACGCGCTCGCTGATGCAGCAGACGCTCGACGCGCAGAAAACCGGAATCCTGATCGAATCGGTCAACCTCGAAAAGGCCGATCCGCCGACGGAGGAAGTGAACCAGGCGTTCCTCGACGTCATCGCGGCGGCGCAGGACCGCGAGCAGTATATCAACCGCGCGCGCGAATACGCGAACAAGGTCGTCCCGGAAGCGCGCGGCCTCGCGCAGAAAACGCTTGAAGACGCGGGCGCCTATCAGGCGCAGGTGACCGCCGACGCGCGCGGTCAGGCGGCGCGTTTTGATTCGATCTACGGCGAATACCAGAAGGCGCCGGAAGTGACGCGCCAGCGCATGTATCTCGAAACGGCCGAGCGGGTGCTCGGGCCGATGAACAAGATCATCATGGAAGAGGGCGCGAGCAGAGGCGTCGTTCCCTATCTTCCGCTCAACGAACTCAACAAGAAGAGCGTGCAATAATGCGGAACGCGCCCATAGCCGTCATCGTCGCCGCCATCGCCGGCGGTCTTTTCATCGTCCTCAATTCCGTCTTCGTCGTGCCGGAATGGCAGTCCGCGATCGTTCTCAGATTCGGCGATCCGCAGACCCAGCACTCGCAGGCGGGCCTCAAGGTCAAGGCGCCGTTCGTCGAGAACTACGTCTATATCGACAAGCGCAATCGCGAGCTTGATCAGGATCCGATCGAGGTGATCGTCGCCAATCAGGAACGCCTTCTTGTCGACGCGTTTGCGCGCTATCGCATCATCGATCCGCTGCAGTTCTATCAATCGGTCCGTTCCGAGGAAGCTGGCGACGATCGCCTCAGAACGCAGATGAACCAGACCGTGCGCCGCGTCCTTGGCGAGGCGACGGTCGACGACATCGTTTCAGGACGACGCAATGAACTGATGCTCCGCATCCGCGAACTTCTCGGCTCGAGCGCGCGCCAGCTCGGCATCGAAATCATCGATGTGAAAATCCGCCGCGCCGATCTGCCGCTGCAAAACAGCCAGGCCGTCTTCCAGCGGATGATCACCGAGCGAAGCCAGCTCGCGCAGCAGATCCGCGCGCAAGGAAACGAGGAAGCGCAAAAGATCACCGCGCAAGCGGACCGCGCCGCGACCGAGATCCGGTCGAAGGCGACCGAGGAAAGCGAAAAGCTTCGCGGTCAGGCGGACGCCGAGCGCAACGCCGTTTTCGCCGCCGCCTATGGCAAGGACCCGGAATTCTTCGCTTTTTACCGATCGCTGATCGCCTATGAGGAGGCCCTGAGGCAGGGTGACACCACGATCCTCCTGTCGCCCGACAGCGAATTCCTTCGCTATCTCAACAATGTGCGGGGTCGGCGGTAGGCGAAAAGCGCCGGCTTTGCCGACAGGCCGGATTTCCGGTAACGTTCGTCCCTTAACAGCGGGGCCCGCGTTCCCCTATGGGCGACGGCGGGGTGAAGAGGCGAGGTATGGCGTTGAAATTCCTGACATCCGCGGTTGCGGCCGCGACCATGATTTTGTCTTCGCCCGCGATCGCGGCGAGCCCGGCGCGCGGCGCGCCGGAAAGTTTCGCCGATCTTGCCGAGCGGCTCTCGCCGGCGGTCGTCAACATTTCATCGGCCCAGAAGGTCAAAGGCGCCCCGGCGGCCGGCAACTCGCAGCTGCAGAAAAAATTCTCGCCGCAGGCGGTTTCGCTCGGCTCGGGATTCATCATCGATGCGAAGGGCATCGTCGTCACCAACAACCACGTCATCGACAATGCGGACCAGGTGACGGTGACGATGCATGACGGACGCGAGTTCAAGGCGGCGATCAGCGCCGTCGATCGCGAAACCGATATCGCCGTCCTTCAGCTTGAGCTGCCGCCGACGACGAAACTTCCCTTCGTCAATTTCGGCAATTCGAACGCCGCGCGCGTCGGCGACTGGGTGATTGCGATCGGCAATCCGTTCGGCCTTGGCGGCACGGTCACCGTCGGCATCATCTCGGCGCGCAACCGCGACATCGACGCCGGCAATTTCGACGATTTCATCCAGACCGACGCCGCGATCAACCGCGGCAATTCCGGCGGGCCCCTGTTCGATCTCAGCGGCCGCGTCGTCGGCATCAACACGGCGATCTATTCGCAGACCGGCGGATCGGTCGGCGTCGGCTTCGCCGTTCCCGCGGACCTCGCCAGCATCGTCGTCGATCAATTGCTGACGCATGGCGAGACGCGGCGCGGATGGCTCGGCGTTTCGATTGACGACATGACGCCGAAACTCGCCTCCGAACTCGGCCTTGAGCGGCCGCGCGGCGCCGTCGTCTCGGTCGTGCGTCCGAACAGCCCCGCGCTCTCGGCCGGGCGTGCAGCCGAACGACGTGATCCTCGATTTCAACAAGCGTCCGGTCAATTCCGTGCGCGACCTGACGCGCGCCGTCGCCGACACGCCCGTCGGCTCGACGGTGCCGATGACGGTGCTGCGCGAGGGAAAGCGCGTCGTTTTGAAGGTGACGGTCGACCGGCGCGAAACGCGCGTGCTCGCCAACGCTCCCGGCGCGCCGCTTCCCGGCGGCCTGAAGGCGTCGGGCCTGACGCTTGAGCGGCCGACGCGCGACGTCATCGAAGCGTTCGGCCTGTCGCCCGACGTCGACGGCGTCGTCGTCACCGCGGTCGATCCGGACAGCCAGGCGGCAATCGTCCTGCAGCCCGGCGACATCATTCTCGAAATCGGCTGGGAACGCATGACGCGCCCCGAGGCCGCCGCCACGAAGCTCGACAAGCTCAGGAATCTTAATTCAGGTCCGGTGCAGATTTACGTCCAGCGCGGCGAACTCCTCTTTTACGAGTCGCTTCGTCCCTGAGCCCGCCGCTGAACGAACGAAGACGCTAGTTGGCGTCTTCTTCGTTGATCGCTTCATCCATTTCTTCGCCCGCGCTTTCGACGTCGCGACCGGCGCCCTTGAGCGTTTCGCAAGCCGAAAAAAAGGCGACGGCGACGAGCGCCACGATCAGTTTGTTCATTGAATCCACCATTCCGCTTCTTCCAGACATCAACGTCTGAGGCGGCCCGGCGGTTCCTTTTGCGCGTTCAGGTTGCGAAATCGGCGGCGCGAACACCCTGCGCATAAAGCAGCGCCGTCAGATCGCCATGTCGGATCGAAGCGTCCGCCGCCGCCGCGACCGCAGGCTTGGCGCGATAGGCGACGCCGAGCCCCGCAGCGGCGATCATGGCGAGATCGTTGGCGCCGTCGCCGACGGCGAGCGTATCGGCGAGCGGGATCGCGAAGTGCGCCGCGAACTGACGAAGCGCGGCGGCCTTCGCCTCGCGGCCGAGAACAGGAAGGCGCACGTTTCCTGTCAGCGCGCCGTTCTCGATGATGAGTTCGTTCGCCTGGAAATGCTGGAAGCCGGCGAGGCGCGCGATGCGCTCGACGAAATAGGTGAAGCCGCCGGAGACGAGGACCGTCGTCGCGCCGGACTTGTTCATGGTCCGGATCAGCGTTTCGGCGCCCGGATTGAGCCGGATGCGGGTCCTGAAACACTCGTCGAGGACGCTTTCCGAAAGCCCTTTCAACATGCCGACGCGCTCTTTCAGCGCCGCATCAAAATCAAGCTCGCCGCGCATCGCGCGTTCAGTGATCGCCGAGATCTCGGTCTTGAGGCCGGCGAAATCCGCCAGTTCGTCGATGCATTCCTGGCCGATGATCGTCGAATCCATGTCGGCGACGAGGAGCCGCTTACGACGGTGCGCGGCGGGCTGCACGATGATGTCGATCGGCGCATCGGCGATCAGATCCGCCAACGTTCTTTCGGCGACGGCGCGGCTGATCGCCTCGTCAACAAGGAAATCCTCCGCGACGCCCTCAGCAAGCGTCTGGCGCATGATCTCGGCGCCGTCGGCGCTTTCAAGGAGACGGTGCATCGCCTCGTCGACAAGGTCGTCGTCGAGCGCTTCCGTTTCCGGATTGCAAACGAGGGTGATTGCGGTAACAGGCATTCCGATGCCGGAAAAACGGGTCATTCTTATCGCAGGGCCGACGGCGAGCGGCAAGTCCGCGGCCGCGCTCGCGCTCGCGCAGGAAATCGGCGGCGAGATCGTCAACGCCGACGCGCTGCAGGTTTACCGCGATCTCAGAATACTCTCGGCTCGCCCGGCGCCGGAGGACGAGCGCCGCGCGCGCCATCACCTTTACGGCCATATCGACGGGGCAACCCGATATTCCGCAGGCCAATGGTCGCGCGACGCTGCTATCGCTGTTTCGGAAATAGCCTCGCGCGGGCGCGCCGCAATCGTTGTCGGCGGAACCGGGCTTTATTTTCGGGCGCTGGAATTTGGCCTGTCGGCGGCGCCCGAAATCCCGACTGACATTCGCGACGCGGCGCGGGCGCACTTTGAGGAAATCGGCGCCGAGGCGTTTCGCGCCGAAGTGCTCTCTTTCGATCCGGCGATGGCCCGTCTCGATCCGGCGGATCGTCAGCGTCATATCCGGGCGTGGGAAGTTTATCGCGCTGCTGGAACGCCGCTCTCGGAGTTGCATCAACGACACGGCGCGCCGATCGTTGAGGCAGTCGTTGCGCGCATCGTCATCGAACCGCCGCGCGAGGCGCTCTACGCGGCGATTGAAAAACGGTTCGACGGGATGGTCGCGCAGGGCGCATTAGAGGAAGCGAGGACGCTCGCCGCGCGCGGCCTTGATCCGGCATTGCCGGTGATGAAGGCGGTCGGCGCGGCGGAGCTTCTGGCGCATCTGGCGGGCGGGATGTCGCTCGACGAGGCGGTCGATCTCGCCAAGCGCAATTCGCGCCGGTTCGCCAAACGGCAACTGACCTGGTTCCGCAACCAGACGGCGGACTGGCCGAGAGCTGGCGATCCGGATGAGGCTGCGGACCGGCTTCGCGCCGGCGTTGCCTCGCCGCGCCCGGAAGGCTAAGCAGCCGCAGGGCGGCCGGGGCAGGGGTTCGTCGATCGAGCGTCAGGAATGCGGGCGCCGCCTGTGTGGCGGCGCCGGTTCCAGGATCCGGGTAAATGTTCAAGCCGCTGAGCGATCTTGGCCGGTTCCTGACCTCGATGGACGCCAAGGCGGCGACCACGCTTTTCGTGTCGGTCGTCCTCCTCATTTTCGTCCTGTGCATGTTCTTCTTTGGCCAGCGATGGCTGAACCTGGATGATGACGGTCAGCTCAACCGGGTCTTGTTCGAGGCCTCGCAATCGCCCTGGGCGGTGCCGATCGTGGTGTCGGTCTTCGTCATTCTGGCGCTGACCGGATTCCCCCAGATTCTGCTGATTACGGCGACGGTTTTCACGTTCGGCGGGCGCGACGGCGCCTTCTATTCCTGGCTCGCGACCATGATCAGCGCGACCTTCACCTTCGGGCTCGGCCATTGGTATGGCGGCGGCTTCGTCAAGCGCTTCGGCGGCGAGCGGGTGCAGGCGACGATCGATTTCATCAGCCGCCACGGCATTCTGGCGAGCGGCCTTATCCGGGTCGTTCCCTCGGCGCCTTTTATCGTCGTCAATGCGGCGGCGGGCGCCGCCCATATCCCGCTCTGGAAATACTGGACCGGGACCAGCATCGGCATCGTCCCGAAAATCCTGCTGGTCGTCGCACTCGGGACTTTCGCGCCGGACGAACACACCCTGGCGGAAGGGGTCGACGGCATTCTCGAATTCTTCATGAGCCGCGAGCCGCGCGACATCGCCCTTCTGATCGGCATCGTCGGCGGGTGGCTGGCGTTTCTGCTGCTGGTCCGCTGGATTTACGAAACCATGCGTCGGCGCGACGCCCAGCTTTAATTCCGGATTACCGCTCTTTATTTGACCGGAACGCGCAAAATCCCTGTATGGATAGCGGTCTTTTCGCTATCGGGGCGGATTGGGCGGGTTTTGTTGACGATTTCGGAACCCATTAAGGTTAAATGGATCGTCGGGAATTACCGGCATAGGATTTGTTCATGCTTTCAACCCTCTTCGGCATGCTGTCTTCGGACATGGCGATTGACCTCGGGACGGCCAATACGCTGGTCTATGTGAAGGGCCGCGGCATCGTCCTCAACGAGCCGTCCGTCGTCGCGATCGAAACCCGCGGCGGGCGCAAGATTGTTCGCGCGGTCGGCACCGAGGCCAAGGAAATGCTGGGCCGGACCCCCGGCGAGATCGAAGCGATCCGCCCGATGCGCGACGGCGTCATCGCCGACTTCGAAGTCGCCGAGGCGATGATCAAGCACTTCATCCGCAAGGTTCACAACCGCCGGTCCTTCGCCTCGCCGCGGATCATCGTCTGCGTTCCCTCGGGCGCGACAGCGGTCGAGCGCCGCGCCATTCAGGAATCGGCGCTGTCCGCCGGCGCCCGCAAGGTCGAACTCATTGAAGAGCCGATGGCGGCGGCGATCGGCGCGGGCCTTCCCGTGACCCAGCCGACCGGCTCGATGGTCGTCGATATCGGCGGCGGCACCACGGAAGTCGCGGTCCTCTCGCTCGGCGGCATCGTCTATTCGCGCTCGGTCCGCGTCGGCGGCGACAAGATGGACGACGCGATCATCGGCTATATCCGCCGCATGTATAACCTCCTCATCGGCGAGGCTTCGGCCGAGCGAATCAAGAAGGAAGTCGGCTCCGCCATGATCCCGACCGAAGGGTCGGGGATCACCATCCAGATCAAGGGCCGCGACCTGATGCACGGCGTCCCGAAAGAAGTCCGGATCGGCGAGGCGCAGATCGCCGAAGCCCTCGCCGAACCCGTCAGCCAGATCATCGAGGCGGTCAAAGTCGCGCTCGAAGCGACCCCGCCGGAGCTTGCCGCCGACATCGTCGATACCGGCATCATGCTCACCGGCGGCGGCGCGCTCCTCAGAAACCTCGACCAGGTGCTTCGGGACGAGACCGGCCTGCCGGTCTCCGTCGCCGACGATCCGCTCTGCTGCGTCGCCCTTGGCACGGGTGCGGCGCTTGAGAACGAGAAGGCGATGCGCGGGGTCCTCTCCTCGGCCATCTGACCTTGGCGAATATTGAATGGACACGGCTTCGAGGGTTTGTAACGAGGCAGCGAGTCGCGGGATAATCGGAGGCGCCGGGCGATCTGCCTTCGGCGCCTTCGCCAGTTTAATGAGCCGGATCAGAATATGGACGTATTGGGTAAAGAGGGTCGGGAGACATTCGGACGGCGGTCCGACACGCAGGTCGGCCATCTCGTCTTCTCCCTCGTTTCGCTGATCCTTCTCCTGTCGAGCCTTTACGCCGCCGAAGCCTCGGTCTTTCAGAAGGCCCGCGAGACGGCGCTCGAAGCGGCCTCGCCAATTCTCAAAGCCTTCTCAGGTCCGATCGGCTAGGTACAGGACCGCGTCGGCGACGTCGGCGATTATTTCCGCGTGCTCGAACAAAACGAGGCGCTGCGCGAAGAGAACGCCGCGCTTCGTCAGTGGGAAGAAGAAGCGCGCTCGCTCCGCGGCGTCATTTCGGCGCTCGACGAACTCGACGTCTATGAAGCGCCGCCGGCCGCAAAACCGATCAACGCCTTCGTCATCGGCGAGGCGAACGACGCCTACGCGCATTCGATGATCGTCAACGCCGGGGCGAAGAAAGGCGTCGCGCGCGGGCTCGCCGCCGTCGACGAGCGCGGCATGATCGGACGCATCGTCGACGTATCGGCGAACGCCTCGCGCATTCTCCTTCTGAACGACGTCCAGAGCCGCATCCCGGTTTTCGTCGAAGGATCCTATGTCGAGGGCCTTCTGGTCGGCCGCTCGACGACAAAACCGACGATCGCCATCACGATGCTGGCGGACGGCGACAAGATTGAGCCCGGCCAGCGCGTCATCACATCCGGCGCCGGCGGCGTTCTGCCGCGCGGCCTCACCGTCGGCTACGTCGAAAAAGTCAACGACAAGGAAGCGACGATCGATCTTGCCGCCGACTATGCGAGGACGCGCATGGTCCGCGTCATCGACTACGACTTCCCGCAGGTCGATCCCGAAGCGATCGAGGAAGGGCCCGCAGCGCCAGTCGGCGACGCCTCAGCGGGAAGCGCGCCGCAAGCCGCCGCCGCGCCAGCTCGTACGGAACCGGCGCCGCAGGCGAACGCCGCCATCGTAACGCCCGTCGCCCAGACGGCGGAGGCGACGCCAGAACCGCCCACCGTTGACGAGGGCGACTGAGATGTCCGCACGCGGCGAGACGCTTGGACGGGTGGTGCGCGCGGCGATGCCGACGGCGCTCGGCCTCTTCGGCGCGCTCCTTCTCGCTGCGCCGCTGCGACTCTTTGAAGGAGCGGTCGCGACGCCGCTCATCCCGCTGGTCGTCGTTTACTTCTGGTCGCTCTACTCCCCGCGCTACCTGCCGGCGGTCAGCGTCTTCCTCATCGGCCTCGTTCAAGATCTCCTGACCGGCGGGCCGCTTGGCCTTTGGCCCGCCGTTTACCTTGCCGTTCAGTACGTCGCGATGTCGCAGCAGGCCTATTTTCTCGGCCGCGAAGTTCACGTCGTCTGGATCGGATTTGCCGTGGCGGCGGTCAGCGTCTCGCTTATACTGTGGCTGTTCATGAGCTTGATGTCGGCGACCTTGCTGCCGCTTGGCGGCCTCGCCTTCCAGATGATGACGACGATCGCGGTCTACCCGCTGTTCGCCGTCGCGTTTGGCAGCATCCATCGGCGCGTGATCATCGAGGTTTGAGTTCATGAATACGCGCGTCAATTCCAACGATCCCGAAAAGAAAGAAATCGTCACGCGACGCGCTGCGATCGTCAGCGGCGGCTTCAGCCTGCTGCTGCTTGGAATCGGCGCACGGCTCGCGCAGCTGCAGATCGTCGACCACAACAAATACATGCGTCTTGCGCAGGAAAACCAGTTCAACACGCGCATCATCACGCCGCTGCGGGGCGAGATCGTCGACCGGTTCGGCAAGACGCTCGCGTCGAACCGCCAGAATTTCCGCGTGCTCTTGATGCCGGACGAAGCGGGCGACATCGAGGAAGCGCTCGCCAAAATCCGGACCATCGTCGCCATCTCGGACGACAAGCACGCCAAACTGCTGCGTGAAATCCGCCGCACGCAAGGCTACGCGCCGGTCGAAGTCGTCAACAATCTCGAGTGGAACGATTTCTCGAAGATCAATTTCGAATTGCCGCATCTGCCGGGCGCGCACCCCGAGGTCGAGCGAGGCGCGCGATTACCCGCTCGGCAACGCGACCGCTTTCGTCATCGGCTATGTCAGCGCCGTCACCGATCGCGACCTTCAGGCGCCCGACAATGAAGACCAGCAGGTTTTGCTGCGTCAGCCCGGGTTCAAGGTCGGCCGCGACGGCCTAGAGCGCACCTATGAAAAGGAATTGCGCGGGGTCGCCGGCACGATGGACGTCAAGGTCAACGCGCACGGCCGGGTGATCGAAGAGGTCGAGGACAGCGTCAAGCCGCCGGTGCAGGGCGAAACGCTCGGCCTCACCATCGACGCCGAATTGCAGATGGCGGCGATGAAGGCGCTTGAAGGCGAGAGCGCGTCGGCGGTCGTCATCGACGTCGAGACGGGCGACATTCTGGTTCTGGCGTCGACGCCGGCGTTCGACCCGAACATCTTCACCAAGGGCATTCCGTCCGATCTTTGGAGGGAGCTTAACGAGAGCCCGTACAAGCCGCTTCTCAACAAGCCGCTCGGCGGCATTTATCCGCCGGGTTCGACCTTCAAGATGGTGACCGCGATCGCCGCCATGCGCTCCGGCATCAGCCCGTCATTCGCCGTGCGGTGCAACGGCAAGTTCTGGTACGGCAACCGCTTCTTCCACTGCTGGCGCAAAGAAGGCCATGGCGGCGGCATCGACATGAAGAACGCGATCAAACATTCCTGCGACACTTCTTTTACACGGTCGCCACCCAGACTCGACGTCGATATCATTGCGGACGCCGCGCGAAAACTTGGGCTTGACCAGACGTTCGAGCTCGGCGTTCCCGGCCAGCATTCAGGCGTCGTTCCCGACCGCGCGTGGAAAAAACGCCTTCTACGCCGGCACGCCGGAAAACCAGACGTGGTTTCCCGGCGAAACGCTCTCGGTCGCGATCGGGCAGGGCTATGTCAGCGCGACGCCGCTGCAGCTGGCCGTCATGGCGGCGCGCCTTGGATCCGGCCGCGAAGTCCGGCCGCGGCTGGTCCGCGTTTCGCGGTTCGCTCGAATTGCCGTCGCCGACCTTTCGTCGAGAGCTCGATATTTCGGACGAGTATCTCGCGGTCGTGCGCGACGGCATGGACGCCGTCGTCAATGAGCCGGGCGGCACCGCCGGGTCGTTCCGCCTTCGACAACAAGGAATGGCAGCTCGCCGGCAAGACCGGGACGAGCCAGGTCTATCGCGATCACCAATGAAGAACGCGCGCGCGGCCTCACAAAGCCCGAACAGCTTCCCTGGCATCGGCGCGACCACGCGCTCTTTGTCTGTTTTGCCCCGGTATGAGGCGCCGCGCTACGCCTGCGCCGTCGTCGTCGAGCACGGCATCGGCGGCGCGCGCATGGCCGGCCCGAAGGCGAAGGAAATCATGACGGCGGTGATGACGAAGAATCCAGCGCGCCTCAAAGCGCTGAGCCCGGCGCGCTTGCTGAAAACGCGCGCGGATCGCGGGAGGGATAAGAATGCCGTCGATCATCCTTCCGGGCCCTCGTCGCGGCATTCAGGATCAGTTCGCGCGCCTCCATTGGCCGCTGATCATCATGCTGTCCCTGATCGCCGGCGCGGGTGTCGCGACGCTTTATTCCGTCGGCGGCGGTTCGTGGTCGCCCTGGGCCGGAACGCATGCGCTGCGCTTTGCGATTTCGATGGCCGCGCTCATCGTCGTCGGCTTCATCGGCATCCGTTACTGGATGTTTCTCTCCTATCCGATCTACGCCGTCGCACTGATCGCGCTCGCGCTCGTTCCCTTCATCGGCGAAGTGAACATGGGCGCCCGGCGATGGATCGATCTTGGACCGATGCAGTTCCAGCCGTCGGAGCTGATGAAGGTCGGCATCGTGCTCGGCCTTGCGCGTTATTATCACGGCCTCAGGGCCGAACAGGTGTCGCATATCCTTTTTCTCATTCCGCCGATCCTGATGATCGCAGCGCCGGTCGGCCTCGTCTTCCTGCAGCCTGATCTCGGCACCGCGGTGATGATTGGCGCGACGGGCGCCGCGATCATGTTGCTTGCGGGCCTTTCATGGCGGTTGATTTTTCTCGGCGCCGTCGGCGCGGTCGCGGGCGCGATCGCCGGTTTTCGGTTCGGCATCCTTCACGATTACCAATTGAAACGGATCTTCACGTTCCTTGATCCTGAGTCGCGACCCGCTCGGCGCCGGCTATCACCTCCTGCAGTCGAAGATCGGCATCGGATCGGGCGGCGTCGTCGGCAAGGGCTACATGCTGGGGACGCAGCGCGAGCTGAACTTCCTGCCCGAGATGCAGACCGACTTCATCTTCACGATCTTCGCGGAAGAATTCGGATTTGTCGGCTCGATCGGCCTGCTGCTTTTATATTTCGCGGTGGTGATGACCGGCATGAACATCGCGCTGCGCGCCCGGTCGCATTTTGCGCGTCTTGCGGCGATGGGCATGACGGTCACTTTCGCGCTTTATATTCTGATCAATACCGGCATGGTGATGGGGCTCGCCCCCGTCGTCGGCGTTCCGCTGCCGCTCGTATCGTATGGCGGCACCGTCATGCTGACGATCATGATCGGCTTTGGCATCGTCATGAGCGCGCATATGAGCCGCGACACCGAGGGCGGCGGGTTCTGATTTCGTTTGAGGAAATCGGCCGGCGCCGCGGTCAGCCGAAGGCGGCGACCCGCTCGGTCAACACAACGCGCGTCTTCTTGTAGGCGGCAAGCAGACGGTTCAGCGCCGCAAGCGCGCCGTCGGGATCGTTATTCTTGCAGCAGGCTTCGACCTCGCGCGCGACGGACGAGAGAAGCTGCGCGCCGACATTCGCCGACGATCCCTTGACCGCATGAGACGTGCGCGCCGCTTCCGGCAGGTTTCGGCAGTCGATATGCGATTTCAGCTGACAGGCGAGATCGTCGGTCGATCGCCAGAACGCCGCCAGAATTTCATCGACGCCGTCCTTGCCAGCCGCCTCAAGCAGGCTGTCGATCTGGGTAAAGTCGACCAGCGACGCAAGATCGTCTCGATCGGTCACGATACGCCTATCCTTTTTGGAGGAACGACGCCGCTGGCGGCGACGCCGGTTCTCCTCTCCCCAGACTGCGATCTTCGCCCCCGAGGCGTTAAAATTCTATCTATCGGCCGACCGCGCGGGCGGCCAATCGATATTAGAAAATCCTTAACGGGAGGAGACCGCGGCGCGCGCAATTCGCCGAATGCCGGGCGGGCCTAGCGTCACCGCGACGCGAAGCGATCCGTCGCCCTGACAAGAGCGTCAATGATGCCGGGCTCGCTCGCGGCGTGGCCTGCGTCGTCGATCGATAAGGAACTCCGCTTCCGGCCATGCCTTGTGCAGGTCCCAGGCGGTCTTCATCGGCGTGCAGACGTCATAGCGGCCCTGGACGATGATCCGGGCACCGCCGGAGCTTTTTAGCGTCGGCGATCAGCTGGTCGTCGCGCTCGAAAAATCCGCCGTTAACGAAGTAGTGACATTCGATGCGCGCGAAGGCGATCGCAAAGGCGTCGGCGGAAGCTGTCGATGCGGTCCTGAGAAGGAATGAGCGAGACGGTGCCGCCCTCCCACGCGCTCCACGCTTTTGCGGCGCGCAGCTTCTCCGCTTCATTGCGGCCGGTGAGGCGCCGGTAATAGGCGCGGATCAGGTCCTGGCGTTCTTCGACCGGTATCGGATCGAGATAGCGCTCCCAGGCGTCAGCAAAGAGCCAGCTCGCGCCTTCCTGATAGAACCAGTGAATTTCGCTTTTCCGGATCGTGAAGATTCCGCGCAGGACCAGCTCCGCCACCCGGTCAGGATGGGTCTCGGCGTAGGCGAGCGCGAGCGTCGAGCCCCAGGAGCCGCCGAACACCTGCCATTTCTCGATGTCCAATCTCCGCCGCAATTTCTCCATGTCGCCGACAAGATCCCAGGTCGTATTGTCGCTTCAGTTCCGCGTTGGGCGTCGACTTCCCGCAGCCTCGCTGGTCGAAGAGGACAATCCGATACTTCGCCGGATCGAAATAACGTCGCATGGCGGGCGTAACCCCGCCGCCCGGCCCGCCATGGCATACGACCACCGGCTTGCCCTGCGGATTGCCGGCGATTTCGTAGTAAATTTCGTGAATTTCCGAGACCTTGAGCCTTCCGGTCTCATAGGGCTCGATGGCGGGATAAAGATCTCGGCGATCCGTCATTTTGATGCTGACTCGGTTTCTTTCGGCGTGCTAACGCTTAAAGGGGGCAGGGGCTTGCAATCAAGCCGACGGACTAAAGGACATCGCGATCGGGGCCGGCGTTCCATCGTCGGACCTCGGCGGAGCGGCTTTGGGGCCAATCTAGCGTTGAATTCGGCGGGCGAGTGCGCCGGAAGTAGGGTTTAGTGAAGAGTTCGTATTTGCGACTTTGTTGCGTTCTCGCCTCTGTCGCGCTCGCGTCAAGCGCGTGTTCGACCGTCATCAAAACGTCTGGCAAGGACGACCGCGCCGGCGCCGCCGAACGCGAGGCCCTTCGCGAGGCTGCTGGCGAAGTCGCCAAATCTCCCTGGCCAAAACCGTCCTCTTCGTCGCTGGCCGAACGCCTCGCCGGCGGCGATGCGGATGAGGATAAAGTCTCCCGTGACGATGCGGTGAAGGTTTACGTCGCCAGCCTGAAAAGCGCGCCTTCCGCCGACATATTGATCATGGCGGACGCTGACCGCCATCTGGAAGCGGCGCGCGTCCTCAAGGCGGTTGCGGAAGAAGCCTGCAATTCGCCGAGCCCTCGACTTTCCGACGTCGCGCTGATCGAAGACGCGATCGCGGACCTTCGCGAAACCCGCGCGATCTACGTCGCCTCGGTGAAAAAGCTCGACGCCGACGACGACATCGCCGACCGCATCAAGGATTCCTTCGACGAAGTTCTGAAAGACCTCGGCGACGTCGCCGACCAGCTTGCGGAAAACGCGATGAAGAAAAACTCGGAAGCGCTCGCCGGTTCCGAGGCGCGGGTCGCCGCCGGATCGAATTGATCCCGCGTTTCTTTGCACCCGAACCCGGCTACGCTGTTTACAGCGTCACCGGCTCCGCGCCGTCCCATTTTTCGGTTGACGCCTCGTCCAGCATTTTCTGGATGCGTCGCTCGTAAAGATCGAACAGCGCGATCCTTGCGCCGGGCGACTGACGGGCTTTCAGGAGATTTCCTCGCGCCGTGAGCCAGTCGCCTTCGCGGTAGGCCGCGAGCATCTGGCGATGCGCCTCTTCAAGCGCGCGAAAGCCCTTGCTTGACTTGATGAACGGGTTGCCGACGAGGGCGTAGATCGTGAACGGACGATCGGATCCCTGCTCTTTGAGGCGGTCAAGCTCGAGGAACGCGTAATGGTGATTGACCTTGCGCTGGATCGCCTCGTCGCAAATGATCGCGGGGCCGTAAACGGTCGCCTGGCGGCTGAGAAACGACGCGAGTTCGATCGGCTTGCCGATCGCCGAATAGCGATTGTGCCGGCCATGGCCCATCGGCCCGACATAGCAGTCGCCGCTTGCAATTCCGATCGCGAGATGAAGCTGGATGCCGCGCAGATGCGGCGCCTTCTCGAATTCGGCGTTGACCTTGTCCATGCTCTCGATGAGCCGGAGCGCGGCCGAGCACGCCTCTCGGATATGATCGGCGTTCTCAAGCGGCGCGTTGAAATAAGCAAGGACGCGTCCGCCTTCCGCCTGATCGGCGGCGCCGCCGGCTTCGATGATCGCTTTCTTCAGATGGACGCAGCCCATCGCGACGAGCGCCGTCACTTCGCCCGGCGTCTCCGCCAGACGCGCGATATCTTCCTCGACGAGGCTCAATTCGCAAGAGAGTACTGTCAGCGGACGAAGCGATCCTTCGAGCACGTCGGAGGCGCCTTCTTCGCGCACGCGCCGCATCGTCGTTTCCGGCAGAGCGCCCTTGAACGCGCCGCGGACGTTGTCGTCCTTCAGCGCGCCGCCGATCGTCCTTCCGCCCGCGACGGACATTGCGCCGAGAAAGAGCGCGACCGACGGGGCGAGCGGATCGAACAGGAAATTCCCGCCCGCAAACGCGCCGAGCGAGAGGCCGATGAGGGCCGCCGAGGCGATTGCAGCAACGCCGATCGCCTTCCAGAAATCGAGCCGTTGCGACCACATGATCGCGGCGGCGCCGAGCAACATGACGCAAAGCGCTTCGAGATACCCGATCCATGAGGGACGCTTCGTCGCTTCGCCGCTCGCGAGCTGGCGGGCGATCAGCGCTTGCGTTGCGGGGAGCGATAATTCGCCGCGCGCGGTTTTGATTGTCGGACCGACGACGCCATCGAGGCCGATGATCACGACCTTGCCGGAAAGCTGGCCGAGCGAAGATTTTTCTCTGATCAGTTTCCATGCCGGGGTCGTCGGCGTGTCGATGCGGCGCGGCAGATAGATGCGCGTCGCCGCCATCTGATCGACGCTGAATTCGCGGCCGTCGAGACGGATGGCGATCGGCGACTGGCCGACGGAGGTGACGGCGGTCGGATCGGCGCCGACGGCGATCTTCTCGGCGCCGAGCGCCAGCCTTGCGGCCTCTAACGCGGCGAGCGGCGCGAATTTTCCGCCAGCGGACCAAAGGAGGGTCGCCGAGCGGACGACGCCGTCTTCATCAGCGGGGAGCGCTGCAACTGTCAGGGCCGCCGCAGCGGTGAGGTCGGGGTCGATCGGGGCGAGCGGACGCGCAGCCGGCAGGCCGAAAAACTGGACGCCTGCGCCGGCGTCGATGGTGGCCGTCGATTTGGCGTCGGCGCGCTCGAGGACGAGGCGCGAGACGTCGCGCGCGACGGAGGATGCGTCGATGGCGACCGCGCCTTTGGTTCGGGCGAGCGACTGCGCCAGCATGAGATCGGTGCTCGGCAGCAGCGCGAGCTGTTGCGCAAGGCGCGGATCGCGTGCGCCGGCGAGCCAGAAATCGCCGATGGTTTCGGGCGACAGCGGGTCGGGACGATCGACGCCCTCGACATAGACAACGCCTTTGGCGCCGGCTTCCGCGCTGGCGGTTACGAGTTCCGCGACGAGCGAGCGCGGCCACGGCCACGGTCCGATCTTGTCGACGCTCTCGCGATCGATTTCGACGACATGGAACGGCGAAGTCGCAGCGATCTTCGCTGGAAAAAGGCGCTGGTAGAGGTCGAAGAGATGCTCGCGCGGTCCGCCATGGCGCACGCCGGCGTTGGCGAGCGTCATTACAGCAAGCGCCGCCATCACCGCGATCATCGCCAGCAGCGGCAGGGCCCCAAGCCACCGCCACCGGGCTGCAAACATCGACTTAGCCACCCAAAATGCTCCGAAACCCCGATCGTGCCTGAAAACGGCCCTTCAAGATTAAGAGCCGTTCACCATGGTTCAGGATGAATTTATCATCCTGCGCTAGGCAATAACAATGCAAAGCGCACGCCGTTTGCGTGTCGTTAACCATTGTTCTAGCGAGGCAGGATGCAGCCCGCCGCCTATTCGATCGACGTTGAAAACGGTCTGATGCGGCTTGTCGCCACGGGCGACTGGCTGGCCCGCTTTTTGGGCCCGATCGACGGCGATCTGAGGACGTTCGAGGACGATTCCGTCGGCCGCGAGCTGATCATCGACGTATCGAAGGTCGGCCGCCTCGACACCGCCGGGGCGATGGTGCTCGAGCGCGTTCTGCAATCCTGCTCGAAGCGCACCGAACTCTCGAAGATCGTCGGCGCGAGCCCGGTGCACGCCCAGCTTCTCGAAAACGTCCGTCCGCATCTTGCGCCCTGTGACGTCGAACCGGCGCACCGCAACGCCTTCCTGATGATGACGAACCGGCTCGGGCGGGGCATCGTCGAAAGCTATTACACCGCCCTCGAGATCCTCAATTTCATCGGCTTGACGCTCATCACGCTCTGGCGCGTCCTGACGCATCCAAAGCGCCTTCGGGTCACATCGATCTTCTACCATCTCGAAGAGGCGGGACTTAACGCCGTGCCGATCATCGGCCTCATGTCGTTTCTCATCGGCGCCGTCGTCGCCTTCATGGGCGCCAAGATCTTGCGTCTCTTCAACGCCGAGGTCTTCACCGTCGAACTTGTCGGGATATCGGTCCTGCGCGAATTCGGGGTGCTCCTCGCCGCCATTCTCGTCGCGGGTCGGTCGGGAAGCGCCTTTACTGCGGCGATCGGCACGATGAAAATCCGCGAAGAGATCGATGCGCTGCGCGCGCTCGGGCTCGACCCGATGGAAGTTCTCGTGCTGCCGCGCGTCATCGCGCTCGTCGTGTTGATGCCGTTGCTGGCGTTCATTGCGGCGCTGCTCGGCATTCTTGGCGGCGGGCTCGTCGCCTGGACGGCGATGGACATTTCGCCGGCTTTCTTCATTGGCCGATTGCAGGAAACGATCGCCATGTCGAATTTCTGGGTGGGGATCATCAAGGCGCCGTTCTTCGCCTTCGTCATCGCCATCATCGGCTGTTACCAGGGCATGGAGGTCGCAGGCAGCTCTGAAAGCCTCGGCCAGCGCACGACGCTCTCCGTCGTGCAGGCGCTTTTCCTCGTCATCATTCTCGACGCCTTCTTCGCCATGTTCTTCCTGGAGATCGATTACTGATGGCGAACGAGGGCGCCTCCGAGCCGGTGATCGAGGTCAAGGGACTGCGCACGCAGTTCGGCGACAATGTCATCCATGACAATCTCGATCTCGTCGTCCGCCGGAACGAAATCATCGGCGTCGTCGGCGGGTCGGGCACCGGCAAATCGGTGCTGATGCGCGCGATCATCGGATTGAAGCTCCCGACGGCGGGGACAGTCAAAGTCTTCGGTGAAAATTTCTACGAAAAGTCCCCTCAGGAGCAGATCGAGATCGAGCGGCGATGGGGCGTCATGTTTCAGGGCGGCGCGCTCTTCTCGTCGCTCACCGTTGCGCAAAACGTCATGGCGCCGATCCGCGAGCATCTGAAACTTCCAAAAGAGCTCGCCGCCGATATCGCGGCGATGAAGATTTCGATGTCGGGCCTTCCCGCCGACGCGGGCGCCAAATTCCCCTCCGAGCTTTCAGGCGGCATGAACAAGCGCGCCGGGCTCGCCCGCGCGCTCGCGCTCGACCCCGAAATCGTCTTTCTCGACGAGCCGACCGCTGGCCTTGACCCGATCGGGGCCGAAAACTTCGACCAGCTCATCGTCAACCTCAAGAATTCCTTAGGGTTAACCGTGTTTATGGTGACCCATGACCTCGATACGCTGCACGCGACCTGCGACCGCGTCGCGGTGATCGCGGAAAAGCGGGTGATCGCCGTCGGGACGCTCGATGAGGTGCGCGGCTCCGATCATCCGTGGATACAGGAGTATTTCGCCGGACCGCGCGGCCGGGCGGCGCTGTCGGCGAAGGAACAGGGCGGGCTGAAGCCCGCCGAGAGAGTGTAGACGGGCATGGAAACGCGCGCGCATTACGTGCTGATCGGCGCCTTCGTCCTCATTTCGGTGGCGTTCGCGTTTCTTTTCGTGCTCTGGCTCGGCCAGGCGAAGCGCGATTACGACGAATACGACGTCATATTCCGCGAGCGCGTCTCGGGCCTCTCGGTCGGCGCCGCGGTCTCGTTCAACGGCATCCAGAAGGGCGAGGTCATGGACCTCTCGATCGCGTCCGACAATCCGGGGATCGTCATCGCGCGCATCCAGGTCGACGACGACACGCCGGTCAAGACAGACACCAAGGCGGAGCTCGAACTCGTCGGCTTCACGGGGCTTGCGATCATCCAGCTTGTCGGCGGCAGCGCCGAAGAGCCGCTGTTGAAGGACGTGACGCGCGGCGTTCCCCGCCTCGAGGCGGACGCCGGCGGCATCGCGCAAATTCTTGCCGGCGGCAACGAGATCGTCGCCAAGGCGAACCTGCTCTTGTCGGAAGAGAACACGGCGGCTTTCACCCGCATCCTCGCGAGCGTCGATACGCTGACAGGCGCGCTCGCCGCGCAGGACGACAACATCACCGCGACGATGGAGAATTCGGCGGCCGCGTCGGCCAATCTCGACCGGACCGCCGCCAACCTCGACAAACTGCTGGCCGACGATGCGCCGCAAACGATGGCAGAGGCGAAGGCGACGCTCGCCGAGACAAAGGCGCTCATCGTTGAAATGCGCGGCGCTGTCGCCGAAAACCGCGAGTCGATCCGCGTCTTCACCGATCAGGGCCTCGCGCAGGTCGGCCCCGCCGTCGCCGAGGCGCGGCAGATGTTCAGAACGTTTGATCAGGTGCTTCGCGAAATCGATCGCGATCCGCGCGGCTATCTCCTCGGCGAGTTGACGCCGAGATATGAGGGGGAGAGGCAGTGAGTTCCGTAAAAAAAGCGGGAATCGGGAATCGGGAATCGGGAATCGAGTTCCGGCGCGCCTTCCAATTCCCGATTCCCGATTCCCGATTCCCGTTCACCGTCGCGATGCTCGCGGCGATGACGGGCCTCGCTGCTTGCGTCTCCGTCCTTCCCGACGCGCCGCCCGCCTCCGCGCGCTATCAGGTGACGGATGTGACGGTCGCCGGCGACCGCTCGCCGGTCGCGTGGACGCTCGGCGTCGAGGAGCCGGAAGCGACGCTGGCGTTCAACACCGCGAAGATCGCGCTCTCGCGCGAACCCGCGCGCATCGAATATTATTCAGGCGGCGAGTGGGTCGACCGCGCGCCGCGCCTTCTTGGCGCCGCGCTCGTCAGAAGCTTTGAGAACACGGGCGCCGTCAAAGGCGTCGGCAGCCGCGTGACGCTGCCGATCTCGACCTTTGCGCTGCAAACCGACGTCCGCACGCTGACGATCACCCACGAGAACGGTTCATTATCGGCCGAAGTCTCGATCTTCGCGCGCCTCACCAACGGACGCAGCATCGTCCATGCGTCGAAGCTCTTCACGGCCGCGGAGCCCGTCTCCGCCGATAACGCCGGCGCGGCGGCGACCGCGCTCAATGCGGGGCTCGAAAAAATCCAGCGCGAGTTGGTCGACTGGACGCTCGAAGAAGCGGAAAAGGCGGCCGAGGCGCCGAAATCCTGAACGCCGCGCGCCCATCGCCGGCGCGCGCCGCCATGCGGCACTAGCGAATTACGCGAAATAGCCGACCGTTGCGCCGACGAGGAGGTAGACGCGGCCGAGCGGCGAGGAGAGATATTCCTCAAGCTCTTCATCCGCCGTCGCCGACGTTGTTGCGTCTTCGAGCAGGCGTTCAAAGCCCTGCAGGAAATCGTGGATGCCGCGTTCGAACGACTTGTCGCGGCTCGATTCGGCGCGGATGCGCCGCTTCACGTCCGCTTCGTTGAGTCGGAGGATCCGGTTCGCAAAGACGTTGCGGTCGCCGCGCTCGAAACGCTCAAGCAGCGCCGGCGGCGGATCGCCGTAAAGGCGGGTTTCGAGATCGAGCGTGAAGGCCTGCAGATCCGCGATGATCTTGACCGCATTTGAGGTTGCGGCGCGGGCCGCGTCGCCGCGACGGTCCGCGGCGCCGAGATCGAGGGGTTCCGCCTCGTCGGTCGCCGAGAGAATCTCGCGCCAGGAAACGCCGTCCTTGCTGCGACGTTCCTCGTCCTTGGGAGCGCTTTCAGCGGACCCGTTTTTCGACCGCGCAATGTCTTCGGCGAGATCTTCAAGACGCGCGGCGGTCGCCGCTGCGCCGCCGCCTTGCGGCGGCTGCGGCGCGCGTTGGCGCGACGCCTTGCCGAGCTCAAGGACGTTCGACGGCTCGGCGCCGGACGCGCGCGCCGACGCCGGCTTCGCTTTCAGCTTTTCCTTGTCCGCCGCCGCGGCCTTCTTGGCCTTCGCCTCGGCTTCGATTTTCGCCGCGCGTTCGGCGTCGAGCTTTGCCGCTTCCGCCTTCGCCGCGCGTTCGGCTTCTTCCTTTTCCTTTGCACGCTTTTCAGCGTCGTGACGCGACTGCCTTTCGGATTCGGCGGCGCGCGTCTGCTGGATCTGCGCCTGCGCTTCGGCAAGGCGGGCCGCCGCTTCCTGTTCGCGCAGCTGATTTTCAGCAAGCTTGGAAAGGCGCTCCGTCTGCGTCGCAATCGCGTCGGCGAGGCGGTCCGCGCGCTTTCGCTGCTCGTCGATCAGCGATTCAAGGCGCGTGTTCTCGGCCTCAAGCGAGGCTCTCGCGGCGGCAAGCTCCGTGTTGCGCGTCTCGACGCGCAGGGTCGCCGCTTCTGAAATCCCGATCGCGTCGTCGGCGCTTTTCTTGGCGACTTCGCCCGCCTTCATGACTTCAACCGACGCTTCGCGCGCCGCCGCCGTCGTCAGGCGCGCCGCTTCGGAAACGAGGTTCGCGGCGGCGGCGGCTTTTTCGGCGTCGACCGCGGCGGTCTCGACCGCGCTCTTTGTTGCGGCGCGGACACCCTCGACCGCCTTGGCGGCGGCGTCGGTCACGCGCTGCGATTCGCGCACGGCAAATTCGACGGCGGCGTCGGTCGCGCGCTCGGCCTCTCGCCGGGAGATCTCGATCGATTGTTCGGCGGCCTTTTGCGCGCGCTCGGAGGCTTGCGCGGAGAACATGCCGATATTGGCGGCGTTTCTCGCGGCGGATTCGGCGGCGGCGTCGGCGATGCGCGCGGCGAGTTCGGAGACGCGCTTCACCTCGCTCGCCGACGTTTCAATCGAGCCCGAGGTCGTGCGCATGTGTTCGTCGGCTTCGGAAAGCGCGTAAGAGAGCGCCTCGAAACTTTGCAGCGCGCGCTGGGCCGCCGCTTCAAGCCGGGCGAGGCGGTCGTCGAAACGCGCCTCGGCGGAGAGCGTCGCCGTCCCGGCGTTGTGAAGCGCCTCGATATTGGCTTGCGCCTTCTCGGCGATCGCGGTCGCGAACTCGTCGGCGCGGACGTTGAGGGTTTCGGTGAGGTCCATGAGGCGCGCGCGTTCGGCGGCGACGCGCTCGGCGGCGTTCGAGGTGCGGCTCTCGACGGCGGCGCCCGCCTGTTCGATCGCGCCGACATGCTGGCGGATCATCGCTTCGGCGGAGGCAAGGCGGATCAGCGCGTCGTCGATGCCGGCGTTGAGCGCCTCCATCTGTTCACGGACGACCGAGCCGACGGTCTGGACGTTCTCAATCGCGGCGCGGTCAGGCTGCATCATCTGCTGCGCGACGGCCGCGATCGATTTCGGCGGCGCCGATCATCGTCGTCATGCGCGCGGCGAGATGGCCGAGCAGGAAGAGGCAGAGGGGGACGATGATGCCGACGGCGACCGCCCAGGCGGTGTAGCCGCCCGAAAGCGCGAAGCCCGCGAGCGAGCCCGCGACTTTGACATGCGCCATCAACGCGCCGATCGGCCAGCCGAGGAACACGCACGCAAAGACGAGGACGGCCGCGAACCGCGCCCATGTCTCAAGACGCGCGCCGAGGCGGCCGAGCCTCACGACCTGACGGTCGCGGCCGCGTCCTTCCGACGCCGCCCATTTTTCAAAGGTGCGAAATTCCGACGGCGGATTTTCATCCCCGGAACTCCGAGATCCCGCGAAGGCGCAGTTTTGCGCTTTCGAGTTCCACGCTGGCGTCCCGCCGCGAAGCGTCTGTTATCTCTGCGGAATTCGTCATGGCTTCGCCCGGCGCAACACTAGCCTCGAATAACCCAATTTCCAGTGAACGCCAATTGAGCGCGCCGTTCAACGACTTGTCGGGCATTGGCGGCATCGCCATCGCCGGTTAACAGGTGGTTACCGCCATGCCGGGGCGATCCGCCACTGTGGAAAGTTTGGTCAGCGGTTACAGGCCGCTAGACGCAATGGCGCGCCCGGAGAGACTCGAACTCCCGACATCCAGATTCGAAGTCTGGCACTCTATCCAGCTGAGCTACGGGCGCTTGCCACGGGAAACGTCGGCGGGGCCGTCCCCGGATGTCAATGGCGAAAAGCCTACCCGACCCAAGCCCGCCGTTGCTTTGCGATCGCCGACTGGCGGACATAAAGCCTTGCGAGCGGGCGCGAGGTGAGGCGCGCGGCGGCGACGCCGAAGAGGATCGCAAGCGTCGTCACCATAAGGACCGCGTCGGCGTCGATGAGCGCGGGATTGCCGAGGAGCGTCATCACGAATAGCGCGGACGCCGCGCCCGGCGCGCCGCCGAACCACGCAAGGAACATCTGGCTTTCCTTGGGCAGCATCGGCGTCTGGAGGATTGCAAGACGTGGTCCCGCGCGCATCACGGTGACGGCGGCGAGCGCGAAAACGACGGCGAGCATGTCGGCCTGCAAAAGGCGCGGCAAGAGCACGGCGCCGAAGGTGAAATAGGCGAGCGGCGTCACCGCGCGATCGACATAGCGGCGGATCCGGAGGCGCGTCGTTGAGGCGGCGCTCGTCTGCTCGCCCCAGAGGAGGCCAACCGCAGTCGCCGCAACGATCGGATCGCAGCCGATCGCCGGGCCGATGACGAACATGACGACGCCGGCGAGGATGGCGAACTGTCCGTCAAGCGCGCGCTGCTGCATCATGCGGCGGCGATAGAGCGCGCCGGCAAGACTGGCGGCAAGTCCTGCAACGCCGCCGAACGCAAAGCCTTTCAGCACCGCAAGGCTCGACACCATCAACGGGCCGAGCGAGGGCTCGTTCGGCGTCGACACGGTCGCGTTCGCGGCGAGAAGCGTTGCGAGCGGGATGCCGAGCGCGATGATCGCCGCGCTCTCGTTGCGAACCGCCGCCTTGATCGCGGCCGGCGCCGGCGTGTTGACGACGGCGCGCCGATCGAAGGCGGCGCCGTTCAGCATCAGCGCGCCGCCGACCAGCATCGCCGACGGAATGGAAAGCTGCGGCAGCATGATGAAAGCGGCAAGCGAGCAGGCGAAGAAATAAAGCGGCGCGCCGCCGCAGGTGAGACGGAAGGACGACGGGCATTGCCGCGCAAGTTTTGACACGCGGAGCTGCGCAGCCGACGCAAAGCCGAGCATCGCCAATCCAGCTTTCGCGGCGAAAGAGATCCAGTCGGCTGGCGGTTCAGGAAGATTGAAGAGGCCGAAAAAGACCGCGAGCGCGGCGCCGGCGGCGATCGTCAAGGCGGGAGCGGCGGCGGCTCTGCGGGCAAAATGCGACGATGCGATCCCCGGAATCGCGGTTAGCGCCGCAAGAAATGCAAGCCAGCCCATCTGCCCAAGCCAAAGAGAACGAGATCCGCGCGAAAATGTCATCGACGCCGAACTGAGGATTCAACCCTGAATTGATCCGCTTTTTTTCGCAAACGGTTTCAAGGATAAAAATTCTGTAATGATATCAGCGACCTAATCAAAACGGACGGACTTATCCCCCTACTTATCCCCCAGTTTATCCCACACCTTCCGGGAGGGCTTATCATTCGTTCCAGGATCAAGACGCCAGTTGCGTAAGGAGAAGAACGATGGCGGACGATAAGGACGACGGCGCCGCAAAGGCTGAAAAGCGGGGCCGTCTCAAAAAAGGCGGTCGCGAAAACCGCGCCGAAAATTGCAGAACAGCTCGGCGGGCCGCTCGCCGGCGCCGCTGTTGCGGCGATCGCGCGGGCGATCTTCGGCAAGGAAAACGTCGAGGAAGACGATCTTGCCGAGGCGGTGGCGAATGCGAGCGCCGATCAGCTGATCGCCCTCAAACGCGCCGAGAACGAGTTTCGTCTGGCGATCCGGAACGCCGCCGTCGAAGAACAGCGCATCGACGCCGGCGACCGGGCGAGCGCGCGCGACCGCCAGACAAAGCTCGGCGACTGGACGCCGTCCGTCCTTGGCGCGCTGATCGTCGGCGGGTTCTTTTTGACGCTCGCCGCGATGGTCGCGCGCAAATTGCCGCCCGGCGCCGAGACCGAGTTCGCAATCATGCTCGGCGCGCTGGCGACGATGACCGCTGCGGTCGTCAATTATTTCTTTGGCTCTTCGGCGGGATCGCGCGAAAAGACGATGCTGCTTTCCGGCGTGAAAAAGGTGGAGGAGTGATGGTCGCGCCGCAAGTCCCCGCCTCTCCCTTGGGAGAGGCCAGCGCGCGCAGCGCGCGGGTGAGGGGTCGGCACTCGAACGGAAAGGGCGGACCCCTCACCCGAAACCGCCCTCTCCTGAGGAACCTGGTTCTCCTCGTCCTTCGAGACGCGTTCGCTTCGCGAACGCCCTCAGGATGAGGAGAACCAGGGCGTCTCGAAGGACGCGGTTTCGACCTCTCCCAAGGGAGAGGTGAAGCAGTTGCCCGCATGACCCGTCCTGACGTCCTCATCGCGGGCGGCGGCGTCATCGGATTGATGACGGGATGGATGCTCGCGCGCGCCGGCGTCGGCGTGACGGTGGTCGATTCAGGGATGCCGGCGGCGACCAACGCCGCCGCCGGGATGCTGGCGCCGTCGTTCGAGACATCGCTGCATAAAACGGGCGCGGATCTCACGGCGTTCAGCGCGCAAAGCCTGTCGCGCTGGCCGGAAGTTGCGGAAATGCTGCGCGAGAGGAGCGGGATCGACTGCGATTTTCAGCGCGGCGTTTTGTCGGTCGCTTTCGATGAAACGGAAACGGCGGCCTTCGGGAAGGATCATGACGGCGGCGAGCGGCTGACGCGCGACGACGTCCTTAAGCTCGAGCCGGCGATGGCGCCTTCTGTCCTCGGCGGGCGCTATGCGAAGGATGACGGCCAGATCGATCCGCGCCTTGTGCGCACGGCGCTCGAACTCGCGCTTGGTCGCGACGGCGGGCGCATCCTGCGCGGGAAATCCGTCGCCGATATTCGCGCCGGAGCAAAAGGGGGCGGTCAACGCCAGGCTTTTCGACGGCGAGACGCTGGCGGCGGCGTGCGTCGTCATTGCGACGGGTGCGCGCGTCGCGGGTCTTGCCGACCTGCCGAAGGGCGCCGCCTTTCCCGTCAAAGGCGAAGCGCTCGCGATCAAGCGCCCCGCGTCGGGACCAAACCGCGTCGTTCGGACGTCGAGCGCCTATCTTTGTCCGAAGGCGGACGGACGCGTCGTCATCGGCGCGACAGAAGTGCCGGGCGACTGGTCATTGAACGCCGACGACGCCCGCGTCGAGGCGCTGAAAAAGGGCGCCGCCTTCGCCTTCCCTGCCTTGAAGGACGCCGTTGAAGTAGAGCGCTGGGCCGGCCTTCGTCCGGCGACGAAAGACGGCGCGCCGATCATCGGCCCGGCGCCGGAGACGCAGGGCGTCATTTTCGCCCTCGGGCACTATCGAAACGGGATCCTGCTCGCCCCGGCGACAGCGGACGCGATTGTCCGCCTCATCGTCGAAGGACGCCTCGACCCCTCAATCGCCGCCTTTTCGGCGGCGCGGTTCAACCAGTTAGGAGTTTCTTGACCATGAAGTGTGAGTTTTCGACATGACCGACGCCATCCAATCCGCGACGGCTGCAAAGGCCGCGGTTTCGGGCGCCCTTAAAAAGGCCGCCGAGACGACCGGCGTCGGGTTTGACTATCTCTACCGCGTCGCCGTGCGCGAGAGTTCGCTCGACCCCGAAGCGACGGCGAAGACATCGAGTGCCGCAGGGCTTTTCCAGTTCATCGAGCAGACCTGGCTTCAGGCGGTGAAGACATACGGATCCGCCCACGGGCTTGGTCAGTACGCCGCCGACATCACTGCTGGCGCGAACGGGAGGCTCGGCGTCGCCGATGCGGCGCGCCGGCAACAGATACTCGATCTGCGCTTCGATCCGGAAAAAGCCGCCGCGCTTGCGGGCGAACTTGCGCGCGAGAACAAGGCGACGCTTGAAGGCGCGTTAGGGCGCGCGGTCGACGCCGCTGAACTCTATGCCGCGCATTTCCTCGGTGCGGGCGGCGCGAAAAAGCTCCTCTCCGCGAACGCCGCGACGAGCGCGGCCGCGATCCTGCCGGCCGCGGCGCAAGCGAACCGCCACGTCTTTTATGACGGCGCGCGCGAGCGAACCGTCGGCGAGGTCGTTGAAAGTTTCCGCAAGACGATCGGCGGCGCGAAAGAGGCGATCCACGACATCGGCGAGCGGATCGAGAAGTCGCTCGCGCCGCTGCTCCGCGACGCTGCGGGCTCGATTTTCCCGCAGGCGCGCAGCGGGTCCGACTGGTCAGGCCTTTATCCGCCGGGATTTGAAATGAAGGGCCTCTCGCCGCTGGTGCTCGCGGTGCTTCAGGCGCTTGATCCTCGTGATTTCGGCAAGCCGGACCGCGAATAATCTATTCGCAGGCCGGAAGCGTCATCCCATGTGGAAGTTTTGTGCTCGCATCGCCGCAAGCGGCCGCGACCTGCTCGACGGTGAGATTTTGCGCAGCCGACAGATCGGCGCCCTGAAGCCGCGCGCCGGCAAAGTCGGCGCCGGAAAGGTCGGCGCCGGTGAAGATCGCGTCTTTCAGCGCGGCGTTGGTAAAGCGCGCGGCGCGAAGGTCCGTGTACGAAAAATCGGCGCCCTCGGCGATCGCGTCGACGAAAAGCCCGCCCGGCGCATAGGCCTTGACGACCAGCGCCTTCGACAAGGTCGCGCCCGAAAGGCTTGCGGCGGTCAAATCGGCGCCGGTGAAATTTGCGCCCGTGAAATCGCCCGCGCGCATCGCCGCCTGTTTGAGGTTCGCCGCCGAAAAGTCGGCGGCGGGAAGCGCGGCGGCGGTGAGGTTCGCGCCGGCCATCCGCGCCTTGGCGAAGATCGCGGCCGATCCGGCGGCGCCCTCAAAGGATGCGCCGTCGAGGAGCGCGTTGGTGAAATTCGTCGTGTTGATCTCGACACCGGCAAAGACGCTGTTCGCGGCGCGCGCGCCGGTCAGATCCGCGCCGGAAAGGTTCAGATTGGCGACGCCTGTCGCTGGCGCCGCGTCGGCGCCGTCGCCTTTGACGAGCTGCGTCAATTCCGCGTCGACGCGATCAATCGCGTTTCCAAGATCGCCGGCGCCGCGAAACGGTTTCGAGACCATGCGCATGATGTCGCCGATCGGATCGACGCCGGCGCGCCCCGTCTTCTTCGAGACGACGCTGGTGACGACGCTGAAGATCAGCACCATCAAAACCATGATCATCACAATGAGGCGAACCATGACGCGCAGTCCCTGCCGGGCGCGCAGGCGCCCAAAGCGCACTATCGCCGGCCATCCGCCAAGGATCGCTTAAGAGTTGGTGTTCAATTGATTAAAATGGGCGCCTTACGAGCAGCCCGAATTCGCCCCGCAACTGTCGCAGCGAAGGCAGGCGCCGGTCCGTACCAGCGTGAACTGGCCGCATTCGGTGCAGGCGTCGCCCTCATATCCCTTGGCGCGGGCCTGGCGCTCGCGGCCCATGGGCGCGGCGAGGCTTCCCGGCGGCGCCTTGCGGTTCACCGCTTCGGCGAGCCGCGCGACCTGCGCCTCGATCTCCGGCGGGCCCATCGCTTGAGAATGCGCTGCGCCTTTGGCTTCGAGGACGACGTCGGGCTTTCTCAGCCGGTCGAACTCGCCGCCCCGGAGAACGACGAGATTGTCGGTCACGGTCGAGCGCGAAAAGCCCTTCGAGATGAGGCGCGAGGCGTCTTCCTGCGCCTTTTCGCGCGAAACGCCTCTGCCGATCGCGTCGACCGCGGATTCGGACGGATCGACATGCGCCAGATCGGTGCGGCCCATATAGGAGATCGCAAGCTCGCGGAAAATGTAGTCGAGGATCGACGTCGCGTGCTTGATCTGGTCGTTGCCGGTGACCGGCCCCGACGGATCGAAGCGCGTGAACACATAGGCGTCGATGAATTCCTCCAGCGGCACGCCATATTGGAGGCCGAGCGAAATCGCGATCGCGAAATTGTTCATCAGGCTGCGGAAGGCGGCGCCTTCCTTGTGCATGTCGATGAAAATCTCTCCAAGCTCGCCGTCGTCGAACTCGCCGGTGTGCAGATAGACCTTGTGCCCGCCGACGATCGCTTTCTGGATGTAGCCCTTGCGGCGGTCGGGAAGGCGCCGTCGCCCTGGCGTCCGCTCGATGATGCGCTCGACGATCCGCTCCGCGACGATGCGCGATTTTTCCGCGGCCGGCGCGTTGGCGAGCGCTTCTGCAAGCGCGTCTTCATCCTCGTCTTCCATTTCGGCGGGAAGAAGCGCGGAGGCGAGCGGCTGGGAGAGTTTCGAGCCGTCGCGGTAAAGCGCAATCGATTTAAGGCCGAGTTCGTAGGCTTTGAGATAAGCGCCGCCGCAATCCGCGATCGTCGCCCGGTTCGGCAGGTTGACGGTCTTCGAAATGCCGCCCGACATGAAAGGCTGGGCCGCCGCCATCATCTCAAGATGCGCGTCGACGGAGAGCGAGCGCTCGCCGATCCGCCCGCACGGCGTCGCGCAGTCGAACACCGCATAGTGCTCGAGCTTCAGATGCGGCGCGCCTTCGCTCGTCATCGCCCCGCAGCAATAGAGATTGGCGGCGTGGATATCCTCATCGCGAAAATCCGAGGTCGCGAAGAACCTGATAGCCGGTCGCGTCGAGCTGGGTTTCCGTAAAACCGAGAATGTGCCGGCAGATAATCCTCGCCGAGCGCCTGCGGCGTGAAGGCGAAAGTGAGATCGAAGGCGAGCTTCAGGCGTTCTTCAAGCGCTTTCAGATGCTTGTCGGTGAACCCTTCCGCGCGCAGCGCTTCCGGGTAGACGCCGGGCGCGCCGTCGATCGTGCCGCGTCCGACGACGTAATCGACGATGTCTGTGCTCTCGCGCTCGTCATAGCCGAGCGTTTTGAGCGCCGCCGGCACCGATCGGTTGATGATCTTGATCTGCCCGCCGCCGGCCAGCTTCTTGAATTTGACCAGCGCGTAATCGGGCTCGATGCCGGTCGTGTCGCAGTCCATGACGAGCCCGATCGTGCCGGTCGGCGCGATCGCGGAGACTTGCGCGTTGCGATAGCCGTTGAGCGTCCCAAGCTCATAGGCTTCGTTCCAGACGGTCTGCGCGCGTTTTGCGAGCGCCGGCCAGGGGCAGGCCGCCATATCGAGAATGCGCGGCTCGCGCTTCAACCCTTCAAAAGCGCCGCCCGCCCTCTTGCCGATCGCCGCGCGGCGATGGTTGCGGATGACCTTGAGCATGGCGTCGCGGTTCTCGCGCCACGCGGGAAAGGCGCCGATCGAGCCCGCCATTTCCGCCGAGGCGCGGTAGGCGGCGCCCGTCAGCATGGCGCTGACCGCGCCGCCGATCGCGCGCGCCGTCACGCTGTCATAGGGAACGCCGGCCGCCATGAAGAGCGCGCCGAGATTGGCGTAGCCGAGGCCGAGCGTCCGGTAATCGTAGGATTTACGGGCGATCGTCGCCGACGGGAATTGCGCCATCGCGACGGAAATCTCGAGGCTCGCCGTCCACAGCCGGCAGGCGTGCTCGAACGCCGCGACGTCAAATCCGTCTTCGGTCTTGAACTTCAAGAGGTTGATCGAGGCGAGATTGCACGCCGTGTCGTCAAGAAAGAGATACTCCGAACACGGATTGGACGCGCGAATGGCGCCGCCGGCAGGGCAGGTGTGCCAGGCGTTCGTCGTGTCGTGGAACTGGACGCCGGGGTCCGCGCAACGCCATGCGGTTTCCGCGATGAGGTTCCAGAGGCCGCGCGCCTTGACGGTTTTGGCGACCGACCCGTCGGAGCGCCGGATCAGCGGCCAGTCGGCGTTCACCGAGAGCGCGTCGAAGAACGCGTCGTTGAGGCGCACCGAATTGTTGGCGTTCTGCCCGGCGATCGTCCGATAGGCCTCCGAATCCCAGTCGAGATCGTATTTGTCGATGAGGATCGCCTTGGCGCCGGTGCGCGCATATTCGATGACGCGCCGGCAGCGAGGCTTCGGGAACGCCGGCCTTTTTCGCCTCGCGGATCGCCTTCTTCAGCGCTTCGTTGACGCGCGGGTTGACGCGGTCTTCGCCCTCGATCGCTCCAGCAGGCGGCGAGAATTTTCGGCAGATGCCGGGCGAGGACGCGCGATCCGGTGACGAGCGCCGCGACTTTTTCCTCTTCGACCGCCTTCCAGCGGATGAAATCCTCGATGTCCGGATGATCGCCGTCGACGACGACCATCTTCGCGGCGCGTCGCGTGACGCCGCCCGATTTGACGGCGCCCGCGGCGGCGTCGCCGACCTTGAGGAACGAGAGCAGCCCCGAACTCTTGCCGCCGCCGGACAAGAGCTCGCCCGCGGCGCGGATGTCGGAGAAATTTGCGCCGGCGCCCGATCCGAATTTGAACAGCCGCGCCTCGCGCGCCCACAAATCCATGATGCCGTTTTCACCGACGAGATTGTCGTCGACCGACTGGATGAAACAGGCGTGCGGCTGGGGCCGCTCATAGGCGTTGCCGGATTCGATGACGGCGTTGGTCTCGGGATCGACGTAGAAATGGCCGTGGCCCTCGCCCTCGACGCCATAGGCCCAGTGAAGTCCGGTGTTGAACCACTGCGGCGAATTCGGCGCGCCGATCTGGCGTGCGAGCATCGCCTTCATCTCGTCGACGAAGATCTGCGCCTGGTCGGCGCTCAGGAATAGGCCGGCTTTCCAGCCCCAATAGCCCCATGCGCCGGCGAGACGGTCAAAGACCTGTCTCGCGCTTTTCTCGGCGCCGAAGCGCTGCTCGGCCGGAAGTTTTGCGAGCGCCGCGATGTCGGGCGTCGAGCGCTGAATGAACTCGGGAACGCCTTTTTCGGAGACGCGCCGGGTCGCCGCAGGGACGCCGCTCTTTCTCATGTATTTCTGGGCGAGGATGTCGACGGCGGTCTGGCTCCAGTCCGCCGGCGCCTCGATGTCGCGCGCCGAATGCAGCACTTCGCCCGAACCGGCGCGGATTTCGCTGTCGGTCGTTCGAAAGCGGATGCCGGCGTAGGGCCCGCCTTTTGCCGTCGTGAAGTGGCGTTCAAACCGCATCAGCCTGAATTTTCCTCGCGAGCAGCGGTCAGTCTAGCCGCCGGACCCGTCTTCCTCAATCTTGGCGGAGTTGCGCCCGATTGCAAAAAGCCTCTGATTTTACGGATTTATTTCGCCGTTTCGCCATCGAATTCAGCGCCAATCCATCGGGCGGATCGTCGCGCCGCCGTTTGGTGGACGGGGCGGGCGGCGGGCGCCATATTCCGGCCGATTCATATAAGCATGAACAGAGAGAACCAAAGAGCGGGCATGCTGACTCAACTCGTCGCCTGGTGGGATTCAACGACTTACGGGACCTCGTACACGCTCTGGCGCCGGGGCGCGCGGCTCGTCGGCAAGGACGAGCAGGGGAACCGCTATTTTGAGGAGAAGCACCCGAGCGGTCCGGACGGCAACAAGCGGCGCTGGATCATCTATCACGGGATCGCCGAGGCGTCGCGCGTGACCCCCGACTGGCATGGCTGGCTCCATTACACTTTTGACGAGCCGCCGACGGTTGCGCCGCTGCGCCGTCGCAGCTGGGAAAAGGACCACATCCCGAACATGACCGGAACGCCGCTCGCCTATCATCCGCCCGGCAGCCTCTCGCAAGACGGCGTTGCGCCGAAGAAAGACTACGAAGCCTGGGCGCCGGAGAAAGTCTAACGATGTCCAAGGGCCAGATATTTGAATCGATCGTCGGCGTCGTGGTTCTCATCGTCGCGTCGGTGTTCCTCTATTACGCCTATCAGCAGAGCGGGCGCGCGCTGACCGCGCGCACCTATTCGCTGAACGCCATTTTCGGACGGGTCGATGGCGTGACGCCGGGCTCGGAAGTGCGGATCTCCGGCGTCAAGGTCGGCGCGGTGTCGGACGCAGGACTTGATCCAAAGACGTTTGAAGCGCGCGTCAGTTTCGCGGTCGCCAAGGGCGTCGATGTTCCCGAAGACTCGGTCGCCAAAGTCGTCTCGGACGGAATCCTCGGCGGCGCGCATATCTCGATCGAGCCCGGCGGCAGCGAGGTGATGCTCGCCGAAGGCGACACGATCACGATCACGCAGGGCTCGGTCGATCTCCTGGGTCTTGCGATGCAGGCGTTCACGAACGGCGGCGACAAGATCGAAAATGAATCATCCGCGCCAGATCCCGCATCGACGGACGGCGCGACCGAGGGAGACTTGCAATGAGACTGGTTGCGTTGGCGTCAGCGCTCGCTTTGTTCGCCGCCGCCGCGGCGGCGCAAGAGAGCGATCCGGTTCTCGACGAGCTGAATTCGGGACCAAGCGAGCTCGACGAACTCGGCCAGGGGGATGATAGTGACTTTGCCGATATCGACCGCGTCGAGGCGCGCAGGCCCGTCTCGGTGACGCTCCGCGCCTTGAACAAAGTGACCGCGAAATACCGGGATCTCGTGATCGACATGAACGCGATGGCGAATTTCGGCGCGCTCGAGATCACGCCGCGCTTTTGCGACAAGCGCCCGCCGGACGAGTTTCCCGAGACGACCGCGTTCGTCGAGATCATCGACAAGACGGCAAAGCTCCAGACAGATCTGAAGATCGATCCCCGGAAGACCAGGTCGGAGAAAAAAGACAAGAAAAAGGAGCCGGCGCTTGCGCCTTCCGCGCCGCCCGTCGCGGCGCACGCCGAAGCGCCGTCGATCGCCGCCGCATCGGGCGCGCAAAGACTGCCGGAGAACACGATTTTCAGCGGCTGGATGTTCGCGTCGAGCCCGGCGCTCAACGGCGTCGAACACCCGGTCTACGACGTCTGGGTGATCGATTGTAAGACAGTCGCGGTCGGAAGCTGAAGCGGCGCGGCGCGAAAATCGGCGGGCGTCCTGACGAGGCGCTCCAGAATCTTCTGATAGTCCGTATCCGGACATTCGACGACGCCGAACTGCGCGAGATGCCCGGTGTGGAACTGGGTGTCGAGGATCTTGAAGCCGCCGGCCTTCAATCGCGCGATCAGATGCAGCATCGCGATCTTGCTGGCGTCGCGCTCAAGCGAGAACATGCTCTCGCCGCAAAAGATCGCGCCGAGCGCGACCCCGTAAAGCCCGCCGACCAGCTTTCCGTCCCGCCAGCACTCGACGCTGTGCGCGTGACCCGATTGATGGAGTTCAAGATAGACCTCTTCGATCGCCGGATTGATCCAGGTGTCGTCGCGACCCTTGGTGCGCCGGGCGCAGGCGGCGATAATGTCGGCGAACCGCGTATCGACTCTGACGTCGAACCGCTCCTGCTTCAGCGTGCGCAACAGCCGTTTCGGGGCCCGCGCTTCGTTGAGCGCGAGGACCCCTCTGATCTCAGGCAAAACCCAGACCGCCGCGTCGTCATGGCGTGAGCGCGCCATCGGGAAATAGCCGAGCGTGTAGGCTTTAAGGAGATCGTCCGGGTCGATGCGGGAGGCGGCGTCGCGCGGCATCCTCGCACTATCGGTCGCGCCGTTTTCCGCCGCAAGCCGTCAGGCGTGCTGATCGTCCGCGAGCCACTCCTCAAGCCAGTGGATGTGATAATCGCCGCGCTGGAAATCGGGCTGTTCGATGAGATCGCGGAAAAGCGGGATCGTCGTTTCGACGCCCGAAAGCTGCATCTCCGCGAGACAGCGGCGCAGGCGCCGGATGCAATGCTCGCGATCGTCGCCGAACACGATGAGCTTGCCGACCATCGAGTCGTAATAGGGCGGGATGCGATAGCCGGAATAGACCGCGCTGTCGAAGCGGACGCCGGGTCCCCCGGGCGCGTGGAAGTAGGTTATTTCTCCGGGCGAGGGGCGGAACGTCTTCGGGTTTTCCGCATTGATCCGGCATTCGATCGAATGCCCGCTGAACGTAACGTCTTCCTGGCGGAAAGCGAGAGGCATGCCGGCGGCGATCCGGATCTGTTCGCGCACGAGATCGATGCGCGTCACCTGTTCGGTGATCGGATGCTCGACCTGCAGGCGCGTGTTCATCTCGATGAAATAGAAGCGGCCGTTTTCGTAGAGAAATTCGATCGTGCCGACGCCGAGATAGCCGAGCTTGGCGATCGCGGCGCGGGCGATTTCGCCGATCTCCGCGCGCTCGTGCGGCGTCAGCGCCGGCGAGAGCGCTTCTTCAAGCACCTTTTGATGGCGGCGCTGGAGCGAACAGTCGCGTTCTCCAAGCTGCACGACGTTGCCGAAACTGTCGGCGATGATCTGGATCTCGATATGGCGCGGACGCTCGAGATATTTTTCGAGGTAGACGGAATCATCGCCGAACGCGGCCTTGGATTCCGCTTTCGCGGTGGAGACCGCTTCTGAAAGCGCGTCCGGCGTTTTCGCGACCTTCATGCCGCGCCCGCCGCCGCCCGCCGCGGCTTTGACGAGCACCGGAAAGCCGATTTCATTCGCCCATTTGCGCGCTTCCTCAATCGACGAAAGAGCGCCCTTGCTGCCGGGAACGAGCGGAATGCCGGCGCCGCCCGCCGCGAGCTTTGCTTCGATCTTGTCGCCCATCATCCGGATGTGGGAGGGATCGGGACCGATGAAGGTGATGTTGTGCGCTTTGACGATCTCGCAGAAGCGCGCGTTTTCGGAGAGGAAGCCGTATCCCGGATGAATCGCGTCGGCGTTCGTTATCTCGGCGGCGGAGATGATCGCCGGAATGTTGAGATAGCTGTCCTTCGGCGCCGGCGGCCCGATGCAGACGCTTTCATCGGCGAGCTTCACATGGAGGGCGTTCGCGTCGGCCGTCGAATGAACTGCGACCGTCGAGACGCCGAGCTCCTTGCAGGCGCGATGGATGCGGAGCGCGATCTCCCCGCGATTGGCGATCAGGACTTTTTGAAACATCGGTGCGCTCGCGATCGGTTGGGACGTGCGCGGATCAGTCAATGACGATCAAAGGCTCGCCGAACTCGACAGGCTGCGCGTCGCGGACGAGAACCTGCTTGACGACGCCCGCCTTCGGGGCGGCGATCGGGTTCATGGTCTTCATCGCCTCGACGATCATCAGGGTCTGGCCCTCTCGCACCTTGTCGCCGGGCTTCACAAAGGGATCGGAGCCGGGCGAGGGGGAGAGGTAAATCGTCCCGACCATCGGCGAGGTGACGGCGTTGGCGGGCGGCGCGTCCGAGACCGCCGCCGGCTGATTGATGACGGAGCGCGGCGCTGGCGCCGCGGCGGAGGGCGCAGCCGCGTAGGCGATTGCGCCGCCGGCGTTGCGCGCGACGCGCACGCGGACGTCCGATTTCTCGATCTCGATTTCCGTGAGGCCGGTCTGGTCAAGGATCGCGGCGAGCTCGCGGATCCAGGCCGCTTCATTCGCGTTCGGTTTGTGTGAGCTCATCGGCGCCGCGCATCCCCTTCGAAGGGCTTATGGAAAGGGCCTCTTGTCAATGAGCCGCATGAGGGCGTCAAGCGCCGTGAGGTAGCCGGCCGCGCCGAGCCCGCAGATCACGGCGTCGACCGCGGGACTGACGAAGGATTGGCGCCGGAACGCCTCCCGGGCGTGAATGTTCGACAGGTGCAACTCGATCTTCGGGATGCGGACGGCTTTGAGCGCGTCGTGCAGCGCGATCGACGTGTGGGTGTAGGCGCCGGGATTGATGATCAGGCCTGCGCCTTTCGCGCCGGCTTCCTGAACCCAGTCGACGAGCGCGCCTTCATGGTTCGATTGCCGGAAGTCGATCCTGGCGCCCGCTTTCGCCGCCTGCGCTTCGACGGCCTTGCCGATGTCGGCGAGCGTCGCCTGGCCGTAGATTTCCGGCTCCCGCGCGCCCAGAAGATTGAGATTGGGACCGTTCAGAATGTAGATCGTCATGCGGCCCTCGCCTTCTCCGGCGGCGCTTGCATCCGACCGCCGCACCCTACACATACAAGCCTGTTCGGCGGCAAGGTGCAAATCGGCGCTCAAGCGATGGAACTGACGATCAACGGCGAAAAGCGCCGCCTCGACGGCGGGTCGACGGTCAAGTCGCTGATCGAGCGTCTCGGCCTTGATCCGCGCAAGGTCGCCGTCGAGCGCAATCTCGAAATCGTCCCGAAATCTCGCTACGCCGAGACCGCGCTCGGCGACGGCGATGCGCTCGAAATCGTTCACTTCGTCGGAGGCGGATAGGAATGGACAAGCCGCTCGTCATCGCCGGACGCGAATTCAAGTCGCGCCTCATCATCGGCACCGGCAAATACAAGACCTATGAGGAGAATGCGCGCGCGGCCGAAGCCGCCGGCGCCGAAATGGTCACGGTTGCGGTGCGGCGCGTCAATCTCACCGACCGCGACAAGCCGTTGCTGGTCGATTTTCTCGACCCGAAAAAATACGTCTACCTGCCGAACACCGCCGGCTGCTTCACCGCGGAAGACGCGATCCGCACCTTGCGCCTTGCGCGCGAGGCGGGCGGCTGGAGCCTCGTGAAGCTCGAAGTCCTCGCCGACCAGAAGACGCTTTATCCCGAGATGGAAGAGACCCTAAAGGCCGCGAGACTTCTTCTGAAGGAAGGCTTCGAAGTCATGGTTTATTGTTCCGATGATCCCGTCTATGCGCGCAAACTCGAGGACGCCGGATGCTGCGCGATCATGCCGCTTGGATCGCTCATCGGATCGGGCCTCGGCATCCTCAATCCGGTGAACATTCGCCTCATCATCGAACAATCGTCCGTTCCCGTCATCGTCGACGCCGGCGTCGGCACCGCGTCAGACGCGACGATCGCGATGGAGCTTGGCTGCGACGGCGTCCTGATGAACACGGCGATCGCGGAAGCGAAAGACCCGATCCTGATGGCGTCGGCGATGAAGCACGCGGTCATCGCCGGGCGCGAAGCCTATCTCGCCGGACGGATGGCGAAAAAACGCTACGCCGATCCGTCCTCGCCGCTTGCCGGTTTGATTTGAGACTTATCGCTTCTTTTTTGCTTCGGCGATCGCGGCTTTGACGTCATCCGGGCGAAAGCCCGGAATGACCTCGACGAATTCGCCATCGAGCGACACGACGACGAAGGTCGGCGTTCCGTCGATCCCCATTTCGCGGGCGGCCTGTCGGTCGCCCTCGATGATGGTCGTGAAGTCCGGGTTTTTCGAATCCGCCTCAAGCTTCTTGACGTCGAGGCCGAGAGTTTTCGCGATCGCCTTGATCCGGTCCTCCGTCACGACGCCCGGCTCCTTCAGCATCGCGAAATGGAGGTCCGGATATTTGCCCTGCTTGAGCGCGGCGAGAGCGTAGCGGCTCGCGACTTCCGATTCCTCGCGCATGATCGGATATTCCCGGAAGGCGACTTTGACGGCGGCGTCGCTCTTGGTCAGCTCCTGAACGAAGCTCGCGCCGCGTTTGCAAAAGCCGCAATGGTAGTCGAAGAATTCGATGACCGCGACTTTGGCGGCGCTGACGTTCTTGCCGGCGACATATCCGCTTTCCTCGGAAAGGAGCTGCGGCAGGAATTTGCGCGCCGTGTCCTTCACATGGTTTTCGGAATAGAGATTGAGCGCCTCGACGATGATCGCGGGATCCTTCCGGATCGTGTCGCGCACGATCTGTTCGATCGCCGCCTGGTCGAGATTTGCTGGAATTTGCGGTTTGGATTGCTGCGCGGAGACAAGGTTTGCAACGATCGCGCCGAAGAACGCTGAGCCGGCGATGGCGGCGACGATGTAAAGTCGTTGTTTCATGATGGATCCCCTGTTGGCGTCTGATGCGCGCTTGCCGCGCGGCTGATCTAGTTGATTTGCGGATCCGGAACTTCGGACGGCGCGGGCTTGCGCTCGTCATCCGGCTTTTTCTCTTTCTTGGGCGCGTCGCCGCCGTTCGATGGATCGGAACCGATCGCCGCGACGATGATGTCCGTCGCCTGGCGCCATTCCGGCGTTCCCTTGCTGAACTTGGCGCGGGCGCGCGAAGCGAACTGCGCCGCCTGAGGCTTTGCGCCTTCATGATAGCGCAATTCCGCCATGGCGAGGTCGGCGAGGGGCTCATTGCCGAGCGCGCCGTAAGAGCGGGCAAGCTCGAACCAGCCGAAAGAATTGTCGGGTTCCAAAAGCAGCGCGGCTTTGAGCTGCTTTACGGCCTCCGTCACCTGCGCCGGATCTTCGGTCGCGGCGAGCGCGCGGCCAAGATTGATGAGGAGCAGCGCCTTGCCCGGGGCAAGATCGACGGAGCGCCGATGCGGCTCGATCAAGTCCGCGATGCGCCCGTATTCGAACAGCATCTGACCTTTGAGTTCGTTGTAATAGGGATTGTCCGGATGGACGGCGAGGAGCTTTTCGATTTCCGTCTGCGCGCGGTCGATGTCGGCCGAGCGATAATGGGCGACGGCGCGCGCATAATGCGCGGCGTCGGATTGGTCCGAAAGCGGATATTGGCGAAGCGTCACGTTGACGTCCTGCAGGAAGCCTTTGATTTTCGCCTGAATGAGCCGCAAGCGCTCGATTTCTTCGGGCGAATCCTTGACGTCGAAATGCGGCGACGCCTTGGCGCGTTCTTCGAGCGCGCTGATGCGCTGCACGGCGAGCGGATGGCTCTGCATGTACGGATTGACGCGCTGACCGTGGATCAGCTGTTCGTTGCGCATCTTCTGGAATGACTCGATCAGTCCGCTCCCGGAACGCTCAATGGCGTTGAGGTAAGTGAGCGCCGCCTGGTCCGCGCTCGATTCCTGGCCGCGACTGTATTTGAGCGCGTTGGCGATGCCGACGGTCTGCCCAAGTCCGAGGATGCCGATGCCGACGTCGGGCGCTCCCGCAGCGATCGCGCCGGCCGCGAGCACAAGGCTGAGCAGCATCGGCCGCGTCGCTGACGCCAACGCTTCATCCGATCGCGCGGTGTGTCCGCCGGCGATGTGGCCTGCTTCGTGTGCGATGACGCCCTGGATCTGTGACGGCGTATCCGAAATCGTGATGAGGCCGGTGTTGATGCCCATGATGAGGCCGCCGGCGAAGGCGTTGAGGGTCTGGTCGCCAATGATCAGAATTTGAATCTGATCGGCCGGAAGGCCCGCAGCGCGGAAGACCGGCAAGGAATAATCGTCGAGAAACTGTTCGATCTCGGCGTCGCGCAGCACCGACTGGGCATGCGTGATTGTCGGTGCGGTTGCGGCGAGCGCGATTGCCGCCGCCGCAACCATCAATTTCCTGGCGGACTTCATCCGACGATCCAAACGCAAACTCCTGAACAAGACAAGGATGGACGCCTTGGGTGGCGGAAATGTGACTTGCCCGGTCAGCCGCCAAGCGCGCGGTTCCACCACCCCTTGCGAGCAGGTTTCGGCGGTTCGGCCGGCTGATCCTCGACGATCGGCGGCGCGACGCCGCGTTTCGATGCAACGTCGGCGGAAGGGGCCGCCGGTTCGTCAAACTGCGCCGCCTGTTCGCGCCCGGTGCGGAATTCAGGAACGAGGGGCTCATCGGCCGGCGGCGGTGAAAGCGGTCCGGACTCGGGCCAAGGATGTTGGGCGTCCGGGATCGAAGGCTGCTCGTCGCCCGCGTCGGTCCCGCCATCGGCGTAGTGCGCCAGCGTTTCGCCAGCCTCGCCGTTCGGGCTTGTCTCGTCGGGCCGCTTGCCGCGGCGACCGCCGCGACGTCCGCGACGACGGCGCTTGCGCGGCCGCTCATCGTCGCCCTTCGGCTGTTCGCCATCGGCGCGAATTTCCGGTTGGTCGTCGTCGCCCTCATCGGATTCCGCCGACGATGGGGTTTCGTTCGCGCGCGGCTCGTCCGCACGCGCTTCATCGGGCCGTATCGGCGAGCCGTCGCGGCGGCGGCGGCGGCGGCGGCGACGTCCGCCGCGTTCGTCCTTTGCTGCTTCGTGCTGATTGCCATCGCCATCTGCTTCATCGTCAGCGACCGGCTCTTCGACCTCTTCAACGTCAGGCTCGATTGTTTCCGTCATATCGGCGCGCACGACGACGGGTCTGTCTTCCAGTTCAATCCGT
Organism: uncultured Alphaproteobacteria bacterium; assembly: GCA_963765165.1. Classification (GTDB taxonomy): domain Bacteria; phylum Pseudomonadota; class Alphaproteobacteria; order Caulobacterales; family Parvularculaceae; genus Amphiplicatus. The sequence continues at coordinate 72,328 of CAVXVQ010000026.1, read as the reverse complement.
GCCCCGGTCTTCTCGATTTCAAAGTTGTCGCCGGCCTTGGCCGGGTCCGCAATCAGTTCGACCTTGACGCCGTAATCGGTTTCGATCCGGCGCAGCCAGTCGCGCTTGTGATTGAGAATGTAGAGCGTGACGTCGAGCGCCGCCTTTATCTGCAGATTGCCGGCCGTGCTCGATATCGCTTCGTTTTCAGCGGAGCGGAGAATTCTGAGCGCCGCCATTTCATGCGAGCGCACATTGCCGGCGCCGCCGCAGGTCGGGCACATGTGCGTCGTGCCGTCGACGATGCCGGAGCGTCGCCGCTGGCGCGACATTTCAAGAAGGCCGAATCCGGAGATGCGCCCCAGCTGAATGCGCGCGCGGTCAAAGCGGAGCGCGTCCTTGAGGCGCTTTTCGACGGCGCGGTTGTTGCGGCCTTCCTCCATGTCGATGAAGTCGATGACGATAAGGCCGGCGAGGTCGCGCAGGCGGCACTGGCGGGCCGCTTCATCCGCCGCTTCAAGATTGGTGCGCAGCGCCGTCTGTTCGATGTTGCGTTCGCGGGTCGATTTGCCGGAGTTGACGTCGATCGCGATCAGCGCCTCGGTCTGGTTGATGACGATATAGCCGCCGGATTTCAGGCGCACCGTCGGCCGGTACATCGCGTCAAGTTGCGATTCGACGCCGTGCTGGAGGAAGAGCGGCGTCTTTTCCTTGTAAGGTTGCACGTTTTTGGAGTGCGACGGCATCAGCATCTTCATGAAGTCTTTGGCTTCACGATAGCCGCCGTCGCCTTCGACCAGGACGGCGCCGATGTCCTTGTCGTAAAGATCGCGAATGGCGCGCTTGATGAGGCTCGCTTCCTCGTAGATGAGGCAGGGCGCTATCGATTTCAGCGTCAGGTTGCGGATATTTTCCCAAAGCCGGATCAGGTATTCGTAATCGCGCTTGACCTCCGCCTTGGTGCGCTTGGCGCCGGCGGTGCGAATGATGAGGCCCATGCCGCCCGGCACGTCGAGGCCGTCGACGATGCGGCGAAGACGCTTCCTGTCCGCCGCGACCGGGATCTTGCGGGAAATGCCGCCGCCGCGCGCCGTGTTCGGCATCAGCACGCAATAGCGGCCGGCGAGCGACAGATACGTCGTCAGCGCCGCGCCTTTGTTGCCGCGTTCCTCCTTGACCGCCTGCACGAGGAGGATCTGGCGACGCTTGATGACTTCCTGGATCTTGTAGTTGCGAAGGAGGCGCGCGCGCTTGCGGCGCGCTTCCTTGTACCGCTCGATCAGCTGACCGCGCGAAAGCTTGGCGAGCGCTTCATCGACCGGCGGACGCGCGCGGGCCGGTTCGTCATCGGAATCCTCGTCTTCCTCTTCGGTCTCCGCATCCTCTTCGACGAGCTCGGGGCTGTCGACGACCCCGGCTTCGACGATTTCCGTGCTTACCGAGACTTCGGCGATTTCGGCCGTCGCGGCGCGCGGTTCCTCAGCATCTTCCTCACTGCTCTGCGCGTCGGCGCTCGAGGCGGCTTCGGGTTCATGGCGAGCTTCGCGCTCGCCGTTCTCTTCATGATGCGCGTCAGCATGCGATTCGCTGTCGAAATCGCGGGATTCGCGTTCGCCATGGCCGCCGCGTTGATCGTCGCCAAACTCGGCGTCGATTTCGTCGAGGCCGTCGTCGTCGCCCTGACTCGAAAGATTGAGCGCGGCGGCGATCGCCGCTTCTTCGGCTTCCGCTTCCTGGATCAGCTGGCGATCCGAAATCGGAATCTGGTAATAGTCCGGGTGAATTTCGTTGAAGGCGAGGAACCCGTGGCGGTTGCCGCCGAATTCGACGAACGCCGCCTGCAGCGACGGTTCGACCCTGGTCACTCTTGCGAGATAGATATTTCCGCGAAGCGGTTTTCGCGTCGCCGATTCAAAGTCGAAGTCTTCAACCTTGCCGTTGGCGAGAACGCAAACGCGGACCTCTTCGGAGTTCCCCGCGTCGATAAGCATTGTCTTTGTCATTAATTTCTCTTGCGCGGCGGCGGGCGAAAGCCTCGGAGCCGCTTTGTTTGGGGAGCGGCGCTCGCGGCGCAACGCGTTGGCGGCTGCCCTTCGGAGCCGTCCAGTCTGCAATTGCGGGTTGAAGCGCCATTCTGGTTTCTTCCAAGCCGCGTCCGGACAATTGCGCCCGAACTTTGCGGCGTCCTTCATCTCTTCAGCAAGCGGGCCGGCGTACCGCCAACCCGACTGCCTGCGCCCAGCGGGAAGCCGGCGCTTGCGGCGAACTGACCTATTTCGTCAGTCCGCTCCGCATTTCTCTTGCCCGCGTCGTCAGTCGCGAACAGAATTTCCTGCGTGATATGGGCGCCACATGGCGCCGATTCAAATCACGCTGAATCGACAATGCATTAGCACGGGGAAAAAGAAAAGCATTGGTTAACGCCGACTCAGGATGACAATCGCCGGGTGGAAAAATCCGTAACGGCGCATTAACGAGAGGGCGAGGAATATCGGGGATCTTGGGGCGTCCCCGGAAGAGCGGAGTTTTGTGGTCAGGTTTTTTGGCATTGCATCCAACGGCTTAGCCGCGTTGGCGCTGGCGGCGTTCCTGCCGGCTTCAGCCGCTTTCGCCGCCGATCTCGTCGGCGTGCGGTTTGGCGTCACGTCCCCGACGGCGACCCGGATCGTCTTTGATGCGACCGAGACCCCGACCTATGAGCTCGCGGCGCAGTCGGCGGGAGCGGGGCAGCTCGATGTCAGCCTGACTAATCTGCGACGGGCGGGCGGGCTATCGGCGTCGGGCAAAGGCGCTGGACATGTCGCCGGCTATACGGTGGGCTCGGATGGTGCCGGTGTGACGGTTTCGCTCAACCTGAAGTCTCCTACTAAAATCAAAGAGATAGCCATAATTCCTCCAAGCAGTGCGAATCCGCGCTTTCGCCTGGTGATTGACCTCGTCAGCGCGAAAGCCGGGGATCTCGTCGCGAGCCTGCCGGCGAAGAAATACGAAACGCTGTCGCAAATGATCGCCGACGTCGCCCCTCCGGCTGCGGCGCCGCCGGAAAGCCTTCCGATGACCATGGCGACGCCGGCCCCGCCGACGCTCGCCGCCGCCCGTCCGATGCCGACGATCGTCATCGACGCCGGCCATGGCGGCACCGATCCCGGCGCATCCGGACCGACCGGCAGGCAGGAAAGCGTCGCCACCCTGTCAGCAGCTGCGGCGTTAGCAGAAATATTAAGAGAAACAGGGCGTTACGTGGTAATTTTGACGCGCTCAGAGGACGTGCGGCTCGCCCATGAAGAGCGCTCGCGGATTGCCCGGGACGCCAAGGCGGACCTCTTTATCTCGCTCCATGCAGACGCGCACTCGGACGCCAAGGTCCGTGGCGGGTCGGTCTACACCCTGTCCGATGAGGGAACGGAGCGGTCGGCCCGAGAAGCGCTCGCCAAAGGCAACTACCATGTGTTCGATCTCGACATCGGAGAGGCAAAGCCGGAGGTCGGAGGCATCCTCTACGACCTTGCCCAGCGGCGCACGGAAAACGAATCCGACCGGTTCGCGGAGATGCTGATCGGCAAGCTCGCCGGCGTGACGCCGCTCCTCAACAACACCCACCGGCGCGGCAATTTCAAAGTGCTGCTCGCCCCGGACGTCCCGGCGGTGCTCCTCGAACTCGCCTTCATTTCAAACAAGCATGACGAGGCCAATCTCGGGTCCGCCGCCTGGCGCAAACGGTCGATGGGGGCGGTCGCTGGCGCGATCGACACGTATTTCCTGCAGCGGGCATCGACGAAGCACGCGAGCAACGCCTCGCCGCGGTAGCCTCGCCTTGGCGCCCCGGGTTCGGGTATAAAGCCTCGAAAACCACCCAATTGCGGGCGATGATACGGTCGGTCGGATAGCGTTTGAGGGCGTGTGATGTCTGAGGAAGTCTCTTTTGACGATAGCGGGCCGCAATTGCAGGCGCCGGCTCGCCGGCTCAAGGCCGCGATCGGCCGGCTGCCGCTTTCGGTGAAAATCATCGGCGGCGTCCTTGCGAGCGGCGTCCTCCTCGCCGTGCTCGCCGTCGGCGGCTTCGGCCTTTACATGTTCAGCCTCAGCCAGGATCTCCCGGATTACGAAGTCCTCGCCGAGTATCAGCCTCCAGTGACGACGCGCGTTTATGGCGACGACGGATCGCTTGTCGCCGAGTTCGCGCGTGAGCGGCGCCTCTTCGTGCCGATTGAATCGATGCCGGGTCTCGTCAAGGACGCCTTCATCTCGGCGGAAGACAAATCTTTTTACGAGCATGAAGGCCTCGACTTCAAAGGCATTCTCCGCGCGCAGATTTCGAACGTCGGCAATCTGGTTCGCGGCCGTCGTCTCGAAGGCGGCTCGACGATCACCCAGCAGGTCGCGAAAAACTTTCTTTTGTCGAGTGAGCAAAAGATTGAACGCAAGATGAAGGAGTGGCTGGTGACCCGCCGCATCGAGCGCGCGTTCACCAAGGATCACATCCTCGAGCTCTATTTGAACGAGATCTATCTCGGCAATCGCTCTTACGGCGTCGCCGCCGCCGCGCTCAATTATTTTGACAAGTCGCTCGACGAATTGACGATCGAAGAGGTCGCTTATCTCGCCGCGATCCCGAAGGGGCCGAGCAATTATCATCCGGTGAGCAATTACGACCGGGCGGTCGAGCGTCGGAACTGGGTTATCGGACGCCTCGCCGAGGATGGAAAAATCAGCGCTGAAGACGCTAAAGCCGCGCAGGAAAAACCGCTCGTGGCGCAGATCGCCCTGCCGCTAGGCGCGCGCGACTGGGCGTCTGAATATTTCGCGGAAGAGGTGCGAAAGCAGATCGCCGAGCGTTACGGCACGGACGCTCTTTACGACGGCGGCCTTGCGGTCAGGACGACGATCAATCCGCGGTTTCAAAAAGCGGCGGGCGATTCGCTTCGGCGCTGGCTCGTCGAATACGACCAGCGGCACGGCTGGCGCGGGCCGATATCATCAATGGCGGTTGACGAGAATTGGTCGGCGTCGCTCGCGGAGGTCGAAAAGACGCTATTCGCCAATAAGCGCCTTGCAGAAGATCTGTCGCCGTGGAAACCCGCGCTCATTCTCGAGGCGACGGCTAAATCGGCGAAAATCGGCTTTGCGGACGCCTCCGAAGGAACGATCTCGTTTGACGATCTCAAATGGGCGCGCGCCTATAAATCCGTTGACGCCATGGGCCCCGAGCTCAAATCGGTTGAGGATGTCATCAAGCGCGGCGACGTCGTTTATGTCGACGCGACCGCGAAGGAAGGCGCCTACGCCTTGCGTCAGCCGCCAGCCGTCAACGGCGCGCTCGTCGCGATCGATCCGCATACGGGCCGCGTCCTCGCAATGGTCGGCGGCTTTTCGTTCCAGATGTCTGAATTCAACCGCGCGATTCAGGCTAATCGCCAGCCCGGATCGACCTTCAAGCCGTTCGTTTACGCGACCGCGCTCGATAGCGGCTACACGCCGTCGAGCATCGTCCTCGACGCGCCATTCGTCGCGCCGGGAGTCGACAGCTGGTGGAAGCCCGGCAATTACGCCGAAGGCCGCTTCTACGGCGAAAGCACCTTGCGTCTCGGGATAGAGCAGTCGCGCAACACGATGACGGCGCGCCTTGCGCAAGATCTCGGCATCGGCCGCATTGTCGATTACGTCTCGCGGTTCCATCTCTCGGACAGCATGCCGCGCGAGTTGGCGATCTCGCTCGGGTCTGGCGAAACGACGCTGATGAAAATCACCGCCGCCTATTCGACCTTCGTCAATGGCGGCAAGGAAGTCAGCCCGTTCCTGATCGACCGTGTTCAGGACAAGTCGGGCAAAACGATCTTTCTCAATGACGCGCGCGAGTGTCCGAGTTGCAGCGATCTCGTTTGGGCGGAGCAAATGGAGCCGCAACTTGCGGACGATCGCGAGCAGGTGATGGACCCGCGAACCGCCTACCAGATTGTTTCCATGCTGGAAGGCGCCGTACAGCGCGGCACCGGCACGGCCGTCAAAAAGGTCGTCGATAAACCGGTCGCCGGAAAGACCGGCACGACAAACGATTACAAGGACGCCTGGTTCGTCGGCTTTGCGCCTGACCTCGCCGCTGGCGTTTTCGTCGGGTTCGACATGCCGCAAACGCTTGGCTCTGGAGAAGCGGGCGGGCGCGTCGCGGCGCCGATCTTCGGCGACTTCATGGCCGAGGCGCTGAAAAGCGAGGCCGGCGTGCCGTTCCGGATCCCGTCCGGCATCCGGTTGGTGCGCGTCAATGCAAAGACCGGCCGTCCGGCGGGGCCGGGCGACCCCAATGTCATTCTTGAAGCGTTCAAGGCTGAGGATTCTCTCTTGAGCGGTCCTTCCGCCGACGATCTGAACCTCGATCCCTTGAGTGCGGCGCCGGTTTCCCCATCGCAGCAGCCGTCGCAATCGACGGTGGACGACCTTAACGGACTCTATTAGAGACGCCGCGACCATCGCTGCGCGACGCGCGCTTCGAGACATCCAATCTGAGTCGTCAATTCATGCGCACGGACATCGCATCCCTTTCTGAGCAGATCAGGCGGTCGCTTGATCTGCTGAGGAGGCGTCTTTGACTGGGAACGCGCGAAAGCCCGCCTCGACGAACTGAACGCGATGGCCGAAGGGCCCGATTTCTGGAATGACCCGCAGTCGGCGCGAAAGCTGATGCAGGAACGGACGTCGCTCGAGAACCAGATCAAGGCGATTTCAGAAATCGCGTCCGAAAGGGAGGATCTCGAAGGCCTCGCCGACATTGCGGCGGAAGAAGGCGACGAGGCCGCGGCGAACGACGTCTTCGGATTGATGAAGGCCCTCGCCGACCGGGCGGCGAAAGCTGAGACCGAAGCGCTGCTTTCGGGAGAAGCGGACAAGAACGACTGTTATTTCGAAATTCATCCAGGCGCGGGCGGCACCGAGTCGAACGACTGGGCGGCGATGCTGCTGCGCATGTACCTGCGCTGGGCGCAAAAGCGCGGCTACGACACCGAGATTATCGAACAGCAGGCAGGCGAAGAAGCGGGCGTCAAATCCGCGTCGGTCAAGGTTTCAGGATTCGAACGCCTACGGCTGGCTGAAGACCGAATCCGGCGTGCATCGCCTGGTGCGGATCTCGCCCTTTGATTCCAACGCAAGGCGGCACACGTCATTCGCCTCGATGTGGGTTTATCCCGTCGTCGACGACGCGATAGAGATCGACGTCAAGGAAAGCGATTGCCGGATCGACACCTTCCGCTCGTCGGGCGCTGGCGGCCAGCACGTCAACACGACCGACTCCGCCGTCCGCATCACGCATATTCCGACCGGCATCGTCGTGCAGTGCCAGAACGAACGCTCCCAGCACAAGAACCGCGCGACCGCCTGGAACATGCTTCGAGCGCGCCTCTACGAGCGGGAACTCCAAATGCGGGAAGAGGCGGCAAAAGCGACCGAAGACGCCAAGACCGATATCGGCTGGGGACATCAGATCAGGTCCTACGTCCTGCAGCCCTATCAGATGGTCAAGGACCTTCGGACCAATGTCGAAAGTCCGGACCCGGACAGAGTGCTCGACGGCGATCTCGACGCCTTCTTGGCGGCGTCGCTCGCGCAGCGCGTCACCGGCGCGGCGGCTGACGAAACCTGATCGAATTCATGAAGGCGGAAAAGAAAAGGGCGCCGAACCGGGCGCCCTTGTCGATCATGCGGCGGCGTCTGCCGCTCAGCGCAGAGGCGAGCGCGACGGATTCAGGAAAGACGGCGCCTCATTCGAGGACCGGCCCGAATCATCGCCCGCCGCAACGACTGGACGCGGCGCGAGGCCGCCGGTCGGACGCGATTTGCGGAAATCGCCGGCCGACGCTTCCGACAACGGATCGTCGGAATGGCGGCAATTGCCTTCGAAGTGAGCGCCGCTCTCGACCGACAGCGATGAATGAAGGATGTCGCCGACGATATGGGCGGTCGAGGCGAGGGCGACCGACTTGGCGCGAATGCCGCCTTCGACGCGACCGCGGATGGTCACGTTTTCGCAGATGATTTCGCCTTTGACCGACGCTTTCTCGCCGACGATCAGCATGGCCGCCTTGATGTCGCCCTCGAGCGATCCGTCAAGCTGCACTTCGCCGGCCGAATTGATGTTGCCGCGCAAAACCATGTCCGCGGAAATGATGGAAGGTACGCCCGCCGCTCTCATCGCACTCGACCTCTTCGACTGAACTGGCGCGGAGCTGGACGAGGAGCTCATCTCAGCCGCCGCTGATCGTAAACGTTCGTCGGTCGGCGACTTCTGCTTAGCTTTCGAAAACATATCTGCCCGCCTCTATAAAACGCAGAGGGTTTCTGGGTTGTCCCCGGAAAAGTACCTCGTAGTGGACGTGCGGTCCCGTACTGCGACCGCTGTTCCCGAGCTCACCGACCTTCTGGTGCAGTTTGACCCGCTGGCCTTGCTGTACGGTGATCCGGTTAAGATGCGCGTAACGCGTCACGAAGCCATTGCCGTGATCGACTTCGACGCACCGGCCAAAGCCCTGACGCACGCCCGCGAAACGAACGGTGCCGGCGGCCGTCGAGGTGACCGGCGCGGCCCAGGCCGCGGAAAAATCAATGCCATGATGGCTCGCCGCGCGTCCATTAATCGGGTCGCGGCGCACCCCGAAACCGCTGGTGAACTTGCGGCTCACGGTCAGCGGCGAGGAAAGCGGAACCGAATTGATGGCGTCCTGAACGTCGCGCAATTCATCGACCATCAGGCCGGCGCGATTGGCGTGGCGGAAAAACGCGGACGACGCTGAAGAAAGGTTCGAGGCGTCAATGAACGGCCCGCCTTGCGCGAGCACCATGTTCGAAATTTTTTGCGGTTGGATCAATTGATCGGGGCCGACGCCGGTGCTCGCCAGCACAAGCCTCAGTTCGTCGATCTGCTTTGCGGCGCGTTCCTCAAGCGAGGCGAGGAGCAGCACCTGCTCGACATAGAGATCGGCAGACGCCGTCCGCATTTGCATCAGCGCCGGCGCGGCCGGGCTGTTTGGCGGAACTTGCGTCCCGATCGCATTGGCTTCGCGCGTGGCCTGCTGGCGAAGCAGCGAAACGCGCGACTGGCGCGGCGTCGGCTCCGCCGGCGCCACATCGATCATGATTCGATTGCCGTTCGCCGGCTTTTGCCCGTTGGGCGAGCCGGCTTCCGAAAGCCCTTTGGCTAGAGCGCCAAGGTCGGTGTCGGCGGACGCCTTGCGTTCCACCATCGAGCGAAGGGTTTGATGCCGAGAGGAGATTTCCGCCATCGTGGCATCGAACTCCTGCTGCATGATTACGTTGAGCGAACTGACGTCGTCATAGGCGCGCTGCGACTGCGCGAGGCGCTTGTTGAAAACCGTTTCAATGACGCGGCGGTCGCGCTCTTTGGCGACGATGATTTGTTCTTTGAAAACGACGTTGACGGAAGCGTACGCGACCCACAGGAGGGCGGCGCCGATCACAGTCGCCAAAGCGATCTGCGTCCGCGTCGACATCGAAATGAAGTGCACTACCCCGTCGCTGCGGTGGTAGATTTGCCGTTCCTTGAACCAGCGACTGATAATACGCTTCGTCTGGCCGGACTTTTTACGGCTCATTCAAAGTCGCCCCTGATCACGCCCACAAGCGTTTTACGTTGACACCCCTTAAGATATAGCAGCCTATCTGCCGGCATTTCGCAACTGTTATGTGATGAAGTAACCATACTTTTTTAACGACTAATTCATTCTCCCGTTTCCGCAGCGTCGCAAGTCTCATTCCAAAGCCGATAGAATTGCTCAGGAAAACCGGCTTTTGCGCGGGCGGCACGGTTGAAGGGGCCCTTCAGACCGCTCCCGAACCTTTCCGCGACGAGGCGGGGGAACTCGTCCGCCGCGTCGAGACCGGCGGCCTCGCATACGCTTTGGAACCAGCGGGCACCGATGCCGACATGGCCGATTTCCTCCTCGAAAATGAGGTCCAACAGCGCCGCGCTCGGCTCATCGCCCGCCAAACGAAGCCGTTTCGCCATCGCCGGCGTGACATCGAGGCCGCGGGCTTCAAGAACCAGCGGCGCGATCGCTAGTCTCGCCCTGACGCTGTCCGAAGTCGCGTGGGCGGCGTCCCAAAGCGAATTATGGGCCGGGAGATCGCCATAGCCGGCGCCGAGCTCACCCAGCCTTGCCGCCAGAATGCTGAAATGCCGCGCTTCCTCTGCGCCGACCCTGAACCAGTCGCGGATGAAAGCCTCGGTGCAAAGGCCTAACTCACCTATTTCGGAGGCGAACCGAAGGGCCATGTCGAAAGCCAGATCGATCGCATTCAGCTCGATATGGGCGATGGCGTGGAGGAGCGCTATTCGCCCGCCCGCCGTTCCGAGCCGCCGCTTTGCGACCATTTGAGGCGGCACGAGGATCGGGCAGTCGGGCCTCGAAGGCTGCACCGGTGGGCATAGGGACTGACGCTCATTCACCCCGGCGGCGAGCGCCGTTTCGGCCGCGAGCGCCGCCGCGCATTTGCGTTGGGGGTCGCCGGTCGTCAGGACCGCATGAGCGAGCCGCCGCCAGCACGGCAAGTCCGCCTCGTCAATCAAGGGATTTGACCGCTTCCAGCACCTCGGCGACGTGGCCGGGAACTTTCACCTTTCGCCAGATGCGCCGGATGACGCCCCTGCCGTCAATCAGGAAAGTCGACCGGTCGATTCCCATGTATTTGCGCCCGTAAAGAGTCTTTTCGACCCATGAACCATAGGCCGCGATCATCTTTCCGTCCTCGTCGGACCCCAAGGCGATCGCCAGATCATGCTTGGCCTTGAACCGATCGTGTTTCGCGGGAGGATCTTTTGAAACGCCCAGAATCGACGCGCCAGCTTTTTTGAACGCCCTCGCCGACGCCGAGAAATCTATCGCTTCTTTCGTGCAGCCGGCGGTGTCGTCTTTCGGATAAAAGTAGAGAACCAGTGCATCGCCTTTGAAATCCGCCAAGCGCGCCTGTCCGCCTCCGTCTGTCGGAAGGCCGAACGCCGGGGCCTTTGCGCCTTCGATGATCGCCGCCGATTTCACCATAGAGCCGCCTCCAGCCGATTTGGTTTCTTCAATTGCCGCTGACGCCGGATCAAGCAACGGTCTTTCCGAATCTTTTCTTGATTGGCCGTTATATTGTCACTACGCATTGTCCGGGGGCGAAAGCCGACAAGGGATCGACCGGGCGCAGGGATGAAGTCGCGTTTACGCCGCGCGGGGCTATTGGCCCTGGAAGCAACGGGGCTAGGCGTCGCCGCGATGCTGGCGGGCGCCGGTTTCGTGCTTTGGCGTGTGCAATCAAAGCCGGTTGACCTTGATTGGGCGGCGCCGGTCGTGCGCGCCGCCGCGAACGCCGCCGCATTCAACGGCGCTGTCTCAAAAATCGAAACGGTCCGGTTGGCGAAGGTCGAGAAAAAAGGCGGCTACCTTCTGTCTCTCAGCGACGTTCGACTCGGGAAGCGCGCGGCAGGCGCGAGCGCGCGCCTGCCGAACGTCGATATCGTCTTTCATCCGCAGGATTTCCTTTCAGGCAAGGCCGGGCCGCGTCAGGTTCTGATCGACGGCGCATCGCTTCGAATCGTTCGGCGTACGGATAAACGCATGAAGCTCGATTTCGGCGCCGGAGCCGGCGAGCGCGCGCGCGTGTTCCAGTCGCTGACAGGCGGCGCCTATTTCCGCGAAGCGTTCGAAAGCGCCGAGCTGAGAAACGTAACGATCACCTTTGTCGATGAAGCCTCGGGGCGGACATGGACCGGACGGCAAGGGTCCGCCGACGTCAAACGCACCAGGAACGGATATGCGGCGAGCCTTTCTTCCGAGTTTCTGATGGGCGGAAATTCGGCGGCTCTGGCGTTCAATTCGAACTACGATCTTGCGACCGAAGTCATCTCATCGAACCTCACCGTCAAGAACGCGCCCGTTGGCGACCTTGTCGCCGTCTTCTTCAACGAGAACGCAGAACTCCTGACCTCGCCCGTTTCGGGTTCCGCGACAATTGATCTCGACAAGACGGGCGTCGTCCTCGCGTCGAGAATTGACCTTAACGCGACCGGCGGCGCGCTGACGCTTGGTGGGTTCTCGACCCCGGTCGAAGCGCTTGCCGTCGCCGCAGCATTTGATCCGAAACGCAATGAATTCACCCTCGAGCGCGCGCAATGGGACGCTGGCGTTGGCGAGGGCGCGATCGGTGGCGTCATTTCCCTGATTCAATCCGAAGCGGAAAAGGGCGTCGCGCGCGTCAACTTTTCGCTGTCGGGTGAAACGATCGCCGTCAACCTGCCGAGCGTTTTTCCCGGAGCGATCGATCTCGACCGGCTTTCGACAAACGGTTCCTATTCCATCGCGGAAAAGCGCCTCGACCTCGACGCCATTTCAGCAGGCTTACTCGGCGTTGCAATCGAGGGCCGGGTTGCGACGGCGCGCAAGACGCCAGCCTCGCCATCGGTGAGCGCCGAGCTGAAAATCGACGGCGCGCTCGACCCGCAGACGCTCCTTAAACTATGGCCGACGAAACTCGCTCTAGGCGCACGCGACTTCATCGCAGAGCGCATGCTGAAGGGAAGTTTCAGCGGCGTCGAGATCGCCGTCGCCCTGAAAGAAGGCGGCGTCGCCGCGGACGGCGCGTTGCCGGACGAAGCGCTGTCGATCGCCTTTCGCGCGGACGGCGCCGAGGTCGTCTTTGCGCCCGGCATGACGCCGCTGACGAATGTCTCGGGTCGGGGACTTCTGAAGGGAAACAGCTTCCGGTTCGACGCCGAGAAAGCGGATGTGGCCAGGGTCAACGTCCTCAAGGGTGCCGTCGAAATTCCGATCCTGATGCCGAAGGGCGAGCCCGCCTTCTTCCGGTTCACCGTCGCGGGCGACGCCGGCGACATTCTGACGATCCTCGACCAGGAACCGCTGAAAGTTCTCAAGGAAACGAAATTCACGCCGGAGCAATTCGCCGGTCCGGTGCAGGCGAGCGTCGAGATCCAGCGGCCCAATCTGCGCGTCGCGCCGCAAGAGTCCTATCGTTACGACGGCGTCGCGACGTTCAAAAACCTCGCCGTCAGCGACATCGTCGGCGACGCGTCGCTTGAGGGCGTGAAGGGGCGACTTGATCTCGCCACGAGCGGCATGGTCATCGTTGGCGACGGCAAGGTCGGCGAAGCGCCGGTATCGATCGAATGGCGTCAACGATTCCACGGGACCGGCGACAAGACCGTCATCGCCGTCAAAGGCGAAGCGGATTCCGCGATGGCGGACCTTTTCGGCATCCCGACCAGGCAGATGGTGCAGGGCGGCGTCCCATTCACCGCAAAGGCGGTCGGCGGCGTCGACGCGTTTCGAGCGCTGGATCTTGAGGCCGATTTCACCAAGGCGACGCTGGTGTCGGAAGCGCTCGGCTGGATGAAAGGGGAAGGCGTCCCGGCGAAAGGAAACGCGACATTCCTGTTCTCGCCAGACGGAATGACGATCCCGTCTTTGACGTTGACGGGCGACGGCGTCCTGGTTTCCGGTTCAGCGGCGTTTGCGCCCGGCGGCGCGGTGAAGAGCTTCGACATTCCGCGCTTCGTCCTCGCCGGCGCCGCCGATCTCTCGATTGCTGGCGTTCGCAACGGGAACGGCGTCCTCATTCTCGAGGTCGCTGGCGCCCACCTGAACGCGGCCGACATGGTCCGAAAGCTGGTTGACGAGGGAATGACTGACAGCGGCGGGAAGACGCCGCTGGCGCTGTCGGCGCGCATCGACCGGGTCGATTTCCGCGGCGGCGCTTCCTATCGCGACGCATTGCTCGATTACAGGCGCGCCGAAAATCGGATTGAGGAATTGAGGTTTTCCGCGACGAGCGAAGACGCAAAACCGCTTTCAATTGAGTTGAAGAGCGCAGGCGCCGTCGGCGAACAGGTCATTGAGGCGAAGTCGGAAAACATCGGCCAGCTGCTGGCGGGACTTTTCGCCATGAGTTCGGTCAAGGGCGGCTACGGCCATCTCGATTTCGCTTTCACGCCGGGCGCGACGGACGCGCCGCGCGCCGGCGCTCTTGAAGCGCACGACATTCGAGTCGTAAAGGCGCCGCTCTTCGCGAAAATTTTCGCCGCGGGATCGCTCACGGGACTAGCGGACCTCATGAACGGCGATGGCATTGAACTGCAGAACGCTCGCGCGGATTTCTCGATCAAGAACGGCGAAATCAGCCTGAAGGAAGCGCGCGCGACCGGTCCCTCGGTCGGCATCACTGGCGAAGGCGCGTTTTCAATCGACGGCGATCGCAGGCTGACGCTGAGGGGCGCGGTGGCGCCGGCCTATCAGGTCAATTCGTTTCTCGGCAAAACGCCGGTGATCGGCGACCTTTTCGTCAATCGCAAGGGTGAGGGATTGCTGGCGCTCTCTTACGAGGTTGACGGCACGACCGCCGAGCCGCGCGTCACCGTCAACCCGCTGTCGGCGTTGGCGCCGGGCGTTCTGCGGCGGATGTTTGAAGGTGCGCCGCCGCCCGCCGAGTGATCAACCAAGCCGAATGAGCGCGTGTTTCTTCTTGCCGACCGACAGTTTGATCGCGTCGCCTGAAAGATCTTTCGTCGTCAGCGGCCTTTCGTCAGCGACCGCGACGTCGTTCACTTTCAGCGCGCCTGCCTTGATATGGCGTCGCCCTTCGCCCTTCGATGCGACGAGGTCCGTCCTGACAAACGCGTCCAGCACCGGAACGCCGGATTGAAGCTCGGCGAGCGAGACCGAGATCGTCGGCAGTCCGTCCGCGGCGGCGCCTTCCTCGAAAGTTCGCCGCGCGGTTTCGGCGGCGTTGTCCGCCGCTTCCCGTCCGTGCAGGAGCGCCGTCGCCTCGGTTGCGAGAATCTTCTTCGCCTCGTTGATTTCTGCCCCGCCAAGCGCGGCGAGCCGGCGGACTTCGGTCATCGGCATCTTGGTGAACCGCGCGAGCATCGTTGCGACGTCAGCGTCCTCGGTGTTTCGCCAGTACTGCCAATAATCGTAAGGTGAAAACATGTCGGGGTTGAGCCAGACGGCGCCGCCTTCGGTCTTCCCCATTTTTTTCCCGGAAGCGGTCGTCAGCAAGGGCGTCGTGAGGCCGAAGACTTCAGCGCCGTCCTTGCGGCGGCAAAGCTCGACGCCGTTGATGATGTTCCCCCACTGATCCGATCCGCCCATCTGCAGCGAGCAGGCGTATCGGCGATGCAGCTCATGAAAGTCGTAAGCCTGCATCAGCATGTAATTGAATTCAAGAAACGTCATCGGGCTTTCACGCTCGAGACGAAGTTTCACCGAGTCGAAGGTGAGCATCCGGTTGATCGTGAACTCGGTTCCGTAATCGCGCAGGAATTCGACATAGCCGAGCCGCGAGAGCCAGTCGTCGTTGTTGACCATGATGGCGCCCTGCGCGCCGTCGCCGAATTTCAGGAAGCGCGAAAAGACGCCCTTAATCGACGCGATGTTCGCGTCGATGTCGGCGTCGGAAAGAAGCGTGCGTTGCTGATCCTTGCCGGTCGGGTCGCCGACCTTCGTCGTGCCGCCGCCCATCAGCGCAATCGGCTTGTGCCCCGTCTCCTGGAGCCAGTGGAGCAGCATGATCTGGATGAGGCTTCCGGCGTGGAGCGAGCGCGCGGTCGCGTCAAAGCCGATATAGCCCGTGACGACGCCGGAGGAGAGCCGGGCGTCGAGCCCCTCAAGGTTCGTTCCCTGATGGATGAAGCCGCGCTCGTCGAGAACGCGAAGGAAATCGGATTTGAACGTCATGGGCGCCGCCTTCCAGGGCGTTTTCCGATCAAGTGGAATCCGGTTGATCGAAGAAAACGCCCTAAACCTTAAATCTTGAGCGAGTTTCGCGCGTCAAAGCGCGCGAAACTCGCTCTGGGGCGGCTCTTCTATCGCGGGTCCCGCGAAAGGGAAACCGGCGTGAGGCTGATGTCAGCTGAAGGCTGGCGCGTTGGCGAATGGCTCGTCGAGACTGTGCGCGGGCTCGGTGAACCAGCGTGGGCCGTCCGCCGCCATGTAAAAATGGTCTTCATGGCGCACGCCGAACCGCCCCGGCGAAACAATCATCGGCTCGTTTGAAAAACACATGCCGATATCGAGCGGCGTCCGGTCGCCTTTCACGAGGTTTGGCGATTCATGGACGTCGAGGCCGATGCCATGTCCTGTCCGGTGCGGAAGGCCGGGCAGGCGATAGCCCGGCCCGAACCCGCGGCGCTCAAGCGACCGGCGCGCGGCGGCGTCGACGCTTTCGCAAAGGGCGCCGCGGCGTGCGGCGTCGAAGGCCGCTGCCTGCGCTTCCTTCTCGGCGTCCCAGGCGTCGCGAACCTCCGTTGTCGGGTCGCCGAAGACATAGGTGCGCGTAATGTCGGAATTATAGCCGTCGACGCGGCAGCCGGTGTCGATGAGGACGATATCGCCGCCATTGAGCGCGCGGTCCATTTCAGGGCCGTGCGGCAGCGACGTGTCCTCGCCGAAGGCGACGATGCAGAACGTATTGCCGCTTCCGCCGAGCGAGCGATGCGATTCGTCGATGAAGCGCGCGACCTCCGACGCCATCACGCCTTCGCGCAGGAAACCGTGCGCGCGGCGTTGCGCTTCAAGCGTGATCGACTTTGCGTGTTGCATGAGCGCAATCTCGGCGGGCGTCTTGCGCGCGCGGAGCGGCGCGATCAGCGGCGCGGCGTCGAGAAGGCGAGCATCGTCGATCTCACGCCGAAGCGCCCGGTACATGAAGAGGGGCATATCGCCGTCGAGCGCGACGTCGGCCGCGCCTAGCCGGTCAGCGACCAGCCTGTAGGGGCTCTCGTCCTCCTCCCAGGTCAGAATGTCGCCCGGAATCGAAACAAGGCCCGCCACCTTGTCGAGTTCGAAACGCGGTGCGACGTAATCAACGCGCGTCGGCGTTATGATCGCTCCGCATAGTCGCTCGGAGGCATGCCATACGATGCCGGTGAAATAGCGAAGGCTGGTCGTCGAGCCGAGAAGCACGGCGCCCGCGCCCGCCTTTTCCATTTTGAGGCGCAGCGCCTCAATCCGTCGGCGCCGTTCCTCGACGCCGATCGACGGCGGCTCTTTCCCTGACATGTCCGGCCCTGTCTATTCGCCGCGCAGCTTGCGGTCGTATGCGGCGACGAGGGTCATGTAAGGATTGACCTTCGTGAAAAGTGGATCTTCGCCCGGCGCGGCGACATAGTTCTCATACATTTCAAAATGGAGATGCGTCGTTGTCGGCACGATCGTTCCGTCCGACTTGAAGAAGTCGTTCGATATCTTGCCGATGCGATCGCCGCTCGCGACGAGATCGCCTTCTTCGACTTCGAGCGCGCTCATGTTGAGATGAAGGTAATTGTACATCGTGCCGTCGGCGGTCTGCAGCGTCACCCAGTGCCTGCGCACGTCGATGATGCGGCCGTCCTCGACCGCGATCGCAAAATGCAAGTTCTTGGCGCAGGTGTGCGGGCGGATATCGAGGCCCTCATGGCCGCCGCCCGGGCAAAGCGGCTGATTGCGGTCGCGGTGCTCGCAGAAGGTATCCTGCCACGGATAATCGTAATTGGTGGCGTCGCACTGACCGCCGTTCATCCCGTTGACTGAGCCGAGGCCGCCGCCGTGCCGGTAAACCTGGCTGTTCAGATAGACCGGGTCTTCCGTCGGAAAGAGGATGTCGGTGCGGTAAACAGTTTCGTCGGTAAAGCCCGGTCCCGAATCCGGCAGCAGATCGCCGACGGGCAGGTAGCTGAAAACGCGTCCGTCGGGGTCAGTGAGAATTGGCGGCAGGTCGGGATCATCGTCAACCGGCGGATCGTCGTCGATTGGCGGGTCGTCATCGACGGGAGGGTCGTCAGGCGGCGTTCCGCCGTTCTGGCAAGAGACGAGCAACAGTGTTGCGGCGAAAACGGCGATGAGCGCCCGAGCGGCGACGCCGTAAGGCAGGTGGTCCAGGGGATCGCGCATCACTCGCCCTCCGCGTCCGGATTGAGAAGAATGAGCTGCGACGCGAGGGCCACGATGAAGTCGTCGTTCGCGCAACGCGCGTCCGCCGGGTCGTCGCACATCAGCGACAAGACGTAGCCGGCGCCGAATTTTGCGAATGAAAGGTCAGTCGAGCTGTCGCTGCGCGTGATCAGGTAGGACGTCTGTAGGCTTGGCAACGGCTTTTGTTCGGCGCGCATGGACTTGATGCGCGTTTGCGCAGTTTGCTGGTCGCCGACCACGATCTTCTTCCGAGCGCCGGACATGCGCATCGATACGCCGTCCTCAACTTCGGCTGTTGCCGAATAGGAATCGCCAAGGCTGTAAACCTTCAGCGTCTCGCGGATGCGCGCGCCCTCCGGCGCCAGAACCGGGAGGCGCGTGAGGTTCACCTCGAGTACGACGACGTTCTTGAATTGCTCCGCCGACGCCGCCCGCATGCCTGGAGGCCGTGAGGCGGCGCGCGTCGCCGCTTGCGGCGTTGAAACGTCGCGCCGCCCGGTGAGCGCCAGCTCCGTCTTCATTTCCGTCCAGTTGATCTTGCCTTCGACGATTTCGTCCGAAGGCTTGCCGACAGGGGCAGCGTCAGTCGCGCGGTCGCGTCAGCGCTTTCTCTTCAAGATCCGCCTGCAACGCATCGGCTTCTGTTCTGTCCGCCTGTTGCGCGACGGCCCAAAAACCTGTCGCGGCAAGAGCGACCACGCCGACCGCCAACGCGACTGCCGATTTCTTCATCACCGCACCCTACTTTCTCGCGCCGCCCCAAACGGCGCCGCCATCCTAACCCGGCAAGCGCGCGCGCGTCTATCGCGCGTCGAGCTTGAATTCGATGCGGCGGTTCTGGGCGAGCGCTGCGGCGCCGCCGCCGGCGACCAGCGGCCATTCGGCGCCCCAGCCCGTCGCGACAAGTCGCTTGGCCGGCACGCCGCGCGTTTTCAGGTATTCGACGACGGCGCTCGCGCGTTCGGCGGACAGATGCAGGTTCGATTTGAATAGCGCCGCGCAGGAGGGCCCGAGCGGAGTCGCGTCGGCGTGACCATCGACGCGCAGGACCCAGGGCACGTCGGCCGGAATGTCGTCCTTGATGTCGAGAATGATGCTGCGGCGACCTTGTCGAGTTCGGTCCTGCCCGGAGCGCCGATCGTCGCGGAACATGATCCAAAGAGGACTCGCCCTGCAGGACGAAGCGGTCGCCCTCGACCCGGACGTCCGTTCGGCCGGCGAGAGCGGCGCGCAGCGCCTCGAAGAAGCGCGAGCGGACTTCCTGCAGTTCCTGAACCTTGCGTGCGAGCGCCGCGTTGAGGCGCTGGGACAGGTTCTCGATCTGCGCGTTCTGCTCCTTGTCTTTGGCTTCGGCGGCGTCGAGCGCTTCCTGAATGCTCTGGAGCTGGCGGCGCAAGGCGGCGAGCTGCGCGTTCAACGTCGCGATCTGCGATTTCTGGTCTTCGGAGAGGGCCTTTTCGGCTTTCAGTTCCTCGGCGGAGGCGGCGACCGCCGACTGGCTGGCGGCGAGCGCGGCGGCGGCGGCCGCGATCAGCGCGTCCTTGTCGGCGATGGTCGTTTCGAGCGCCAGCATTTGCGCCGCGAGCTCGTCCTTCTCCGCCTGCGCCAGTCCGAGCTGCTCGGCGAGCTCATTGATGCGGGCGGTCAGGCGCGCGAGCTCCGAATCCTTGGTCGCGAGCTCTTCCTTGACGACGTGAGTTTCGATCCGAGATAGAACTGCGCGACGACGAAGATCGACAGCACGAACATCAAGACAAGCAGAAGCGTCGTCAGCGCATCGACGAATCCCGGCCAGATATTGTACTCGGACGAGCGCCTTCGCCGCGACATCCGCTACTCCTTGCCGCCGCGGATGAGCGTCGGTTGAGGGCGCGGATCTCTTCCTTCAGTTCTGCGACTTGTCCGGCCTGCGCTTTGATCAGCGCTTCGGTGTTCGCCGCCATCGCGGCTTCAAGCGACGAGGCGGGGAAGGGGTCTTCCGTCAGCGACGCCTTTGCGCCGCCGGCGCCTGCTGCGCGTGTCGGTCATGCCGGAGAGCCAGTCTTCGAGGTCGGTGTAGAACCGTCCTTGCGCCTGCGCCGACTTGGAGGTCGAGAAAACCGACGACGAGCGAACCGGACAGGCCGAACAGCGACGATGAAAATGCCGTTCCCATGCCCTGACAGCGGCGCTTGGAGATTGGTGATGAGCTGCGCGATCGCGTCTTCGGTGTCGCCGCCATTGACGCCAAGCCCGCTGATCGTGTTGACGACCCCGTTGACGGTCTCGATCAGCCCCCAGAACGTGCCGAGCAGGCCGAGAAACACGAGGAGATGCCCGATATAGCGTCCCATCTCGCGGCCTTCGTCCATCCGTACGCCAATCGAATCGAGAATGGCCCGCGTCGATTCAGGCGTCAGCCGTCCGCCGCGTTCGTCCGCATCGAGAAGAAGTTTGACCATCGCGCCGATCAGCATCGGCGGTCGGGGAAGTCTCGCGCGTCTCGCGTCGACCGTTTCCCGAAAGGCTTCGACCCAACGGATCGCGGGCGAGATGACGCCAGCCTGGCGCAAATTGTATATGACGCCGACGCCGAGGACGCCGAGGATCAATCCGTTGAGCGCGGGGTTTGCATTGAACGCATCGACGAGGATTGTCGAAGGATCGGGGCTTAACGGGGACAGATAATAAACGACCGCCGCGACAGCGGTCAGGAACAACAGCATGTTGAGGACATAACGTCCCGGCTGAACGAACTTCGCCGACCGTTCCAATAGACGCGCCATCAGCACCCCTCCTTCAGTCCCCTCATTGTCGCGGACACTAGGGTGAAAGCATGACGCGGTGAATGCGACTTGCGCTGATTGCCGCCGACCGTCGCCTTGCGGACACGCGCCGCCGCCGGGAGGGCTCCATCGCTGCCGCACCTTGTGCGCATTAGCGCAATTCGGCGACGGCGCCGACGCCACCTGAGTGCGCACGAGGTGCGCGGCGCGCGCGCAAGGGTTGCGCATTCTTGTTGACACCGTGCGCGAATGTGACAGGATGATGACAATTCAATTACAGATCGGTGACACTCTGGTCGCCGCGCCGCATGGAGGAGTTTAGGAAATGAGCAAGTTTGTCCTGTCATTCGCCGCCGGTGCGATGGCGCTGATCGCCACCTCGTTGGCTGGCGATGTCGCGCCTTGCCCGGACGAATATGCCGGCTTGGCGACCACCTATGTCGAGAGCCGCCTTGAAGATTCGCGCGGCGCGCGCGTTCAATTTGTCAGCGAGCCCTATCGGGTGAGCGCCGACATAAACGGTTATTCCGAACTGCAGGGGTGGGGCGTCGATGTTCGCGTTCGCTCGCGCCTGCCGGGCGGCGATTATGGCAACTATGTTCCCTACACGGTTGTCTTCGTGAACGGCGAACCGGTTGCGCTTTGCGAGGACACGGGCCAGATCACGCGGGTCTAGGCCTTCCTGCCGAAACTAGGAAACGCCGCCCGCTGGGCGGCGTTTTCGTTTTCGCCTTGCTCTTTGGGACAAAAAAGCGCATCGAACGCCGCTATTTTGCACCGCAGCAAGGCCTTCATGACCGCTCCTCGCGCCGACCTTCGCAATATCGCCATCATCGCCCATGTCGACCATGGGAAGACGACGCTTGTCGACGCGATGCTGCGGCAGTCGGGGACGGTCCGGGCCGACACCGAAATGGCCGAGCGGGTCGATGGATTCGAACGACATCGAGCGCGAGCGCGGGCATCACCATTCTGGCCAAATGCACCAGCGTGATGTGGGAGAAGGGGGCGTCTCCCGTCCGCGTCAATATCGTCGATACGCCGGGCCACGCCGATTTCGGCGGCGAAGTCGAGCGCATCCTGTCGATGGTCGATGGCTGCCTCCTGCTTGATCGACGCCGCCGAAGGCCCGATGCCGCAAACGAAATTCGTGCTTACCAAGGCGCTGGCGCTCGGCCTTCGAAACCCGATCCTCGTGCTGAACAAGGTCGACCGGCCGAACGCCGATCCCGATGACAGCGCTGAACGACTCGTTCGACCTCTTTGCCGCGCTCGGCGCGTCGAATGATCGCAGCTCGATTTTCCGATCGTCTACGCTTCGCGGGCCGCGACGGCTGGGCGTCGCAATCG
The DNA here is from genome assembly GCA_963765165.1 of uncultured Alphaproteobacteria bacterium. Lineage (GTDB taxonomy): Bacteria > Pseudomonadota > Alphaproteobacteria > Caulobacterales > Parvularculaceae > Amphiplicatus. The sequence goes on along the minus strand of CAVXVQ010000026.1, from coordinate 50,286 downwards.
CTGACCGGCCAGCGCGAAGACATGACGCCGCTGTTTGAGACGATTATCGCCCATGTGCCGCCGCCGCCGATGCGGTCGGACGCCGCGCGACGCTGCCGTTCCAGATGCTGGCGACGACGCTCGAGGCCGACCCTATCTCGGGCGCATCCTGACGGGACGCATTCGTTTCGGGCATCAGCCACAGCCTGGCGTCACGTTGAAAGCGCTCGCACCACGCGGGCCCGGAAATCGAGAAGGCGCGCATCACCAAGGTGCTGGCGTTCCGTGGCTTGAAGCGCACCGCCGTCGATGAAGCTTTCCCCGGCGACATTGTGGCGATCGCGGGTTCTCCAATGCCTCGGTCGCAGACACGCTGTGCGACCTTTCCGTGAACCGAGGCCTTGCCGGCCCAGCCGATCGATCCGCCGACGCTTGGCGATCACCATCGCCGCCAATGACTTGCCGCTCGCCGGGCGCGAAGGCGACAAAGTGCAAAGCGCGCGTCATCCGCGACCGTCTCTTCCGCCAGGCGGAAGGCGATGTCGCGATCCGGGTCAGCGACACCGGCAGGAGGCGACGCCTACGAAGTCGCCGGGCGCGGCGAATTGCAGCTTGGCGTCCTCATCGAGAACATGCGCCGCGAGGGGTTCGAACTTGCCGTCTCGCGCCCGCGCGTTGTCACGCGCACCGACGACAAGGGCAGGCTTCTCGAACCGATCGAGGAGATCGTCATCGACGTCGATGACGAGTTCACAGGCATCGTCATCGACAAGCTGACTCGCAGGAAATGCGAGCTTGCCGAGATGAAGCCGTCGGGCGGCGGCAAGACGCGCCTCATCATGCACGCGCCCGGCGCGCGCGCTCATCGGCTATCATGGCGATTTTCTGACCGATACGCGCGGCACCGGCGTCATGAACCGCTCGTTCCTCAAACACGCGCCGCACAAGGGCGCGATCGAAGGCCGGCGCAACGGCGTCCTCATTTCGACCGACGCCGGCAGTCGATTCTGTATGCGCTCTGGTATATCGAAGAGCGCGGAACCCTCTTCATCGGCCACGGCGAGACGTCTATCAGGGCATGATCATCGGCGAGAACGCCAAGGAAGACGATCTCGACGTCAATCCGCTGAAGGAAAAAAAGCTCACCAACGTCGCGCATCGGGCAGCGGACGAGGCGATGCGTCTCACGCCGCCGCGCCGCATGAGCCTTGAACAGGCGATCGCCTATATCGGCGACGACGAGCTTGTCGAAGTGACGCCGAAGTCCGATCCGCTTACGGAAAAAGTCGCTCTTGCCGCACGAGCGCAAGCGCGCGGCGAAGGGATAGGGACTAAAGACCCTCTCGCTTCATTTCGAGCGAAATCCACTCCTCCTCCGCGGCCGCAAGGGCAGATTCCGACGTTTCAAGTTTCCTGGCTCTTTCATTGAACGTCCTTGCGTCGCGCGCAAACAGCGCCGGATCCGCGAGCGCAGATTTCAACGCGGCGACCTCTTTCATCAGCGCGTCGATTTTGGCGGGCAAGGTCTCGAGCGCGAATTTTTCCTTATAGGAAAGCTTTGCTTTCGCCGACGCCTGCTCCGAGCGTTCGACCGCAGGCGGCGTCTCATTCGATTTCGCCGCCGTCTTGGCCGAGGCTGGCGAGACGCGTCAGCGACCCCGGCGCGCTTCCGCGCTGCGTCAGCATGTCGTCGTAGCCGCCGGCGTATTCCGTCCACTGACCTTCCCGGCCGGAGGGATCCAGCGTCACGATCGACGTCACTGTCTTGTCGAGAAAATCGCGATCGTGGCTGACGATCAGCAGTGTCCCCTGATAGTCGGCGACAAGCTCTTCGAGAAGATCGAGCGTCTCAAGATCGAGATCGTTCGTCGGTTCGTCGAGCACCAGCAGATTTGACGGTTTGACGAGCGCTGCGGCGAGGGCGAGCCTGCCGCGTTCGCCTCCCGATAATGCAGATACGGGCGTGCGCCATTGTTCCGGCTTGAACAGGAAGTCCTTCATGTATGTCGCAACATGCCGCTTCTCCGCGCCGATCGTCACCCAGTCGCCGCGCCCGTCGGTGATCGCGTCGGCGACGCGGTCCGTTTCGCGCAATGAGGCGCGCTTCTGGTCGAGCGTGATCATCGCGATGCCGGCGCCGAGCGTAAGGCTCCCGCTATCGGGGGCGAGCTCGCCGATCAGCATCTTGAGCAAGGTCGTCTTGCCGGCGCCATTCGGCCCGACAATTCCGATGCGGTCGCCGCGGGCGATTTCAATCGAGAAATCCCTGACGATCGCGCGGTCGCCGTAAGACTTCGAAATCTTCTCGGCGACAATGACCCGCTTGCCGGACGCGACCGCTTCGTTGACGGAAAAGGCGACGGTTCCCGGCGCGCGCCTGCGGTCGCGCCGCGCGTTTCGGAGGTCGGCGAGCTCGCGCATCCGCCGCACATTGCGCTTGCGGCGCGCTGTGACGCCGTAGCGGACCCAATGTTCCTCGGCGACGATTTTTCGGTCGAGTTTGTGCGCGGCCGTTTCCTCGTCTTCGAGAACCTTGTCGCGCCAGGCTTCAAAATCCTTGAAGCCGCGATCGAGGAAACGCGTCTGGCCTCGATCGATCCATACGGTCCGTGTCGTCAGCGTTTGCAGGAAACGGCGGTCGTGACTGATGATGACCATCGCCGCGCGCGACGACGCCAGCCTTTGCTCGAGCGCTTCGATCGCGGGCAGATCGAGATGGTTCGTCGGTTCGTCGAGAAGCATCACGTCCGGACCGCCGCGCGAACAGGCGCGCGAGCGCAGCGCGCCGCGCCTCGCCGCCTGAAAGCAACGCGCACCGTGCGCCCGGATCGACGCCAAGATCGGCGTAAAGGCGCGACAGTCCGGCCGCGTCCGCGGCGGGCGCGAGGCCCGCTTCGACGAACGCGCCGGCGGTTTTGAACGCGCCGAAATCGGGTTCCTGCGGAAGATAGGCGATGGTCGCCGAGGGATCGAAGAACCTGTCGCTTGAGTTCGGCTTCGATCAGCGACGCTGCGATTTTCATTAACGTCGATTTGCCGGAGCCGTTGCGGCCGACGAGCGCAATCCGTGCGCGCGGCTCGATGACAAGGCTCGCGCCGTCAAGAAGCGGCTCCCCGCCGAAAGAGAGGCGCACATTCTCAAGGGTTAACAGGGGCGGGGCCATCGACGGCTTTCCGAAGTGCGATGCGCCGCCTCTAGCCTCCGCACGCGTCCGCCGCAATCCGACCGAAGCCATTAAAGCCCTGTCAGCGAATATCGGTGAGGCTTCGGCCATGGAAACGCTGCTCACCTATCTCCGCGAGACGCGAACGCCGCCGAAGGCTTTCGCCAAGCTGATCGGCCTCGACGCCGACCGATTTCAGCGCATGCTCGACGGAGAGGAGGCGATCGACGTCGCCATTGCGCAACGCATGGTCGATGCGACGGGCGGCGCGCTGTTGCTCGCGGACCTCTGCGACGGGCGTGCCGCGAAGCACGTCGTCGTCGATCTCAGAACCCGGTTTGCGTCAGAAACGGACGAGATCGACGTCGATCGGCTGTCGGAGATTTTGAGGGAGAGCCTGCCGGCGCTCCTTGGCGGCGGCAGGCGCCGGGGCGACGATCAACTGCCTGCGCTCGCGGCCGAAGCGGCGGCGCACACCTATCTTGCATTATCGACGGTCACGACGCGTCGCGGGGCGGATCGTCTGATTCAAGCTCTTCGCCCAGTCTTCGCAGAAATTCTCGAAGAGTTGGCGGCGCCGGCGTCGAAGCGTCAAAATCTTGACCGGGAAGTGCGGCGCGCGGCTGACCTTTATTTTCGGGCGCGCCCGCAAAAGCGGCACGCGTAACGCCAATCTCCTTCGTCTGCGGCTCCAGCAGCGACAACGCGCGCCGCTTCGCCATCCGCCACATATTGCGGCCGATTTCGGCGGCGTAGGTGTCTTCGCTATCCTCGGCCATCGGCTCCTGAAAATCTCCGGCGGCGCCCAGAATGCTACTTGGGCGTGTGGCGACTTCAGCCTAGGGTTGAGCAGTTGAGTTCGCCGATCAACCCCTTTTACCCAATTGGAGCTAAGCAATGGCTAAAGATGTTCGTAAAGAACAACTTGTTCTCCTAAAATTTGAACGAAAACTGGCGGGTCTCGCTGCTTTTGTGGCGGCCGGCTCGGCGACTGCTGCATCGGCCGCCGACAAGATTAACAGCGAAGCAACCGCGAAAGCCTACGAAGACATCAGGGTCGCTGTCGTCAATCTCGCCGACGTGACCGCGCAGGCGCACCAGACGCTTCAGGAAAGCGTCTCGGAATTAGGGGCCCGCGCGCTTCAGGTCGGCGGAGGCATGCCGAAAGCGACATCGTCGGAGGTCGTCCGATCGCTGCTGGGGCTTGGATAGTCTACTCCGTCTACGGATCGCTATTGGCGATCGCGCTCCTGCTCGCGCAAAAGTCGCGGTCGCGCCAATTGGTTGCGGCCGCGCACATCGTCACCCTCGCCTGGTGCTTCACTTTTTTCTGGCATTATCTCTTTCACGGATCGCAGATCACCTGGGGTTATGCGGTCATTGATGCGTCGGTCGCAGTCCTTTTTTGGCGACAGGCGCAGCAGTCGGTCTTCACCCTGCCGCTCTTTTACGTGCACGTCGCCTGCGTCTTTCTCTATTTCGCGACGACGGCGCTCGCCTCCGCCGATTGGTGGGTGATGGCGTTAACGAACCGCTTTTTCGAGGTGGAAGTCTTCTACCTGATCGGATGCGCCCTCTTTCGAATGGCGAGGCGCCGGTCAAAAGAAAAGGGCGCGCCGAAGGCGCGCCCCAATCCGTCCGTTTAATCAGCGCCTAATCGAAGAGCTTCGCCCAGCGGCGCGGTTCGCGCTTCTTCCAGCCGCCGCGATGCCAGGCGTCCGACACGATCAGCGGCGCGACGCTGGTCGCTTCCGCGAACACCATCTGTTCGTAGACGGTCGAAACCTTGCCCCAGCTCGCCGCCTCTTTCAGGGTCGATGATGAGCACGCGCCGTCGCGGACGTCAGCGACCGTGATCTGCACGGCGTATTTGTGCATCTCGACGTCGTCATGGCCGAGAATTTCCGCGCAGACGACCGTGTCCTGCGCGAAATTCTTCGGAACCCCGCCGCCGATCATGAAGAGCGCCGTCGTCCCCGCGGCGAGTTTGACGTCGGTCAATTCGCGGAAATCTCCGGCGCTGTCGATCGTGACATAGGGCTTCTTCGCTTTGCGGCGCTCGACCTGATGCTTGACGACGCCGAAGCCTGCCGAACAGTCGGAGAAGGCCGGAACGAAAATCGGCACGCCTTTCTCATAGGCGCGCTGGATCAGCGAGTCCTTCTTCTTGGCGTTGCCGGCGGCGAGCCATTTGCCGATTTCGTGGATGAATTCGCGCGACGTATAGGGGCGCGGCTCCAGCTGCTCGCAGATTTCGTAGATCGTGTGATCGACGTTCTGCAGCTCTTCCTCGTCGATATAGGTGTCGTATATGCGGTCGATGTAAAGCGAGCGCAGCGTATTGTCGTCGGGGATTTCATTCGCCTGATAGTGCTTGAAGCCGAGGGCCTCGAGAAAATCCATGTCGATGATCGAGGCGCCGGTCGCGACGACCGCGTCGACCATGTTGTACTCGATCATGTCGCGCCAGACGTGGAGGCACCCGCCGGCGCCTGTCGACCCGGCCATGATGAGCCAGGTTGAACATTTCTGGTCTTCAAGCGCCATGTTGAGAATTTGCGCCGCCCGCGCCGCGTCGCGCGAGGTGAACGACATCTTGCCCCAGGCGTCGATGATGGGGCGCGCGTCGAACTTGGTGATGTCGATGTGCTCGACTTCGGTCGCGAGGAGTTCGGCTTTGCGGTTGTCAGGTTTTTTGGTCACGAGGGTCGGTCCTTTCAGTCAAGTCAAGGAACCGGATCCGGGCCGCATCGGACATGATGCGCGGAGGGCCGTCATAGGCGCGCGCTATATAGTATCGACGCTGGGTCTCACAAGACCCATTGCAGCACTCCCGATGGTCAAAGCTCAGGCGCAGACGCGCGCGATGAAATCCGCGATGTCGCGGTGCGCGGCTTTCGCCTCGGCGAGGCGCCAGTGCTGATGGAAGAGGTGGAACATCCCGTCGAAGACGCGGAGGCTGACATCGACCCCGGCGCGTCGCGCCATTTCCGCGAACCGCGCCGAGTCGCCGAGAAGGACCTCCCTCGTGCCGACATGGACAAGGACCGGCGGCAAGCCGCCAGGATCGCCGCAGAGCGGAGAAATCTCGGGATCGCCGAGATCCGCTTCACCTGCGTAGAGTCGAAAACAACCCTTGCAGCTCTCTTTGCCCGCCGCGACGAACAAGGGGTCGCTGCCGCGCAGCGTGTGGTGGGTGTCGCTGGCGACATCCGCATCGAGGATCGGCGAGAGGAGGACGACGCCAGCGGGCATTGCGAGCCCGAGCCGGCGCCAGCGATAAAGGGCGCTCACCGCGAGCGCGCCGCCGGCGGAATCGCCCATGAGAATGATTTCGCAAGGCTTGCGCCCGCCCTCGATCAGCGCGCGATAAACGCTCTCGATCTCTTCCGCCTGCGTGGGAAAAACAGATTCCGGCGCCAGCGAATAATCGACGGCGATCGCTTCGCAACCCGAGAGGTGGCAGGTCGGCAGCACGGCCGTCGCGTTCGATCGGCCGGAGCCGGAAACGAATCCGCCGGCATGGAGATAAAGGATCGCCGGGGCCGCCGCTCTTGTCGCTTCGGTGCGATACCGGACGCAAGAAACGCCACCGATCGTCGCATCTTCAAGCGCGTAGGGAAAATCGATCTGGTCAAACGTCGCCTGCCAGTCCGCCTCGGCGAAGCGCCGCGCGATCGCGCGCGTCAGCGGATTGGAGAAGGCGGCGATCGACGGATAGGGACGGCGATCCGCAAGCGCGTTCCGCGCCGCGCCGTTCAGATGTGCGCCGTATTTTTTCCTCAGTAAAACCAAAGCAAGTCCCCCGCTTTCGCGCGCGATTACTTGGCCTCAAACAGTCGGCGCGCGCTTTGCACGGGAGAAACTAGGGAGTTTGGTTCAACGGCGAGTTAACGCGCGGGCCGCTACTTTTCCGAGCATGCGGCCCGCCGATGGAATATTTCGTTAACCCTTGGCGGCTTTGAGCGCCACGACGTTTTCGGGCTCGCTTGTTTCGCCGTACATCGACATCAACGGGGCGTCTTCGACGATCGCTTCGGCGTAGTCGCCAAATCCGTTGAACCGTGTCGCGAGCGCGGCGCCGTAGGCGCCTGTCTGGCCGAACTCGATGTAATCGCCTTCGTGCGCGTCCGACGGCAGCATGAAGGGGCCCTTCAGCGTGTCGATCGAATCGCACGTCGGTCCGTAAAGCCGGAAAGTCTTTAATTGACGGCGCGGACCTTTCTTCGCCCGCAGGAGGCGCGTTGGATAGACAAGACCGTCATGCGCGGCGTCGAAGAGCGCGCCATACGAACCGTCGTTGAGGTAAAGCGCGTCGCCCTTGCGAAGCTCGACGCGGACAATATGGCTGCCCGCTTCGGCGCAGATCGCGCGGCCAGGCTCGCACCACAGATCCGCATTTTCAAGCACCGGCATCGACTTCGAACGCGGCGGCAATCTCGTCGATGTAGGTTTTGAGCGGCGGCGGCGTCAGCTGCGGATAGGCGACCGGAAATCCGCCGCCGACATCGACGATGTCGATCGTCACCTGCGCCTGGCGGATCAGATCGGAAACGATCTCCATCGCCGCGCGATAGGCTTCAGGGCGCATGCATTGCGAGCCGACATGGAAGGATACGCCCAGCTCTTCGCAGGACGCGCGCGCCTGGCGCAGCAGCAGAACGGCTTCCTGGCCCGTCGCGCCGAATTTTCCGTTGAGCTTGTGCTGCGCGTAATCCGACGACACCGCGACGCGTACGACGAGGTGGAGGTCCTTCGCGCCGTTCGTCTCCTTGATGATCTTGTCGAGCTCATCGAGGCTGTCGAGCGAGAAGACCCGCACGCCATAGTCGAAATACGCCTTGCGGATCGCCGCGCGGGACTTGACGGGATGCATGAACGCCAACTTGGCGTCCGGGCAGCGCGAAGCGACGAGTTCGACCTCAGGCAGGGAGGCGACGTCGAAGGCGCGAACGCCCGCCGCATAGACAGCGTCGATAATCAGCGGATGCGGATTCGCCTTGACCGCGTAAAGCACGTCGCCCGGGAAACTGCGCACAAAGAAATCAGCCGCCTTTTTGGCGGCCTCGGGGCGCAAGCAATGAACGGGCAATTCCGGCTGGTCCGCTAGGACCAGCGCAAGCGCAGACTGGTGTCTGTCCATTTCATGGAACCTCGCTAAGTAGCCACAACCAAGACGCCAATCTTGCGGAGAGGTCCCATGGGATTGACGAGACGCGCACATATGAACGTTTCATCAGTTTGTAAAGATTTTCCGAATCGAAATTTTTCAGGCCGTTCAAGGCTCTAGCTGTCAGCAGCCGATGCGGCCGGCTGCTAACATATTGATTTTATTATCAAAAAGTAGATTCGCTTCTTGCGGAGACGTCAGCGTCGCGGCAAACTTTCATTGTTAGTGTGGCTTAGCGCCGGCGTTTTGCGCTCGGCGCCGCCAGTGAAAGGGGCGTTGTATGCGTAACGGTTCGCCGCTTGCCTTGCAGCTCAAGGGCTATCGGCTGTCGACGGCCGAAATTCTCTATCACCTTCCGGATCACCCGCGGCTCCTCCAGACTTTCGTCTGGCAGGACTACGACATCGCCCCGCGCTATCCGGTCCTCAATCGGTTTCTCGAGTTCTGGACCCGCGAGATTGAGGGGCGGCTCCACTCGGTCCGCGTGACCGGCAAAGAAATCATCTCGGCGGCGGAAATGCGGGTCGGGACGCTGTTCGAGGTTCAGTAGAGCAGGCCTCGTCGCCGTCAGGCGACGGGCCTATCGCCTTTTCAACGCCGCCAGGAGCTCCGCCGCGAAAACCGACAGCGTGTCGTCTCTGGCTCCCATGACGACGATGCGGTCGCCCGGCCGCGCGAGGTCGAGGAGGCGCTTGCCGCAAGCTTCGCGCGTCGGCAGCGCCTCGGCATATCGATCGCGCAGGCTGACGCCGACGGCGATGTCGCGGCTGCCGACGCTGCGATCGACAGTGCCGCCGAAATAGACGGGCTCGGGCATCAGCAAGATGTCGCCCTTCCCAAGCTGCGCTGCAAAGCAGTCGATGAATTCCGCTTTCATCTTTTTCAGGGGGCCAAAGCCGTGCGGCTGGAACATGACGAGAAGGCGGCCCGGAAATTCGTGAAGGGTCGTCAGCGTGGCGGCGATCTTGTCCGGATTGTGCCCGAAATCGTCGATGACGGTGACGCCTTTCGCGTCGCCGACAAGCTCGAAACGGCGCTTGACCCCGGAAAAGGTCGATAACGCGCGCGCCGCCTTCACGAAAGGAACGCCCGCCGCCGTCGCCGCGCCGATCGCGGCGAGTGCGTTCGACACATTGTGCCGGCCCGGCGCCTTGAGATCGATATGGACCTGTTCGTCGCCGCGATAATCGATCGCCATGAAGGAAACGCCGAACGGCCGGGGTTCGATGTTAGTAGGCGCCAAAATCGCTGTCGCCGCTGGCGGTGGAATAGGTGACGGCGTTTGGCGCGCGATGGGCGAGGCGCATCGTTTCCGGGTTGTCGAGATTGAGAACCGCAATATCCGCCCTGGCGATGAAGTCGCCGAACAGCGTGCGCAGTTCGTCGATCGATTTGTGATCGAGCGACACGTTGTTCAGAACGGCGATCTTTGGCCGATAAAGCGCGATGGTGCCGTCGCTTTCGTCAAGCTCGCTGACGAAAGCGTCGCCCGCGCCGACGAGAGCGCTCGCAAAAAGCGCGGTCTCGCTGGCGAAGTTCTTCATCACCGCGCCGTTCATGACGGTCGGATCCTCGCCTGCGGAATGAAGGATCCAGGCGATCATCGCCGTCGTCGTCGACTTGCCCGAGGTGCCGGCGACGCCGATGGGCGTTTTCGCGGCGTTGAAAAGCTCCGCGAGCAGTTCGGCGCGGCCGAGACGTTTTGCGCCAAGGCCGATCGCCGCCTGAACGTCCGGCACCGTCTCTTCAACGGCGGCGGAAGCGACCAGAATCTGGTCGGCGCTGGCGACGCCTGAACCGTCCTGCGGGAAACAGCGAGATCCCTTGCGCCCGAAGGAACTCGAATTTCGGCGCGGTCCGCCCCTGGTCGAGCGCGCGGTCGGAGCCGGCGACGATATGCCCCCTGGCGCGCAAGATCAGCGCAAGCGGCAACATGCCGCTGCCACCGACGCCGCACAGGAAATATTGACGCTTTCGATCCATTCTCGGACAAGACCTGCCACAGGTTCTTGAACAACCTCTTATTCGTGAGGCGCGTCAACAAAATGGCGAAAGCCGCTCGCAGGATCGCCGTCGTCGCACCGGCGAATCGGCTCGCGCCGGAGACGGCCGAAAAGGTCGGCGCGCTCGCCCGTGAAACCTATGGCGACCGGCTGGCGCTGTTCTTTCACCCGCAGTGCTTCTTGTCGGCCGGCCATTTCGCCGGAAGCGACGAAGCGCGGTCGGCGGCGTTTCTCGAAATCGCGAACGACCCTGCCTTTGACGCCGTCTGGTTCGCGCGCGGCGGCTACGGCTCTTGTCGGCTCGATGACGCCCTGTTCGGCAAGCTCAATCGCGCGGCCCACGTCAAGGATTATCTCGGCTACAGCGACATGGGCCTCCTGCTCGGCCGGCTTGCGCGCGAGGGCGTCGGCCGCTCCGTGCACGGACCGATGCCGGCCGACGTCAATCGCGACGGCGGCGAGGCGGCGGTGCGTCGCTCGCTCGCCTGGCTGGTCGATCGCGATCCTGCCGGCCTTGAGCCCTCATGGCGCGACGACGCGCGGTTTTTCGCCTTCAACCTCACCGTGCTGAGCAATCTGCTCGGAACGCCGGCGGAACCAAATTTTTCCGGCGCCGTTTTGATGGTCGAGGACATCGACGAACACCATTACCGGATCGACCGGACGATGTTTCACGTGACATCGAGCGAAAACATCCGGCGATGCGCAGGCATCCGTCTTGGTCGCATCAGCAAGATTCCGCCCAATGACCCGCCGTTCGAACACACCGACTCCGAGATCGTCGCCTACTGGTGCGCGCGGGCCGGAATTCCTTTTCTCGGCGCTGCGGATATCGGCCATGACGACGGCAACAAGATCGTTCCGTTTCCGCAACCGCGTCCGTTTGTTTCCTGATATGGGAGCGGTCCCGCGCGGGACTATCCCGGTTGCGTAGAGATTCCGCTTCAATTCACCAACGCGGCATTGACCGCGTTTGTCGCGGCGCCCATGGTGCGCCGCAACAGCACTTCGTGGAGACTTTGATTGATTTTCGGCCTTGACGCTTTCGCGCCTTACGTCTGCGGCGATTGTCATTATTGTGTCTGTTTCGTCGCTTTCGCGATGGAATGGCGTCCGCCCGAGGTCTCGGCCCTCGCGGCGCTCGGCGTCTTCCTTGTCGCTCGGCATCGTCTCGCGCGAAGAGCTGGTGAAGTCGATCGCGAATTCGGCGCCGGTGACGATCGGGGCGATGTTCATCATTTCCGCCGCGCTGCGTCCGCACCGGCGTCCTCGAAGAGCTCGCGCGCTCTTTGATCAAGCGCGCCGGAACGCGGCCGAACCTCGCCATTCTCGGCTTTCTGATCGTCGTCGCAGCCATTTCGGCATTCATGAACAACACGCCGCTTGTGATGCTGATGATCCCGGTCGCGCTCGCTCTCGCCGCACAAATGAAAGAAGCGCCGTCGCGGCACATGATTCCGCTCTCCTATGCGGCGGTCCTCGGCGGCATGATCACGCTGATCGGCACGTCCGACCAACATTCTCGTCGATGGCGTCGCGCGCGACGCCGGCCTTGAGCCGTTTCAGCATTTTCGAAATTGCGCCGCGTCGGCATCCCCATGGCGGTCGCTGGCATTTTGTTCGTTTTCTTCTTTCGCAAGTTGCTGCCCGAACGGATGGCGATGGCGTCCCTCATCGGCCGCAATGAATCGCCGCGCTATATCGTCGAACTCGCTATCGAAGCCGGAAAGCCCGTTTATCGGGCAGCGCGCAATTGAAGTCAAAGCGTTCAACGAAGCCGACAGCCGCCTCGTCGACGTCGTGCGCGGCGACGCGTCGCTGCGACGCGAAATGCAGGATGTCATGCTCGCGGAAGGCGACATCGTCGTCCTGCGGTCGCCGATGAAGGAAATTCTCGGCGTTCAAGCAGGCGCCGGACATTCAAACGCCTGACGGCGGGTTGCAGCCGCTGAGCGCGCGAACGTCGATCCTCGTCGAAATTCTGCTGGCGCCCGGCGCCGCTTTTATCGGCAAGACCTTGCGCCATCTTCGCCTGCGCCGGCGCTACGGCGTCTATCCGGTCGCGCTTGCATCGGCGAAGCGCCAATATCGCCGACCGGTTCGAATACACGCCGCTTGAAGTCGGCGACACGCTCCTGATTGAAGGCTGCGCCGGAGGATCTGAAGCGGCTTTGCGACGACAACAGCCTTCTCAACGTCGTCGATGCCGCGTGAGCGCGCGGTGAAGAAAAGCCACGCGCCGATCGCGATTGCGACGTTGCTTGCGTCGTTGTCGGTCTCGCACGCTCGGCGTCATGGATATCGCAGGCCTCGCGCCATCGGCGCGGCGCTCGTGCTCGTGACGCGCTGCGTCGATGCGGACGAGGCGTTCAGCGCGATCGACTGGCGAATTCTCATCCTCATTATCGCCATGCTGGCGATCGGCAAGGCGCTCGATAACTCCGGCCTTGTCGAAGACATTGTCGACGCCTCTGCGCCATTGCTTGCGCAGACATCGCCGATCGTCGCGCTTGTCCTGGTCTACGTGATGTCGATGTTCCTGACGGAATTGATCTCGAACAACGCCGTCGCGATCATCGTGACGCCGCTGGCGATCGGCTTGGCGCAAACGCTCGGCGTCGATCCGCGGCCCTTCGTCGTCGCGGTGATGTTCTCGGCGACCTGCGCGCTTCATGACGCCGTTCGGCTATCAGACGAACACGCTCGTCTATAGCGTCGGCGGCTACAAGTTCGCGGATTACCTTGCGGCTCGGAACGCCGCTGAACATCATCACCGCGGTGATCGCCATCATGCTTCATCCCGATCTTCTGGCCCTTCTGATTGGCTTTTGAGGCGGCGTAGGCTAGGGTCCCCGCGTATTTTCGGGGCCCTTGTCGCGCCCATAAGGAGAGTTGAATGAAGGCGAAATTGATCCTGTCCGCCGCGCTTGCCGCTGCGGTCGTCGCGGCGCCCGCCTGCGCCAAGAAGAACGCTGAAAAGACCGACGCCGCAAAACCGGCTGATGGCCCGGCCGCCGCCGCCGCCGTGGTCAATCCCGCTGATCTTGCCGCGGACAATATCGCGAAGGCGCAGAAATTTCTCGCGGAGAACGCCAAAAAGGCGAGCATAAAGACGACGCCGTCGGGGCTTCAGTATACGGTGCTGAGCGAGGGGCCGAGCGACGGATTTTCTCCTAAGGCGGAAGATGTCGTCGTCGTCCATTATGTCGGCACGCATCTCGACGGCATGGAGTTCGATTCTTCGATCAAGCGCGGCGCCGCAGCAAAGTTCCCGCTGAACGGGGTCATTCCCGGCTGGACTGAAGGCGTGCAGCTGATGAGCGAAGGCGACAAATATCGCTTCTTCATACCGTCCGAACTCGCTTATGGAGCGGGCGGCTCGGCGGGCGCGATCGGCCCCAACGAAGCGCTGATTTTCGACGTGGCTCGATCCGCGTTTCAACGCCGGAGAGAAACATGTCGGCCGCCGAGAAATTCCTCGCCGAGAACGCCAAAAAGGCGAGCGTCAAAACGACTAAAACCGGTCTGCAGTATGAAGTCTTGGCCGAGGTCCGGCGGCCGGAAATTGCCGACCGACGCCAACAAGGTCAGCGTCCACTATGAGGGACGCCTCCTGGACGGTTCGGTCTTCAATTCGTCTTATGAGCGCGGCGAGCCGATCGAATTTCCGCTCGCGCGGGTCATCGCCGGCTGGACCGAAGGCGTTCAGCTGATGAGCGAAGGGGACAAATTCCGCTTCTTCATCCCGCCGGCGCTCGCCTACGGCGAAGGCGGCACGCCGGGCGGCCCGATCGGCCCGAACGAAGCGCTTATCTTTGACGTCGAACTGCTCAAGGTCGTCGATTAAGCGGTCTCTCGCGGCGAATTCAAGGCGCCTGCGGCGCCTTTTTTATTTGGCCAGCACGCTCGATCCGCGGCTGAAGACGAAATAGACGACGAGGCCGACCGCCATCCAGGCGAAGAAGAAAATCTGCGTCCGCGCTTCAAGGCTCAAGAACAGGCCGATGCAGCCGATGATCGCGGCGGGACAGATGATGATCGCTGCCGGCATCCGGAACGGCCGCGCGCGCAAAGCTTCCGTCTTGCGCAGGATCAGCACTGCCGCCGCCGTCGCGACGAAGGCTGCGAGCGTCCCGGCGTTCGCGAGCGCGGCGATTCGTCGAGCGGCACCAGTCCCGCGATGATCGCGCAGACGACCGCTGTCACGATCGTCATGGCGACCGGCGCCGGGTGTTCTTGTGCACGGCGGCGAGCTGGCGCGGCAGCAATCCGTCGCGGGCCATCACGAAGAAGATGCGGCTTTGTCCGAACATGAAAGCGAGAATGACGGTCGGAATGCCGATGACGACGGCGAGGCCGAGCGCGGAGGCGACGGCGGGATACCCGATCTCGCGCAGGATGAAGGCGAGCGGCTCGCCGGAACCGGCGAACTGGTGTACGGCAATGCGCCGACCGCCGCCGTGCAGACGACCATGTAGATGAACGTGCAGATCACCATGGAGCCAAGGATGCCGATGGAAGGTCGCGCGCCGGATTCTTTGGTTTCCTCCGCAGCCGTCGAAACTGCGTCGAAGCCATAGAATGCAAAAAACATGATCGCCGCCGCCGACATGACGCCTCGCGCGATCTCGCCGCCGATTCACTCGGTCGCCCAAATCCATAGGGCAGGAAGGGATCGAGATTGCGCGCCGTTGAATGCGCAGCGCAATGCGATCACGATAAACGTCGCAAGCGCGAGCGAGTTTGATGAGCACCAGCCAGCCGTTGACGGTCGCGCTTTCGCGCGTGCCGACTAGCAAAAGGCTCTGCGACCAGCGCGACAATGACGATCGCCGGGACATTGATGAGGCCGCCCTGCTGCGGGCCGACGGACAGGGCGGTCGGAAAATCGATCCCGGCGCTTTGCAGGAAGCCGACCAGCGTAGCCTGACCAACCGACGGCGACCGCCGAACAGACCACCGTATATTCGAGGATGAGGCCCATCCGACGATCCACGCCGCGAGTTCGCCCATCGACGCATAGGTGTAGGTGTAGGCGCTGCCGGACGCCGGCATCATGGTCGCAAGTTCGGCGTAGGCGAGCGCGGCGCAGGCGCACATGACGCCGGCGACGACGAACGAGATCATGACGGCCGGCCGCGCGTTCGGCGCCGACGCCGATCAGCGTATAAATCCCGGTGCCGACGATCGCCCCGACGCCGAGGAGGACGAGATGCCAGGCGGACAGGCTGGGCCGGAGCCGATCTGGCGCTGCATGGTCGTTCAGGCTGTCGATTGATTTGCGTCGAAACATGCCGCCCATGGCGCCCTCCCGCTGGCGAGGGCGGACTGTCGCCCCGTTTCGCGCGTTGAGGCAAGCCGCCCGCTCTTGTAGGGTGTCTGACGCTCCAGCGAGTATCGATATGAAACCTCTCGATCAGACTGAACGCGAGGCGCGCCTGAAGTCGTGTTGCCGCTTTGGTCGCTTACGCCGGACGCATCAGCGATCCGGCGCTCTTTCCGGTTCGCGGACTTCAACGAGGCGTTCGGCTTTATGGCCGGGTCGCCCTCGCCGCGGAGAAGGCCGACCACCATCCGGAATGGTCGAATGTCTATAATCGTGTCGAAATCACGTTGACGACCCACGATGCGGGCGGGCTGACCGAAAAGGATTTCGTCCTCGCCAAGGCGATTGACGCCGCCGCCGGACAGCCTAAGTCACAATAAAGCCGCGCCGCCGCCTTTGTAGCGCCCGGCAAAGCCCGGTAGGGTCCTGACCGACGAATTCGGGGATTTGGAAATGGCGACGATCGCACTTGTCGATGACGACGCGAACATCCTGACCTCGGTCTCGATGGCGCTTGAGGCCGAAGGCCACATTGTGAAGACCTATGAGGAGGGCGCCTCGGCGCTGGCGGAGATCGTCGCGTCGCCGCCAGACCTCATCATCTCCGACATCAAGATGCCGACGATGGACGGCATGGAGTTATTGCGGCGCATTCGTCAGACGTTCGGACCTGCCGCTGATCTTCCTGACGTCGAAGGACGAGGAGATCGACGAAGTGCTCGGCCTCACCATGGGCGCCGACGACTACGTCAAGAAGCCGTTTTCGCAACGCCTTCTTCTTGAGCGCGTGAAGGCGGTCCTTCGTCGGCGCAACGCCGGACCGTCGCCGACCAAGGAGGAAGAAAAGCAGATCATCCGCCGCACCAGCCTGACGCTCGATCCGATGCGCCACGCCTGCGTGTGGAAAGGTTCGCCGGTGACGCTCACCGTCACCGAGTTCCTATTCTCGAAGCGCTGGCGCAACGGCCCGGCTTTGTCAAAAGCCGCGATTCGCTGATGGACGCGGCCTATGACGATCAGGTCTATGTCGACGACCGCACGATCGACAGCCACATCAAGCGCATCCGCAAGAAATTCCGCGTCGTCGACCCGGAATTCGACTCGATCGAGACGCTTTACGGCGTCGGCTACAAGTACAAGGAGTCTGATCGCGCTGATGGCCGAGGGGGCGGCCAAACGACCGCGGCTTTCTTCGAAACTGCGGGGCGCCGGCGTCGCCGTTTCGCGGCTGACGCTGACGATCGTGCTCGCCAATTTCATCGGGCTTGTGATCTTGCTCGTCGGCTCGCTCGGGCTGACGCAATATCGTGACGGGCTGGTTCAGGCGAAACTCCAGGGCGTTCGCGCCCAGGCGCAGCTGTTCGCGGACGTGCTCGCGCAAGCGGCGGTGAGCGAAGACCGGCTGCCAGAGCGGGTCCGCTCCTGACGGAAATGAAACGGTCATCTGCGGCCATTCGCTTTCCGAACAGGACGTCAACGAGGTCTTCAATCGCGTTTGGGACAGTTTTGAAGGGCGGGTGCGCATCTTCAATGCGCCAAAGACGGACGAACAGGCGCAGTCGCCGACGCCGCCTCGCTTTTGATCGACGACGTGATGCTTCGCGAGGACGAAATCCTCGTCGAGCAACTGGCGCCCGTGGACGACGCCGGCGCCGACACGCGTTCTGGCGCATCAGCCGCGGCGGGGATGCGCTTTTGAAACGGTTCATGACCGGACCCTTCCGCCGCGCGGCCGCGGGGCGTACGGTCGAGGCGGAACTCAACGAGGCGCTGGCGTCGTCGCCCTTCGCGAACGAGCCCGGCGCGACATCGGTGCGGTTCAACGAAGACGGCGAACTCGTCGCCTCCGTCACCGTTCCCATTCGCCGCGTGCAGGCGATTTACGGCCTGGTGACGGCTGAAATCGGCGGCATCGAGGATCTCGTCGCCGAAGCGCGCCTCGCCATTCTGCCGTTTTTCGGGCTCGCCTGCGCCGCTGCAATTCTTTCCTCGCTGCTGTTGACGGCCGCGATCGCCCAGCCGATCCGCCAGCTCGCCGTCGCCGCCGACAAGGTGCGCGAAGGCATCGCCGCCGCCGGCCGCGCGCGCATCCCGGATTTCTCGCACCGCAAGGACGAAATCGGCGAACTCTCGGCGTCGCTCCGCGCCATGACGCAGGCGATCTACGCCCGCATCGAGGCGATCGAGAGTTTTGCCGCTGACGTGTCGCACGAACTGAAGAATCCGCTGACATCGATCCGCAGCGCGACGGAAACGCTGGAGATCGCCACAAAGCCCGAGGCGCGCGAAAAGCTGATGGGGGTCATCAAGAAAGACGTCGCGCGGATGGATCGTCTGATCACGGACATTTCAAACGCGTCACGCCTCGACGCCGAGCTTGCGCGCGAAGCGCGCGAGGCGGTCGACATCAGAAAACTGCTCGCCGACATCGCCGATCTTTACCGGATGACGGACAAGGCGGGCGAAGCGCGCGTCAGCTATGATCCCTCCGGCGCGCCGATCTACCTTTTTGGGAACGCGACGGCGCTCGGTCAAGTGTTGCGCAATCTGATCGACAACGCACGGTCCTTTTCCCCGCCGGGCGGCGAGGTGCGGCTCTTTCTTGCGGCGCCGACCGACCGGCATCGCAGCGTTCAGGTGATTGTCGATGACGACGGTCCGGGCATTCCGCCGGACGCGCTCGAGAAAATCTTTTCGCGGTTTTATACGAAGCGCCCGCAAGGCTCGGCCTTCGGCAACAATTCGGGCCTCGGCCTTGCGATTTCCCGCCAGATCGTCGCGAGCCATGGCGGCGTCGTCTGGGCCGAGAATCGCACCAACGAGACCGGCGCGATCGCGGGCGCGCGCTTTGTCGTCGAGCTTCCCGTCGCATGAACGAGAGGGGTCCCCTTCACGCGACGGCGCTTGCGCTTGCGGTCGATGAAGACGGTCCCCTTGCCGGCGTCCTCATCCTCGGCCCCGCGGGAGCCGGAAAATCGTCGCTTGCGCTCACCTCGATCTCCGCCTGTCCCTGGCGCCGCACCGCGCTGGTCGCCGACGACGCGGTCCATATCGAACAGAAAGGCGGCGATCTGGTCGCGCGCGCGCCCGAACGGATCGCCGGGCTGATCGAAATTCGCGGATTTGGCCCGGCGCCGGTCAGATGCGCCGCGTCCGCCATCCTCCGCCTTGCGGTCGATCTCGGGCTCGCCGCCAGCCGCATGCCGGAGCCGCAGGAGTTTCGACCGATTAACGAAACAGCGACGCTGCCGCTTTATCCATTCATGTGGCGGGGCGCGGAGGCGACGGCGGCCTTCAGGTTGCTCGCGTCGGTTCGGTCGCTTTTAAGTGGACAAATCGACCGACGCACGCAGGATACGCCCGGCTCGATTTGGACGGATGACCCGGGAAAAAGGCTGCAATGATCGGCATCGTGATCGTCGCCCATGGCAAGCTTGCTGCAGAGTTGCTCGCAGCCACCGTTCATGTCGTCGGACCGCAAGAGCGTATTGAAACCGTTTCGATCGGCGCCGACGACGACATGGAGCAGCGCCGCGCCGAGATGATCGCCGCGGCCAAGCGCGTCGATGACGGGGCCGGCGTCATCATCCTCACCGACATGTTCGGCGGCACGCCGTCCAATCTTGCGATCTCCATCATGGAGAAGGCGAACGCCGAAGTGATCGCCGGCGTCAATCTGCCGATGCTGGTCAAGCTCGCCTCGATCCGGAACGCCTGGCCGTTGAAGGAAGCGGTCGCCGCCGCGCATGAAGCGGGCCGCAAATACATCAACGTCGCGTCGTGGGTCTTGTCCGGCGATCGGGGCTGACGGCGCGCTGGAGAATTTGTGACCGGCCCATCCGACAATTCTGCAATCTCGGCGACCGTGAAAATCGTCAACCGTCGCGGTCTTCACGCGCGCGCCTCGGCGAGATTCTGCCAGGTGGCGGGATCGTTCGATGCGGTCGTCAAAGTGACCAAAGACGCGACGACCGTCGGCGGCCGGTCGATCATGGGCCTGTTGACGCTTGGCGCCGGCGTTGGCTCCACGGTGACGATTTCGGCGACCGGGGCGCAGGCCAGGGAAGCCGTTGAGACGCTCGCAAGGCTCGTCGGCCGACAAGTTCGGCGAAGGGGAGTAGCAGTCAGCTCGTCGCGCCGCCGCCGGCGTCGGCCTGGATGACGACTTTCTGCGCGTCGCGAAGGCGCTCGCCGCCGCGGATGACGACGCGGTCGCCGGCCTTGACGTCGCCGATCACTTCGATGAGGTCGCCGTCGGCGGCGCCGAGTTCGACATCGACCTGTTTTGCGGCGTCATCAGCGCCGATGACGAAGATGCTGACGCGGTCGGCGCGCAGAATGATCGCATCGCGGTGAACCGCGACGACGCGCTTTGGCGCGTTGCGCGGCAGGCTGACCTGAACCGCCGACCCGATATGCCAGTCGGTCGTCGGGAGGACGAGGCGCAGCTCCAACGTGCGGCTCACCGTGTCGCCGATCGGAACGACGGCGCGCACTTGCGCTTTCAGCGTTTCAATGCCGTTCGTCACCGTGATCTCGTCGCCTGCATGGACCGACGCGAGGAGCGAATCCGACGCTTGCGCCGTCACTTCAAGGTCGTCGATGTTGACGAGGCGCGCGATTGGCGCGCCGGGACTGGCGAATTCGCCGACTTCGATCTCGCGCGCGGCGATGCGCCCGTTGAACGGCGCCTTGACGTCGGTGCGCTCAAGGGCGGTTTCCGCCCGACGCAAGGCGACTTTTGCGCGCTCGAGATTTTGCTGGGCCTCGTCGCGGTCGGCGCGCATCTGATCGATGGCCGCTTCCGATTCGCCGCCGTCTTCGCCAAGGCCCTCATGCCGCCCGACGAGCCGCGCGAGATAATCGGCGCGCGATGAAAGACGTTTTATATCGGCGCGCGCTTCGTCGCGCTGCTGGCCGGCGTCGGCAGGATCGATGCGCGCGATGACGTCGCCTTGTTTGACCTCGGAGCCGATCTCGGCGACCCAGAGGATCTGGCCGGGGGTCGCTGCGGCGATCAGGCTGTCATTGACGCTGACGACCGAACCTGGCGCTTGCGAATGCGGCGCGAGTTCGGTCGCGACAGCTTCCGCAATGCGAACATTGGCGGGCGGGGGCCCTTCCGGCGCGGCTTCCGCCGCGGCGTTCGCCTTGTCGTTGAAGGCGCCCATGAAATAAGCGCCGCCGCCGGCAAACGCCGTCAGGATGACGGCGCCGGCGATCATTCGCCTCGGGTTTTTGATGTTCAGCTTCCGCATCAGAGCCTCTCCTTGTTCTTATTCTGCAGGCTGAAGCACGAGCCGTCCGCTGCGGACGGCTGACTTCGCCGACCCGAGCTGGAGGAGCGCGGGCATCAGCACGAGCGTGAATACCGTCGACACCATCATCCCGCCGAAAATGACGGTCGCAAGGCCGCGATAGATTTGCGCGCCTTCGCCCGGCGCGACGATCAGCGGCAGCATGCCCATCAAGGTCGTCGCGGTCGTCATGAAGATCGGCCGCGTCCGGAGGCGAAGCGCTTCGCGAACCGCTTCCGCGCGCGATTTCCCTTCGGCTTCCGACTGACGTGTCTGTTCGACGAGCAGGATCGCGTTGTTCACGACGATGCCGAGAAGAATGATGAAGCCGATCATGCCGAGAAGATCGAGAGGCGTCGGATGGACGAGGTTCAGCAGGCGGATCGCGATGATTCCGCCGACCGCCGCCATCGGCAGCGAGACGATGACGATAGCCGGCGTCGCGGATGGATTTGAAGAGCGCCGCCATGATGAGGAACAAGATGGCGACGGCGAGCAGGAAATTGCCGCCGAGATTGTTGATGGCGCGCTCGAGGCTGTCCGCTTCGCCCGCGTAGGCGAGCGACGACGCCTTCCGGCAGCACCGAGTAGATCTCCTTTTCGGCGCCTTTCTTCAGCGTTTCGACGATGTCGCCGAGCGCGACGCCTTCGGGCGCATTGATGCCGAGCGAAATCGTGCGCCGGCCGTCGGAGCGTACGATCTGCTGCGGGCCGACGCTGCGTTCAAAGCTCGCGAGTTCGCCCAGCGGCACGATCGAGCCTGTCGGCGTCGCGATCGGAACCGTCGAGAGATATTCCGGTTCGCCCCATTCGTTCGCCTGCGAGGATGATATCGATGCGGAAGTCCTCGTGGAAGAACTCGCCAAGCCAGAGGCCGTCGCCGAGCGCCCTGCACCGCGCTCGCGACGTTGTCGCGCGATCATGCCGACCTCGGCGATGCGCCGGTCGTTCGGCACGAGCTTGATTTCGGGATTGACGATCTGCGGATCGGGATTGGGCCAGACCGTCGCGCCGGGGATCGCTGCGGTGATGATGTCCATCGCCGCCGGCACCGATTGCAGCAGCGCGTCATAGTCGGCCGCCTGGAGTTCGATGCGGATTCCGCCGCCGCCGCCGAAATCGCCGAACAGCTCGCCCTGTTGCGCGAAGACGCGCGTGTCGGGGAAGCCGACGAGAATTTCCTCGTTCACGATCTTCTCAAGCTCGTCCATGCTTGGACTGGACTTTCGGGCGGACGCCGATATTGCCGCCCCATTCGCCGGAATAGAGATAGTAGTTGAGGAGCGCCGGCTCCTTTTCGCCTTTCATGTACGGGTCGAGGCGCTTGACGACGATCTCGGCGAATTCCTTGCGGATCATGTCGGCGCTGGCGCCAGACGGGAACGAAATGAATCCGTCGATCGCGGCGCGTTTTACGGGCGGCAGATAGTTGAGGGACGGAAACAGCAGAAACAGCCGACCGTCGACCGGCACGATCGTGAGGCCCGCAATCCACGCGAGCGCGCCGCTGCGGCGTATCGCGTCAGACGCATGACGAGATCGGGAAGTTTGTCGAAGAACGAGCGTCTTCCGTCGCGGGCGTCGCGCGCCGTCGTTCTTCTTCATGAAGAGCGCGGCGCCAGTCGGCAGCACCGTCACGGCGACGAGGAGGCTGAACGACACGGCGACGGCGATCGTCGAGCGCGAGGTCGGCGAAGAGCTGGCCTTCGACATCCTCGAAGAACATGACCGGAATGAAGACGGCGATCGTCGTCACCGTCGAGGCGAAGAGCGCGCCGAACACCTGCTGCGACGGCCTTGCGCGCCGCCTCCTTCGGTTCATGGCCTTCGTCGCGCATGCGGACGAAATTTTCGAGAACGATGATTGCGGCGTCGAGCACCATGCCGGTCGCGAAGGCGAGGCCCGCGAGCGAGATCATGTTGATCGTGCGGCCGGTGAGCATTGAGAAAGACGATGGTCGCCGCGAGGCAGATCGGTATCGCCGCCGCGATCAGCAAGCGTCGCCGTCGCTCCGGCGCAGAAAAGCCCAGAGAATGCCGATCGTCAGAAGGACGCCGAGAAGCAGATTGCCGGTCAGCAGCGACAGCGCGTTCTTGATGAAGAGCGAGGGATCGAAGCTCTTCTGGATCGAGTATCCCATCTCGGCGAGCTGGCCCTGAGTTCAATTCGGTCGATCTTCGCGGTGATCGCGTCGATCGCGGTGAGGGTGTTCGCGCCGGGCTCGCGCAAGACGCGCATGCCGATCGCCGGATTGCCGTTCTGGTAGACGACGCCGCCGCGCCGGTCGTTGCGCGACGGAAACGTCGGCGACGTCGGCTGAGACGGATCGGCGCGCCGTTGCGCCAGGCGAGAATCGTGTCTCGCCGAGCTGCTCGGCGGTGATACCGTCCTTCAAAGCGCATCGTGTAATTGCGGCGGCCGACTTCGACGGAGCCGCCGGTCACGTCCGTCGAGCGGTTCACCGTCTGCGCGACCTGGTCGATCGTGACGCCAAGCTGCGCGAGGCGGAAGGGATCGAACGAGATGCGGATGATTTCCTCGCCATCGTCGGAATTGATGTCGACGCCGGCGACGCCGTCGAATCGCCTCGAGCTCCGGCGCGATCCGCGCTCTCGGCGAATTCGCTCATCTTCGTCGATGCGTTGTCGTGACCGGGGAGGCGCTGCATAAAGAGGAAGATCAGCGTGTCGCCGGCCGAGCCGCCCGCCGAAATCGTCCGATCGACGGACGGTCGGCTTCGGCGGGCAGGCCGCGCACGCGCTGAAGCGGCTCGTCACCTCCGTCAGCGTCTTGTCCATGTTGGCGCCGAGCTCGAATTCGAGGCGCACGAAGCCGCCGCCGGAATTCGAGAAGGACTGCATCGTCTTCAGGCCGGGGATGCCGCGCAGTTCGCGCTCGATCGGCTCGATGATCTCGCTTTCAACCTCTCGCGGCGACGCCGCGCGCCAGCCGGTCCAGATGCCGATCTCCGGGCGCTCGATGTTCGGCAGAAGCTGGATCGGCAGCTTGGTGATCGAGACGACGCCAAGACAGCGCAATCAGCGCCAGCACGACGCCGACAGCCGCGGGGTTCTTCAGACAGAGCTTGGTCAGGCCCATGCGGGTCTCCGCGAAAGTGGATGAAGCGACAAATGTCGCAGCACCTCATAAACTCCCGGAAAACCGTTAATAACAAGAGGCCGTCGGTCGTCATTCGACCAACGGCCCGGGCTGAGCGACGAGTTGAGTCAGCGCTTCGACGAAGCGTTATTCGAGCGCCGTTTTTCGTTCATCAAGCGCTTCGATCTGGCGTTCGATTTCGGCGCGCTGCGCTTCTAGTCCGGCGCGCATTTGTTCGATCGCGCGTTCGTGAAGTGCGTGGTCGCGCTCCACCTGTCTGCGCGCTTCTTCGATTCTTGCGCGCGCCGCGTCGGCGTCTGCTGCTTGCATGTCCGCATCGTCCAGGTCGGCTTCGGCGTCATCAAGATCGGCGAGCGCGTCGGCAAAGCTTTCTTCCGTCTCGGATTCGATATCCGCCTCAGCGTCTTCAAGCGCCTCGCGCTGGATTTCGAGCTGCTGGAGGGAGTTCTGGAACTCTCCCTGGAATTTCTTCTGGTCTTCCTTGCTCCACGCAAAAGCGTAGGCGTTCTTTTCCATGTCGCGTTTGGCGCGTTCCGCTTCGCGGCGCCATTCATTTTGCGCGGCGAGCGCTTCGCGCCGCGCGCGTTCGGCTTCGCGAAGGGCTTCCGCGCGTTCGCGTTTCATTTCTCGAAGGGCCTCGCGAAGTTCGGCGCGCTTTTCCGCCGTCATCGGCTCCTCGCTCGAGAAGCGGTAGACCTTGTCGCCTGAGCGCATGGTCAGATCGTAAACGGCGCCGTTTTCTTCGTCCGAGGCGCCGAGCAGACGCTGCTCCATGTCTTCGATCATGCGATCGGGAACGTCGTCGGCGTCAGCAAACGCATAGCCGCTCGGCTCGGCGAAATGAAAGCCGTCGGCGCGGATGATCGGCGCGCGAGCGACCGTCACCGGGTTGATGATCTTGAAGCCTGGAAAGGCGCTCGCGCGCGGCGCCGAGCGAAGGACCGGAAATTGCGCGGGTGCGACGACGGGCGATGGTGCGTCTGCGGGTTCGGGCGCCGCCGCCGGTTCTGGCGCGGCGGCGGGCAGAGCCCAAACATCCGGCGCATCTGCGGGTTGAGGCGCGTCCGCGGGTTCGGCGGGCGCTGCAAGGATGAGGCTCGCGGGATCGACCGCCTCGCCGTCGCGGAGCGTTTCAAAATGAAGATGCGGGCCGGTGACTTTGCCGGTGGCGCCGACCGTGGCGATGACGTCGCCGGTCTGGACGCGATCGCCCTTCTTCACGCGATAGCTGTCGAGATGCGCGTAGCGGGTGACGAGGCCGTGGCCGTGATCGACGACGACGACTTTGCCCCAGGCCGGCGAGCCCTTGTAGAGGTTGGTCGCCTCGACAACGACGCCGTCGCCGGGGGCGAAGACTTTTGTTCCTTTCGCCGCCTTGATGTCGAGCCCGCCATGCGCGGAGCCAACCTTCCCCTGCAACGCACTATTGTCGCCGAAGCCCTGCGTGATTTCGCCGATGATCGGCAAGTTGTGGAGCGCGTTCCGGCGTTCGCCCGCGCTTTCCGGATCGACGGCGAGGGCCGCCTGGCCGAAGGCGGCGAGAGCGACCGTTGACGCGGCCGCCGACACCATAAGGCGCGTCGCCAGCGGCGCCTTGCGCGGCGCCTCGGTCGACAGGATCGAATGGAGACGCCGGCGCCGGCCGTGCCGGTCGACCGGCGTGAAGGACGGCGCGAGCGCTGGATGCGCGTTCATTCTCGACGCCGCGAATTTAAGGCCCTCGACGAAGACGGCGGCGTAGGCGCGCCGGTCGACGCCCTTCGCAAGGACGAGCGCGTCGGCGCTTTCTTCGGCGGCGAGTTCCGCGTGCGCGGCGATGCGCGAGACAAGCGGATTGAACCAGAAGAGAACGCGCGCAAGCTGCGTCGCGGTGAAGAGGCGCGTGTCGCCGCGCCTGACATGCGCGAGCTCGTGCGCGCACATCAAGACAAGGTCTTCGCTCGAAACGCGCGCATCAATCCCGTGGGGGATGAGGATCGTCTGGCGAACGACGCCGAAAATGCAGACGCTCGAGACGTGACGCGAGCGCCTGATCGCCGGCGTGCGGACGTCGAGGCGCTCGGCCCAATCGTCGATCCGCGCGAGAAAGCGACGGTCTTCGACGGGCTCGGCGCGCGCGATCGCGTAATAGAGCCCGACATGCCTTGCCGCCCACAGGAGGAAAGCGAGAAAGACGCCATAGACATAGATGATCGCCGCGGCGCCGACGATCTTGTCGAAATCGATCGGCTCGATGCGCGGGCCTGACGGCGCGGCGCTCGTCATCGGCGCGACGGCCGACGGCGTAGGATTTGATCGTTTCAACGATGACGGGTTCCGGCGCGGGACGCAGCGACACGCCGAACGCGGCGAGCGTCGGCGCCGCAAGCGAGGGCAGGACGGCGAAGAGCAGCGCGCCGACCCATAGCTTTTCCGCCGACGACATCGAACCCCAGCGTTCGAGACCGCGCGCGCCGAGGAAAAGGACGCCCGCCCAGATAACCGACGCCAAAAGACAGATGATCAGCGCTTCCGCCTGATAGTGCGTGAAGTCGATGAGACCGCTCATTTGCGATTCTCCGCTTTCAGGATTTTCTCAAGTTCCTTGATCTCGTCTTCGGTCAAGAGCTTTGAATTGGCGAACATGACCGCCGACGGCGCGGCGTCGAGCTCAAGAACCCTGTCCGAGAAATCCATGATCATGCGCGAGAGGAGCGCGACCTTGCCGACAGCGGCCGAATAGACGTTGACGCCTTCAGCGCTCTTCTTTTTCAGGAGGCCCTTTTCGCACATGCGCTCGATGACGGTGCGCATCGTCGAGTAGGACCAGTCGAATTCGGGTGCGACGACGTCGGTGATCTCGCGCGCTGAAAGCGACTTCCGCCGCCAGAGCAGCTTCAAAACCGCAAGCTCCGGTTTGGTGGGCTGGAGTGAGGGATCGACGGCCATGGCGCATCCTTCCGCAGGTCTCGGGTCGGCGACATCTGTAGCATCATGTTACAGATGTCACAAGGCCGGACGACGGCCGCCGGGGGCGTTTTCCGCCTTGCTCTCAGCCGCCGCCAGTCAATTTTCGGCGATCCGAGCCGCCGGTGCGCCGAATATTTCGCCGCCGTCGCGGTTAACGCGATCTTCAGATGCGGGGCGCAGCTTTGGTCGGTCGGCGGCTAGAGCGAGACCAGCGATGGGCGGCCATAACAAGCCAAGTGTCTCCAAGGGCGCGAACCGCGCCGAAGCGGAAGCGATCGATCTCGCCCATATCGAGGAGCGGCGCGGCAACCACCGCCGCCCGACCTTCAAAGCCGGCGAAATCAGACTTGAAGGCGACAGGAGCGTTCCCTGCATCGTTCGCAACGTCAGCGAGAGCGGTTGCCTCATCAAGGTCGACAATGCGACGGCGCTGCCTGACCTCGTCGAGATTCGCATCGATCTCGACAAGCCGGCGCGTCAGGCGGAAATCGTCTGGCGCTCGACGACGCTCGCCGGGGCGATGTTCATCCGCAAGCCGTCATAGCGCTTTCGCTGGAGATCTCTTCGATCGCCCCGATGATCTTCGCGATCTCGTGTGGTTTCGAAAGGCGATGATCGCCCTTTTTCAGCAAAATGAGTTCGGTATTGTCGGACGCGAGCCGCTCCGCAAACTTCAACGCGTGGCGCCAGGGAACGTCCGGATCGTCCATGCCCTGCAGGATGCGAACGGGACAGCGAATATCAATGTCCCCGCCGAGGATCAGATGATTGCGGCCGTCTTCGATCAATGCGCGCGTGATGATCGTCGGCTCGGTCGAATAGGGCGAATGCTCGACAATCCGTCCCGCGCGCATGACGATGTCGCGTTCGGCGCCGGTCATCTCGTTCCAGATCAGTTCTTCGGTGAAATCGGGCGCGGGCGCGATGAAGACGATCCCCGCGAGACGTTCCTTTCGTTGAAGCGCGGCGAGCGCAGCGATCCAGCCGCCCATCGACGATCCGACGAGCACGAGCGGCCCCGCCGTCAGCGCGTCGATCGCGGCGAGCGCGTCGGCGAGCCAGAGCGCTGATCGTTCCATCCTCGAACCGCCCCTCCGATGCGCCGTGTCCGGAGTAATCGAAGCGGAGAAACGCGCGGCGCCGGTCCGCCGCCCATTGCGAAAGGCTTCGGCCTTCGTTCCGGTCATGTCGGATTTAAAGCCGCCGAGCCAGACGACGGTCGGTCCCGCGCCGGCGAGGCGGCGATAGGCGATCCGCCGGTTGGGGCCGCTGAAGAATTCCGTCTCCTTGTCCATTGTCTTCCTTGATCTCGCGCGCGGCCTCGTTCCTATATGCGCGGGCCGCCAGCTGACGCCAAACAAAGCCGTTCATGCGATTTGACAAGACCGTCCTCCAGGTCATCCCCGCGCTTGGTGCGGGCGGCGCGGAGCGAACGACCGTCGAGATGACCCGCGCAATCGTCGCGGCGGGCGGGCGGGCGCTGGTCGCGACGTCGGGCGGACGGCTTGCCGGAGAGGTCGAAAAGGCGGGCGGGCGCATGATCATCCTCCCGTCCATCCAAGAACCCGCTGACGATCCTCGCCAATCGCGGGCGCCTCGTCCGGCTCATCCGGTCGAGAAGATCGATCTCATCCACGCGCGATCGCGGGCGCCCGCCTGGAGCGCGCTTTGGGCGGCGCGGACGCCGGGATCCGCCTACGCCGCGACCTATCACGGCGCCTATAAAGCGGCTTCGCCATGGAAGCGGCTTTACAACTCCGCGCTGGCGCGGGCCGACCTCGTCATCGCCAATTCGGCATTCACCGCCGATTCGATCCGCCGGCAGTTTCCGGTCGGCGACCGCCTCAAGGTCATTCCAAGGGGCGCCGACCTAGACCTTTTCAACCCAGAGAGGGTTGCGCCGGAGCGCGCCGCCGCCATTCGCGCCAAATGGGCTGTGGAAAATCCCAAGGCCATGATTTTGCTGCTGCCGGGCCGCCTGACCGAGTGGAAAGGGCACCGCGTCGCGATCGAAGCGCTCGCTTTGCTGGCAAAAGGGCGGCGGGGGCAAACGCCCGCTGGCGCAACCGGCGATTTCCAGTTAATTTTCGCTGGGGACGAGCAGGGGCGCGGGCGTTTTGCCGCTTCTCTTTTGCGTTTGGTGGATGAGTTGGGGCTCTCGCACATGATCAGGTGGGTCGGCCATTGCGCCGACATGCCGGCGGCCTATGCATGCGCCGACGTCGTGCTGTCTCCGGCGACCCTGCCGGAAGCGTTCGGCCGGGTCGCGGTCGAGGCGGGCGCGATGAGAAAGCCGACGATCGCGTCCGACCATGGCGGCCAGCGCGAGACCGTGATCGACGGCGTCACCGGATTTTGACGCCGCCGGGCGTCGGCGGAAGCGCTCGCCGATGCGATCGCGGAATTGATCGCGCTCGGCGCTGAAGGCCGACGCGCGATGGGTGAGAAAGCGCGCGCCAGGATCGCGGCGATTTCTTCGACGGACGCATGCGCCGGGCGACGCTCGCCGTCTACCAAGACGCTTTTGGGTTAGGGGTGTTTGCGACAATGCTGGGCCGCAAATCGGAGAACATCCTCATCGTCAAGGCCGACGGGCTTGTCTCTTTCGTGCAGACGGAGCCCCTGTTCGAAGCCATCCGCGACGCCAATCCCGGCATGCGAAGATCAGCCTGCTGACGACCCCGGCGCTGCAGCGCATCGCGCGCGCGGCGCCCTATTTCGATCAGGTCGCGGCCCTCCCTGATTTCAAGGTCGTCGAGGCCAAGCAAGCCTTCATCCGCCAGTTGAAGGGCGCTCATTTCGCCCACATTTTCGACCTGTCGGCGGACGAGGAATCGTTCAAGCTGAAGACCGCCCTCGGCGCGTTCGGTCCGAAGTGGTTCACCTTCGATCCGGGTTCGAAGAAGCGCCTCAGGCGCGGGCTCGCCGAGGCGCTCCCGGACAACGCGAAATTCTACGACGAGACGGGCGTCAAATCGCCGTCGCGCCTGCCCGATTTCCGCTGGGCGCTTTCGCGCGCGCAAGGATTCGGCGAACATGCAGCCGTCCTGGTTCGGCGTATCGGGAGATTTACGGTCTGCTGCTGCCGGGCGGCGATCCCGAACGCCGCTGGCCCGCCGCACACTATGCTCAGCTCGCGCGGAAAATGGCGCAGTCGCGCATGATGCCGGTGCTCGCAGGCGGCAAGGATCTGCACGGCATCGGCGATGAGATTTCGAACGAGGCGCCGGAGATCGTCGATCTCGACCGGCAAGACGGACCATCTCCAGCTGTCGGCGCTCGCCCAGGAGGCCAAGTTCTTCGTCAGCGACAACTCCGAGGAAATGCACCTCGCCCTGAGCGTCGGCTGCGCCGGCGTCGTTCTGCGCAAGGCCGCCGAGCAAGGCGCGTCGCCAGCCGGCCGCCATGTCGTCACTTTGACGGCCAAGGAGCAGCTCGGCGAGGCGAGCGCCGATTTCGTCTGGCGGACCCTCCTCAATATGGGGCTGGTGCCGAACCAGAATGCGCGCCCGCAACCGCAACCGCGCAAGGTCGCCCGTTGATCGCCGCCGCAGTTCGCCTATATCGTCGTTCCGAACGATCGCGCGTGGGCGCTGGTGAGCGCCCGGCGCCGCGTTATTTGTCCCGAAGCTGAAAAAGGAGAAGAGCCTATCCCCCGCAGACCTACGCCGCTCGCGCCGCCCAAATCCGATGGAGGACCGCGCATCAACGAAGACATTCGCGTGCCGAACGTCCTTCTGATCGATCACACCGGCGAAAAAGCGCGGCGTCGTGCCGACCCCGCGGGCGATCGAAATGGCGCAGGCCGTAGGCCTCGACCTGGTCGAAGTCTCTCCGCGGCACGACGCCGCCGGTCTGCAAGATTCTCGATTTCGGAAAATTCAAATATCAGCAGCAGAAGAAGAAGGCCGAGGCGAAGAAGAAGCAGAAGGTCGTCGACATCAAAGAGATCAAGATGCGGCCGAATATCGACGACCACGATTACGAGGTTAAGGCCAAGGCGATGCGCCGCTTCTTCGAGGAAGGCGACAAGGTCAAGGTGACGCTTGCGGTTCCGCGGCCGCGAGATGGCGCACCAGGAGCTCGGCATGAAGCTCCTCGATCGGGTGAAGACCGATTTCGACGAGGTGGCCAAGGTCGAGCAGACCCCGAAGCTCGAGGGCAAGCAGATGATGATGGTCCTGGCGCCGCGCTGAATTCCCGCGCGCGGCGAACCGCCGGCGCGAAATTCGCTTAAAGGACGTAAGAACGGCGCCCTCTCCGGGCGTTTTCCGGTCAAGTGGAACCGGTTGATCGAAGAAAACGCCCTGAACATTAGACCTGGAGCGACTTTCGCGCGCCAGAGCGCGTGAAACTCGCTCCGGCGGCGCCGTTTTCATTTGGCGCTCGCGGCGTGGCGCGCCGTTTGCTCTAATTGGGACAATCGATGCGTAGGCGCGCCGGCTCGCGCGCTCTTGGGGTCTGACAGTGGCGTTTGCCGAAGAGTTTCTGGCGAGGTTTGGAACGTCGCCCTGGGGGCCGATGGCGCTCGCCTTCCTCTTCGGCGTCGCGTTCGGCTGGGTCATGTGGGGCGCAAAGCCGGAGACGCAGGCGGACCGCGCGAGCGAAGACGGCGCACCGATAAGAAGCGGGGATCCATCGAAGGAACTTGTCGTCATCAAGGCCGAACTTGAAGCGGTCAGGAAGCTTCTCGACGAAAAGGATGGCGAGGATGGCGACATCGGCGAACAGCTTTCATCGCTCGACGACACGGTCAAGCGCGCCAACGGGCGGCTGAAGGTGATCCTCGCCGCGATCAAGCGCGCCGCTTCAGGCGGCTGACGCCGGCTGAGGCGTCGACTGTCCCGTTTTGGATCACAAGTCTTGCGCGCGCGCCGCGCCTGTCGGAGCATCGGCTGAGCACAAACGGGGGCGGTGGTGAGCGCGAGCGTTCCATTCGGCGAAGAGATGGCGATCGCGGCGGCGATGATCGCCGGGACTGTATTTTTTCACGCGGTGATCATTTCGGCGCTTGCCGCGATCTTTCGCGCGACGTCGAGCCCGGTGTGGGGACCGCTGCGCTTTTTTCGCGACGCGTTCGTGCTCGCGCTTGAAAGCCTCTTCCTGCTCGCCGCCCATGGGGCGGAGATGTTCGCCTGGGCCAAGCTCTTTCTCTACATCGACGCCTTCGAGACGCTGGAGGAAGCGGTCTATTTCGCGGCCGTCTGCTACACGACGCTCGGCTTTGGCGATCTCTTGATGCCGGAAGAATGGCGCGTTCTTGCGGGCGCGCTTGCGGCGAACGGCATGCTTCTTTTCGGTCTTTCCGCAGCGTTCCTCCTTGAATTGGCGTCTCGCCTCAGGATCGGCGAACAGCGCTAGACCGTCGCCGCCGCCTCGCGCGGACGCTGGATGCGCCCGATCGCCGTGACAAGCGGAATGATGGCGATCGCCGTCAGCACGGAAGCGAGCACATAGGGCGCGCCAGGGAAATAGATCGCGGCCCCTTCCCGCGAGAAGGCGGAGAAGGTCTGCGTCATCAGCACCGGGCCGATGATCATGCCGACGCCGTTGAGCGAGCCGAGCGCGCCCTGGAGCTGGCCTTGCGCGTCGGCGGGAACGGTGCGCGACGCGATTCCCTGCAGCGCCGGCGCTGTGAAGCCCGCGAGCGCGCCGATCGCGATCAGCGGATAAATCATCCAGCCCTCGGTGATGAGGCCGTAGCCGAGATAGGAGACGATCGCGACGCCGGCGCCGAAGAACGCCGCTTTGCGCTCGCCGAATTTCGGAATGACGATGCGCGTCAGGCCGCCTTGCACGATGGCGGACGCGACGCCGACCGCCATCAGCGAAAGCCCGATCTCTTTTGGCGACCATCCGAATCTCTCGCCGGAATAATAGGCCCAGACCGATGGGAACACCCAATGCGCCAGCTGATAAAGCAGCATCACGAAAGCGATCGGCAAAATGACCGGATACTGACGAAAATGCGCGAAGGCCCCGAACGCGTTCGCGCGGCCCCACTCGAAATGGCGCTTGTTCTCGGGCGCGAGCGTCTCGGGGCAGGAAGAACCAGCCGTAGATGAAATTGACGAGGCCGAGACCGGCGACGGCGAAAAGGGCGCCCGGTGGCCGAACGCGTCGCCGATGATGCCTCCAAGGGCCGGCCCGATGATGAAGCCGAGGCCGAATGCGGCGCCCATCAGGCCGAAATTCGCCGCCCGTTTTTCCGGCGGCGAAATGTCGGCGATGTAAGCGTTCGCCGTCGTGAAGCTCGCGGCGAAACTCCCCGCAAGGATGCGCGCGAAAAAGAGGATCGTCAGTGAAGGCGCAAGCGCCATCAGGAAAAAATCGACCGAATAGGCGGCGAGCGAGCCGAGGATGACCGGCCTTCTGCCGTAACGATCGGACAGGGAGCCCATCACCGGCATCATGAGGAACTGCATGACGGCGTAGGCGAGCGAAAGTACGCCGCCCCAGCGCGCCGCCTCCGCAAGATCGCCGCCCGTCACATCCATGATGAGCTGCGGCATCACCGGCATGATGATCCCGAAGCCGATCATGTTGATCATGATCGTGATGAAGATGAAGAGCAGGGCGTTGCGCCCTGGTCCGGGTCTCGGCGCGTGATCGATCATGGTGGGGAAATATCCTCGACTTAAATGTCTTTGTATTCCGGTCCGCCGACGGATTCGATGGACGTGACGCGGATCGCGGTGATTTGATTGCGCCGTCGGCGGAGGATCGAGAACCGGAATCCGTGGAAGGAAAAGGTCTGCCCGACATCGGGGATCGACTGCGCTTCGTGAATGACGAGGCCGGCGAGCGTCACCGCCTCGTCGTCGGGAAGCGACCAGTCCATCGCGCGGTTGAGATCGCGGATCGTGCACGTCGCCGTCGACGGTGAAGGATCCGTCCTGCTGGGGCCGGACGCCCTGAACCGGGCTGTCGTGCTCGTCCTCGATCTCGCCGACGATCTCCTCGATGATGTCTTCGAGCGTGACGAGGCCCATGATAGCACCCGTATTCGTCGACGACGAGCGCGAAGTGCTCCTGGCGGCGTTTGAAATTGTCGAGCTGCTCGGCGAGGGAAGTCGTGTCCGGCGCGTAATAGGGCGTGCGCGCGAGATCCGCGATGTTGATCTTGCTCGCGTCGCCATGCGCGTCCCAGAGCGCCTGAAGCAGGTCCTTGGCGTGGAGAACGCCGACGATGTTTTCGGCCGTCTCGCGGTAGAGCGGCATCCGCGTGTGGCCGCTTTTCAGCGCATGCGGCGATCAGCGCGGCAGGCTTCTCGTCGATATCGAGCATGTCGATCGACTTCCTGTGGATCATGATTTCGCCGATCCGGATTTCTTCGAGATCGAGCGCGCCGCGGAAAATATCGCGCACGCCTCTTTTCAAGACCGCCTTCCTCATGATGGAGGTCGATGGCGCCGCGCAGTTCGTCGGCGGCGGAAAAAATCGCCTTCCGAGCTCGAAACATCGAGCCTGAGGAGCTACAGCGCGCCGCGGACCATGAGGCGCAGAACGGCGGTCACCGGCGAGAAAAAGATGACGACCCAGCGCATCAGCGGCGCGACGAACATCGCGAACTGGTCCGGTCTCGCGATCGCCGCCGTTTTCGGCGCGACCTCGCCGAAAATGACGATGAGAACGGTCATGGTCGCGGTCGCGAGCGCAATCGCCGCTCCTGTCGCGTCGAATATTTTCAGGACGACATCGCCGAAGCGAGCGACGCCGCCAGCGTATTGACGATGTTGTTGCCGACGAGGATCGATCCGATCAGCTTCTCGCGGTCGCGGATGAGCGCATTGACGCGCGCGGCGCGCCGGTCGCCGTCGCCTTCGAGCTTGTGCATCCGGGCCCTCGACGTCGCGGTCAACGCGGTTTCGGAGCCCGAAAAGAACGCCGACATCATCAGCAGAAAGACGATCGCTCCCGCGATAGCGAGAATGTCCGGATCGATGGTCATGGCGTCAGGTCCTTCAGGACGGCTTCAGCAGTGATCACTTCGCGCCGCTCGCCTTGAGGAAGCGATGGATGAGCGCGGGATCGACGGCTTTTTCGATATAGGCCTCGCCGAGGCGGCGAACGAGAATGAGGGTCAGGGCGCCTTGTTCGACCTTCTTGTCCTGCATCATCAGCGACAAGAGCTGGTCCGCGGAGAAATCGGTCGCGCCGGCGACCTCGGAGAGCGACGTCGGCAGGCCCGACGCCGAGAGATGCGCCTTCAGTCTTGCGGAATCGGCGGCGGGGCATCGGCCGTTCGCGACCGAGAAATCGAACGCGAGCGCCATGCCGGCGGCGATCGCCTCGCCGTGGAGCAGGCGGCCGGAATAGCCGAACGCCGCCTCGAGCGCATGGCCGAACGTGTGGCCGAGATTGAGCAGCGCGCGCTCGCCGGCTTCACGCTCGTCCGCCGCGACGATTTCAGCTTTCGCGGCGCAGGACCGCTTCACCGCGACGCGCCGCGCCGAAAGATCGCCGTCGAGCAGCGCCTGCCCCCGATTTTCAAGCCAGGCGAAAAACGCCTCGTCGCCAAGCGCGCCGTATTTGACGACTTCGGCGTATCCCGCCTTCAACTCGCGGTCAGGCAAGGTCGAGAGGGCGCCGACATCGGCGATGACGATCGAGGGCTGGTGAAAGGCGCCGATGAGATTCTTTCCATGCGCGGAATTGACCGCGGTCTTGCCGCCGACCGCGCTGTCGACCTGCGCCAGCAGCGACGTCGGGATCTGCGCGAAGCGGCAGCCGCGACGCAGGACCGACGCCGCAAATCCGGTGACATCCCCGACGACCCCGCCGCCGAAAGCGACGATCATGTCGCTCCGCTCGACGCCGAACGCGATGAGATTTTCGAGAAGCGTTTCGAGCGTTCGCAGCGACTTCGAGACTTCGCCGGGCTCAAGCACGATCTTCCTGAAATCGACGCCGGCGGCGCGAAGGCCTTCTTCAAGCGCCGCGCCTTGCGCCTCGTTCACGTGCCTGTCGGTGACGATGACGGTGAACGGCCGATGCAGCAACGGCCGCATCAGCAGCCCCGCCTGTTCGAGGATGCCGTCGCCGATATGAATGTCGTAGCTCTTGCCAGCGATCCGGACCGGACAGATCTCGATGGTCATTCGGCGGTCTCCTTCGAAAGATAGTCGGCGAGCGCATCGACGACCGCGGCGACGGTGCGCGCATGGCTTGCGGGCCGGCTGTCGACGATGATGCTCGCGGCGGCGTAATAGGGCGTCCTCGCTTCGAGAAGCCGTGAAATCGTTTCCTTCGGA
Organism: uncultured Alphaproteobacteria bacterium; assembly: GCA_963765165.1. GTDB lineage: Bacteria > Pseudomonadota > Alphaproteobacteria > Caulobacterales > Parvularculaceae > Amphiplicatus. The sequence continues at coordinate 14,022 of CAVXVQ010000026.1, read as the reverse complement.
TCGCCGACTTTCAGCAGCGGCCGCGTCGCCCTTTTCGTCGCGCGCTTGACGAGCGTGTCGACGTCGGCCCGGATCCAGACGGAAATCGCGCGTTCCGCGATCCTTTTTCTGGTGCCGGCGTTCAAGAGCGCGCCGCCGCCGGTCGCCAGAACGATCGGACCGTCGGCAAGCAGGCGTTCGATCACCTGCGCCTCGCCGCGGCGAAAGCTCGCCTCACCATGTTTTTCGAAAAGTTCCGCGACGCTCATGCCGGCCGCCTTCTCGATTTCGGCGTCGGCGTCGAAGAAGGGGAGGTTGAGCGCATGCGCCAGACGCCGCCCGACGGTTGTTTTTCCCGCGCCCATCATGCCGACGAGCGCGATCGGGCGGTCGATCGTCAATGCGGCTGCTGGGGTCTTTCGCGCGGCGGGCATGGCGAAAGGTCTAGAGAAGCCGCGCCGCTGGCGCCAGTGGCGGGGAAAGGGCGCGCGGCGAAGGCCGGCCAAGGCATTGGCGTTCTTAAGGTTTTCCGGCGCGAGTCAAATAATCGAGGGCCGGGGAACGCCATCCCTAGTCCGCAGGCAAAAACCTGCGTTAGAAGAGGAATCAATCGCCAGTCTCAGGGAGTATCGGCCGTGCGCTTCGCCGTCATCATTATCGTCGTCGCCCTCCTCGCGGTGGTCGGGCTCTATGTTTACGGACTGACGTTAAGTCCCGAAACGCGCATGATCGAACAGGACGCAGTCGCCGGGTCGGCCGATGCGTAAGGACCTTATTGCGGCGTTGTCGCTTACCGCCGCGTTCCCCGCTTTTGCGGAGATGGCGCCGCTCGCCCCGGTCGAGCGCTCGTCGCTCGCGAAGGATGCGCTGTCTACCGGGCTTCTAGGCCGCGACGGCGGCGCGCTTCCCGCCGATCTATGGACCGGCGCCGATTCGCGAAATCTCGCATTCCTCCTTGGCGCCGCGCCGTCACGGCCAGCCTCGCCGGCGATCGGCGACGCGCTTCGCCGCGTCCTGCTTTCGCCGGGTGACGCGCCCGCCGATGCGACGCCGGCGCTCGGCGGCGCGAAATTGAAAGCGCTCGTGCGCGCCGGATTTATTGAAGAGGCTCGGGAAATCGAAAGCCTCGCCGAGGGCGCCGGCAAGGACGCCGCCAGCATCGAGGCGATGGCGATCGCCGATCTCCTGTCGAACGATACCGGCGCCGCCTGCGACAAGGGACGCCGCGTCACCGCCGCGAAAGACACGCCGTTCTGGGTGAAGCTGCGCGTCGTCTGTTACGCCGCGAACAACGAACTCGACGCGGCGGAACTCGCGCTCGGCATTCTGCGCGAGAACGGCTCGCTGAGCGCGACCGACGAGGCGCTGCTCGCGCCGCTCGCATCGGGCGGAAAGCCCAAGGCGCCGCTGGCGATCGAAAATGCGCTCCATTTCGCCGCGATGAAAGCCATGAAGGCGCCGATCGACGCCGGCCTTCTCGGCGCCGCCGATGCGGGCGTTCTCGTCGCGCTCGCCGGCGACGCGTCGGCGGACTGGCGGTCAAGGCTCGACGCCGGAAAGCGCGCCGCCGCCACGGGCGCGTTCAACGGCGCGAAACTGAAGGCGCTCCATGACGCCGCGCCCGCTGACGCCGCCGGCGCCTACAGGCAGATACGGGCGATGACGGCGCCCGAACTCTTGCGCGACAAGGCCGGACGGATCGCAGCGGAACTCGCCGCCGCAGCCGGGTTCGTCGATCTTTACGCCGCCGCTCTTCTCTATGCGGACGATATTCGCGCGCTCGAAGGCGCGATCGTTCCGGAAAAAGAGGCGATGAGCTTCGCGCTCGCGCGTCTTGCGGCCGGCGATGCGGTCGGCGCCGAGCGCTGGCTCCTTTCCGCGGCGCCTGCGATGGTGCGCGGCCTTCCCGAAGACCAGTCGATGCGGTTCATCGATCTTGTCGGCGTCCTTGCGGCGCTCGAACCGGCGGCTGCATCGCGCGTCGCGGCGGCGTCAAACGTCGCAATTTCTGCGCCGCGCCTTCCCGTGTCCGCCGGAAGCGAAGCCAGCAGGATGATGGCGCCGATCGTCGCCGCCGCCATCGACGGCGCCGCCAAGGGCGTCGTCGGCCAGTCAGCGCTCGCAGCGCTCGCCGCCTCTTCCGCAGCCGTCAAGGGCGATCCCGTCGCCGACGCGGTCCTCCAGCGCTCGCTCGGCGCCGCGGGCCTTGGCGATATCGCACGCCGGCTCGTCGTCGAAGAAGCGATCGCGGCGATGGCGCCGACAGCCGCCGCTGCGCCACTGACGCCCGCGGCGACGGCGGCCCCGGTTTCCGATCGTCTGACGCCGCGACTGAAGCCCAAGCGGGAAACGTGAGCGGCAGGAACGACGACGCGGCGCTGATCGCGCTGTTTCTCGACATGATGACGGTCGACCGCGCGGCCGCCGACAACACCATCCGGAATTACGGCCGCGACCTCGAGCGCTTTTCCGCCTTCGTCCGGCGACGGAAGGAAACCCTGACGACGGCGGGCGCAGACGATATTTCTGCGTTCATGGAGGAACTGGAGGCGGAGGGTCTCGCCGCATCGACCGCGGCGCTGAAATGCTCGGCGCTTCGCCAGTTCTACGCCTTCCTCTATGAGGAGGGACGCCGCGCCGACAATCCGGCGACGGCGGTCGAGCGGCCGAAGACGCGCCGGCCGTTGCCGAAGATCCTGTCCGAGGATGAAGCGCGCCGCCTCGTCGAGGCCGCCAGCGGCAAGAGCGCGAAAGCGGTGCGGCTGCGCGCGATGATCGAACTCCTCTACGCCGCCGGCCTTCGCGTGTCGGAGCTGGTGTCGTTGCCGCTCGCGGCGGCGAAAAATCCGCGCCCCGCCATCCTTGTCCGCGGCAAGGGCGGCAAGGAGCGGCTGGTTCCGGTCGGCGGCGCGGCGCGCCGCGCGCTCGACGATTACCTCCTCATGCGGAGCGAATTTCTCGAAGCCGGCAAGAACGGCGAGCGGGCGCCTTCGCCCTTCCTTTTTCCCTCGCGCGGCAAGACCGGCCATGTGACGGCGGCGCGGTTCGCGCAGCTCCTGAAGGAACTCGCGGTCGATGCGGGGATCGCCCCCGAACGGGTGTCGCCGCATGTGCTGCGCCACGCCTTCGCCACCCATCTCCTCTCCGGCGGCGCGGACCTTCGCGCGCGTGCAGGCGATGCTCGGCCACGCCGACATCACGACGACGGAAATCTACACCCATGTCGCGCAGGATCGCCTCAAGGACCTCGTTTTCCGGGCGCATCCGCTCGCGAAGAAGAAGGCGTGAGCGGGGGAGGTTGTCGGTTGCGGGGCCGAGGCTGTAAGCTCCTGCGCGCTGACGGCGTTGACGAATTCGGCGAACGGTTCCCTACAACAAAGAACCTGAACCCTGCGACCCATGATCCAGAAATACCTCGATTTCGAAAAGCCGGTCGCGGACCTTGAAGGCCGCATCGAAGAACTGCGGAAGCACGCCGGCGACAAGGCGAATGTCGCGGACGAGATCGCGCGCCTTGAAACGCGCGCGCACGACCTTTTGAAGGACACCTATCAAAAGCTCTCGCGCTGGCAGAAGACGCAGGTCGCCCGTCATGGGCAGCGCCCGCATTTTTCGGATTACGCCCGTTTCCTCGTCGAGGATTTCACGCCGCTCGCCGGCGACCGCGCGTTTGGCGAAGATGCGGCGATCATCGGCGGCCCGGCGCGCCTGCGCGGGCGCTCGATCATGCTCATCGGTCACGAAAAGGGGACCGACACCGCGAGCCGCGTGAAACACAATTTCGGGATGGCGAATCCTGAAGGCTACCGCAAGGCGATTCGCCTCATGGAGATGGCCGAGCGCTTCGCCATGCCGGTCGTCACGCTCGTCGATACGCCGGGCGCCTATCCGGGGCGGGGCGCCGAAGAGCGCGGCCAGGCGGAAGCAATTGCTACGTGTACGGAGAAATGCCTCGGCCTCGGCGCGCCGGTCATCGCCGTCATCGTCGGCGAGGGCGGGTCGGGCGGCGCGGTCGCGCTCGCCGCCGCCAACAAGGTCTTGATGCTCGAGCACGCGGTCTATTCGGTCATCTCGCCCGAGGGCTGCGCGTCGATCCTCTGGAAGGACGCGCAAGGGAAGGGCGACAGCAAGGCGCCGGACGCGGCTGAGGCGATGAAGATCGCGGCCGACGACCTGCGCGCGCTAGGCGTCATCGACGGCATCGTCCCCGAGCCCGTTGGCGGCGCCCACCGCGACCCGGAACTCGCCGCCGAACGCCTCGGCGACGCGATCGAGGCGGCGATCGAGGAGCTTTCGCCCCTGTCGCCCGACCAGCTCCGCCGCCACCGCCGCGACAAGTTCCTCGCGATCGGTCGGGCGGGCCTGGTTTAGGCGCCTCCGCAAGCATTCCCTTCCTTAAAAAGGGAGGGAGGCCGCCCGCTGCTTTCTTCTCCCTCCCTTGAAAAGGGAGGGCGGGGAGGGTTTCTTTCCGCAAGTCCCCATCATCGAAATTGAAGCGCGCCAACTGAACCCTCCCTTTCGCGCAAGGCCGGTTCCGCTTCGCGCAACCGGGCGCGAAAGCCCTCCCTTTTCAAGGGAGGGAGTTCACCCCCTTTGGGTTGATGCTCCGCCTACGGAGCGCCTACCGGCGATGGAATTTCTGGAATTTTCTGCTAACGCGAAAACACGTTAACCATGAATTTTCCGGATCTTGTGAAGCCATTGAATCCGTACACAAATAAAAATCTTATCCCCCTATTTATCCCCCACCTTATCCCCCTACTTATCCTACAACTTATCCCACACCTCTCCGGCTGATTTAGAATTCGCCTCAACGTCATCCCGGATGTGCTGCTTCATGCAATGACGCGGCGCCGATCCGGGACCTGGCGAGCGGATGACGAAGGTGATGGAGATGAACGGACAAATGCAGTCGCGGCAATTCGCCGGGCTTTTTTCGACCGCAAAAGCGGGGCGCTTCCCGCTGGAACCCGCGCGGATGGCCGAAAAAGCAGCGAGACGCGGCGGCGAAAAGCCCGGCGTTTCAATTCGCCTAAAAATGAAGACGCATTTCAATCGTCATCAAGGCGGGTTTTGCGGCCGGGTCGAAGGCCGCCGCCTGCTGACGCTGGTCCTTCATCTCCGGCAGCGAATTGAAGACGCGGGCGCGCGCCTTTCGGCCATAGGCGTTGACGGAAACGGCCGCTCCGGCGACGTCGAAACGCGTGACCGAAATGCCGCGCCGGGGGACGCTGCGCGTCACTTCAAAGGGCTGATAGGCGTCGCCGGCGCCCTCGGCGCCGGCCGGCGCAAACCCGAAATCCCGCGCTCGCGCCGAGGATGATTGCGATCTTGCGCATGCCGCTCACTCCATCGTCAACATCACGAGCGTGAGCGCCAACCCTGAGGGAAGATTTACGCCGCGTTCGGATATTTGTCGAAAAGAAGGCGCGGTCTTCGCCTCAAATTTTCGCTTATTTGTAGCGACGCGAGAGCCAGTCGATGATGAGCCGGTTCAGCGCGTCCGGCTTTTCCCACATCACCCAGTGGCCGCAATCGTCGATGATCGCTTTTTCAAGATCCGGGACGAACGCCTCCATCCCGTCGGCGCCGGCGGGCGGCAGGAAGGCGTCGTTCGCCGCGCCGACGAAAAGCGCGGGCTTCCTGATCACCGGATCGACGCCGCGCATGATCTCGTAATTGCGATCGACGTTCCGGTAGAGATTGACGCCGCCCGTGAAGCCGGACCGGCGATAGGCCTCGACATAGACGGCGAGATCCTCCTCGCTGATGATGACGGCGCTTTTGTCCGGCGGCGGGCCGTCGCGAAAGCGCCCCGGAAGGTCGAAAATCCGCACCCCGAGCTTTTCGATGTCGGCGGCCGTCGGCGGCCGTCGGAACATCAGTTCGAAAAAGCGCCGGACGTCGGTTGCAAAAAGCGCTTCCGGCGCATCGGGCTCCTGGAACTGGATGAAATAGTGTTTCGGGCCGAAGCGCTTTTCGATGATCGCGAGCGGCGGGGCGGGCGGGGGCGGCCGGTGCGGCGTGCAGACGGCGATGATTCCGGCGACGCGATCGGGGTGAAGCTGCGCCATCGGCCAGACGATCGCGCCGCCCCAGTCATGGCCGCAGAAAACCGCGCGCTCGACCCTGAGCGCGTCGAGCAGCCGCGCAAGATCGTCCGTCATATGACGAATGTCGTAGAGCGACTTGTCCTCGGCGCGTCCGACCGGCCAAAGCCCTTGAGGTCCGGCGCAATCGCCCGAAACCCGGCGGCGGCGAGCGCGCCGATCTGGTTTTTCCAGGAATAGGCGATTTCCGGCCAGCCATGGACGAGGATGACCGGAGGCCCCGCGCCCCTCTCATAGGTCGCGAGACGGACGCCGCCAGCATCGACGAAGCGGGGTTCTGGAAATTTCTCCATGGACGGGAAGATGCCTCCCCGGCGCGCGACGTGGCAACCGCGCTCTGCAGCCATGGCTTGCGCGTCGTCGGCGTTCGGCTAAAGCGGCGCCATGACGAACGACGCGAAGATTCCGGCTGGCTGGGTGAAGCAGTCCTTCCCCGACACGTTCAGCGCCCATGCGGGGCCGTTCTGGTTCCGCGATTATTCCTCGAAGGAGCCGGGCGTCGGCTTCTGGTCGGAACCGCACCATGCGAACGCAGGCGGCATCGTCCATGGCGGCGCGCTGTTGACGCTTGCGGACATGTCGCTCTGGGATATCTGCCGAAGGGTCGTCGGACCGTTCAAGGCGGTGACCTTGACGCTGAATTCGGAATTCCTCAGTCCGGGACCGATCGGCAAGTTCATCGTCGCGACGGGCGAGCCGATGAAGATCGGCAAATCGCTGCTCTTTGCGCGCGGCGTCGTCGCCTCCGAGGGCGAGACGCTCCTCAGCTTTTCAGGAACGCTGAAGCGGTTCGGGTAAGCGGACGCGCGAAGCGCGATCTGCCGCCATCCTTCGAGACGCCGCGCTTCGCGCGGCTCCTCAGGAAGAGGGGCTCATTTTGGTCAATTGGAATTTCCCTCATCCTGAGGAGCCAGCCGCAGGCTCGCGTCTCGAAGGATCGCCTGACCGAAGGCGAACCCCCGTCATACCGCCGCTATCGGCCTCGCCCGCCGATTGCGCCGGACCGCATCGACGCTGATCAGCGCGAGCGCGCTCCAGATGAGCGTAAAGCAGACCGCATGGAACGGCGTGAACGGCTCGCCGTAATAAAGGCCGAGCAGGAGCTGCCCTGTCGGTCCGATATATTGGAGGAAACCGATCATGGTGAGCGAAAGCCGCCGCGCCGCGAGCGCAAAGAGGACCAGCGGAATGACGGTCGCGGGTCCGGCAAGAAAAAGGAGGATGTCGAGCGCCGTGCTTTCATGGCCGAGGGCGAGCGTTCCCTGTCTTTGCAGCCACATCAAAAAGAGAAGGGCGAGCGGGGAAAGCAGCACGGTCTCGATGAAAAGGCCCGGCATGGCGCCGACCGGCGTCGTCTTCCGGACGAAACCGTAGAGCGTGAACGAAAAGGCGAGGACGAAAGACGGCCATGGAAAGACGCCGGCGCCAAGCGTCAACACAAGAACGCCGGCCGCCGCGAGCGCGACCGCGACCATTTGCGCACGGCTGAGCTTTTCCTTGAGGACGACGACGCCCATCGCGATGAAGATCAGCGGATTGATGTAATAGCCAAGCGACGCCTGAAGCACGCGGTCGTTCGCAACCGCCCACACATAGACCAGCCAGTTGAGCGTGATCAGCACCGCCGAGACGGCGAGAAGCGCGACGATGCGCTTCTGTTTCAGCGCGGCGAGCGTCTCGCGCCATTGTCCCCGCAGCGAAAGGATGAACGCGCCGAAGGGGACCGACCAGAGGATGCGATGCGCGACGATCTCCGTCGGCGCGGTGTCGCCGAGCGCTTTCAGATAGATCGGAAAAAGGCCCCACAGCGCATAGGCGGCGATCCCGCATATGAGACCGAGGCGAAGTTCGGCGTCCGGCGCGGCGGCGGGCGCGGCCGCCGTCACTCCTTGACGCCTTCGGCGGAAATCCCTTCGGCGCGCACCCGGTCGACGACGCGCTTCAGCGCTGCTTCCTCGCCCTTCGCGCGATACCGCGCGGTGATGAGGACGCGGCCTTGAGCGTTTCTCTTGCCGATAATCGATTCGTAAACGAAACCCTCGGAGATGAAGGGCTTGGGCGCCTTGTAGAATTTCGGGTTGGCGTTGAGGTTCTTGATCTCGGAATTGAGGATCGGCTTCAGCAACGATTTAAGCGGCAGGAATTTCGAGAGGCCGGCGCGATTGCTGATGGTGAGAGACGCAAGGCGCGCCTGCAGCTTGCCGCCCTCGACATAAGGATCAAGCAGCACGTCGATCGAGGCGGCTTCGCGCGCGAACCGGCCGGGCTCGCCCTCGCCATTCCAGCCGCACGTCCAGACCTCAAGTTCGATGTCGAGCGCGAAGCGGATCGCGCCGGGCGGAAAGTCGATCGTCGGCTTGCCGGCGCCCCAGCGCTGGCCGCAGCGGTCCTGATGCGTCGCGACCCATTTTTCGAGGTCCTTCTCGACGTCGGCGATGAAGGGCGTGACATCGGTCGAAAGAACGAGCTTCAGATCGCCTGCCGCGGCGGCCTTTTTATCCGTATGGAGAGCGATGCCGGCGGTGACGGGACGCCCGCCCATGTTGACGCGCGTCGGCGCGTCATAAATCGTCGCATAACCGGCGGGCGGCGCGGCGAGGGCCGGCGCGCTGACCACGAAAAGAACGGCGGCTGTCAGAAGATCACGCACACATCACCCCATCACAGATTGGAACAGTCTATAGCGCGGCGGCGGATCGATCGCCATCATCGCATCCTTCGCGACGCCTTGCGCTCCGCGAGGCTCCTCAGGATGAGGCGCCTTTCCCCGCGGCGACAAAGTACGGCCTCATCCTGAGGAGCCTTGGCGGCGGCAGCCGGCAAGGCGTCTCGAAGGATGCGACGCGAATTCCTCACGCCGCCTTCTTGATGAGCCCGCGATTGATCAGCGTTTCGGCGATCTGGACGGCGTTCAGGGCGGCGCCTTTCCTCAGATTGTCGGAGACGCACCAGAAGGAAAGCCCGTTGTCGATGGTCGGATCGACGCGAATGCGGCTCACAAAAGTCGCATATTCGCCGACACATTCGATCGGCGTCACATAGCCGCCGTCCTCGCGCTTGTCGACGACGAGAACGCCCGGCGCCTCGCGCAAGATCTCGCGCGCTTCATCGTCCGAGATAGGGCGTTCGAATTCGACATTCACAGCTTCGGAATGGCCGACGAAAACCGGCACGCGGACGCACGTCGCGGTAAGCTTGATCTTCGGGTCGAGTATCTTCTTCGTCTCGGCCATCATCTTCCATTCCTCTTTCGTGTAGCCGTCCTCCATGAAGGCGTCGATGTGCGGAATGACGTTGAAGGCGATCTGTTTGGTGAACTGATCCGGCGTCGGCGAATTGTTGACGTAGATCCCCTTGGTCTGCGTGAAGAGTTCGTCCATCGCGGCCTTGCCCTTGCCGGACGTCGACTGATAGGTCGAAACGACGACGCGCTTGACCGTCGCGGTGTCATGGAGCGGCTTCAGGACGACGACGAGCTGCGCCGTCGAGCAGTTCGGATTGGCGATGATGTTCTTTTTCGAAAATCCGCGCACCGCCTCGGCGTTCACTTCCGGAACGATCAGCGGGACGTCGGGGTCCATGCGGAAATGCGAGGAATTGTCGATCACGACGCAGCCCGCGCGCGCGGCCTTCGGCGCCCATTCCTTCGACACGGCGCCGCCGGCGGCGAAAAGCGCGATGTCGGCTTTGGAAAAATCGAAGGTTTCAAGATCGCGGCACTTCAGCGTCTTGTCGCCGAACGAGACTTCGCGGCCGATCGACTGGCGCGAGGCGATGGCGAAAGCCTCCCGGACCGGGAAGAGACGCTCATCGAGGATGGCGAGCATTTCCTGCCCGACATTGCCGGTGGCGCCGACGACGGCGACATTGAATTCCATGGGCGTTCTTTCAACAACGATCCGGCGGTGAAACGCGTAAATGGCGAGGCTGTCAAGCCGCGCTTGGCGAGGTTTTCTCAATCGCCCCTCAGTTCAGGCCGCGCGACAGGCGCGCCGACGCGTTCGACCTTGAAGCCGCGTGCGAACAGCGCGGCGGGAAGCGCGCCTTCCCCGACGACATAGCCGGCGTTAAGCGCGATGAAGGCGGTTTCCCGGCCTTTCAAAATGTCGCCGATCTCGTTTGCAAGCGCATCGTTCCGGGCGGTGACAAGCCGCGTAAAGGCCGCAGGCGCCGTCTCGCGCATCGCGGCGTTGAGATAGGCGTCAGTCGAAAGGACGTCGCCCGTCCGCCAGGCGTCGAAGGCGGAAATCGCGCCCGATTGCTGGCGGGTCCAGTCGGCGAGCAGGAACGAGAGGAGGCCGAGCTGCTCCTTCGCCGGCATTTTCGTCAGTACGCCAAGCGATTTATCGATCGAGTCGAAATAGCGGACCGTGCGCCCGCGGCTTTCCGCCTCGCGCGCCAGCGAGGCGTCGACGCCCTGCGCGAGGTCGATCCCTTGCGCCGCATGCATGCGCGAGGAAAGAACGACGAACGCGGCCCAGGGTTTGAGGCCGTCAAGCGTCTCGACGCTCATGCCGGCGGAAGCGGCGACGCGCGCGAAGTCGTCCCACTGTCCTTTCCGAGAAGCGCCGACAGCCGGCTTCCGGCGGCGAGGCGCCCCTCGGCGTTGAAGATTTCATTGGCCCGCGCGGCGGCGTCCGGCTCGCCGACCGGCGCCTCGAACCAGATCGTCTCCGATCCGTCGATCGCACCCGCAAGCTCGCGCGAGCGCCACTGGCCGTTTTTCGGCAGGACGCCAAACGTGCCAAAAAGATAGACCGCGCTGTCCGCGTCCGACACGCGCCAGATCGCCGGCGAGGCCGGGGCGGGCGCCTTTGCTTTTTCCGCGGCGTTGGCGGGCGACGGCATGTGGACGGCAATAGCGGCGGCGATCGCCGCCATGGTCGAAATACCCTTCGTCAAACAACACGCTCCATCGACGCCATGGATGGCGTTTCCGCCAACCCTATCTCCCGCCAATGCGTCGGAAAAGCGGCGCCTTGCGACCGCCGCCGACCCCGCCGTTGCCGCACCCCCCGCATTCGGCTAGAGGAGCCCTTCAAAGCACCCATAGCTCAGCTGGATAGAGCGTTGCCCTCCGAAGGCAGAGGTCGCAGGTTCGAATCCTGCTGGGTGCGCCGATTATCAAACTGCTGATTTCCGGCGGCTTTTTCGATCACCATTAAGTCAGTCAAGAACCGTTTTGGGTCTAATGTCTGCTTTTGCCCTATTCCGTTGAAAAAGTCGGCGCTTAAATGCTTCTTGCTCTGTGCGCTTGCCGAGCGCGCGCTTTTCCGCCCGGCATTCACGCTAGGATAGGAACGAGCTTGGCGAGCTTCCGGAGGTTCTGGGCGGCGGCGGCGAGGTGGAACTCGTCGCGGGCGCCGTTCGGGCCTCGTAGTCGCAGCCGGTCGAGGCGCAGGATGCGCTTGAGGTGGGCGAACAGCATCTCGACCTTCTTTCGGAGCGCGCCGCGAGGCGACGTACTCGTCGGTCGTGGCGATGTCGCGGGCCATGTCGCGCGCGCCCTCGTGGATCGAGCGCAGGATCTTTCGCTGCGGCTGGCCGGGACAGCAGCGCGGCTTGAGCGGGCAGGCGTCGCAGTCGCGCTTGCTGGCGCGATAGCGCATCATGCCCTCGGCATCGACGCCACTGCGCGGCGTCCTGGAGTCGGCCGGCCGGTGGAACTGCCTGAGCGTCTTGCCGCCGGGCAGACGTAGACGTCGCGCTCGGTGGTCGTAGGCGAAGTCGGCGCGCTCGAAGGTCCCGTCGCTGCGCCCCGACTTGTCGAAGACGGGGATGTGCGGCTCGATCCCGCGCTCCTGGACGAGCCAGCCCAGCATCTCGGCGCGGAGCCGTAGGCGCTGTCGGCGGCCAGCCGCTCGGGATAGAGGCCGAAGCGGTCCATCGTGCGGTCGATCATGGTGCGCGCGGCGCCGACCTCGGCCTGGCGGATGGCGCGCGTCGCCTCGACGTCGACGATGATGGCGTTGTCGATGTCGATCAGGTAGTTGGTCGCATAGGCGAAGAAGGCGTGCCCCTTCATGCGCGCCGGTCCACTGCGCCGCGGGATCGGCGGGCGAGATGAACTTCGGCTCGACCTGGCTCGCCGCGCCGAAGGCCGCGTCGTCGAGCACCGCGAGATACTCCCGGACCGCGCGCGGCGCTGCGTCGGGATCGATCCGCCGACCGGGTCCCAGTCCTTGCGGGCGGTCGAGCGCTGCTTGTTCGCGTCCGCCTCGATCAGGCTGGCGTCGACCGCGAAGCCCTCGCCGCCGACCAGCCCCTCCGCGATGCAGCGGCGCACCGTCGCCTCGAAGACGTGGCGGAGCAGGTCGCTGTCGCGGAAGCGGCCGTGCCGGTTCTTGGAGAAGGTCGAATGGTCCGGGACCGGCGCCGTCCAGGCCGAGCCGGCAGAACCAGCGATAGGCGAGGTTGAGATGGACCTCCTCGCACAGCCGCCGCTCCGAGCGGATGCCGAAGCAGTAGCCGACGAGCAGCATCCGGATCATCAGCTCCGGATCGATCGAGGGCCGGCCGGTCGCGCTGTAGAACGGCGCCAGATGCCCGCGGACGTCACCGAAGTCGACGAACCGGTCGATCGACCGCAGCAGGTGATCCGTCGGGGACGTGCCGTTCGAGCGAGAACTCGTAGAACAGCGCTCCCTGCGCCACCTGCCGTTCGCCCATCATCGCTCGATCTCCTGCCCGCCTCAACGAAAGAGAATCATTGCTTCGCGCCAAAAACGCAACCAGTTTTTCAACAAAATAGCCCCAAAACAGACGTCCAAGGTTTTTGGACGAATGACAGGTTTCAGTCGGTGATGAGACGTTGGAGGCCGACCGCCGTCCAGTTCTGCGGCTTTCACATGTTCCGACGACGCGCCGCGGAGCAGCATCGGCTTAATCCCCAAGTTCGGGCCGAGATCGCAGCGATCGCCCGCTCGCCGGCGCGATTTTGATCGCCGAGCGGCTGCGGCGTCGCGAGGATGAAACCCGTCCATTGCGTCAGCAGATTCCAAAATGCGCGGGTACCCGGCGATGACCGCGATGGCCGCCGCGGCGTCGTCATTCGCCACGTGCGCCTCGCAACGCCGCAAGAGCGTCTCCTTGCCGTCAATCATGCGCCAGCAATTGGCCCAGTATTTCCGCTGAAAATCGACCGGCACGAGGCCGCGCACCAGGTTTCGATATTCAGGCATTTCGCCGATCGACGCCGAAAGCGTTTCATTCTGCGCGTAATAGGCGGCGACCGCGTCCGCGATGGGCCGCGAACGAGGCAGACCGAGGTGGCGCATTTCAGCGTAGGCCGACAAACCGAGGCGCGCGCCCTGCCACTGCGAGGCGTGAAGAAAATCGACGATGACGGACCAACAATCGTCGCCGCAATCAGCGCCGCCCCCCAGAAAGGCGAGCGAGCGCTCGCCGGCGGCGCCGACATCTTTGAACGCTCTAATTTTTTTGTTCGTCGCTGCGATGGAATTCTCTATTTCGTCGCGCAGCTCCCCCAATAACTCTCGCTCACGCGCATCAAACGCGCGCGCCATCATCCCAGTTCGAGACCTGAATGCCGATGAGAAGACGCCGATGACGACGATCAGGAAGTCGAGCGCGACGGCCGACCCAGTTCTGGGCTTTGACATGCTCGGTGACGCGGCGCAGCAGCATGGGCTTCGCCCCTCTTTTTTGACGGGGCTCATAGCATAAATCCAGAATGACCGTATTCAGGTATTCAGGTGCAAATTAGGCATTCGCCGCTGAACGTCTGAACGTCCGCTTTCGGCGAAAAGCGGTCATCCTGCTTTAAATCCAAGGATTTCAGCAGGTTTCCGAACCCTCGCTCTCGCTGCTACCCAGTTCCCCTTTACCCGCTCCGGGTGCGCCATTCCTGTATCGAACTGCGAACCGATCCGAAGGCTGCTGCCGCTAGTGCGAGGATCAAAGCCTCGGTCGC
>CAVXVQ010000025.1:0-15446 GCA_963765165.1 uncultured Alphaproteobacteria bacterium | reverse complement strand
CGAGGGGGCTCTCCATGGCTATGGCGACGGATCAAGCGGCCGAAGAACGATTCATGTGGATCGGCTTCGCCGGCTTCATGATCATGATCTCGGGATCGGTGACGATCATCCAGGGACTGTGGGCGATCGATCACAAGGACGACGGGGCTGCACGAGAAGTGGCGAGGCAGCTCAGCTACGCCAACCTCGAGACCTGGGGCTGGATCATGCTGACCTGGGGCGTCATCGCGTTCTTCGCCGGCATCGCGGTCTTCGCCCGCAAGGAGTGGGGCCGCTGGGTCGGCATCATCGCCGCGACGATCTCGCTGCTGCTGATGTTCTTCTGGGTGGTCGCGTTCCCGATCGCGGCGTTCACGATCATGTTCATGAACATGTTGGTGATCTACGCCCTCTTCGCCCACGGCAAGAGCGACGCGCCGATCGCATGACCCGCTAGGGAAGCGGCGCGCCGAGTTGGGAGGCGATGACTCCCGCAGCGGCTGCCAGCACGAGCGTGAGCACGGCGCCGCGCCGGAGCACGATGAGCAGCGACGGCGGCGGCAGCCAGCACGCCGACCTGCCACACCTCGTGGAGGGCGAGCGCGAGTGGAATCGCCACGCCGATGATCGCTCCGATCGCGGCGGGTCCGGCACCCTCGAGGAATGCTCGGACGCGAGCGTTGTGCCGGAGCGAGTCGAAGTGGCGGGCACCCAGCAGCACGAAGAGGAACGACGGCGCGAACGCGATCAGGGCGGCGAAGAGCCCACCGGCGATCCCTGCCGCCGCGTAGCCGACGACGGCAACCGTCTGCACGACCGGTCCGGGCGTCACCTGTCCGAGCGCGACCGCGCTCAGGAACTCGCTGCTGGTCATCCAGTGGTAGTGATCGACGGCGTCGTTCTGCATCATCGGGATGATCACGAACCCGCCGCCGTACGACAACGCGCCGACCTTCAGCGCCACCCACGCGAGCGCGAGCAGGCCGCCGGTCGCCGGGACCGCCGCGGCCAGGGCGAACGGGCCCAGGTGCGCTCCGAGCCGGTCGCTGCCCGCCCGATGCTCCGCCAACTCATCTCGACGAAGCCACAGCCGAGGAGCACCAGCACCAGCCACGGACCGACGGACGCCGCCGCCGCGCCACCGATCGCCGCGTAGGCGATCCATCGCCAGCGCGGCGCCGCGAATCGCTGCCAGCTCGCCGGCAGGAGTGCCAGCCCCGCGCTCGACCGCCACCGCGGCGACCGCGGCGCCGGCACCCGCCGCGGCGCCGAGCACCCAGGCAGGCGGTGACGCCGCGAGGAACACACTCGCAAGACCCAGGATGACGACGAGCCCGGGAACGATGAACGCCAGGCCACCGATCACCGCGCCGGGCGCGCCCGCGACCCGCCACGCGCAGAAGATCGCGAGCTGCGTCGAGGCCGGGCCGGGCAGCAGGTTGCATGCGGCGATCCCGTCCTCGAACTCGCTCGCCGTCATCCATCGTCGCCGTTCGACGCACAACTCGCGCAGGAGCGCGATGTGGGTCGGTGGGCCACCGAACCCGATGCAGCCCAGCCGTCCCCACTGCCGAGCAACGGTGAACAACGACGGAGGCGCCACGGTGCTCGCCAGTTCGCGTCAGAAGGCCAGCGGGTCAGAACGAGGGCTGGTAGAGCTCCACGAAGTTGCCGGAGGGATCCTGGAGGAGCACCTGCTTCCCGCCCGGCCCTTCGACGACGTCGTTGCGGAACGTGCCACCCGCGTCGCGCAGCCGAGCGACCTCGGCATCGATGTCGTCGACGATGAAGTGGATGCGGTTCCATCCCCGGCTCGGGCCGTTCCTTTTTTGAAAGCCTTCTTGAGCCCTTCCCGGAGACGCGCATTGGCGCGCCGCCGAAAGGGCTCGTGCGGTTTTGCTGGCATTTCGTCAGGGATGCGCGGCTCTGGCTCGCGGCGCTGGCGCTCCTGACGGTTTTGATCGCCGTCGGCGAAGTGATGCTGTTCGCGTTTCTCGGGCGGATCGTCGATTGGCTGTCGGCGGCCGACCGCGACGACTTTCTCGAGCGCGAAGGCACGCTGCTCGCCTGATGGGCGCGCTCATCCTCGTCGGCCTGCCGGTCGCCGTCGTTGCTGCACTCGCTGATCATTCACCAGGCGCTGCTCGGCAATCTGCCGATGAGCGCGCGCTGGCGCATGCACCGCCACCTGCTCGGCCAGTCGATGGGCTTCTTCGCCAACGAGTTCGCCGGGCGCGTCGCGACGAAGGTGATGCAGACCTCGCTCGCCGTGCGCGAAACCGTGATGAAGATTCTCGACGTTTTCGTCTATGTCGCGGTCTATTTCGTCGCGATGCTCGGCGCTCGTCGCGGCGCCGACTGGCGCCTTGCGCTGCCGCTGCTGCTCTGGCTCGCCGTCTATGTCGCGATCGCTCCGGTATTTCGTGCCGCGCCTCGGAACGTCGCGGAAAAGCAGGCCGACGCGCGCTCCGTGATGACCGGCCGGATCGTCGACAGCTACACCAATATCGCGACGGTGAAGCTGTTCGCACATGCCGGACGCGAGGAAGGCTATGCGCGCGAAAGCATGGACGAATTCCTGAGCACCGTGCATCCGCCAGATGCGCCTCGTCACGCTGTTCAATGCGCCGTCTACCTCAACAACTGCGCTCGCTCGTGTTCGTCATCGCGCGGCCTGTCGATCGCTCTGTGGCTCGGCGGTCTTATCAGCGTCGGCGCCATCGCGACCGCCATCGCGCTCGCCTTGCGCCTCAACGCCATGTCGCAATGGATCATGTGGGAGGTCTCCGGCCTGTTCGAAAATATCGGCATCGTCTATGACGGCATGGCGATGATGACGCAGCCGCCGCGACGTGTCGACGATGCCGGACGCCGCGGTGCTGGACGTGCCGACGGGCGCGATCGAGTTTGACGACGTCCGCTTCCATTATGGCAAGGGACGAGGGTGTGATCGACGGAGTTCTCGCTCGACGATCGCGCCCGGTGAAAAGATCGGCCTCGTCGGCCGTTCCGGCGCCGGCAAGACGACGCTGATCGAATCTGCTGTTGCGCTTCTACGACGTCGAAGGCGGGCGCATCCTCATTGACGGTCAGGACATATCGGGCGGTGACGCAGGATTCCCTGCGCGCGCAGATCGGCGTCGTGACGCAGGACACCTCGCTCCTCCACCGCTCGATCCGCGAGAACATCGCCTATGGCCGCCCGGGGCGACCGACGCGGCAGATCGCGACGCGGCGCGCCGCGCCCAGCGCGCTGGGACTTCATCGACGCGCTCGAAGACAGCGAGGGCCGCACGGGCTTGACGCGCATGTCGGCGAGCGCGGCGTCAAACTTTCCGGCGGCCAGCGCCAGCGCATCGCCATCGCCCGCATGTTCCTGAAAGACGCGCCGATCCTGGTCCTCGACGAAGCGACCTCGGCGCTCGATTCCGAAGTCGAGGCGGCGATTCAGGAACATCTCTTCCACCTGATGCGAGGCAAGACGGTGATCGCCATCGCCCACCGCCTGTCGACGATTGCGCGATGGACCGGCTCGTCGTGCTCGATCAAGGGCCGATCGTTGAAGAGGCCCGCACAAGGCGCTGGTCGCCAGAAGCGGCCTCTACGCCGACTCTGGGCGCGCCAGTCCGGCGGCTTCATCGCGG
Organism: uncultured Alphaproteobacteria bacterium; assembly: GCA_963765165.1. Taxonomy (GTDB): domain Bacteria; phylum Pseudomonadota; class Alphaproteobacteria; order Caulobacterales; family Parvularculaceae; genus Amphiplicatus. Next base: position 11,823 of record CAVXVQ010000025.1, on the reverse strand, counting down.
GCGAGGGCGTCGCGGCGGAGTGATCACTCCGGCAGCGCGAAGGCGATCAACTCGTCGCCGGGCGGGGTGTCGATGTTGGCGTATCCGCCGGCGAAGATGACGACAAATTGCCGGCCCTTCCATTCATAGGTCATCGGCGTCGCGGTCGCGTTGGTCGGCAACCGGCCCTCCACAGCTCCTCGCCGGTTTCGACGTCGAAGGCGCGCAGATAATAATCGACCGTCGCCCCGATGAAGACGACGCCGCCCGCGGTGATCATCGGCCCGCCGATCGTCGGCGTGCCCCAGTTCGGTTTTGAGAGGCCGCCTGTGAGGTCCTCGACCGTGCCGAGCGTCCGGCGCCAGACGATCGCGCCGGTCGAAATATCGACGCCCATCAGAAGGCCCCATGGCGGCGGCGTGCACGGCAGGTCGAGCGGCGACAACAGGAGATCGCGCCTGATGCCGAACGGCGCGCCCTTTTGCGGCGTCACTTCGGAATCGTGAAACGCTTCCTCGACTTCATCGACCTTTTCCGCCGGAATGAGCTGGATCCGGTGCGCGAGGTTCGACATGTTGATGACGAAAAGATTGCGCGAGGGGTCATAGGCGCCGCCGCCCCAATTGCCGCCGCCGCCGGTGAACGGGAGGAACAAGGTTCCCTGTTCCGTCGGCGGCGTGAAGAGGCCGTCGGCGCGCAAGGATCTGATCGCCTTCGCGCAGGCGCGCTTGTCGAACCAGGTGAGGCCGAAGGCGTTCTTCGGATCGACCGTGTCCGGCACAAGCGGCGGCGTCATGGTCGGAAAAGGCTGCGACGGCGACAACGCCTCGCCATCGGCGCCGCCTTGCGGAACCGGGCGTTCCTCGACCGGGAATACGGGCGCGCCGGTGTCGCGATCCAGCACGAACAAGAGCCCGGTCTTGGCGGCGACGACGACCACGTCGCGCGGCTCGCCATCCTTGTTGATCGTCAGCAGCGCCGGCTGCGCCGGCACGTCATAATCGAAGACGTCGTGGTGAACGGTCTGAAACGCCCATGCGACGTCGCCGGTCGCGGCCTTCAGGGCGACGATTGAATTGGCGTAGCGGTTGTCGCCGGGGCGAAGGCCGCCGAAAAAATCGGGCGACGGGCTCGATGTCGGCACGAAAAGCAATCCGCGCTTTTCATCATATGACATCGGCGCCCAGGCGTTCGCATGTCCTTCAACGCGCGGAAATTCGCCCTTCCAGTCGGCGGCGTTCGGCGCGTCTGGCTCTCGCGGGATCGGATCGAACGTCCAGCGTGGCGCGCCCGTCCGCACATCATAGGCGCGCACCGCGCCGTGCGGCGCCGCGACCCTCGCATTGTCACCGATCGACGAACCGACGACGACGACGTCGCCGGCGATCGTCGGCGCCGACGTGATCTGGAATTCGCCGGGCCAGATGAGGTCGAGGCCGGGATCGATCTTGACTGTTCCGCCATCGCCGAACGCAGCGCATGGGGCGCCTGTCTTCGCGTCAAGCGCGATCAGGCGGCCGTCATTCGTGCCCGTAAAAATGCGCGAGGCGCAGGCGCCGCTCGCGCTTGCGTCCTTCCAATAGGCGACGCCCCGGCAAACGAACTGATTGGCGGGGCGCTGCTCTAGGTCGGCCTTGGGATCATATCGCCACTTTTGCGCGCCCGTGCCGGGATCAAGCGCGATGACCTCGTTGAAGGGCGTGCAGTAGATGAGGCTATCTTCAACCAGGATCGGCGTCGCTTCGCCCGCGCTTCGCCGGAGCGCTTCCTTCGGTTTCGATGCAAGATCGCCGGAGGAATAGACCCAGGCGCGCTCAAGCGTCGCCGCATTCTCACGCGTGATCGACCGCAGACCGGAGTAACGCGATCCGCCGGGATCGGCGCCGTAGTGACTCCATGGTCGGACTTCGGGCGCTGCAGTGACAACCGCCGCCACGGCTTTTCCCTTGACGTCGAGGCCGTGCGCGCCGCCGAGCAGCCAGACTGCCGACCCGCCGAGGACGAGCGCTGTCGCCGCAACCACGATCAGCGCAAACGCTGCCGTTACAATCTTGATCATGACGACAGCAAACCCCCGCTTTTAAAAGCTACCAATCCAGAACCACTTTCCCCGACTGGCCCGAGCGCATGGCGTCGAAGCCCTTCTGGAAATCGTTCGCGGCGAAGCGGTGCGTCAGGATCGGCTTCAAATTGAGGCCGGCCTGCAAGCAGCGCGCCCATCTTGTACCAGGTCTCGAACATCCGCCTGCCGTAGATGCCTTTGATCTCGAGACCCTTGAAGATCACCTTGTCCCAGTCGATCCCGGCGCCGTTCGGCATGATGCCGAGCATGGCGATCTTGCCGCCGTGATTGATGGTATCGAGCATTGTCGCGAAGGCGGCGGGAACGCCTGACATTTCAAGGCCGACGTCGAAACCTTCGGTCATGCCAAGCTCGCTCATCACGTCGCGCAAATTCTCTTCGACTACGTTGACGGCGCGCGAGGCGCCCATTTTCAGCGCGAGGCCGAGGCGGAATTCGTTGACGTCGGTGATGACGACGTGCCGCGCGCCGACGAAGCGGGCGACGGCGGCGGCCATGATGCCGATCGGGCCGGCGCCGGTGATCAGCACGTCTTCGCCGACGAGATCATAGGCGAGGGCGGTGTGAACGGCGTTGCCGAACGGATCGAAGATCGCGCCCATCTCGTCCGGGATATCGTCCGGCATCCGATAGATGTTGAACGCGGGCGCCGCGATATAGTCCGCGAAGGCGCCGGGGCGGTTGACGCCGATGCCGAGCGTATTGCGGCAAAGATGGCGCTGGCCCGCGCGGCAGTTCCGGCAATAGCCGCAGGTGACGTGACCCTCGACCGAAACGCGGTCGCCGATTTTCATCTTTGAATGTTCGGGGTGAACCTCCGACCCGATCTCGACGATCTCGCCCATGAATTCATGGCCGACGGTCATCGGCACCGGGATCGTCTTTTGCGCCCACTCATCCCAGTTGTAGATATGGATGTCCGTGCCGCAGATCGCCGTCTTCTTCACCTTGATGAGGACGTCGTTCGGGCCGATCTCGGGCGTCGGCACGGTCTCGAGCCAGATGCCTTCTTCGCGTTTTGCTTTTACGAGGGCTCTCATGAATGACCTGATTTTCTGAAGGGACGATTTCGCGAAGAATTAGGCCAAGATTTCCCTTTCGGCAAACCCCAATGCCGGTCTAAACGGCGTCAGTCGCATAGAAGGGCGCAAGAAACCGGGCGGTGTTCAATTTCAGGCGTAAAAACAACCGCCGGCTGACGCAGACCGCGTCGCTCGAAGTCATGCGGTCAAGGGGCGTCCCGGTCGCTGCCGTGCTCGATGTCGGCGTTCAGCGCGGGACGGGCTCGCTGATCGACGTCTATCCGGATGTGCCGCACCTTTTGTTCGAGCCGGTCAAAGCATTCGCCGCCGACATCAGCCGGAACTACAATTACAAGCGCATCGAGCACCAATTATTTGAAGTCGCCCTCTCTGACGTCGACGGGACGGGTCTGATGGAGGTGCGCAAGACGGACGCAGAGGGCATCTCACATGCCTGGGTCTCGGAACGCGGGGAAAGCGTGCGCCTTGCGCGCCTTGATACTCTGGTCCCGCAAAGCGGCGTCAGCGGCCCTTATCTGCTCAAGATCGACGTCGACGGCGCCGACGCGCCGGGAAAAATCATCGACGGCGCCGCAGGCGTCATGAACGATGTTTCCTGCGTCGTCTGCGAGATGGTCGTCGACAAGTTCTTCGACCTTTCGGGGCGCATCCAGCAGCACGGCTTTGTCCTCTGGGATATCGTCGAGACCAGCTATTACGACGACGTGTTCTATCAATGTGATGCGGTTTTCCTGCGAAGCGAGCATCTCGTGAAAGAACCGGGCCTGAAGCCATTCGGGCTAGCGACCTTCGATCCCCGCAAATGGTGGGGAAGCCACGACTAGGCGGTCGGGCGGCCGGCATTGCTCCGTAGTCAGATAAAGAGGCGCAATCGAAGCGTCCGCGCGCCGCGGCGGACGGCCGCGCACCTTGCGCCGGTGAATTCACCCCAATTGCGGGAAAACGCCCCAACTCCTTGATCAGAAAGGAAAATAAAGATCCATCCTACACCTTGCGGACGGCTTTATCATCGCTTCGACGCGCGTAACGCGAAGGAGTTTTTATGCGTAGAGTTCTCGACGAAAGATGCGGCGAGGCGGTTTCACCGCCTGCTGAAGGACGCCGAAAAGGGCCCGATCATGATCGAACGTCGCGGGCGTCCGCACGCCGTGATCATGAGCGCGCTGGACTTCAAGATTGTCGAACGGATCATCGCTCATCAATCGGCGGATACGGCCACGACGCTGCTTGCGGGTGCGGTTGAAAAGATCGCTAGCGGCCAATTGGGGAAGGCGGTCAGGCTGAGGCACGCCTCGCACCTGCTCGCCCAGCTCGTCAAATGATGGCCGCGGCGACACATGGCGGCATTTGCACGAAAGCCGTCGGGCGCAGCGCCGGCATGGTTAATTGGGCGCCTTTCCGGGGCGTAAAAGGCGCCTTTGGCGGCTGTAACCCGCATGGAAAGCGGAAATTCCAGAAACACGCCGACGCGCAGGGGCGCCTTTCGCCGGTCAACGACGACGCGGCTCCCTCAGGCGCCGAGAAGCCTCGCCGCGCGCGGCGCGAAATAGGTGATGACGCCGTCGGCGCCCGCGCGGCGGATCGATGTAAGGCTTTCAAGGACGGCGCGGTCGCCGTCGATCCAGCCGTTCTGGGCGGCCGCCATGATCATCGCATATTCGCCGGAAACCTGGAAAGCGAAGGTCGGCATGCCAAATGCGTCTTTGACGCGGCGGATGATGTCGAGATAAGCGCCAGCGGGCTTCACCATCACGCTGTCGGCGCCCTCATTGATGTCCATCGCGACCTCGCGCAGCGCCTCGTCGCTGTTCGCGGGATCCATCTGATAGGTGCGCTTGTCGCCCTTCAATACGCCGGACGAGCCGATCGCGTCGCGATAGGGGCCGTAAAAGCACGACGCGTATTTCGCGGCATAGGACATGATCTGCACGTGCTGGAGCCCCTCGGCGTCGAGGCCTGTCCGGATCGCGCCGACGCGGCCATCCATCATGTCGGAGGGCGCGACGATGTCGAAGCCGGCGCGCGCCTCGAGGATCGCCTGGCGGACGAGCGCGTCGACGGTCCGGTCGTTGACGATCTCGCCGTCCTCAAGAAAGCCGTCATGGCCATGGTCTGTATACGGATCAAGAGCGACGTCCGCCATCAGCCCGATCTCGGGAACGGCGTCTTTAATCGCGCGCGCCGCGCGGCACATCAGATTGTCCGGATCGAAGGCGAGGCGGGCGTCCGCGCTGCGATCCTTCGCCGAGGTGTAGGGGAAGATCGCGAGCGCAGGGATTCCAAGCGCTTTCGCCTCGCGCGCGGCGGCGACCGCCTGATCGACGGAAAGCCGCTCGACGCCAGGCATCGACGCGACGGGTTCGCGGAGGTTTTCGCCCTCGCGGATGACGACCGCCCAGATGAAGTCCTGCGGCGCAAGACGCGTCTCGGCGACGAGCGCGCGCGACCATGGCGCCTGGCGCGTGCGGCGAAGGCGGGTCGACGGAAAGGATTGAGAAAGGTTTGTCGACATCTGATGACCGCAAGGAAGCGTTGCCGGGATTTCATGCCCGCTTACCGCGGTCATTGCAATTTGATTGCAAATTGATCAGCGGCATTTAACCGGCCTTTTAGGGAATTCCCCTAGCGTCCGCTTCAGGTGTCGGGTTTGTGAGGCGTATCAATGGCGGCAGTCGAGAATGCGATGGTTGGAACCGCGATCGGCCGGGGCGATAAGACCCAGTCCGATCCGACGGCTCTGCGCGCGTCCTATCTCCAGTTGCTACATCTCGTGGAGCGGCTTCATCGCCAGCTTCTCGACGTGATCAAGGACGAACTCGAACGCCTCGGGCAGACCGACATCAACTCGGTTCAGGCGCTGCTGCTCTATAATATCGGCGACGCCGAACTGACGCCGGGCGAACTGCGCTCGCGCGGGCATTATCTCGGTTCGAACGTCTCCTATAATCTGAAACAGCTGGTCGATAAGGGCTACATCCGCGACCAGCGTTCGGATGTCGATCGCCGCTCCAAGCGCGTCTCCCTGACACAGTCCGGCCTTAGCGTGCGTGACCGGCTCGCAGAACTCTTCGAGCGCCAGCTAGGCTCGGTCGAGCAGGTCGGGGGCGTCGACATCGCCCTCATGGATCAGACCAACAAGTCGCTGCAGCGTCTCGAGCGCTTCTGGGCCGATCAGGTTCGCTATCGCCTGTAAGCGAAGTAATTGAGAATCATTCTCAATTAGAATGCGGCGATCCGTCCGAATTTTCCGGTCGAATGGTCTGGCAAATTCTCGCGCATAACCCTTATCTACACCAAAGGGTTCAATCGGCGCGCGGGCAGTGACATTCAATTATCAAGAAGCGTTTGAAATCGCTGTCGGTGCGGTCCGCGCCGAAGGGCGTTACCGGGTCTTCGCCGATATCGAACGCATCCGCGGGCGCTTTCCGCGCGCGGTTTATCATGGCGGCGGCGCGCCGCGCGAAATCACCGTCTGGTGCTCGAACGACTATCTCGGCATGGGACAGCACGAGTGCGTCATCGCCGCGATGAAGTCGGCGGCCGACCGGGTCGGCGCCGGCGCCGGCGGCACCCGCAATATCGCCGGCACGACGCATTATCATGTGCTTCTTGAGCGCGAACTTGCGGCGCTTCACAAGAAAGAAGCGGCGCTCCTTTTCACGTCGGGATACGTCGCCAACGAAGCGACGCTTGCGACGATGTCGAAGATCCTGCCCGACTGCATCATCCTCTCGGACGAACTCAATCACGCGTCGATGATCGAAGGGATCAGGGGCGGTCGCTCGGCGAAACTCGTCTGGCGGCACAATGATTTGCGCCACCTCGAATTGCTCCTGCGCGACATTCCCGCCGATCGGCCCAAAGTGATCGCCTTCGAGTTGGTCTATTCGATGGACGGCGACATCGCGCCGATCAACGCGATTTGCGATCTCGCGGAAAAATACGGCGCGTTCACCTATCTCGACGAGGTGCATGCGGTCGGACTTTATGGCGATGAAGGCGGCGGCGTCGCGCAACGGGACGGTGCGGAATCGCGCATTGATCTCATCGAGGGAACGCTCGGCAAGGCTTTCGGCGTCATGGGCGGCTATATCGCCGCGCGCGCCAGCGTGGTCGACGCGATCCGCTCCTACGCTTCAGGGTTCATTTTCACGACGGCGCTGTCGCCGGTGCTCGTTGCGGGCGCGCTCAGAAGCGTCAAGATACTCCGCACCTCGAACAATCTGCGCGAACGCCATCAGGAGCGCGCGGCGACATTGAAAGAAAGACTTGCCGACGCGGGTCTTCCGGTGATGCCGTCGGTCAGCCACATCGTGCCGCTTCTGGTCGGCGATCCGGTTCAGTGCAAAGCGGTTTCCGATTATCTGCTGGATCGAAAGTCGATCTACGTGCAGCCGATCAACTATCCGACCGTGCCGAAAGGAACCGAGCGGCTGCGTCTGACGCCGTCGCCGCTTCACACCGATGCGGACATGGATGTGCTGGTCGCTGCGCTCAATGACGCATGGGAAGCGCTTGGCGTCCGGCGCCTCAGCGGCTCAACCGCGAGGGTTGAGGCCGCCAAAGCGCTTTCCTGAATAATAACGCGAGGCTTACGCCGCGAGCCTGCGGCCCTTGACGGCTTTCTTGGCCGCTTTCTTGCGCTTTGGCGCCGCGCGTCCGCCCGCCCGGCCAAGGCCGATTTCCTTGGCGAAGTCAGAGCGGCGTTTGGCGTAATTCGGCGCGACCATCGGATAATCAGCCGGCAGGCCCCATTTGCGGCGATAGTCCTCAGGCGAGAGGCCGTACTGCGTGCGCAGATATCGCTTCAGCATTTTCAGTTTCTTGCCGTCTTCCAGGCAGATCACATAATCGGCGGTGACTGATTTTTTGATCGGCACCGCCGGCTGCTGGTTGCCGGCGCTTGCCGTCCCGCCGGCGGCGAGCGCGCGCACCGCGTCATGCACCTCTTGAAGCAGCGCCGGAAGCTGATCGGCGTTCATCGAATTATTGCTTACGAAAGCTGCAACAATGTCGGTCGCCAATTGCAGCGTCTCGACGGGACTAAGCCCGCTGTCGTTATCCGCCATGTAGTTTTTCCTCGTTGATTCGACGCCGCCGCCGGGATTTCAGTCCAAGCGCAGTCGTCTTTGTTGAATCCCAGTCGCCCAAACCCGCCAGGACGCGCAACGCAATATACCTGTCGCTTTCGCTGATCAAGTTCGGTCAACTAGTGCGAAACACCTTAATGAGCGGAATGTCCCAGCAGCGTACTGAACTAGTTTGCACTTTCTTTTCGTCTGAAATTAGGGGTTGGACACCTGTCCTACCGGGCGTCAGCCCCAGCTATCCAGGCGCGGGTTAAAGTTGCCCGGCCAACCGGCCGCCGCTATATGAAACGCGCCGCGTCCGGGCGGCTGAAAAGGATCCCCCATGCGTCCCGCTGAGGCCTTGAATTCAAACGATTTTTTTCAGGAACGCCTGGAAGTGAGAGATCCCGACTTGTTCGCGACGATCAGGCGCGAACTCCATCGCCAGCAGAATCAGATCGAGTTGATCGCCTCGGAAAACATCGTCAGCCGAGCAGTGCTCGAAGCGCAAGGCTCGGTTCTCACCAATAAATACGCCGAAGGCTACCCCGGAAAGCGATACTACGGCGGGTGCGAATTTGTCGATCAGGCGGAAGAACTCGCTATCGCGCGGGCGAAAAAGCTTTTTGGTTGTTCCGAAGCAATCGTTCAACCGCATTCCGGCAGTCAGGCGAACCAGTCGGTTTTCATGGCGCTCATGCAGCCGGGCGACTGTTTTCTCGGCATGGATCTCTCCGCAGGCGGACATCTGACGCATGGCGGCAAGGCGAACCAGTCGGGCAAGTGGTTCAAAGCGGTTCATTACGGCGTGCGCCCTGACGACTGCCTGATCGATTTCGAGCAAGTCGCGAGAATGGCGGACGAGCACAAGCCGAAGATCATCATCGCCGGCGGCAGCGCCTATTCGCGCATCATCGATTTCAGGAAATTCAAGGCGATCGCGGACAGCGTCGGGGCAAAGCTCATGGTCGACATGGCGCATTTCGCCGGCCTCGTCGCCGCCGGCGTTTATCCCTCGCCCGTCGGCGTCGCTGACGTGGTGACGACGACGACGCACAAGACGCTGCGCGGGCCGCGCGGCGGCATGGTCCTCACGAACGATGAGGATCTGGCGAAGAAAGTACGGTCCGCGCTCTTCCCCGGCATCCAGGGCGGGCCGCTGATGCACGTCATCGCGGCGAAAGCGGTCGCCTTTGGCGAAGCGCTGCGTCCGGAATTCAAGGACTATGCGCGTCAGGTCGTCATCAATGCGAAGGCGCTCGCCTCGACGCTTGTCGAAGCGGGCTACGCCGTCGTTTCGGGCGGCACCGACACGCATCTTGCGCTGATTGATCTGCGTCCCAAGGGCGTCAAGGGCAACGCAGGCGAGCAAAGTCTCGAAGCCGCCGGCATGACCTGCAACAAGAACGGCGTTCCTTTCGATCCGGAAAAGCCGACGATCACCTCCGGCATCCGCGTCGGATCGCCCGCCTGCACGACGCGCGGCTTCGGCGCCGCCGAGTTTCGCGAAGTCGGCCGCTTGATGGCGGAAGTGCTCGACACGCTGGCGTCGGGCGCGGACCGCGCCGTTGCGGAGAAGAAGGTCGCGGCCGAAGTCAGGGCGCTGACCGCGCGCTTTCCGATCTACGGCTGACCGCCCATGCGCTGTCCCTTCTGCGGATGTGAGGATACGCAAGTCAAAGACTCGCGTTCCGCCGAAGACGGCTCGTCGATCCGGCGGCGCCGGCAATGCACAGCCTGCAGCGGAAGGTTCACGACGTTTGAGCGCGTGCAGCTGCGCGAACTCGTCGTCGTCAAGAGCTCGGGACGGCGCGAGACGTTCGATCGCGACAAGCTGATGCGCTCGGTTCAGATCTCGATGCGCAAGCGCAATGTCGACCCCGAGCGGGTCGAACAGATGGTGACCGGCGTCATCCGCCGGCTGGAAGCGATGGGCGAGACGGAAATCAACTCAAAGACGATCGGACAGCTTGTCATGGAAGGGCTCGCGGGCCTCGACGACGTCGCCTATGTCCGCTACGCGTCGGTCTATCGCGATTTCCGCGAGGCGCGCGATTTCGGCGATTTTATCGGCGAGCTTGAAGATCAGGAAGGAGCGGACCGCGAGTGACCGCGGTTCGGCAGGTTGTGAACCCCGATCCCATGCAGGCCAGAACGAACGCCCGCCTCGCGGCGGTGCAGGCGCTTTATCAGATGGAAGCGACGGGCGCCGGCGTCGACAGCGTCATTCTTGAATTCCGGATGCATCGTCTCGGCGGCGAAGTCGAAGGGCGGCTTCTGCACGAGGCCGATGACGATTATTTCGCCGCGCTGGTGCTCGGCGTCGTGCGGCTTCAGGCGAAGATCGACCCCATGATCGAACGCCGGCTCGCGAAGGCGTGGACGCTGGCGCGCCTTGACGCCACGGCGCGCGCGATCCTTCGGGCGTCCGCCTATGAACTGTTGCACAACGCCGACGTGCCGGCGCGCGCGATCATGAATGAGTATGTCGAGATCGCGAACGCGTTTTCGAGCGGCGACGACCTCCGGTTCATCAACGCCGTTCTTGACGCTGTCGCGCACGATCTTCGCCCGGAAGAATTCACTTCCGGCGCCGCAGGACGGGCAATCCCCTCTTGAGCGGGGAATTCGACATCATCGCGAAATATTTCGCGCCTCTTTCGACAGATTATGAAGGCGCGTTCGGCCTTGGTGACGATGTGGCGAGGGTTCCTTCGGGCGATTTCGTCGTCACCAAGGACCTGCTCGTCGAAGGCGTTCATTTTCGCCCGAAGGACCCGCTGTCGTCGGTTGCGAAGAAGGCCCTTCGCGTCAATCTTTCCGATCTCGCCGCGAAGGGCGCGCGGCCGCTCGCTTACTTGCTCGGCTGCGTCTGGCCCGCCGGCGTCAAGGAAGAAGCGATCGCCGACTTCGCGGCGGGCCTTCGCGAAGACCAGGCGGCGTTCAAAATCTCGCTCATCGGCGGCGACACGACCATGCATGCGGCCAAAGGCGCGCCGCTCATGATCTCGGTGACCATGATCGGCGCGCCGGGATCGGCCGGCGTCATTCGCCGGAACGGCGCCAAGTCGGGCGACGATCTCTATGTCTCAGGCACGATCGGCGACGCAGGGCTGGGGCTCGCCCTGCTTGAAGGGGAATGGAAACCGTCCGCATCGCATAAAGCGTTCCTCGCCGAGCGCTATCGGTTGCCTTCGCCGCGCACGGCGCTCGGCGGCGCGCTCAGCGATCTCGCATCGGCGTCGATCGACGTGTCCGACGGTTTGATCGCCGACGCCGGACATATCGCGCGCCAGTCGTCCGTCGCGATTGAAATTGTCGCGGAGAAGATTCCGCTTTCGGAAAGCGCGCGCGCATGGGCGACCGCGCAGGAGAATGGCGACGCCGCTATCGGCCGGCTGGCGACTTTCGGCGATGATTACGAAATCCTGTTCACGGCGCCCCAATCGCGACGTCGTTCCGTCGAGATGGCGTCCCAGCTCACCAAAACGACAGTCTCGCGCATCGGATCGGTCAGCAAGGGCGAGGGCGTCAGACTGATCGGTTCCGACGCGAAACCCATTGGCGTCGCGGCGAGCGGGTACGATCATTTCAGGAAGTGAAATGGTCGGAGCGACAGGATTTGAACCTGCGACCCCTTGACCCCCAG
>CAVXVQ010000024.1:0-34367 GCA_963765165.1 uncultured Alphaproteobacteria bacterium | reverse complement strand
CTATGCGGAGAAGATTTCGCCTGCTGAGGCAAAAATCGACTGGACGCGACCGGCGGCGGAAATCGACTGTCATATTCGCGGGCTTTCGCCCTTTCCTGGCGCCTGGTTTGAAGCGAACGGCGAGCGCATCAAAGCGCTGATGTCGCGCGTCGTCGCTGGCGCGGGGGATGCCGGGCGCATCCTTGAGACCAGCGATCGTTTCGTCATTGCGTGCGGCGACGGCGCCGTCGAACTCATGAAATTGCAGCGCGCCGGGAAAGGCGCGCAGGATGCGCCAGCGATGCTGCGCGGGTTTGCACTGGCGCGCGGCGAGAATCTTTGATGCCGCGCTATCTCCTGATCCTTGAATTCGACGGCGGACCCTTTGTCGGATGGCAGCGTCAGGAGAACGGCGTCTCCATTCAGGCGACGCTTGAAGAAGCGGTGTTCCGTTTTTCAGGGGAACGCGTGGTCGCCTATTCGGCGGGCCGCACTGACGCCGGCGTCCATGCGCTCGGCATGCCCGCGCATTTCGACATCGAGAAAGCGACCGATGCGCATACGGTGCGCGAGGCGATCAATTATTATCTGAAGCCGGCGCCGATTTCAGCGCTGTCGGCGAGCGTTGTCGACGATGACTTCCATACGCGCTATTCAGCGACCCGCCGGCATTACCGCTATCGCCTAATCAACCGGCGCGCGCCGTTGACGCTTGACGTCGGCCGCGCCTGGCGGCTCGCGCCGCCGCTCGACGCCGAGGCGATGCACGCCGCGGCGCAGGTGCTCGTCGGCAAGCACGATTTCACGACATTCCGCGCGTCGACCTGCCAGTCAGACTCGCCCGTTAAGACACTTTCATCGATTTCCGTCGCGCGTGAGGGCGAGGAAATCAGGATCGAAACCGCCGCGCGATCGTTCCTGCATCACCAGGTGCGGTCGATCGTCGGCAGCCTCGCCGAAGTAGGCCTTGGTCGCTGGACCAAATCCGACTTCGCCGACGTCTTCCACGCGCGAGATCGCCAGCGTTGCGGGCAGGTCGCGCCGGCGGAAGGCCTCTATTTCCTGCGCGCGGACTACGACTGACCGACGAACACGGCGCGGAGCGCGGCGGCGGCGATGAGGTCGATGACGACGCCGACGAGCACCAGGATGACGATGATTGCGGCCGCAGGCGCCGGTTGCGCGCCAAGTCCGCGCCGCACCACCCCCCAGAGAAGCGCAAGCGTCAGGACGAGCGCCGGCAAGCCGACGAGGCCGCCAAGCGTGCGGCTCGCGCTCGCGGCCATCATGGCGATCGCCGGCAATTGCGCGGCGACGACAATCGGCTGGATCCAGTTGTACCCGACGACGAGGTCAGCGGCTTGTTTGCCGGCGCCGGTCGCGCGCGCGAGCATCAAGAGCAGCGCGAGGCTTGCTCCCCAATCGAGCGCGAACGTCGTCAGGTCGGCGACGATCAACGCCGCCAGCGGCGTCTGCGCGTAGAGCGGATCGGCGATGTCCGGGATGCGCGCAGAAGCGCGTTTGGCCGAAATTGACGCCAGCACGACAAGAGGCGCTGCAAATAAGAACGACGAAAGCGAAAAGAAGACGTCATCGACGGATCGCCCGAGCGAGGATTTCCAGTCCTCGGCGCCTATCGCCATTTTCCAGGCACCGCTCATTTGGCGCGCGGCGTGCTCGAATAAAATCATCCGCCAACGCCGAATGTCGAAAAATAGCGGTCCAGCATCGCTTCATAGACGTCGGCGAGCGCGAGGATGTCATTGACGCCCGCATGTTCGTCGATCTGATGGATCGTTTTGCCGACAAGGCCGAACTCGCAAACCGGCGCGACATTCTTGATGAACCGCGCGTCCGAGGTTCCACCTGTCGTCGAATGGGCAGGACGAATTCCCGTCTTCTCTTTAATGACGCCCGAGACGAGATCGAGGAACGCTGCATCGGTCGTCAAGAACGCGTCGCCGGAGCAGACGGCCGACAACTCATATTGGACGCCTGCATCGCGCGCGACCTCGTCGAGCTTCGAGCGCAGGAACGCTTCAAGCGAAGCGCCCGTCCAGTTCGGATTGAACCGGATGTTGAACCGGGCCGTCGCCTTCGCCGGAATAACGTTGGCGGCGGGATTGCCGACATGGATGTCGGTGATCTGCAGGCTCGACGGCTGGAACCTGTCATAGCCGTCGTCGAGCGGGGTCTCGCTGAGCGTCAACAGCTTTTTCAGCAGCGCCGGGATCGGATTATTCGCCCGGCTTGGATAAGCGACGTGTCCTTGCGCGCCGAACACCGTCAGCCAGCAATTCGTGCTGCCGCGGCGACCAACCTTGATCATGTCGCCGAGAACCTCGCTCGAGGAGGGCTCTCCGACGATGCAATGCGAAATGCGCTCGCCGGCTTCGGCCATCCATCCGAGCACCTTCTTCGTGCCGTTGTGCGCCGGCCCTTCTTCATCGCCAGTAATCAAGAAAACGATCGAGCCTTTCGGCTTTCTGGCGATGACCCGCTCCGCCGCCGCCGCGAAAGCGGCGATCGATCCCTTCATGTCGGCGGCGCCCCGTCCGTAGACGGCGCCATTGCGCGTCGTCGGTTCAAAGGGCGGCGACGTCCAGTCGTCTGGATCACCCGCGGGGACGACATCCGTGTGGCCCGCAAAGCAGAAGACGGGCTCGACTGTTCCCCAGCGGGCGTAAAGATTATCGACCGGTTCGGTTCCGGGGTCGGCGAAAATCATGCGTCGGCAAGAAAATCCGATCTGCGTCAACCGCGCTTCGAGAATGTCGAGCGCGCCTTCGTCTTTCGGCGTGACCGAGGGACGCCGCACCAGCGCTTTCGTGAGCTCGACAGGATCGATATTCGCCATGGCCGTCTGGTAGACTAGGGCTTCATTCCTCACAAGCCGCGCAGCGGGAGACGCATGATGCCGAAGATCGATTTGAAGAACGTGCCGATCATCACGGGGACCGGTTATCCGCCGCCTTATCGCGCCGCTGTCGAAGGGCGAAGCAAGCAGCGCGTCGGCGACGCCGGCGGCATCACGCAGTACGGCGTCAACCTGACCACATTGAAGCCCGGCGCCGCGTCGGCGCTCCGACACTGGCACAAGGCTGAGGATGAGTTCGTTTTCATCGTGTCTGGAGAAGCCGTCCTGATTGAAGACAACGGCGAATGCATTCTTCGCGCGGGCGACGCCGCTTCATTCCCTGCGGGTCGCCCTGTCGGGCACCAACTGATCAATCGATCGTCATCGGACGTCGTCTTCCTTGAAGTCGGAACGCGCGCGGAAGCGGAAACCGTCGAATACACCGACCCGGCGATCGACCTGCGGGCGGTCAAGAACGAAGATGGCTGGCGCTATGTCAGACGAGACGGCTCGCCGTGGTGACCGTCAGAATTGATAGCGCAGGCGCAGCGATCCGGCGTAGGCCTCGGTCGAAAAATCGCCGGTGAGCGAACCGCGAAACAAATTCTCCGGCGCGGCGCCGTCGAGGTCGATCCGCCGGTTGCTGAAATAGGCGTAGGCGACGCCGACATCCGCCGAGAGATGGTCGCTCAAGACCTGTGTCAGCCCCAACGCAACCCAATGACGATCGCCGTCGGGAATTCGGGGGCTCGCAAATTCCGCGTTCACGGGCGACTTGTCAAACATGAAGCCTCCGCGCAGCATTGTCTTCGAATTCGCCTGAAACTCGGCGCCGAGCGAGACCGACCAGGCGTCGCGCCAGTTCTGCGTCAGGACTTCGGATGGCGTCGCCGCGTCGTTGAAGTCGAGCGCGACGACGTCGAAGCTCGACCAGAATACGATTTTTGTCGACGCAAGCAGCGTCAGCCTTTCGCCCGCCTGATAGCGCAGTCCCGCCGCGGCGGATGCGGGTGTTGCTAAGGCGGTTGAAAATCCGTCTGCGGAAAAAAGCCCGGCGGCGGCGTTAAGGATTTGAGCCGCAACGCTCGATGCGAGATCGAAATTGGCGTCGCCGGCGATGTGATGATCGATCTTCGAGGCGTAGGCGGCGCCGACGCGAAGTTTGGACGAAAGATCGGACTGAACGCCCGCGACAAATCCAAGAGCGACGTCGTCGCCGTCAAATGACGCCTGAAGATCGCTCCCGCCCGGCGAAAATCCGGAAACCAGGCTCGCCGCGGCGACGCCGCCGGCGTCAATCGTCGAGGTCAAAGACAAATCGAGATGCTGGATGCGCAGTCCCGCGCCGACGCTCAGTCCGGGCGACAGTTCGTAAGCCGCGATCGGCGTCGCTTCGATCACCCTGAGGTCGCTTGTCCGCGCCTGATAACGGACGGCCGACGTCTCTTCGAACGATGTCTTGAAGCCAAATGTCGCGTTGACGACAATTCCAAGCGTCAGCCTGTCGGTGGCAGGATAGGCGAATGACAGGTTCGGAATGACAGCGTCTGCAATGACGCCGTCGCCATCTGCATCGCCCGACGCGGGGGCGATTCCGAGCAACGTCGCCGATGCGTTACGATAGCGCGCGACCGGCAGAACGCCCGTCGCGCTGAAGCTGATTTCTGGACCTTCGATGCCCGCCAAGGATGCGGGGTTATACGCGGCGAAACCGGCGTCCGCCTCGATCGCCTCCGCGCCGGCGAAAGCGGCGCCAAGCGCACGCGCGTTCTGGTGTTCGAGCGCGAAACCGCCAGCGGTCGCGGGCGAAGACGTCAATGCGACAAACGCCGCCACGCCTGTGCTTGCTGTCGGGAGGCGCAAAATCAACTCCAAGTCTTGAACTGATCAATCGCGATTTCTAGTCTGCGAACTCGCTTTGGCAAAGGTTAACGACCGTCCGCAGTCGGAAATTTCCTCTTATCTTATGTGAATAGGCGATGCAGCCCGGAAAATTCTGTTGAAATTAACGATTTATTAAGGATAGTATTTAGGGGCCTGACCAATTCGCGTGAGAAATTGTCAGGCAAAGGCGGCGGGGCGCGCTTCCAAACTGTAGAATTTGACGTTCGATTTTAACCTATTGCCGCAGCGGGGAGGCGTGTCGGCGCAAGAGGTGAGTTTAGTCATGGACCAGCCTTCAGTCGTCGCCGACCGCGACGCGCCGTCAGTCGCCGAGATCGTGCCCTTTCGGCGCGATGAAAAGATTCAGGAAACTCTCACCCTAATCCGTGCCCGGATCATGTCCGGCGATGCGCTCGGCGGCATGCAGTCTCTGATTGACGGTCTGCGAACCGTGAGGCGAGGCCTCGGCTCGGAGGACTGGAAGACGCTTTCCTCCGAAGTCGTCCTCAAGCACGATATCGCCGAACTGCTCTTCCAATGCCCGCTGACGAGGCGATCGAACCAGAAGCCCCGGGGCTACGCCGGCGACGCGGAACTCCTCGATCATATTTATGGTCTGGGATCGGCCGCCCTCGCACCCCATCCGGCGACGATCGCAGGTCAGGTCTATTTCTACACGGTCAATTCGCCGGCCTGCCGCGCCGTTCGCCGGCGCCGTGAGATTCTTGCGCGGGAGATCGACGCCGCCGCACGGCTTTCGGGGCCGCGCAAGCCACAAATGCTGTCAATTGCTTGCGGTCATTTGCGCGAAGCGGAACTGAGCGACGCGGTGCAGTCTGGATCGATCGGCCGCTTTGTCGCGCTTGATCAGGATGAGGAATCGCTGGCGGAGGTCGCCCGCGCCTATGGCGGTCTCGGCGTCGAGGCGTCGGTCGGCACGGTCCGCAGCATCATCGCCAGAAAATCCATCTACAAGGACATGGATTTCGTCTACGCGGCCGGACTGTTCGACTACCTTTCCGAACCGGTCGCGATGCGGCTGATCGAACGCATGGTCGAATTCCTGCGGCCTGGCGGGCGTCTGCTCATCGCGAACTTCACGCCGGCGGTTCCAGATGTCGGTTATATGGAGACCTTCATGGACTGGTGGCTTTTGCTGAGAACGCAGGACCAGATGCGTCGATTGTTCGGTTCCCTCCCGGAAGATTCCGTCCGGGATATCGAACTTTTTGAGGACGAGTTCGGCGCGATTGCCTACGCGATTGCGACGAAGCGCTAGTACGCCCCTTTCAAGGACTGAGAAGATCGTGACATTGCCGAAGGAAGCCAGCGCGATGTTTACCGGTCGAGCCGACGAATGGCTTGACGAAAAAGACCGCCCGAAGTTCGGAGCCGCCGACGACAGGGTCGCCTTCGGCAAATACCTGACGAATGTCGCGCTCTACCTGTCGTCCCTGGTTCTTGCGCTCAGCAATCTCGGGACGGCCGCGAATATCATCGGCGCCGTTCTCAACGGCGTGTCTCTTGCGGTGTTCTTCATCATCGGCCACGATTGCGTCCATCACGCGTTTTTCCGGACGCGCGGCGCCAACGCCTTTTTCGGGCGCATCGCCTATGGGCTATGCTGGCACTCGGTCACGCTCTGGCGGATCGTTCACAACGTGAACCACCACACAAGGACCAATCTGAAATCCGTCGATGATGTGTGGCGTCCATTCAGTCCGTCGGAATTCAGGGCGCTGCCCGCATGGCGGCGCCGGCTTGAGCGCGCCTTCCGCCATCCGCTCGGGCACTTCATCTATTATCAGCTCGATTTCCTGTTCCCGAAGCTGATCCTGCCGCTCAATTCGCAGACCCGGCCGCACTGGCGGAGCCATCTTCCCGACTCGATTTTCGTGCTGGCCTTCGGCGCTTCAATTCTAGCTGGGATCATCTTGCTCGGCGGAATCCTCAATCCGCAGTCCGGCGTATTGGCTCGCCTGTTTTTCGGAGCGTTGATCCCATTCGTTCTTTGGAACGCGTTAACCTCTTTGACGATCTATATTCAGCACACGCACCCCGACGTTCATTGGTTTGCCGACGAGGAGCGCTGGACCTTTTTCCGCGGGCAGATCGAAGGAACGGCCGATGTGCTGATCGATCTCAAGGCGATCCCGCTCTACGCCGAGGTCTTAAGGCACAACGCTCACCATTCGTTTCCCAAGATCCCGGTCTACAAACTCCCCGAGGCTCAGGAAAAACTGGTCGCCCGTTACGGCAAGGCCGTCACCCAATGGCGTCTCGGACTGCGCGGGTTCCTGGACGTGCATCGTCGCTGCAAGCTCTATGACTATGAGGCTCAGTGCTGGACCGACTTTGAGGGCCGGCCGACGTCGGCGTCGTGGTTCGATCGTGAAAGCGGGGAAAACCCGTTCCGGCGGCCGCTGGCTGCAACGGACGTGGCGGCGGCGAGCGCAGCCTGAGGCGGCGCACAAAGCGAATTTTCCGAATCGTTAACGAACTGGCCGCAGACGCCGGCTTCTGACGCCGATCGCAGGTCGGCGCAGGAACATTTTGTAAGTGGCGCAATCGTTTACGGCCGGAAAACGATTGGCGACCTATGTTTAACCGCTTGGGCGACACCGAGCGGGAGAGACTTCAGGCGAATGGCTGCGCGCCGACAAATCAGCTTGCTTTCATGCAGGTTCAAGGACCCTGCGCTCGAACGAGCGTATCAGGATTACATGCTGACGCGGCACGCGACCTTTGACCGCTTCGCGCTGGCGCTCGGGCTCATCGTCTATCTTTCTTACGCGGTCATGGATCTGATCATCCTTGAGCGCGCGCAAGAAGCGATCATGATCCGCCTTGCAGGCACCGCCCTATGCGGCGGCGCGCTCGCCCTTATTCACTTTGGCCGAATTCCCGCGCGCCTCGACCGCCTTATCCCGCTGATGGTCGTCTTCCTCGGCTCGCTCCTCAACGTCATCATCTTCATCGAGCCGTCGATCGCAAACAACTACTTCATCGGTCTCATCCAGATCGCGGTGTTCATCAGCTTCATGCTGCGCGCCGGATTCGTTTCGTCGAACGTCGGATTCTTCGCGCTTCTCGCCGGCTATCTCGCCGCCGTCGCGAACAAGGATCTGATCGGAACGGTCCAGCTGACGACGCAAATGTATTTTCTCGTCATGATGTTTCTCTCATGCTCATGCGGCATCTACATTCTCGAGCGCTATCGCCGCACGCTGTTCCTCAATTCCAGGATCATCGACGAGCAGAACGCGCAGCTTGCCCGCATGATCGAGGACCTCGAGCAGACCGTCTCGCGGAAGACCGCGCTCCTAAAGGTCTTCACGCACCTGATGAAAACGCCGGTGCATCAGATCGTCGGCTTCCTGCAGGTCGTCCGCAACGAGATTGAAACCGCAGCCGACGGGGCGCATGAGGCTTCCGACAGCATCCGTTACGCGGAAGCGGCGGCGTCAGAACTGCGCCGCAACGTCGAGGAGATGGTCGATTATCACCTTGCCGACAACGCGGTCCGCAGCCGGCAGACGGAGCGAATCGACGTTCGCGAGGTGCTCGAAGAATATTTCTACGACAGCATTGAAAGCGGGGCGCTCGAGCTTTCGGGCGGACGCGAACATATCGATGTGGACCAGCAGCTCTTCCTGCTCGCCGCAAAGCATTTGCGCATCTTCTTCAAGGACCGGACGCCCGAGCTGACGTCAATCGAAGTCCGCCGGACGCCGTCAGGCGAGGTGGAGATCGATTTCGTCGACGCCGGGCCGCCGATGAACGCGCAGGAATTTCACGCCCACACCTGCCATCTCACCTCGATCGAGAACTATCTGAGCGGCGAAGGGGCGAACCCGGAAATGACCCTGCGCACGGCGAGCCGTGCGCTTGAACAGGACGGCGCCGAAATGTCCCCTTTAAGGGACGGCCGCTCCGGACTTCGCGTTCGATTTCCGAAAAAACTGGAGGCCGCCGCCTGATCGCGGCGAAGATCCCGCCGTTAATGGTGGGCGCACGTGGTATCGAACCACGGGCCTCCACCGTGTCAAGGTGGCGCTCTACCCCTGAGCTATGCGCCCGAAAGACCGCGCCTCTAACCGCAAAACGGCGTCGGCGCAAGACCTTCGGCGGACGAGCGGCCTAGGCCGCAACCATCCGCTCGACTTCCTGCACGAGGTCTTTGAGATGAAAGGGCTTGGAGAGGACTTTGGCGTCCTCCGGCGCGCGGTTCGCCGGGTTGAGCGCGACAGCCGCGAACCCGGTGATGAACATGATTTTCATTTCGGGATCGATCTGGGCGGCCCGGCGGGCAAGCTCGATTCCGTCCATGACCGGCATCACGATATCGGTCAGGAGCAGGTCGAATTCCCGCAATTGTAATTCGGTCAGCGCTTCGTCGCCCTGACTGGCGTCGACCACCGAATGCCCTGCTTTCTCAAGCGCCTTCTTGAGAAAGCGCCGCATGGATTCATCGTCTTCCGCCAGGAGAATCGCCGCCATTACCCAACGCCTTTGCCTACTGACTTCGCTCTAACCAATTCTGGCGGATTAAGAAAGGCGAGGCTGCCAGCCCCCTCGTCCGCCGAGATGTCCGGTAGCACAAGCAAGACGGGCGCCGCACCCGGTCCGTTCAGACGGAAACATCTTAACGATTCCTCTATATCGGCTATAGGATGAAGGGATCGAGGTTGACGACCTGAGAGAAAGGCTGACCTTGGCCGCCGAGTTCGACATCATCGAGGGCGACAGGATCCCGGTTGCGGCGATCGAAATTTGCGCGCCGACGCAACTCGGCTCGCCGGTGATCTTCGCCTCGCCCCATTCCGGGCGCCGCTACCCGACGGAACTTCTCAGAATGAGCCGGCTCGACCGGCATGCGCTTCGACAGTCGGAAGATTGTTACGTCGATCTCCTCTTCGACGCGGCGCCCGCGCACGGAGCGCCTCTCCTTCGCGCGCTGTTTCCGCGCGCCTGGGTCGACGTCAATCGGTCGCGCGACGAGTTGGACCAGAGGATGTTCGTCGATCCGCTGCCCGCCATCGCCGACACTCGGTCCAATCGCGTGCGTGCGGGCCTCGGCGTCATTCCCCGGATCGTCGCCGACGGTCAGGACATTTACGAACGCAAGCTGAAGTTTTTCGAAGCGCGCCGCCGCCTCGCCGCCTGTTATGATCCCTATCATCAAGCGCTCACGCAGCTTATCGCCGCCGCCCGATCGAAGTTCGGATGCGCGATCCTCATTGATTGCCATTCGATGCCGTCGGCCGGAGGCGCCCCGTTCCGGGAAGGGGAAAAGCCGATCGACTTCGTTCTCGGCGACCGTTTCGGCGCCTCGTGCGCAGGCGCGGCGCCCGCTCTGGTCGAACAGGTCCTTGGGTCGGCCGGCTATCTCGTTTCGAGAAACGCGCCCTATGCCGGGGGCCATGTCGCGACCGCCTATGGTCGTCCGTCGGAGGGCGTTCACGTCCTCCAGATCGAAATCAATCGCGCGCTATACCTCGACGAACGGCGCATAACGCGTACAGCGGGGTTTGACCGGTTGAAGCGCAATATCGAACCGTTGATCGCCGCACTCTCGCGGCTTTCGGTCGGGGCGCTGCGCCCGGCGCAGGCCGCCGAATAGCAGGGCGCAAGGGCGCTGCTTCAAAAAACCGTTAAGACGTCCTTCAACGCCTTCTTTTTCAGCGCATGAAGCGGAATGATGGCGTCGGTCGCGGGGCGGCCGACTGCAACGAGAAGATAAGGTTTCTCCGTCGCCGGACGATGGAGCTTTTCTGAAAGAAACGTCATCGGATTTGGCGTATGGGTCAGCGTCGCAAGACCCGCGTGGTGAAGCGCGGCGATCAGGAAACCGCAAGCGATCCCGACGCTTTCGTTGATATAGTAATTCTTGAGATTGTCGCCGGCTTCAGGACCGCCGCGCTTTTGCGCGAAAACGGCGATGAGCCACGGCGCGATCTCGAGGAACGGCTTTTCGGGATCCGTCCCAAGCGGCGCCAGCGCCTGAAGCCATTCCGCGCCCGCCCGGCCCTCGTAAAAAGCGCGCTCTTCCGTCTCCGCCGCCACGCGGATTTCCGATTTCAGCCTCCGGTCCCCGATGACGGCGAAATGCCACGGCTGGTGGTTGGCGCCGGAGGGGGCGCGCGCGGCGGCGGCGACGCAATTCTCGATCACATCAAGCGGGATCGGATCGGGACGATAATCGCGCACCGTATGGCGCCGGGCGATCTCCTCAAAAAACGCGCGCGACCGCGCACGCATTTCTTCCACCGGCCGCTCGGCGAAATCGCCGACCGCTGAAAGCGTCGTTGCTGGAAAATCCGTCATTCGGTATCCGGAAAGAGCCGGCCCGGATCGGCGATCGGCTTATAGATCCGCGACCCGCCGGGTGTTTCGGCGCCGTCTTTGCCGACATAGACGACATCGACCAGAATTTCCTCCGGCTTGAACGTCACTTTCGAGCGAACCGCGTCAATCGATTCATGCCCGGCGACCTTTTCATCGGTGACCAGCCCGCCATCGATGAATGTCGACATTCCCGACGTGTGAAATCCCCCTGTCGTGAAATAGTGGAAAACGTAATTCTTCGCCCCTTCGTCGTAGAAGAAGATCGTCCGGCCGCCGTAATCCTTGCCTTCAAGTCGATGCGTCGATTGGAGCGCGCGGCCGTTCAGGATGAGCTCGTATTTCACGATATCGACGATCTCGGTTCCATCCGGATCGGTCCATTCGCCGCGAAACACCTTGCCCGCGAAAGGCGCAAATGGCGCCATCGGCTCGTACGCCGGAATTTCCGCAGCGGGGGCGCCCACAGCCGCTTGCGCCGCGACCGGCGCTTCTTGCGTCGATGGCGCGGTCTTATCGGCCGCGTTCTCAGCGGGCTTTGAGCAGGCGGCGAGCGCGATGGCGGAAAGGCAGATCAGGATTCTCATGACCGTCTCCAGTTTTATATGTATCCTATTAGTTACATAAATGCGATCGGTCAACCGCCTATTTGCGGCCGAAAAGTCGCTCGATATCGGAAAGCTTCAACTCGACGTAAGTCGGTCGGCCGTGATTGCACTGACCTGAGTGCGGCGTCGCCTCCATCGCCCGCAAGAGCGCGTTCATTTCTTCCGGCGCGAGACGCCGCCCGGCGCGAACCGAGCCATGGCAGGCCATGGAGCCGCAAATGTCTTCGAGCCGTTCCTTGAGCGCTAGCGCATCGCCGATTACGGCAAGGTCGTCCGAAAGCCGCCGGACCACTGCAGCGATGTCCGTTTGTCCAAGGAGCGCTGGAACTTCGCGCACGATCACAGCGTCGTCCCCGAAGCGTTCAAGCACGAGGCCGAGCTCGGCGAATTCATCCCTTCTGGCTTCGATGCGGTCCGCTTCTTCTTTCTCGAGTTCCACGATTTCCGGAATCAGCAGGCCCTGCCGTGCGACGCCGCCTGTCGCAAGCGACTGTTTCATCCTCTCATAAACAAGCCGCTCATGCGCGGCGTGCTGGTCGACGATGATGATGCCATCCGCGGTTTGCGCGACGATGTAAGTCTCATGAATCTGCGCGCGCGCGGCGCCCAGCGGGTGGTCGTCCGCCTGCATCGAGGCGACATCCTCGGCGCGCGCCGACGGCGTCACTCCGATGAGCGGCGCCTCATAGTCGCGCGGGCGGTCGTGAAGCGCCGCGAACACCGCCGCCTCGCGCCGGAACGGATTGGGCCGGACCGATGAGGGAAGAAACGCCGGCGCCTGCATGCGGCCGAGCGCGAACGCGGAAGTCGTCGTCGATGCGCGGTGGCCGGCGCCGGCGAGCGCGTGACGCAAGGCGCCGACGATCAACCCGCGCACGTTGGCGGCGTCGCGGAACCGCACTTCCGTCTTCGCCGGATGAACGTTGACGTCGACGAGATCAGGATCGATTTCAAGAAAGAGCGCGACCGCGGGGTGGCGATCGCGCGCCAGAAAATCCGCGTAAGCGCCGCGAACCGCCCCGACGATCAGCTTGTCCTTCACCGGGCGTCCGTTGACGAACAGGAACTGCTTGTCGGGAAGTCCGCGATTGAACGTCGGAAGCCCTGCAAATCCTTTCAGGCGCGCCCCGTCGCGTTCAGCGTCGATGCGAACCGCGTTGTCTTCAAAATCGCGGCCCATCACGGCGCCGAGCCGCCTCAGGCGCCCGTCTTCATCGTCCGCCTCCGCGATGCAGGCGAAAGCTTTCTTCGCTTCCGACGCCAGCGTGAAAGTGATCGCCGGGTGCGCCATGGCGAGGCGCTTGACGGCGTCAGCGGCGGCGTCCTGCTCAGAGCGCGCCGATTTCAGGAATTTGAGGCGCGCGGGAGTCGCAAAGAAGAGGTTTCTGACGCTGATGCGCGTTCCGGCGCCATTGAAGGCGTGCGGGTTGGGGCCGTCGACGACCCCTCCGTGCACGGAGAGAATGACGCCTTCGCCGTCGCCGGAACGCCGCGATATAATATCAAGCTCCGCGACGGCGCCGATCGAGGGAAGCGCCTCGCCGCGAAAACCAAGCGTCCTGATGCGGTCAAGGTCAAAGCGTCCGCTCTCGCCCGGTTCGAGCTTCGATGTCGCATGCCGTTCGACCGCGAGCACAAGGTCATCCGGGCCCATGCCGCAGCCGTCGTCTTCAACGACGATCTCGGCCTTGCCGCCGTCGCGCAGCGCGACCGAAATCGTGCGGGCGCCGGCGTCGATCGAATTCTCGACGAGTTCCTTGACGACTGCCGCCGGCCGCTCGATCACTTCGCCGGCGGCGATGCGGTTCACCGCATCCGCCGGCAGGCGGCGAATGATCGGACGCATTGACGCAATTTCGGACGCTGGTCGATTCGACATGGCGCATTATCGCGTGGACGAACGCCAATGTCAGGGGAAAAGTCCGCTGATCGCTACGAACGCACGCCGCTGATCGTCCAGGTGCGCTCCGGCACGCGAACGCCGGGCGTCAGCTCGATCAGAGAGAACTCGCGGTAGGTCGAGGCGAGCGGCGCCAAGCTTCCGTTCACGCGAATGATCTCGCCCGAGAAGCGGCAGGCGGCGTGCGCCGATTCGCGCGCAGCGGGTCGAAGCGGCAGCGCTTCGCATTCAAATTCGGAAATCCGGACCTCCCGCGGCTGCTCGCCGGGATCGCACTTTTTCTCCGCCGTGTTGCGGCAGGCGAGGTCGTCGACAAGCAATTCGGACACGGCTTCTCTGCCAGGCTTCTTGTCGACCGTATCAAGGGAGGCGCAGGCCATCGACAGCAGCGCCAGCGCGATCAGCAGAGGCCGCATAGATCTGCTCCTCAAAAGACGCCGGGAAGCTCCAGCGCGTCGTCATTCTTGATCGTGACTTTCGCGTCTTCGCCGGTGACGGTCTCGATCGCGCGGGTGCGTTCCGCGTGCCAGCCCATCGGATCATCGACCGTCAGCGGCGCCGCGGAGTCATCGACCTTGCCATCGACGAATTTCCAGAACATCAGCTGGTTGGCGAAACTGCGATCCTTGTCATCGCGGCCGCCGCTTTCGGCGTTCAGCACCGCACGGATGTTAGGGTCAGCGGTCGTTGCGCCGGCTTTCTGGAGGAGCACTTGCTCGCCGCCTGTCGGCGGCGCGGAGGTCGTGTCGCCCATCAGCACCTGCTGCGCGCGCTCGGAGGGCGATAACTCCTGCGGCCGAGATTCGCCCGGCTTGGGGGGACGCAGCGAATAATCCGGCGGCACCACCAACGGCGCCTTGGTCGCAATAGCGAACTCGTCGGGCGGGTTTTTTCCGTCGCCGAGCGCCTTGCCGATCCCCGCGCAGCCGTTTGCCGCGAGGGCGGTCAGGGCGAGGCCGGTCAGAAGGAATGCCGATTTCATTACGCGACTGCTCCGTTTGAATGGGAGGGCTATATAGCCCCCGCCGCCGGCAAGCGCAAAGGCGGCTATTTCGGCGCTTTCCCATCCTTGTGAAGGACGGCGTCAAGAATAAGGCAGGCAAAGCCGACATTGATCGCCGCATCGGCGACGTTGAAGACCCAGGGGAACATCAGCCCTGAAAAATCAAGAAAGTCGACCACATAGCCGTAACTGACGCGATCATAGAGATTGCCGATTGCGCCGCCGATGATGAACGACGCCCCCGCCGCAGCAAAGCGGCGTTTGAGGCGCCCAAGCCAGACGACCATCATCGTCGCGATCGCGATCGAGATCGTCGACAGAAGTATCCGCGAGGCGAGGCCGCCGGCGAGCATCCCGAAACTCGCGCCGCGGTTCTGGACATAGGTGAGATCGAAGATCGGCGAAATCTCAATTTTGCGATGGATCGGCAGCTCGACGACGTTGACGATCCAGAATTTCGTCGCCTGATCGAGGAGCGGCGACGACGGCGGCGGCGCCAAGGCCGCCGCAGAAACAGGGGATTGGCGCGCGCGTCGGCCGCCCATGCGGCGACTTTCGCCTTCATCGTTGCGGCGGTCATCGTCACGCGGCTTTTCCATCCATGCGGTCGACCGCGTCGGCGCAGCGCGCGCAGGCGCCGGGATGGCCCGCTTTCGTTCCGACATCGTCCGTATACCGCCAGCAGCGCTGGCATTTCTTGTGGGCGCTTTCGGCGGCGACGACGGCGACGCCCGGTGTTTCATTGAGGCGGAAGGCGGTCGCCGGCCCCTCTCCTTTTTCGACTTTGACGTCCGAAGAAATGAACAGCTCGGCGAGATCAACGCCCTTGATCGCGGCGAACAGCGCGTCGTCCTTGAGATACAGAGTCGGCGACGCCTCTAGGCTTGCGCCGATTCGCTTCTCGCGACGCTCGACTTCAAGCGCGCCCGTCACCGCGCGTCGGACGGCGCGAAGGCTCTCCCAGCGCGCCGCAATCGCGTCGTCACGCCAGTCCTGCCGCACATCAGGCAAGAGGCGCAGGTGAACCGAGCCGTTGCCGGCACCGTGACGATGGCCCCACGCTTCTTCCATCGTGAAGACGAGGATCGGCGCGATCCACGCGGTCAGATGATCGAAGATGACGTCCATGACGGTGCGCGCCGCCCGGCGGCGATCCGCATCAGGATGATCGCAGTAAAGGCTGTCTTTCCGGATATCGAGATAGAACGCCGACAGATCGAGCGTCATGAAATCGAAGACCTTGCGCCAGACGCCCTTGAAGTCGAACGCCTCGTATCCGGCGCGCACCTCGTCGTCGAGCGTCGCCGACGAGATGCAGCATATAGCGCTCGAGCTCCGGCATTTGCGCGCGGTCAAACGTTCTTCGTCCGCGAAACCCCGCGAGCGCGCCGATGAAGATAGCGGATGGTGTTTCGGACCTTGCTGTAGGCGTCGACCGACGAGCCCATGATCTCCTTCCCGATGCGGAGATCCTCGGCGTAGTCGGAGCTCGCGACCCAGATGCGCATGATCTCGGCGCCGTATTCCTTCATGACTTCCGCGGGATCGACGACGTTGCCGAGGGACTTCGACATCTTGCGGCCCTCTTCGTCGAGGACGAAGCCGTGGGTCAGAGACGCCGTCATAGGGCGCGCGTCCTGCGCGTGCCGCAGCTCTCGAGAAGCGAGGAATGAAACCAGCCGCGATGCTGGTCCGAGCCCTCAAGATAGAGGTCCGCCGGCCATTTCAGATCCTTGCGGCCTTCGAGCGTGAAGGCGTGCGTCGAGCCTGAATCGAACCAGACGTCGAGAATGTCCTCGATCTTCTCGTACTCGTTGTCGGAGCCCGCCGAGCCGAGGAACACCTGCGCCGGACGTCTCGAACCAGGCGTCGGCGCCCTTCGCCTTCACCGCGTCGACGATGCGCTGTGTTGACGTCGGCATCATTGAGGATTTCGCCGGTCTTGCGTGTTGACGAAGATCGCGATCGGCACGCCCCAGGCGCGCTGGCGCGAGACGAGCCAGTCCGGGCGGCCCTTCGATCATGGCGCGCAGGCGATTCTTGCCGGCCGCCGGCGTGAAAATCGTCGCGTCGATCGCGGCGAGCGCATCCTCGCGCAAGGTGCGGCCGTCCGGCTTCTTCCTGTCGAGGCCGATGAACCATTGCGGCGTGTTGCGGAAAATGACCGGCGCCTTCGAGCGCCACGAATGCGGATAGGAATGTTTCAGCCGCCCGCGCGCGAGCAGCGCGCCGCTGCTCGATCAGCGCGTCGATCACCGCCTTGTTGGCGTCGCCGTCCTCGCCCGCCTTCTTGCCTTCGAGGACGAGGACTTTCTTGCCCTCGAAGCCCGGCGCCTCTTCGGTGAAGGCGCCGAACTCATCGACCGTATGCGGAATTTCCGCCTGCGTTCCGAAAGCCGCCCACGAAAGCGATGTAGTCGTCCTGACCGTGGCCGGGCGCGGTGTGGACAAAGCCCGTGCCGTCATCATCGGTGACGTGATCGCCGGCGAGCAGCGGCACGTCGAATTTGTAGCCGCCAGCGTAAGCCCTTGAGCGGGTGCGCAGCAGACCGAATCCAGCCGGATCGACATCGCCGAGACGCGGTGAATTCGGCGATTTTCGCTGCGACGGTCTTGACGCCTTCCCAAAGTTTGTCGGCGACAATCAGCCTTTCACCGACCTTGGTCCACGGCGTGAGCTCCGCGCCTGTCTTCGGATCGACGACCTTCTCCATCGCCGTCACTTCATAAAGGCCGTAGGAGATTTCCGGCCCGAAGCAGATCGCGCGGTTTCCGGGGATCGTCCATGGCGTCGTCGTCCAGATGACGACCGAAGAACCGACTTCAGGATAGCCTGTCGGACTCGGCATTGAACGCCCCGGCGACGTCTCGTGCAGACTCGATCACCTGTCGAACCGGAAACTTCACCCACACCGTCGTCGAGGTATGGTCGTGATACTCGATCTCGGCTTCGGCGAGCGCGGTCTGTTCGACCGGCGACCACATCACGGGCTTTGACCCGCGATAGACGAGGCCCTTGTCGACGAATTTCAGGAACTCGGCGACGATCGCCGCTTCCGATTCGAATTCCATCGTCGTATACGGATTGTTCCAGTCGCCGACGACGCCGTAGCGCTTGAACTCCTCGCGCTGGATCGCAACCCACCTCTCCGCGTAAGCGCGGCAGGCGGCGCGGAACTCCGCCTTCGGAACGTCGCGCTTCGAGCGGTTGTTCGCGCGGAAATCCTCCTCGACCTTCCACTCGATCGGCAGGCCGTGGCAGTCCCAGCCGGGGACGTAATTCGCTGTCAAAGCCCATCATCTGGCGCGAGCGGACGACGAGATCCTTCAGGATCTTGTTGAAGGCGTGCCCCATATGGAGGTGGCCGTTGGCGTAGGGCGGCCCGTCATGAAGGACGTATTTCGGCCGCCCCGCCGACGCTTTCCGCAGCTGACCGTAGAGGTCGGCCGCTTCCCACGCCTTCAGGAATTCCGGCTCGGCCTTCGGAAGGCCCGCGCGCATCGGAAAATCGGTTTCAGGAAGGAACAAGGTCGTCTTGTAGTCGCGTGACGCGTCTTCGGTCGGTGCGTCGTTCGTCGATGCATTCGGCATCGGTCAATCTTTCTCGAAATGGGTTGTCGGGGAGAGGAGAAACCCGCAGCCGACCCTCGCGTCAAGCGGAGCTGCGCTCAAGGGCGGTGCGGGCCGCTAATTCGCGGGCCCGCAACCAGAGCCGGGAAAATGCTTGGCGCCTTCATGCCGCCGCCTCTAGCAGGCAGCGCACCTCTAGTCGACCTGGAGGAACCGGACGCCCTCTTCATCCGCCTCGCAGACAAAACGGCGCGCCCACTCGTCCCCGCGAGCGTTCGACGCCCGAAAGCTTGCGCTCATCCGGACTGAGCCGTCGGCGAGTTCTTCCATCCGGTCGGGCGCGGCGGGCATCGCGACGGTGAGGCCGCCCTGACCGGCGGCGCCCCGCGCTTCCGCGACGCATTCCCGGAAGGCGATGTCGGCGTAATGCGGACGACCAGCCGTCGATCGCCGCGAGAGGTCTTCGTCACCCAAAAGAATATCGTCGAGGTCGCCATCGCGGCGCTCGACCGCGACGTCGTCATCATAGGCGCGATCATAGCCGTCGTCCGAATAGCGGTCGTCATAGCGCTCGTCGCGGCGATAATAGGCGCTGTCGTCGAAGCCGCCGCCGGAATACCGATCATCGTAGCGCCGGTCGTAACGGTCATCGTCGCGCTCACGATTGTCGAGCGCTTGATCGATCAAAATGACGCCGCCGATAATACCCGCCGCGATCAGGGCCGCTTCGCCGCCGCTGATGCGCCCGCGCCGATGTCGATCATTGGTGTAACGGCGGTTGCCGTATTGCCCGTAGTCGTAATGGCGGCTGTAATTGCGATCGTATTGGCGATGTCCGCCGCCGGCGAAGGCGGGCGCCGGCGCAATCGCAGCGGTCGAAAGCGCCGCGGCGATGAGGGCGCACCGGACGAAACGCCTTTGGTGATGTTGAACCATGTCAGCTGCTCCTGCACTGCGCGACGGCTCGCGCCCTTTTGAGACTTTAGCGCCAATTAGGCGCTTTTTGGGCGTCAGCGGCAAGCGCTCGCCGGCACGCGCAATCGTGTTGCGGGCGGCCGTTTCGGGGCGCCCCAATAGGAGACGCGCGTTATGCGAAATTCTCCGCATAGATGAATCTCTGGAAATCTTAACGCCGGTCGGGAAGAAAACCCTGAGCCCGTTCGTCCTTCTCCATGTCAACGATCCGGCGGGACGCTCCGTCGGCGATCAACCCATGGAGTCCTTATGAAACTTACCGTTCTCGCCGCCCTCGCCGCGACTTCGGCCCTCGTCGCATTGTCGCCGGCGAGCGCCCAGACCGCGACGCGCCTTCGCCTGCAATGCACGGCCGACGGCGCCACCGACCACAGCATTTCGGCGCGTTTTGAACAGCGCAGCGCCCGCAAGAAGTTCGACGCGTCGTTTGAGGCGGCGCGAAATCTCGGCTTCTCCGCCGGCCAGTTCCTCGCCGTCACCGTCGCTGGCGTGAATGTCGGGTCGATGCGGCTCGTTCGCGACGCCGCGAGCGGCGACATCGTCGGCGACCTCGAATTCGACACGCGCGTCGATGAAGGAAATCCCTTCCCCGCGAACTTCCCGGCCGTCCGCAGCGGCACGAACGTCCGCGTCGGCCCCCTTGCCTGCGCGCTTCGCTGATTAGCGGGCGATCAGGAGCGCCGGCGCCATCTCCCCGGCGCCGGCGCGATTTTTGGCGACAGGGAGGACTTGTCAGCGGTCGCCGACCGGCGCAATTCTTCGCCACCATGCACGCCACGCGTTCGCCCGCCGTTTTCCGATTGAGCGCCGTCGGCGCGATTTTGTTCACCGCCGGATGCGCGTCCGGCATGACGAAAGCCGAATGCAGCGGCGCCGATTGGGCGGCGCTCGGCTTTAAGGACGGCGCCGTAGGCGAGCGCGGCAAGCTTGTCGGCGAGCGCACGAAGGACTGTGCGGCGGCCGGGCTTGCCGCGGATGTCGCCGCCTATGAAGAAGGCCGCTCGCAGGGACTTCGATCCTATTGCACGCCGGAAGGCGGTTTTTCCGCCGGCATGTCCGGGTCGAAATATCAGGGCGTCTGCCCGGCCGAAGAAGAAGCGGCGTTCCTTGCGAATTTTGAAAAAGGCGCGCGGCTCGGCGAGCTGAGGGCCGCGCATGAAAAGTCGATTGACGACTATGACGGCGCCCTCGCCGATCTCGACCAGAATCAATATCTGCTCGGCGTCGCTGAAAAACGGTACGCGAAACCCTCGATCAGCAATGAAGATCGCGAACACGAGCGCCAGGAGGTCGAACACCGGCGCCGCGAGATCCTTCGGCTCGAAAAGGCGCTCCCGCAACTCCTTTACGGCATTGAAGCGGCGCGCGGCGCGCTCGACGCCTATGAAGCGGAGTTGACAGCGGCGGGCCTCCCGCTCGACTAGATCGCGCCGAGCAGGCGTCGCGCGGCGAGGCAATCTTCAGCGATCTGGGCCTTCAACGCATCAAGCCCGTCGAATTTCTTCTCATCGCGGATGAAGCGCACGAAGGAGACTTCGATTTCCTTGCCGTAGAGATCGCCGCTGAAATCGAACAGATGCGCCTCAAGAAGCGGCGCCTGCGAGCCGACGGTCGGACGCCGCCCGAAATTCGCAACGCCGTCGAGCGAAGCGCCGTCGATGCGCGCTTTGACGGCGTAAACGCCGCGGCGGGGTTCGATCAAGTCGCCAAGCGTCAAATTCGCGGTTGGAAAGCCGAGCGTGCGGCCGACACGATTTCCGGTTTCGACGATTCCCGGGACCGTCCACAGGCGCCCAAGCATCGCCGCCGCGCGATCGACCGCGCCCGATAAAATCGCTTCCCGGATCGCCGTCGACCCGATCTTGTCCGAGTGGCCTTCCTCGACGACCGGGTCGATCACGACCGCTGAAAGATCGTGCGTCGCGCAAAGGGCGGCGAGGCTGTTCGCGTCACCGACCCGCCCTTTGCCGAAACGGAAGTCCCGGCCGACGGCGACGCCGGCGAGCGCAAGGCGCTTCTTCAACACCTCGCCGACAAACGCATCGGGGCTCAATGCCGCGAGGGTCGCATCGAATTTCACGGAAAGAACGGCGGCCGCCCCCGCCTCGCGCAAGAAATGGTTCCTCTGCGAAGGCGTCGTGATGAGGAACGGCGGATCGTCGGGACGAAAAAAGCGGCGCGGATGCGGATCAAAAACGACCGCGCCGGCGCGAGCGCCTTTCGATTCCACAATCGAGACGACGCGGCGCATGAGCGCCTGATGGCCGCGATGCACGCCGTCGAAATTGCCGATGGCGGCGAAGAGGGGCGCGGCGCTCACCAGCAAAGCCCCGTTGCGGCGAACTTCGCGCGAACGCCGGCGCGCTCCAGCGAGGCGGCGATCGAGGACGCGTCGGCGCCGCCTTCATAGACGCCGCCATCGCCGGCAATATAAAGCGCATCAACGCCGTTCCGGTTGGCGCCGGCGATGTCTGTTTTGACGCCGTCGCCGATCGCAAGGATCCGCTTCTTGTCGATGGCGCGCCCTGCAAGGCGCGACAGCATCGACAAAGCGAGATCGTAAATCGGCGCGTAGGGCTTGCCGCCGTAGATCACCTCGCCGCCAAGGCGTTCGTAGATTTCGGCAAGCGCGCCCGCGCAGTAGATCAGGCGGTCGCCCCATCGGACGACAATGTCGGGATTGGCGCAAATCATCGGCAGCCTGCGCTGAACGGCGGTCGCGAGAAGGTCTGCGTAATCTTCCGGCGTCTCGCGCATCTCATCGGCAAGGCCCGTGCATACGATGAACCCGGCTTTCTCAAGCGGCGCGAAAGTGACGTCGAGACCGGCGTAGAGCGCTTCATCCTTGTCCGGACCAAGCTTGCAGGCGGGCTGGCCGGCCAATCGTTCGATCGCGGCGCGCGTCGCATCGCCCGACGTCACCACCCCGTCATAGGCGCTGCGCGACAGGCCGATACGGTCGAGCTGCGGCGGGATGACGGCGTTCGGGCGCGGCGCGTTCGTCAAGATGATGACCGGGCCCCGACTGGCGTGAAACCTCGACAAAGCCTCTTCAACTCCTGGAAACAAGGTGACGCCGTTATGAATGACCCCCCAGGCGTCGCAAAGGAGCGCGTCATAATCGTCGGCGATTTCCGACAGATGGCGGATGAACCGGGGCGGCGTCATGCACGAAGGCGTAGGTCGCCGACCGCGCGCGGGTCAAGCGACGGCCTCAGGCGGCGGCGCAATTTGAGGGCGCGCGATCGCCGAGATAGAACTCGGCGGGCCTCGCCGCGCCGAAGAGGTTCCCTTGCCCGTAGTCGATGCCGAGCGACAGGATTTCCGGCATGTGATTTTCAAACTCGATCTTTTCCGCAATGAGGTCGACGTCCGCGTCCGCGAGGCGCTTGCGGAAGGACCTCAGCCGCGCGACGGACGCATCGTCGCCGCGGCTCGCCGCCAGCAAAAGGCTCGACGGCGCTTTCGCAAACCGGAAATTCTTCGCGCGAAGGCTTTCCCAGTCTAGGTCGATCGAATGAACGTGATCGATCGAGAATTCAAACCCGCGCGCCGCGATTGCGTTCAGGTTTTCATTCACTCGCGGATGCATGGTCTGGATCGCCGGATAGGTAAATTCAAAAATGAGATTCGAGGCGAGATCGCTGTTCGCCTCCAGATAGTCCGTCAGCTGATTGAAAAAGTCGGTGTCATAGATCGTCGCAGGCGAAAGGTTGCAGAAGACCGCGAGGCGCGGGGCGCGGCGGCGCTCTTCGCGAAGCGCCTGGATGCAGCGCATCAAGATCATGTTGTCGATAACGCCAATCTTGTTCGCGCGTTCGGCCGCCTCGAGATAGTCGGCCGGCTTCAGGAGCTTGTCTTGCGCATCACGGAGGCGCGAGAAGGCTTCGTAATAGCGAGGCTTTCGCTGCGGCAGGCTGACGATCGGCTGAAGATAGAAGTCGATCC
The DNA here is from genome assembly GCA_963765165.1 of uncultured Alphaproteobacteria bacterium. GTDB lineage: Bacteria > Pseudomonadota > Alphaproteobacteria > Caulobacterales > Parvularculaceae > Amphiplicatus. The sequence continues at coordinate 11,297 of CAVXVQ010000024.1, read as the reverse complement.
GGCCCTGCTCGATCGCATCGCGCACGCGCGCCAGCATCGCGACGTCCGCGTCGCTGAGTTTTTCGCCCGCCGGCACGCTGAGGGCGCGGGCCGCCTCGCTCGCGGCCGGCGCCGTCGGCGCCGCCCGTGCGGTCAGACGCCGCATGATCTCGAGCTCGCTTTGCATGCGGCCGAGGGCGAATCCGAGGCGCGCATGAAGTATGAGCACGACGAGGATCGAAGCCCCGAGGGCGTATTCGATAAGGGGCGTAGACTGAACAAGCGCCGCGCACAAAAGGACGGCGCTGGCCGCGCCAGCCGCAAAATGGACGCCGAAGCCGTACCGGGAGCTGCGCTGGCGGATGTTGATCATCTTTTCCTCGCGATTCCGCGAGAGCGTATGACCAAAGCCGTTTCGTATCGCTTAATTGACTGGTTAACGAGGCGTGAACGACCAACGAAAAAGCCGCCCGGCCGAGGCCGGACGGCTTTCATCAGCGAAAGGATGAAATTAGCTCCGGAACTCGTTCTCAATCGGGTCAAGGGTGATTTCGACCCGGCGATTTTGGCCCTGTCCGGAGGCCGTCGCGTTATCGCCGACCGGCCGCGTCTCGCCAAAGCCGATCGCGTTGAGGCGCGCCGGCTCGACGCCGTGCGACCCGAGATAGTTCGAAACGGACAACGCGCGGCGCTGCGAGAGGTCCATGTTGTAGCTGTCGGACCCGCGCGCGTCGGCGTGGCCGGCGACCGTCACCATCGTCTTGTCGAACTCGTCGAGAACTTCGGCGACGGCGTTCAGCGTCTCATAAAAGCTCGCTTTGACGTCCGATTGGGCCGTGTCGAAGGTGATGTCGGACGGCATGATGAGGTGAATGTTGTCGCCGTCGCGCTGGACCTGGACGCCCGCATTGACGAGGCGCTCGCGGAGTTTTGCTTGTTGCTGGTCCTGATAAACGCCGATGCCGCCGCCAATCACAGCGCCGGCCGCCGCGCCGATCGCGGCGCCCTTGCCGGCCCCGCCGGTCGCCGCGCCAATGACCGCGCCAGCAGCAGCGCCCGCCACGGCGCCGCCGGCGCCCGATGTGACGACGCGTCCAGCGCGCTTTTCGCCCGTATAGGGATTGGTGGTGCAGCCGACGGCGAAGATCGCCAGGGCCCCAACGATGACTGCTTTCCGCATGAATTCTTTCCTTCTCACAAAGTCGGTTTCGTCCGCCGGCCGGTCTTAGGTCGGCGGCCTCAGCCGCAGGTTAAAGCTTCCCGGAAATATCGCCGTAAGCCCCTCTCTTGCGCATTAAAAACGGGTAATTGCGCCGAAAGTTCCCTTTTCGCGCGGCTGAAATGGGGCGCCCGGTCACGAAAAGGAAAACGCGGCGGCCCGGCCGCTCGCGGCGCCATTCCCGGGTCCGCGGCCTTGACGGGACGCACCCTGCTCCCTAGATGCTGCTAGCACTCGCCGCTGGTGAGTGCCAATTGGCGCATCCGCGCAATAACCCATTGTTTTTAAACGAAGACCGTAAAGGGAGATATCCATGGGCTTCAGACCGCTCCACGACCGCGTTCTCGTCCGACGCATCGAGGAAGACGCGAAGGTCGGTTCGATCATCATTCCGGACACCGCGAAAGAAAAGCCGCAGCAGGGCGAAGTCCTCGCCGTCGGCCCCGGCGCCAGAGGCGATGACGGCAAGATCGTCGCGCTCGACGTGAAGAAGGGCGACAAGATCCTGTTCGGCAAATGGTCCGGGTCGGAAGTCAAAATCGACGGTGAGGACCTCCTCATCATGAAGGAATCCGACATTCTCGGCGATCATCTCTTAGTCCGTACACAGATTTTCAGGAGAACAAAGACCATGGCTGCAAAAGAAGTAAAATTCGACGTTGAAGCGCGCGAGAAAATGCTGCGCGGCGTCGACATCCTCGCCAATGCGGTGAAGGTGACCCTCGGCCCCAAGGGCCGCAACGTCGTCATCGAAAAATCCTACGGCGCGCCGCGCTCGACCAAAGACGGCGTCACCGTCGCCAAGGAAATCGAACTTGAAGACAAGTTCGAGAACATGGGCGCGCAGATGGTGCGCGAAGTTGCGTCGAAGACCAATGACGAAGCCGGCGACGGCACCACGACCGCGACCGTGCTCGCCCAGGCGATCGTCCGCGAAGGCGCCAAATACGTCTCCGCCGGAATGAACCCGATGGACCTGAAGCGCGGCGTCGAACTCGCCGTCACCAAAGTCGTCGAGGAAATCAAGAGAACGTCGATCAAGATCTCGAAATCCGACGAAATCGCGCAAGTCGGCTCGATCGCCGCCAACGGCGAAAAAGAAATCGGCGACATGATCGCAAAAGCGATGGAAAAAGTCGGCAATGAAGGCGTCATCACGGTTGAGGAAGCCAAGACCGCCGAGACCGAACTCGACGTCGTCGAAGGCATGCAGTTCGATCGCGGCTATCTCTCGCCCTATTTCATCACCAACGCCGAGAAGATGATCGTCGAACTCGAAGATCCGTACATTCTTCTCCACGAGAAGAAGCTGTCGGGTCTGCAGGCGATGTTGCCGCTGCTCGAAGCGATCGTGCAGTCGGGCAAACCGCTCCTCATCGTTTCGGAAGACGTCGAGGGCGAGGCCCTGGCGACACTCGTCGTCAACAAGCTGCGCGGCGGCCTCAAGGTCGCGGCCGTGAAGGCCCCGGGCTTCGGCGATCGCCGCAAGGCGATGCTCGAAGACATCGCGGTCCTCAGCGGCGGTCAGGTCATCTCCGAAGATCTTGGCATCAAGCTCGAAAATGTGACGCTCGACATGCTCGGCCGCGCGAAGAAAGTGTCGATCGACAAGGATGACACGACGATCATCGACGGTCAGGGCAAGAAAAAGGACATCGAAGCCCGCACCGGACAGATCAGGAAGCAGATCGAAGATACGACGTCGGACTATGATCGCGAAAAGCTGCAGGAACGGCTGGCGAAACTCGCCGGCGGCGTTGCGGTGATCAAGGTCGGCGGCGCGACAGAGATCGAAGTGAAGGAGCGCAAGGACCGCGTTGACGACGCGCTGAACGCCACGCGTGCGGCGGTTGAAGAAGGCATCGTCCCGGGCGGCGGCGTCGCGCTGCTTTACGCAACGCGCATCCTCGAACGGCCTCAAAGGCGCCAACGCCGATCAGGACGCTGGGATCAACATTATCAGGAAGGCGCTTGAATTGCCGATCCGCCAGATCGTTCGCAATTCGGGCGGCGAAGGGTCGATCGTCGTCGGCAAGCTCCTGGAGCAGAAAGACACAAAGTTCGGCTTCAACGCGCAGACCGACGAATATGTCGACATGATCAAGGCCGGCATCGTCGATCCGGCGAAAGTCGTCCGCACCGCGCTTCAGGATGCAGCCTCGGTCGCGGGTCTTCTCATCACCACCGAAGCGATGATCGCGGAAGCGCCGAAGAAAGAAGCCGGCGGCCACGGCCATGGCGGCGGCATGGGCGGCGGCATGGGCGGCATGGGCGGCATGGACTTCTAAGTCGCTGCTCGCATCACGAATAAGAAAACGGCGGCCCTCGGGCCGCCGTTTTTGTTTTGGGGCGGACGCAAATTTAACCGATGCGGGCGGATAGGGCGGAGCCGGCGCACGTCTAAATCCGATTGCTTCGCAAACAGGCTCCGGGAACGATTGTGCATGCGATGGGTTCACTCTTCATGTGGACAGGAAGCAATAATCTTCGATCGACCGCTACCTGATCACGCGTGGAGGCGCCGGGTGTTTCGCACGTCCGGCGAAGTCATGAATACGGGCGACGAGGCCCCGGCGTCGTCGGACGAACCGGGGCGACGACAGAACCCGTTGGCCGGCGGGTTCCCTGAAATCGCAGACAAGTATCCTCTGGCGGCCGCAAGCGAGCGGCCCGCAGACATCGACGCTGGCGGCGCATAACCGCCACACACCGCCGCAGGAGCGATCAGGCCTGGTTTGAACGCTCATTGCAATTGACGTGCATGAGGCCGGAGAGCGCCTGGAGAAAAGCAACCGCGTTCGGCGCGCTCCGAGCTAACCGTAAATTCAATTTTGAAAGGCTTTATATGACTCATCACATCCTTGCCGTCTTCAACACAACGGACCAAGCCGCGATGGCGGCGGATCAATTGCACGAATTCGGCGTTTCGGACCGCTCGGTCAGCGTCGTGACCAGCGAAGGATATCGCGCCGCGAATATCGGCATCGAGACCAATAATAAATCGGCGGAAGGCGCAGCGACAGGCGCGACCGTCGGCGGAGTCCTTGGCGCAATCGCGGCGGGACTGGCCGCTACCGGAGCAGTCGTCGCCACCGGCGGCGGCGTGCTGGTTGCAGGCCCCGTCGCGGCGGCGCTCGCGGGCGCAGGCGCAGGCGGCGCGACTGGCGGAATTCTCGGCGGTTTGTTGGGCCTCGGCGTGCCGGAACACAACGTCAAGAGCTACGAACAAGCCCTGAACGACGACAGCGGCCTCGTCTTGGGCGTTGAAGTGACCGACGCTAATAAAGGCGACGTGAAGAAAATCCTGAAAGCCGCTGGCGGCAAGGGCATTTCGGAAGAATAGATCTGCGCATCCGTTTTCCCGCCAAGGATTTTCGCTTGAAGGGAAATCGCCGGCGAGCTTCGAGCTTGCCGGCGATTTTCATGAAAGGCTTCGCACGTCATTTGAAACGCTCCATGGACGCGGAACTTGAGGGCAATCACGGTGTTGCAGTCGAACATCGTGAGGAGATAAATATGGCGAGCCTTCGTATAGCGGAAAAAAGCGCGAAATCGTCGAAGAAACCCGCTGCGGCGAATTCAACTTCGACCGCAACGCAAGACGCGGTCCAATTATTGAAAAGCGACCATCGACAAGTGGAGGATTGGTTCGAGCAGTTCGAAAAAACCCGCAGCAAGCCAAAAATGGTGAAACTCGCGGCGCAGATATGCAGTGCGCTGACGGTACACACGACGATTGAGGAAGAGATTTTCTATCCGGTGTTCCTTGAGGCGACCGGCGAAGAGGACTTGCACGATGAGGCGGTCGTCGAGCACGCAGGCGCCAAGAATTTAATCGCCGAGATCAAATCAGGCGCGCCGGGCGTCGACATGTGGGAAGCAAAAGTGACTGTCCTCGGCGAGATGATTAAACATCACGTCAAGGAAGAAGAGCAGCGCGACGGGATGTTCGCCAAGGCAAAAGCGGCGGGCATGGATTTGGCGGACCTCGGCGCGAAAATGGCGGCCCGCAAAAAAGAGCTCGCCGCGAAGACGTGAGCGTCGTTGGCTGGATGGATTTCTAAGGCCCGTCTCCCCAAAAAATGCGAAAATGGCGGCCGGGAGGCCGCCGTTTTTATACCATGTTGCATCTTGCGGTGCAGCGAAGCCCGGCCGGAGTGAACGGCGTTGGCCGATGGCACCCGTTCTGATAGCCTTCCGGTGGGGCCAAACTCTTAGCGGGGGCTAGATCATGAAGCGGATCCTTTCGGGCGCGGTCGCGGCCGTCCTCGTCTCCATCGGCGCGGCGTTCGCTCAAGGTGACGCGGTTGACGACGCGCTTTCTGACGCAGGCGATGAAGCAACCGGGGACGAAAGCGTCGCTGGCGCCTCCGCCGACTATTTCGCGCGCGACAAGTTCACGACCGAGACGATCGTCTGCCCCTTCAAGGGCGACGTCAAATACAAGCCGGGCGAGATTTCATGCGGCCTCCTCACCGTCCCGGAAAACCGGGAGAAATCGCGCTCGCGCTCGCTCAAGCTTCACTTCGTAAAGCTCCACGCGCGAAAGCCCGAGAAATGGGACGACGAAGAAAAGGGCGAATGGAAGAAGCGCGAGGATCCGATCATCTATCTGACGGGCGGACCCGGCGCGCAGGCTGTCGGCTATGTGAAGCGCCTTAAGGATCACGGCGCGCGCGACGTCCGCGACCTTTATATTCTCGAACAGCGCGGCATCGGATTTTCGGAGGATTTCTGCCCGAAATTCGGCCTTTTCGATCCTTCCGTCGGCAACACCAGCGATTTCGACGCGTATCAGCGCGCAGGCCTTGCGGCGCTTGAAACCTGCTTTGCCGCGGCGAAGGCCGCCAAGGTCGATCTTTCCGGCTACAACACCATTGAAAACGCGCGCGACGTCGAGGCGCTTCGGCGCGCGCTCGGTTTTGAGCAGTGGAACGTCTGGGGCATCTCCTACGGCTCGATCCTCGGCCAAGCCTATATCAAGCAGGATCCCAAAGGCATCCGCGCGGTCGTCCTCGACGCGATCGTGCCGATCGTTCCCGGCGCGCATTTTCAGCGTATCGGCACGCATTATCAGCGCGACCTCGACCTTCTTGAAAAGGCGTGCGTGGAGGACAAGTCCTGCGCCAGGTCGTTCCCGGATTTCCAGAAGCGCTTCAAGGCTGCGATCGTCAAAGCGAGCGGGTCGCCGATCGAGATTGAGGCAATCGACAAGGAATTGTTCCCCGCCGGCAAAGGCTGGTTCTTCGGCGACCTCATCGGCGGCATTCCCTTCGTTTCGCTCTACGAACAGGACAACTATCCGACCTTGCCGGCCTTAATCGACGCGCTCTCGCGCACCATCGACAAGTCGGACACCAAAGCCTGGCGCGTGCTGACGGCGGGGGGACCCGGCGGCGGACCGCAGATCAGCCAGGGCATGTACAACGCCATCGCGTGCAATGACGGCTGGTGGGGTCAACTTCACGAGGCGGTCGCGCAGGACAAGATCGATCACCCGGAGCTTTCAAGCCTTCTGCCCACACCCGAACTCATCGACGAGATCGCCGCAGCCTGCAAACGCTACGGGATGAAACCTCGGCCGGAAAGCGATTATTCAGGCGTCGTCACCGATATTCCGAGCGTCATCGCCAACGGCGCCATGGACCCAATCACGCCGCCGCCGCTCGCCAAGGCGATCGTGCCGGGCTTTTCGAAGGGGACCTATGTCGAGTTTCCTTATTCCGGTCATGGGCCGACGCGATCGCTGAAATGCGGCGGCGACTTCCTGACCAAGTTTTTCGACGCGCCCGACGCTAAGGTCGACACGGCCTGCGCCGATGAAATCAAGGCGCTGAAATTCGCCGGTCCGCTCTATCGCACCAAAGGCCTTTTGAATCTCGCGGCGCGCGCGGCGGAGGATGAAAAGAAGGTCGCGGCGCCGGCGCTTTGGTTCGGCGGCTCGGCGCTCGCTCTGCTTGTCGGGTTCATCGTTTATTCGCTGGCGCCAGTTGCACGCCTCATCAACCGCAGTGAAGCGGCGCCGACGCTAGGCGCGCGACCGCTCGCTTTCCTGACCGCCCTCCTCGGCGCGGCGAGCGTCGGAGGTCTTGGCTACGCGATCTATGCGACCTTCGAGGCGAACGAACTTCTGCTGCTCGGGGGACTTCTTGGGCTGGGCGCGCTGGTTCGCGATCACAGGGGTCTTCGCCGGCGTCGCCGGCGCCGCAGCGCTCTGGTTCGCCGTGAAGGCGCGGTCGCAGCAAGCATTGCCCATCGGCACTCTTCTCGGCCTTGTGATCACGGGGGCGGCCGGCGTCTCGCTCGCCCTGTTCCTTCTTTTTAACGGATTTGGCCCCATCTGACGAAGGGAGCGGCGAACTCGCGGCTTGAACAAATGTTGCATCTGCGTTCTGGGATCAGCTAGGCCTCAGCCCTTGACGCGCCGCTTCATTTGACGCCGGAGAGATTTTTGGACGCCGCCAACGCCGTGACCTCGCCGCAAAAAGAAGCTCGTCCGCCCGTGCGGGCGCTCGCTCTTGCATTGACAGCAACCTTGCTGGTTGTCCTCTTCTGGGACGCGATCGCCAATCTCTGGAAGCGGTGGGGACAGCAGCAAGAACTCTCCCACAGCTATTTCATTCCGGTGATCTCGCTTTACCTCGTCTGGGTTAACCGCGAGACGATCGAGAAAAGCATCGGGTCTCCTTCCGTCTTCGGCGTCGCGATTCTCGCCGCATCGCTTCTGTCGCTGTTGCTTGGCCAACTGACCAGCATCTTCCTCTTTCAGCATATCGGCCTCGTCATCGCGATCGGCGGGCTTGTCGCCGCTTTCGGCGGCCTGTCGCTGCTGCGGACGACGGCGGCGCCGGTCGCCTTTCTCTTTTTCGCGGTTCCGCCGCCCTATTGGATCATCACGGTCCTCTCCTGGAAATTCCAGCAGATGTCTTCGGTGCTCGGCGTCGCGATGATCGAGCTGATGGGCATTCCGGTCCATCTGTCCGGCAACATCATCGATCTCGGCGATTACAAACTGCAGGTCGCGGAAGCCTGCAGCGGCCTTCGCTATCTTTTTCCGTTCCTCAGCCTCGGCGTCATGGCGGCGTATATGTATCGGGGCAAATTGTGGCAGCGGGCGATCATCGTCGTCTCGACGATCCCGATTACTATCGTCATGAACAGCCTTCGCATCGCCGCGACCGGCGCGATGGTCCAGGCCTACGGCGTCGAGCAGGCGGAGGGCGCCCTGCACTTTTTCGAAGGCTGGGTCGTCTTCTTGTTCTGCCTCGCAGCGCTGTTCGCGGTGATCGCGCTTCTGGCGCGCTTTTCCAGCCCACGCGTCAATCCGATCGACGCGCTGACGACACCCGATCTGCCGCTCACGAAGCCGCGTCCCTCGAAAGGAACCGGATACGGCGTTTTCGCGGGATCAGCCCTCGCCGCAATGGCGGCGATCGGCCTTTCCCAGATCGTGACGGACGACGCGCTCATCATCCCGGAGCGCAAGGATTTCGCGGGCGTTCCCGCCGAGCTTGAAGACTGGAGCCCCGAAACCCGGCCGATCGATCCGACCGTTGCGGAAGTACTCGGCGCCGACGACACGATTGTCGTCGATTTGCGGACGCCGGAGGGCGACACCTACAATCTTTACATGGCGTATCTCGACGCGCAGCGCGACGGGCGTTCCTGGCACAGCCCGCGCCAGTGCATTCCCGGCGGCGGCTGGAAGATATCGAAGCACGATATCGTCCGCACAAAGAGCGGCAACGGTCGACGCTTCAGCTACAACCGGCTTCTCATCGAGAACGGCGAGAACCGTCAGCTCGTTTATTACTGGTACGACCAGCGCGGGCGGAAAGTCGCCAATGAGTTCGTCATGAAATTCTGGCTGATCGTCGATGCGGTGGCGCGCAAGCGCTCCGACGGAGCCATGGTGCGGCTGATCACCCCGGTCACGCCGGGCATGACGCTTGCCGAAGCCGACATCAAACTCCAGCGCATGACCAAGCGCATCGAGTCGTTCCTTCCTGACTACGTTCCTAACTAGCCATACGCGATGAAACTCGCGATCGGCATCCTTGCGCACAATGAAGAGGGGTTCATCGGCGCTACGATCGCCTCCCTGCTGTCGCAGTCCGTGTTCGCCGACAGTGCAATGAAAAAGCAAGTCGTCGTCGTCGCGAACGGGTGTTCCGATCGAACCGTCGGGGAAGCGCGCGAAGCGTTGAAATCCGCGCCCGCCGCCGGCGTCGCATTCGAGGTTCTCGACGTCGAGATCGCCGGGAAGGCGAATGCGTGGAACGTCTTCATCCATGAGACTTCCGCGCCGGACACGGACTATTTCGTCCTCCTCGACGCCGACATCGAATTTTCGGCGCCGGACGCCGTTGAGAAGCTCATAGGGCACCTTGAGCAGAACGCTTCTGTCATGATCGCGCCCGACCAGCCGGTCAAAAAGTTTACCCGCTCAGGGCCGATGAGCGCCTTGATCCGCGCGCTCCAGAAATCCGGCGGCGACGACGACCACGCTCTTTCCGGACAGCTTTACGCGGCGAGGCGGGGCGCGCTGCGCGCCATCAGAATGCCGCTTGGAATCGTCGTCGAGGACGGGTTTTTAAGAGCGATGACGCTGACGGCGAATTTCAGCATTCCCGAAGACAAGTCGCGGATCCTTCGCGCGCCGGGCGTTCGGCACTTCTACAGGCCTTATGAGACTCTCGCCTCGATCTGGCGCTATGAGCGACGCCAGGCGGCGGGAACGACGATCAACAGGTTTCTCTATGACGAATTCCGGCTGTGGCGGTCGCGCGGCGTCGACATCGTCGCCGAGATCGCCAAACGCAATGAGGCCGAGCCCGCTTGGCTCGAACAGCTCATCGCCGATCGCGCCGGCGACGGCGGCTTCATCCTTGCGCCGAAGACTTACGTGCTGCGCCGGTTGAAGCGCCTGCGTCGGCTGTCAATAAAGGGCGCGTTCAAAGCGCCGCTGATCGCCGCAGCGCTCGTCTACGACGTTGCGGTCGCGATCGACGCCAGCCGCCAGCTTCGCAATCGCGGGCGGCGGGGTGCGCATTGGGACGCGATCCGAACATCTTGAAGCGGCGCGCCAAAACGAAAACGCCCCGACTGTGCGGGGCGTTTCAATTCGATCCTCTTGCTTCGGCGTTCGGCTATTCTGACGCCTCTTCCTCGGACGCGTCATCGCCCGATTTTTCATTGAGCTTCACGATGCCGATGCGGTCGGAATATTTCGTCTGCGACGATCCCTCTTCGCGCGCGCCGAAAATGACGCCGCCCATGTTGGACTTTTTCTTGATGATCATTGTCGCTTGCGCGTCGCCATTGGCGTCAGCGCGAACCGTTTTCGATTTCTTCAATTCGCCGGGTTCGTCGCCGCTATAAAAGGTGACATCGGCGCCGGGCGTCGCTTTCGCCGTCACCCTTACGCTGTCGCCGGGCTTCGCGAACGCCCGATCGACGGTGATCTCCGATTCTGGATAGACGCCGGAGGCGCGCCCATAGGATCTGACCGGCCTCAATGAATAAGGCGCTTGCGCCGATATGCCCGCGCTTCCTGCTTCCGAAGCCCCAAGTCCTTTTGCGCCGCTATAGCCTTCCCAGACCGCCGTCGGCGCCGGCGGCGAGTAACTCGCAGCTGGAGCCGTTGTGGCGGAGCTGGCGACTGGCTTCTTGATGACCTGGCCCTCGCTCAACGCGGACCAGTTCACGTCAGGATTGGCGTTCATGATTGAAGAGGCGGAGACGTTGAGGCGATAGGCGATCTTGTCGACCGTGTCGTTCTTTTCGACGGCGTAGAGCTCCGACAGCGCGCCGGACATGGCGAACGAACCCTGCGGCGAGACCGAGCCGCCCGGAATTTCAACCACCGCGCCCGAACTGGAGTAGCTCACATTCGTGACGTCGGGATTGTAGGCGACGAGCGCATCAAGCTTGACGTCGCAGAGATTGGCGATGTCGATCAACGATTCCGCCGCAGTTGGCTGGACATACTTTTCGCAGCGGCCGTCGAGCGCTTCGGCCTCGTCATCCGTGTAAAGCATATGCGCGCGGCGCGCGCCTTCGATGCCAGCGTAAGAGACAAGCTCGTACGGCGTCCCAT
>CAVXVQ010000023.1:0-12735 GCA_963765165.1 uncultured Alphaproteobacteria bacterium | reverse complement strand
CTGATCCGGTCTATTCACCTCTCGCTAGCGACCAAAAGATTGCGAAGGGAACGAACGGAAGCTTTGGCGCGGTCAAGACCCTCCGCGTATCATTCAATTGTTGGATCGCCACGCCCGTCATCATCGCGCCGGCAAGGAAGATCAGGATAGAGATCATTTCTAATCCGTTTCGGGGCACACCCCAATTGTTCGCGAGGCGGGCGTTAAGGATAATCAGGGGGAATCAACCCCGGTTACGATGGGCAGGCTCTCGGTCTCACCAGGGCCGAACTCAATGGCAAATATTTTATGGTGTCTAACTGGTTGAGTCGGTTGTCTGCTGCCGTTGAGCCGCGTATCAGCACCCGGTCGCCGTCGCCAAAGCGACCGAGGTCGCTCCAGGAGCGAGGAGATATTGCCCGAGTCATCTCGCAGCGTCGGGCAGCGTTTGCCCTCGTTGGTAAGCACGCCAGAGATCGCCGCCCCGGCCGCCTCCGTTGATATCCCGCCCGTTGGTCGCGCTGCGCTTTTGAAATCGCGACAGGAAGGCCGGTCCGCCGTAGTTCTGTCGGTCGAACCCGCGATCAAGCGTCATTGAGCCGCCTTCTGCGAGCCATGCGCGCGGCCGTCTTCGTCCGGATAGATAACGGAGACGCCGCTGGCGACTTGACGGCGGTCGCGCGGGTCGCGCTCGTCGGAGCGGACACGTACTCGCTCGGTGAAGTATGCGCGGGCGCCGTCTTCAACCGCTGCGACGAACAAGCTGACTCGCCGTCTACATTGTCCGGCACTCGCACTTGCGTCTGGAAAAGACCGGAAGGGCCGGTCCTGATTTCGGAGATCTTCGTCAAGGTGTCCCGGCTCGGCCCGCCATAGATCGAAACCGGAGTGTTCGGCGGGAATCCGACGGCCGACAGGGATACAGCGTCGTCCCGGTAAACTTCGCTTTCGGTCGCTCTTAAAACGGCAGAGGACGACTGCTCGCCGGGTCGCTGCAGCAGGCTGGGGACATAACCATAGCCGTTATTCGAAACATTGCGGCTGACGCCTTCGTCATAATCTACAGCATACGCTGTATCGCTGACATACGTGTCATTCCCGCGCTGCATCGCGAAGTAGGCTTCGTTGCTCTTATAGGCGTCAGGCAACCGAACAATTTCATTGATCCTGCCGTGCTGGTCCGCCTCGATCGTGCGAATGCGCGAAAGCGTGTCCCGGCGATCTCCGTAAAGGACAGCGACCTGCTCGCCGCTTTTAAAATTGTTTCCGATGAGCCTGATCTCGCCATTCCTGGGGCCGCGATTGGGCGAGAATGACACCGCCGGCCGCCGATGGCCGAGCGACACCTCTCGATCCGCCCCGCGACGGGTCTGATCGAAGCGAGAGTAGTCCGGCAGATAAATCCGGTCGCCGATTTCAAGATCGCGCGGGCGAACGTTGCGGTTGAGGCTGACGACGTCCGCGAGCGACACATCATAGCGCGCCGCGATGTCCGCGAGCGTGTCGCCTCCGCGAACTATATGGTAGTCGCGATCGCTTCCTCGGTCGTCGCGTTCATAATGCGAATTGCTGTCGCGATAGCTCGTTGAATTGCGCCGACTATATCCGCGGTCATCCTGATAGATGTCAGCGTGTTCCGCCGGAATGTAGAACTGATCACCGACAGAAATGTTTCGCGTATTTCCGGTTCGAGGATTGGCGTACAGGATTGAGTCGACGGAAACGTCGCAAAACTCCGCCAGATCGGAAATGGTTTCGCCGTATCTGATTGTGACGCGGCGTTCGCAGTTGCCGTCGAGCTGCTCCGCACGATAATCAGAGTAGCGCCGGTGCGCGTCGCGCGCCGCTTCTATTCCGCCGCCGTCGGCTGATGACCGAAAGGTCGTCGCGCCAACCTGCCGGTCATAGTCATACACAAGCCTGTCATCGGTGTTCCGGTAAGCAGATCGATCATAGCCGGTGTAACTCGCGCAGCTTGCAGACATGATCGCAAGAATGCTGACTGCGCCGGCAAGACGCAGCCGCCTAAACGTGCCGCCCGGTGAGTTTCTCATGATATGATTCTTTCCGCCGAACTTTTCGGCCAATAATGATGTCTCATTGAAAGAACAGCTTTGAAGGAGAGTGGTTCCGCAGCCGAGATGGTCGAGGGGCTGCAACGCGTCATCTGAAATCGGAAATGCGTTGCCTGTTTGTCGGCGGCATCGGGCCGAGCGCTAATTGAGCGTTGATCTAAAATATCTCTAAAGCATTGTAATCGAGCGAAGGCGCGGCGCCGAACCAGGCCGATCGAAAATCGCCGCGCCTTCGCACTATTGTCGCAGGGCTAATTCGCCAGCGTTGATTCTTCAAATTTCTTGATTTGCTTTTCCGCCTCTTCGCGCGCGATTCCGTAACGCGATTGGACGACGCCCAAGAGCTGATCGCGCTTGCCGGCGGCCTTCATGAGATCATCATCAGTGAGTTTTCCCCACTGTTCTTTGACCTTACCGGACATTTTTTTCCAATCGCCTTCTGTTTGATCCCAATTCATATGTCGCTCCAAATATTCCACGTTCCCGAGTTGACTTCGCGTTGGCGATTCCGCTGCGACGCCACTCACCTCCATAAACTCGACGGGCGGGCCATCGTTCCGTTAATTCGCCAGGCAATGTGGCGCGATAAAAGCAGCGGCTGGCTGATGCCGCCTTCCGCGCGTTTTTGGCGCCATCGCTGCAGGCGCAGGCAACGTCATGATAAGATTGCGGTGAAGTGCAATTCCAGCCCGCGCAGACCGGAGGATAACCGACTTTAACAGATGCGCCGATCGCATCTGTCGCATGGCCGACCGCTCAGCCTTGCCGCGATGGAGTCGATGCAATGCGACGATTTTCCTGACGTGTCGGTCGTCACTTGTTTTGAAATCCGGAACGGGCCCGCGAACGGCTCAGGCGAGCTTGCGTCCGTGCGGCTGCCTCGCGTCCTTTTCGGATTCGGACATCACCAGCATGGCGGCTCCGAGAGCGGCGGCTATCGCCAGCACTGCGATCGGACGGCGCGTTGAAATGCCGATGACGGCCGTTCGCGCAAACTCGCTGAGGTTTGAAGAAATAAGGGAACTTACCGATTCGGATCGCGGCTGAACCAGGTCCTGAGAACCTCGATCAGTCGCCACTTCCGTCTTTCGCGCGATCAACGCGACCAATATGAGAGACCCTGCAATCAGCGCCACGCCTATAATGATCGCCGCGGCGCCTTCGCTTATCCATCGCGAGAGTTCAGACTGAACGCCGTAGCCGAGGAAGGCGACGCCGATCAGACTGGACCCTGCGAGGGCGGCGCCGTCCCCACCGCCATCAAGGCCGGCGCGCCGACATGCTTCATGATGGCGGACTGGAGCGGCTGCGCCATATCTATTTCCTGAACATCAGACCGGCGATCAAGGCGCCCGCCACCATCGAGATGGTGATTGCGGCGATTGGTTGGCTCGCCACTCTTTTCCGGAGAATTGCGGCGCCGTCCGCATAGAGCGCTGTGACGTCTTTCGCCACTTCGTCCGTCTTGTTCTGCAAATCATGGAGTGCGGATTTGCTGTTCTCCAGCGCGGCGGTTCCGACATCATGAACCAGACGGTCGACGCGAGTCGCCAGTCCTTCCGCGTCGCCCTCTCGGCCGTTCAAGTCGCCGCCAAATTTGTCGATCGACGTGTATTGCATTATTGTTCTCCTGGACGCGGCGTCGCGCCTCATGTTGCTTCACATTATCAACGCGTTTCCCCGCCGATCGTTCCAGTATTGCGTCAGGCTATTCGGAACCAATCGACGCAATCGGAGTTATCGATGCGTCAAAAAAGGAGACACAATCATGGCTGCTGAGAGCATTTTGGTATGGCTGCTGATCGGCGCGGTCGCCGGCTGGCTGGCCGGCGTCATCGTAAAGGGATACGGCTTCGGACTTCTCGGCAACATTGTTGTCGGCATTCTCGGCGCCTTCATCGGCGGCTGGCTTTTCGGCTCGCTCGGCATTTCGAGCGGCTCCGGAATTCTCGGATCGGTGATCGGAGCAACCATCGGCGCGGTCGTGCTGCTGTTTGTCATCCGGCTGCTCCGGCGCGCTTAACCGCGCCCCGCTGCGGCGTCAGCTTGCGTGTTGCGACTTAAGCTCGATTTGTACGCCGTGAGAAATTGCGCCGCCATGCGCGTGATTGCTTTCGACGGCGTCGAGAAGTCGCGCACGAGCGCGGGAAAGGCGCGAACGGACGGTTCCGGTTGGAACGCCGAGTCGCTTCGCCGCCTCCGCGTAGGGCATTCCGTCGAGCGCGATCAGTGAAATCACTCTTTGGTCATTTGATGAGAGCCGGTCGAGCGCCGCAATGACCGACTTGTAGTGGAGCTTGGATTCCTGATCCGCCTCCACTGCGCCCCAATGCGGATGGGCGTCGTCAAGGGTCACATTTACGCCCTGAGATGTCCGCTTTCTGATCTCGTTCAGAAAAATCCGGCGACAAATCGTCGACAGCCATGCGCGCAAATTAACGCCGTCGAACAACGCGGCCTTGCTCAAGGCGCGCTCGACGCTGTCCTGCACCAGATCATGCGCTTGATCGTTATTGCGGGTGAGGGAGTTGGCGTAGCGATAAAGCCCGGGAAGGCAGTCGCTGAGTTCGGTCGGATCAAGGGTCTGATTCATGGGGGCTTCCTTTTTTGCATCGCCTTGTCGGCGGCGATGGGTCGGGGGAGGCGTGTCCGTCATCAAACAACTTGGATTGCTTGAGCAGATAATCTAGCGGGCGCTCTGGCTCATCCGTGGTTTCAATTTAAGCAGCGGACCTCGCACGCTGCAAGCGCCGCATTCTCGATTGTCAACTTTTTAATTTTCTCTCGTTTCAGTAAAATGGTCTGGCCGCGGCCGAGAAAGACGTCGGCGGGCGCCAGCTTTTTCAGGCGCTGATGATAACGCCGGTGATTGCAGTGTCAGGCGAAGTCGGCGGTTGCCGCTTCGAGATCGCCCTGCAGGCATTAATTTTCGAGCAGGATGCGGTTCTTCAGCGTCTGATGCCAGCGCTCGAACTTGCTTTGCGTCTGCGGATGATTTGGCGCATCGCGAACGTCTTTGAAATTGAGGTACGTGAAGTCGGTCTGGCAAAGCTGGCTCGGCTCGGTCGTCATGTCCTCAACGCGTCGGCCGCATTGATCAGTCAAAACGCCGGGCTGGTGGTCAGGTCAGTAGCCTTCAAAAGCCTGTAAACGCTGGCTTCCGAGATGAAGTACGCCCGCTCATTCGTGAATGTCACAGCGAATTCGCGCGGGGAATGCGCCGGCTGCTCCGGCGCGCTTGATCGCACTGGCGTGTGTTGGGTCAGCTTGCATGTTGGGGCTTAAGCTTTGCTTGCGCGCCGTAAGAAATTGCGCCGACATGCGCGTGATTGCTTTCGACGGCGTCGAGAAGTCGCGCACGAGCGCGGGAAAGGCGCGAACGGACGGTTCCGGTTGGAACGTCGAGTTGCTTCGCCGCCTCCCCGTACGGCATTCCGTCGAATGCGATCAGTGAAATCACTTTTTGATCATTTGACGAGAGCCGGTCGAGCGCCGCAATGACCGACTTGTAGTGGAGCTTGGATTCCTGGTCCGCCTCGACTGCGCCCCAATGCGGATGGGCGTCGTCAAGGGTCACATTTACGCCCTGAGATTTCCGCTTTCTGATCTCGTTCAGAAAAATCCGGCGACAAATCGTCGACAGCCATGCGCGCAAATTAACGCCGTCGAACAACGCGGCCTTGCTCAAGGCGCGCTCGACGCTGTCCTGCACCAGATCATGCGCTTGATCGTTATTGCGGGTGAGGGAGTTGGCGTAGCGATAAAGCCCGGGAAGGCAGTTGCTGAGGTCGGTCGGATCGATTGTCTGAGGCATGGGGGCTTCCTTTTCTGGATCGACTTGTCGGCGGCGATGGATCGGGAGAGGCTTTCGGTCCGCGGGGAAAGCATCGCGGCATGACGCCGCTTTCATCGCTGCTTTTGATAGCGCGCGTCGGGCGACCGCGAGAGGATCGAAGTTTACCCAGATACGTGTGTTGATCGTCGCCGCAGTTGAAAAGGTCGGCGACCGGCGCGTGCGCTATAGTTCGCGATCAACGTCTTCTGCACTCGAAACGATGGCTGTTTTGAGTAGATTCCGAGACTGCCTTTGCACGCCGACCTGGCCTAGGTTTTCAATTGCGGCACCCACCGCGATTGGCGATCTAAGTGCTGCATGGTACGCCCCCCCGCCCTTCATGCAGCGTTTCCGCCATACAGGCCGTTGCCCCGTGATTTTTCACAGGTCAACGGCCTTCGTTTGACATTGGCAGGTGCAAGGTCCGGGGCGGGTGCAACGCCCGGTGGATCAGTTTGCTGATGAGTAAGGCCTTGCGACCTGCAACCGATCCGATCGTCAGTCGCAGTCGCCGCCAGCGCCGCCTTCGTTCGCGGAGGCGCCGACCTGTGGGCAATGACCGAACTCAGTTGAAATTTTCGGCGCCGCGTCCTGGAAAGCAGGTGAATTCAAGCGCTTTGGCGTGGTGGAGTTGATCACTCGCATGCGCCCGCGGATGCGGGCGTTCTGATCATTATCGTTCATCGCTTCACTCATCGGGTCGTGTGTAACGGGTGGCCTCAAGCGAAATCCCCGTGACGACTCCTCTGTGCCGCACGGGGCGGCGAGCAGCCGGTCACGGGGGCTCTCTGGAACCTCCCCCAAAGGAGGCGTTCCGAAGGCTTCATCGCGAGAACCGCGGTGTTGCGGGGCGGCAGGTACCGTTGGCTCTCGATCGAGCCGAACCTGTAGCGGGAGTGCGAAGCAGGCTGGCGGGCTGATGCAGACGCTACACGCTTCAGCCATTAATCAATTAGCGCGGCAGGATGCGCGGGAGGAGGCTCGGAAACTACTCATTAGTGCTGCGGCATAAGGGTCGGACGGCCAGCAGGGACGAAATCGTATTCTACCCCGGACCGTGTTAAGGTGAGCGCATACCGCCGAAGAGTTGGCGGAGATCAAGGAAACCCGCGTGAATAAGCCAGGCCCTGCAGGGCCGTCTAAAGGCAGTCAAAAACCGAATGGCGGGCGGCCCCCGGCGACGCGCTCAGCAGAGCGTGAGAAGACCAATGTCGGCAGCATGATCACCGTCGTCGGCATTGGTGCGTCGGCCGGCGGGCTCGACGCAAGTCGGAAGCTGATCGCTGATCTGCCGGTCAATAGCGGCATGGCGTTCATTCTGGTTCAGCATCTGGATCCGACGCACGAGAGCATGATGGTCGATCTGCTCGCGACGCACACGGCGCTCCGGGTGCGACAGGCGACCGACCGCATGCGAATTGAGGTCGACACGTTCTATATCATTCCGCCGGGTTCCTACCTTACCGTCGGCGACGGCTCGCTCCATCTCTCGAGCGCGAACCCGCGGCACGGCGCCAGGCTGCCGTTTGACTGCCTGCTCCAGTCGTTGGCGCAGGACTGCGGCGACCGCGCCATCTGCATTGTTCTCTCCGGGACAGGAGCGGACGGAAGCCTCGGTTTGAGAGCGATCAAAGAGAATGGCGGCTTCGTCATCGCGCAAGATCCGGAGGAGGCGGCGTTCGACGGAATGCCGCGCAGCGCGATCTCGACCGGCGGGGTCGATCTCATTTTGCCGGTCGCGAAGATGCGGGCGGCGTTGTTGCAGCGCCATCGCGACCCTGTTGACGCGCCCGCCGCCGGGCTTCCAGTCAGCGCGCGCGGCGTCCGGGAATTCCCGAAAGAGCTTATTGAACTCCTCCGGACAAGAACGGCGCATGATTTCACGCTCTACAAAAAAGGGACGCTTGAACGCCGCCTCGAGCGCCGGATGGCGATGCTGTCGCTCGGGGCCGACGAAATCGACAGGTATCTCGCCATCCTGCGAAGCGACAAATCCGAACTTGACCAGCTCGCGACTGAAATGTTGATCAATGTCACGAGCTTTTTCCGGGATTCAAAAGTTTTCGATTTCCTGGCCAAGAGCGCTGCCCCGGAACTGGCCCAGGGAGCCTCGGCCGACCAGCCGATAAGGATCTGGGTCGCGGGATGCAGCACTGGCGAGGAAGCCTACTCGTTAGCGATGATTTTTCGCGAGCAAATTGAAAGCGACAGCGCGAACATCAAGCTGCAGATTTTTGCATCCGATGTCGATCCGGACGCTGTCGCGCGCGCGCGCGAAGGATTGTATCCGGCGTCCATCGCCGCCGACGTATCGGCGAAGCGGCTCAATCGCTTTTTTACAAAGGAGGAAGGCGGCTACCGGATATCGCCGGACCTTCGCGCTTCGGTCATCTTCACCGTGCAGGACGTGCTTTCCGATCCGCCATTTTCGCGCCTTGATATGATCTCGTGCCGGAATTTGATGATCTATCTTGGTCCGGAAGCGCACGCCAAAGTGATGGGCAATTTGATTTCGCCTTGCGTAAGGGCGGCATACTCTTGCTGGGAACCTCGGAAAGGCTTGATCTCGCCGACGGCCGCTTCGAGGCGATCTCAAAATCCGAGCGTGTCTTCCGCAAGGTCGGCCGCGGGCGGCCCGCAGCGTTCGGCCAGGTGGCTTATACCGCCGCCAAAGGCGGGGAGGTCGTGCCGAGCGGCCCCGCTTCCGCAGCAACTCAAAAGAGCATTTTGGCCGAACAGTGTGAGCGAATCATCAGCCAGCACTACGCGCCCGCTGCGGTCCTGATCGACCGGAAATTCGAATGCCTGTATTTTGTCGGACCGATCGCGCGCTACTTGCGCATCGCGCCCGGGCAGCCGACGAAAGACCTGTTGTCGATGGCGCAACCGGAGCTGCGCACAAAACTGAGAGCGATCGTCCATAAGGCCTGTGAAGAAAACGCCCGCGTTTCAATTCCCGGAACAACGTCGACCGGCGACGCCGCCGGCGCCTACAGAATAGAGGCCCATCCGCTCACGCATGAAGAATCCGACCTCATCCTTGTTTGCTTCGTTGACGAGATCGCTTCGACCACCAAGAGCGACCGAAAGCCATCGCCGCAAGACGCCTCAAGGGTCGCCGAACTTGAAATGGAAATAGGGGCGACGCGCACTGAATTGCTCGGCGCCATCAGAAACCTCGAAATCTCCGGCGAAGAGCAAAAAGCGATTAATGAAGAAGCCCTCTCGATCAACGAGGAATTCCAGTCGACCAATGAGGAATTGCTGACATCGAAAGAAGAGCTTCAGTCGCTCAACGAGGAATTGACGGCCCTGAATTCTCAGCTCCACGATTCCCTCGAAGATCAGCGCACGACTTCAAACGACCTGGAAAACGTTCTCAACAGCACCGACGTCGCCACGATATTTCTCGATAAAAAGCTCAACATCCGGTTTTTCACGCCGGCGACGCGGCTGATGTTCAACGTAATCCCCGGCGATATCGGGGGCCCGCTGGCGGACCTCCACTCGCTCGCCTCTGATCCGGAGTTGCATTCGGATGCGGCGGCGGTGCTTGCAAAGCACGAAGCGATAGGTCGTGAAATCCACTCTTCGAACGACAGATCCTACATACGGCGGACGCTGCCGTATCGCACGCGCGACCTTGGCGCAGAAGCCGTCGCCGGCGTGGTCATTACTTATACGGACATCACTGAGCGCAAGCGCATTGCGGATTTGTTGGCGGTGGCCAAGCGCGAGGCGGATCTCGCCAGCATCGCAAAGTCCCGATTCCTCGCCGCCGCCAGTCACGATCTGCGTCAGCCCCTGCAAACGCTTTCGCTCCTCTTCGGACTGATTGTGAATGAGGTGACGCAACCGTCGACCAAGGATCTGCTGGCCAGATTTGAGAAATCTCTGGCCGGCATGTCGAACATGCTCAACACGCTTCTCGACCTCAACCATATCGAGGCTGGAGTTGTTCAGCCGGAAATTGTGGACATTGATGTCGGCGCACTGCTCCGGCGAATGAAGGATGAATTTGACGTGCAGGCTGAAGCGCGGGGACTGACTTTGCGCGTCGCTCCCTGCAGCAGCCATATTCTCAGCGATCCGCATCTTCTCGAACAAATGTTGCGCAACATGCTGTCGAACGCGCTCAAATACACGGAGAAGGGAGGCGTTCTGCTCGGATGCCGGCGCCGGCAGGGGAGACTGAGCATTGAAGTCTGCGACACCGGGGTGGGGATACCCATGGACGCCATGGGCGCCATTTTCGATGAGCACGTCCAGCTTGATAACAGCGTCACCGGTCGAGGGCCCGGTCTCGGGCTCGGTCTTGCGATTGTTCGACGCGTCGGCAAATTGCTGAACCATAAGGTTGAAGTGAAGTCTGTGCTGGGCCAGGGCTCGGTTTTTTCTATTGAAACCAAGCTCGCCGATGCTCCCGCCGCTGAGGCGGCGGCGGTCGCGCCGGTGAAATTATCGCCTTCCGAAGCAGTCAGGACAGGCGCGATCCTTGTCATTGAAGATGATCCCGAGGTGAGCGATCTCCTCAATCTGACGCTCACCAAGGAAGGCTATATCGTTTTGGCCGCGGCGCATGGCGAGGCCGCATTCTCGCGTCAAGGCGGCGGCGATCGTGCCGGATGTGATCGTCGCTGACTTCAATCTGGGAAAAGGCGATAGCGGGCTTCAGACCGCCGTTAAACTTCAGCAAAAGCTGCAGACGGAAATCCCGGTCATCGTGCTGACGGAGATATCACGCCGGCGACCTTGCGCGAAATTTCGCTCGAAAAATGCGTTCATCTCAGCAAGCCGGTCAACCCGGCAAAACTGACAAAAGTCATTGCGCAGTTGCTTCCGCCGGTGGCCCGAATTCAAGCGCCAGCTGCTGAGAAAACGAGCGTCAGCGCAAATCGCACGGTTTATATCGTCGATGACGAAGCGGAAATGCTCAAGACCATGAGTCAGGTTCTGACCGCCGCGGCCTACAGCGTTGAGTCTTTTACATCATGCGAAGAATTCCTTGCTGGCTACGATTCCAGCAAGAGGGCGTGCCTTCTGATTGACGCCTATCTTCCCGGCATTAGCGGCATCGACCTCCTGCATAAGCTGCAAGAATCGGGCCATCGGTTACCGGTGATCTTGATCACGGGACGGAGCGATATCGGGATCGCCGTCGAAGTCATGAAGGCCGGCGCGTCTGATTTTCTTGAAAAGCCGGTAAGCCGAAAAGATCTTGTCAAAAGCATTGAGACGGCATTTGCCTCATCACTTGACGCGAATGCGGTTTTTGCGCGCAAGTCCGCAGCAAGGCGGCAGCTGTCGGATCTGACGCCGAGGCAGCTGGAGATAATGCGCGGGTGTTTGCCGGCGAGCCGAGCAAAAATAGCGAGAGTGATCTTGGAATCAGTCAGCGGACAGTCGAAAATCACCGGGCCGCAATCATGAAAAAGACCGGCTCAAAGTCGTTGCCGTCACTCGCCCGACTTGCGATCACGGCGGCTTAATTAAGAAGGCCTTTCGGCCTGCATGTTAGCTGGCGATGGTAATGCGGCGAAGCGCGAAGATCGAGCCCTATTCGGTGGCGTCGTCCACCGCATCCGCGATGTCCTCGCCAACTTCTTCAAGGCTGTCGCCGAGTTTCTCGGCATCGCTTTTCTGCGACTGGTTGATGAAATAAACAGCGGCAATGATGAGCGCGACGACGCCGACCGCTGCGAGAAGGCTTTTGGATTGCATGATTATTTGATCCTGTGCTTTCAGAGAGAAACACGGCTGGCGACGTGGGTTCCTTGAAGTCAGGGCGGAATACGACCTCATGCCTGACCGGCGCAGATTGTGCGCCGATTTGGCGCCGCGCGTTTTCGTCATTTACGGCTCCGCGGCGTCACCGCCCAGTCAAAAAAGCGCAGTGACCGCGCCGTAAGTATTTCCCGTGGCTTCCGGCTGCACAATCTTGAGCGCTCAATGGCCATGAGAGCGGTCGAGAGTGAGACGAAAATGCTCACAACCGCCGCATGTGCCCCTTCTGATTATTGAGACAAAGGAATTCAAGTGTCGATATTGTCCCTGACCTCCGCGGCGGCCCTGTTAGTCGGCGCCGGTTCCTGGGGCGGGATCGAAGCGCGGTCTGTCGAGACAAAGCGTTCAGGATCTGGCGACCGCGCAGACGGAAGTACCGACTCCGATAAAGCTACAACTGCGGTCGCGCCAATCCCTGGCGCGGGCGCCCTCTGTTGCTGTCGGCGCTTGCCGGCCTCGCCTTTGCAAGCCGCGGACGTCGAAATTCGGGGCGGCCCACCTGATCGGCTCGGCGAAATGCCGAGAGGAGAACAGTCAATGACTGCAAGGCGAATGGCATCGGCGACTTCGATCTGGGCGACAATTGTGATCGCATTGTCAGCCTGCTCTTCGACATCGGTCGTCAGCCCTGACTACGTTCGCGACGATGAAAGCGCGGCGCGGATCAGTGTCGGCATGAGCCGGCTCGGCGCATCGCCTGACCGCAGCGATTGCTTTGCGGAGAAAATCGCGGCTGCATTAAGCGCGCCTGACGCCAATGAGGCGATCCAGATCATCGAGGCGTCTACATCCAAAGAAGAAATGCGCAGCGGCGTCCTTGGAGCATCGACCCCGGTAAAACAGTCATTCATTCCGGGACGCATTTCGGCTGCTCATTTTTTCAGTGACGCCGGGCAAGCTCAATTTCAGATTGCTGGCGCGCCTCAAAGGAAGCGGCTGCGAGCTTGTTTTTGCCTGCGGCTGGCGCTCGTTTTTCTGATCTTCATCCTGCAAAAGTCCTTCGCCATCGGGGATGCAGCCGAGCTCGGCAATTTTCAGCAAGAACCGACGCTAAACAATGCT
>CAVXVQ010000022.1:0-409639 GCA_963765165.1 uncultured Alphaproteobacteria bacterium | reverse complement strand
TTCATTTCGCCCTGCATTAACCGGGGCGTTGGCGCTTGCGCCAACGCTGGCGCGGAGAAAAGCGCAGCGATCGCGACGACCATAAATTGACGCATCGAACAATCCTCATCCTTTGGCGCCGGCCGAATGTCGGGTCGGTTTTAGCCAATTTAGCGGCGGTTCAAGGGCGGCGGAACCCGCCCTGCCGCCGCAGACAGTCGCCCTAACGGCTCGCTTCAATGTGATAAGTGACAGTCACATCAAGCCCAACCCATTGGCCCGTCGCGAATTCTCCTTGTCCGACGCCAAAGTCAGGTCTCGACAGCGGAACCGACCCGTCTGCGACCGCTTTGTCGCCATCGATCGCCAGCGTAAACGGCAAGACGAGGTCACGGGAGACGCCCCGGATCGACAGCTTGCCGAGCGCTTCATAATTCCCGTCGCCTGCGCCCACGATCTTGGACGAAGCAAAGGTCGCCTTTGGAAACTCCCTGACGGCGAACCAGTCGGCGCTCGGCAGCGCGTCATCGCGCTGGCGATCTCCTGTTTTGGCTGAAAACATATCGACGACGACTTCGATGCGTGAGGATTGAAGATCCTGCGGATCGAATTTGATGGCGGCATCGAAAGTCCCGAAATTCCCGGAGAACGCCTTACCCGTTTGGTCTCCGCTAAACGTCAATGTGCTCTTCGCGCCATCGACCGCCCAGTCGGCGGCGGTCGGCGCAACGGCCGAGGGCTTAGTGGCCGCAGTCTCTTCCGGCGACGCCGTCGGGATCGAAGCCGGCTCAAGAGCCGTGATTTCAACTTCCGATGCGTCGTCAGGAGACGCCGCAGCCGGTTCGACCGACTTTGATCCGCATGCGGCAACCAACGCCGCAATCGCAATGAACAACACGTCTCTCAAGTGCGCCTCCAAATCCAGGGCAGCATATGAGCGAGAACGGCGTCCTTGTTCACAAAATGATGCTTCAGCGCCGCAGCCAGATGCACGCCGATCAGCCCGATCATCACGAAAGCGAGCATTTCATGAACCTCCGCAATGTCGTGCGACAACCCTTTGCGGTCCTCAACATTTTCAAAGAAAGGCAGATGGGGCCAATGGACGACGCCGTAGAGGTAAGTCTGAACGCTGTCCGCGTAAGGCGACGAAGAAACCACGGCCCAACCGACCAGCGGCAACGCGATAAGGAGAATATAAAATCCGACATGGGCGCCGCGCGCTGCGAAGCGTTCCCAGCCGGGCATCTCCGCCGGCAGCGGCGGCGCCTTGTGCGACAACCGCCAGCCGAGACGGAAAAGGGTCAGCGCCAGCACGGTTATCCCGAATGATTTGTGCAGCTGGTAGAGTTGGAACTTCAGCGCCGCCTGCTCGTTCGGAAGGTTATGCATGTATAAGCCGCCGGCGAGTTGGCCGATCACCATCAAGGCGATCAGCCAATGCAACGCTATGGCGACGGTCGTGTAGCGCTGGGTCTCGTTCATTGCGACGCCGACGCCTCGCGCGGCAGCACAAATTCCGCTTCGATGACGACAGTCACCTCGTCGCCGACAAAGGGAACGTATTTGTCGACGCCGTAATCGGATCGTTTGACGACGCCTTTCGCCGAAAAGCCGAGCTTGTAGGCCTTTGCAAAATCATCGCTCGCGGCTTTGTTGATCGAAACGTCGAGCGTTACGGGCTTCGTCACGCCCTTGATCGTAAGATCGCCAGTGACCGTACCGCTGGCGCCGCCGGCAAGAGCGAGCGATGTGCTCTTGAACGTGATCTGCGGATTGTTTGCGGCGTCAAAAAGTCGGCGCTTTTTAGATGGTCGTCGAATTCCGAAACGCCGGAATCGGCGGACGTCGCGTCGATGACGACATCGATCGACGACTGGTCGGGCGTCGCGGGATTCCAGTTGAGATCGGCCGACCAGCTTCTCCAACGAAGCCACGGCCTCGAATAGCCCTGATGATCATAGCTGAAGGTGATGTAGGCGTGGCGCGGGTCCGATTTGTAAACGCCGGGAATTGTTGGCGACACATCGAATGGCGCGGGCGCGGCTTCTTCCGCCAGCGCCGGCGTCGGCGCACTCTCTTCGACAGCGATTCTGGCGCCGCAGCGCCTGCCGCCGGCGTTTCCGTCTTATCGGCCTTGCCGCAGGCCGCCAGCGAGACAAGAATTGCGCTCGCCGCCAAGATTATTCTCATTTTTGATTCCTCCTGTAGGTGGGTCGCATACTTAGATGATTGTCCTGCCCGCCGCCACGAGCCGCCTTCACGAATGCGACAGTTACAGCCTCGTCACAATCTCGGCCATAACCGGGCGCTGCCGCTCGCGGGGCTGCTCTCTGGCGGAGCCGATATAGACGAAACCCGAAATTTTTTCGCCATCCGCCAGCCCCAGCGCCCTGCGGACGCCAGCGTCGTAGGCGTACCATTCAGTCAGCCAGTTTGCCGCGAATCCATGGGCGGAAGCCGTGAGCAGCAAATTCTGGCACACGGCCCCGTTCGTCAGCATCTGCTCCCATTCAGGTGTCTTGTGATGCGAATCGATGCGGGCGACGACGACAACGACGACAGGCGCGCGCAAAAGGCGCCGTCGTTCCACTTCAACTCGATCCGGCGAGGCCTCCGCCGAGGTTACGACGAACTCGTTCCGCCAGAACGCCGCCGATGCGGCCGCGCGCATCGCCGCTGATCACAACGAAACGAAAAGGACAGATCTTGCGATGATCCGGTACGCGCGCGGCGATCTCGAGCATGGCGTCCAGCGTCGCATCATCAGGCCCAGGCCCCGCCAGCAGGTCGGCCGACGTCGACCGACGCAATGCGAGCAGGCGCCGCGCCTCATCGGAAGGATGCGCCGGCGTCATTGGCGCGCCGAATTCCGGCGGCGCAATCTTTGAAATCATCGACGTCATGAGGCGATCCTTAAGCCGAACGCCGCCACCCGTCCCTCTCCGGGGAAATAGCGTTCGGTCCCGAATGCGAAGTCGCCGCGCTCCGCGTAGAATTTGTCGAAAACATTCCGCAATGCGAATGTGGCGGTCACGCGCTCCGTGATTTTCCAGGCGCCCCTCAAGATTCACCAGATTGTGGCCCGGATAGACGGCCGTGTTCGCGGCATCCATGAAGTACTCGTCCAGGAACGCCCATTCGATTTCGGCTTCAAGCGGCGCCTGTTCGGGAGCAAGGCGCACCCTTGCGCCTGCGATCCAGCGGGGAGCCGTATCGACATCGTCCCCGAAACTGATTTTTTCTGACGCTTGCGGCGCGCTCAATATCGGCCTGTCGAAACGATAGGTATGTCTGCCGTAGCTGACATTCCCTTCGATGCTAAGATCCGTAAGGAAGGTCGGCTGAAATCTCCGCCTCGCCGCCGACATGCCTGGTGCGGCCGTTATTGACGTTGAAGCCGTCGGCGTCGCGGAAAAAGAAGTTCCGCTTCCACATGAAATAGCCAGCGGCCTCAACCTTTAGTATCCCCGAGGCGGCTTTCATGCCGAGTTCGAACGCGTCGATCATTTCAGGTTCTGCGGGGTCGGTCGTCTGGTTTACCTGCAGACGATAGAGATCGGTGGTCTGGGGAGGCCGGGCGCCTCTGGCGTAACTCGCATATATGTTCGCGGCGCCAGCGTCATAGATGACTGGACAATTTCGGACTCGCGGTCGTGAAATCGTCCGACCGGCTCGGCGGACGAAGAAAGCGCCCGACAACGCCGGAAGCTGTCAAATTGGAGTAGTCGTATTGCGTGTAATCGAGCCTCGCCGCCGCCGTCGCCTTCAAACGGTCGGCGATTGCGAACGTGATGCTTGCAAATGGCGACACTGAAATCGCGGCGACCTCATAATCGTAATGAAGCCCCTGCGTGTAAGAAAACACTGTTGGAATTGACTGAAATTCCGATAGTTCGCCTTTGGAATACTCGGCGTCCGCCCCGATGATCGCGGAAAACGCGCCGCTATCGATGTAGAGCGCGTTCTGCGCGCCGACGCTCCAGTGCGAGTTTTGCTCCAACGCTTGGGAGGGGAAAAAGTGCAGGCGAAACGCCATGTCGTTCCAGCGCGCAAACGGCGTCATCGAAAGCGTCGCGCTTTCTCCGATGTCAATGTCTATTCGGCTGGAAAGGCGTACGCCTTTTGCATCGCGGAAGGAATTGGGGTTGGGATTTGAGCGCCTCAACGCCAGGTCTTTATAGGCGGCGACGCCCTCGACGAATCCCGCTGTTTCCTGGTTCAGATTGTATCCCGCCAATATCGTCTTTACACGGATATGATCGCCGGCATAATCATGACGAACCGATATTTTTTGCTGGTCGGCGCCGGACTCCGCGCGATAGCCGGGGTCGTCGAGAATTGAAACTCCGCCAAACAGGCCATGCGGACCGACCGTCTTGGACGCAAAGCCGCGCCCTTTGATCCGCCCAATCGTATCGACGCTCGTCTCCGCGAGATAGGAGAATTGTTCTTCCGGCGCTCGCGTGAGAATATTGATGACGCCGTGGATCGCGTTTGCGCCATAGGCCGCGCCCGATGGTCCTTTTACAATCTCGATACGTTCCGCTATTTCGCTGTGAGCTTCAAACAGCTCGTTGACGTTCGCGAATCCAGCCGACCGCAACGGCACGCCGTCCTCAAGATAAAGGAACGACCCCGCTCCCGCTCCGCCGGTCAAAACCGGCGAGCGAATTGCGGTCAGGTGCTCTTGACCGTTACCCCGATGAATGAGGACGCCCGCGCTGCGGTTCAGCGCTTCGGCCGGATGGTCAGCGTTAATGCGTATGACCTCGTCACCGCCAATGGTAGAAACGCTGACAGGCGAGTCGGACTTGCTTGCGGCGCGACGCTCGCCGCTGACAATGATTTCGTCAGCCGCGGATTGAAGCAGCACGGATAAGGCGATCAGACCTGCGCTCACGGCATGCGACTCATTTCAAGAGTTTCCCCATGGCCGTAATAGTAACGCCTATCGCCGCTTTTTTGGATAGCGGCGGCGGCAGAATGATCTAACTTTGTGAGGGTCTTGAATGAGAATTGATCGACCATGAGCCCGATTGATCTGCTGATCCTCGTCATTGGCAATCTTGTTTCGCTTTGGCTTGTGCTGGCCCTCTTGTGGGCCGTTAGCGTCAAGATTCGCGACGCCAGCATTATCGACATATTCTGGGGACCCGCCTGCGCTTTCAACGCGGTGATGACTTTATTGCGGACAGAGGGCGCATCGCCGCGCGATCTCGTTCTGACGGCGCTTGTGTGCCTTTGGGCGGGCCGCCTCGCCCTGCATCTTGCTCGCCGCAACCTCGGCCATGGCGAAGACTATCGCTATGTCCGGATGCGGGAGAAGCAGGGTTCCGACGCCTCGTTCGCGCGCTGGAGCCTGATCTGGGTGTTCGGGCTTCAGGGCGTCATCGCCTGGTTCGTCTCTCTCCCGGTCCAGATCGGGCAGGTCGGCGGCGATAGCGACCTTGGCCCGGTGGCTATCCTGGGCGTCGGCGTCTTCACCATCGGTCTCGCCTTTGAGGCGATCGGCGACGAACAGCTAAAGCGCTTCAAGGCCGATCCGGCGAACAAGGGCAGGGTGATGACGAAAGGCCTGTGGGCATGGACCCGTCACCCGAACTATTTCGGGGATGCGATGGTCTGGGCCGGTCTGACGCTGATCGCGCTTGAGGCGCCATTCGGCTGGTTGACGATTCTTTCGCCGGTTGTAATGACGCATTTCCTGATCAACGTTTCTGGCAAGGCGCTGCTTGAGCGCGGCATGGAGACGAAATACCCGGAATACGCCGCCTACAGACGATCGACCAGCGGGTTCTTTCCGCTGCCTCCAAAATCCAATTGATCAGAACGGCCAGAGCGCCAACCCGTGCGCGGCATTACGTACGTCCATGGTCAGGTTGACCGACTTAATACGCCTTTTTAGAGAAATATCGTAAAGCGACGCCGTCGTCGGAGAGGATCCCCCTGCGATCAGGGTGTCCGTTATCACGCAGAGCCCTCGCGCGAACGCCTGACGAGCAACGCCCGACGCATCCGCGTCCGCGTGCAGCAGGTCGCTTTCAGCATATTGGGGAACCGGCAGCGACACATGATGCTGCGGCGTATGCCAGACGACGCTGTCGGCGTCCGTGTCGTTGAGCAAGACGCCGCCGCGAAACGGCATTGCATTGTGCGTTCCGAGCGGGATTTCTGCAAAAACACCGACTGCTCGCGACGTCAGGTGAAGCAGCGCCGGCATTTTCAGCCCTGAGATGTAAACGCCGAATTCATCGACATGAACATTGTTGAGGTGAAGGCTCATGCTGGGTGAAGGGCCGCTCGTCGCGCCTGGATCGAACGCAGCAGCACTCGCACGCCCATCGCCATAGGAGACGCGCAGGCCGAGATCAAATCGCCGCTCCTTCAGATCGAAGCGTAAAACGCTGTCGAATCCAGTCGACGTCAGATAGAGCGATCCGCCCGATCGCGACATCTCGTGGCAATGCTTCAGAAAGGGGCTGCGCCACGATCCGAGAATGCGAAACCGCTTGTCGAACGCGAATAATTCGTCGCTCGCCGCGACGAAGATCAGATCATCGACGATGACGATGCCGCGCAATCCGCGGTCGGCGCCGCGACCTTCAAAATTGATGCCGCTATTGTTCCAGTCGAGGAGTTGTTCGTGCGACGATTGTTCGAAGTCGACGAGATAAAGCCCGCCATGGCTGTCGCCTTGATTGGCGCCGCGGACGACGGAGCTGACGAGGACCTTAGATGGCGGCGCCATCTTCCACGTAATCGAATATGAAGTGCACGCGGTCCTGATCGGACGGGTTCGCCACGTAGTGATAATCGAGATTGCTCACCTCGTAGGCGATTCCTTCCTTCAAATTGTAGTTCTCTCCGGCGATGACGAACCGAACGTCTTCATTGGTGACAAGCGGCACGTGAATGCGGTGGCCGATCGTAAACGTCGGGTGATCGTCGAAATGCTCGTCAATCGACATTCCGGCGAGGAGCTTTGCGAACATCGCGCGTATGATCGTGCCCTGAACCGGGTAGTGTTTGCGGATGATCTCCTGCATGACCGGCATCGCAATGTGCGAATAACGCCCCCACCCATTATGTTTCGTGATGTTGATGTCGGGCCAACCTTCCGCGAAAAGGAGGATGATCGAATTGGTCTTCGCGTGGACGTCGAATGTCTTCTGGCGAAGCTGTTCCTCAAGCCATTCGTCCTTGGTCGCGCCGAGCATGGCCGCTTTAAGCGGCGCATGATTGACGGCCCCGAGCGTCCTCAGTTTCGATTCGAGCTTCATGACGCCATCCGTAAACTACGCCTTCACATCATAGCCGCAACCGCGCCGCCCGGCGGCGCCGCAACGCCGGGCGCGACGTTTTCTCGCGGTCTGCGCCCCTATTGGACGAGCTTGACGCTTTGGCCAGCTTGCAGGTCGCTCGCGCTTAAGAGCCCGTTCAGGACAATGAACCGTTCGTCCCTTGCGTTCTCAAACGTCGTCTTTGCAGCAAGGCCGGACACGGTGTCTCGCGCGCCAACGGCGGCGACATTGATCTTCTGCGATTTCGGAATCGCCAGGCCGGCCGGGTCGATGGTCCTTAGCGAGGACACTGAATTGTTGATCCCCTGCTGCATCCCTTGAGTGACGGTCGCCGGGGTCAGCCACAGGAAAATGTAGTTCGTCGTTCCTTCCCACCGGATGACGAAAGCCTGAACGTCGACGGGACCGTTTTGCGTGTTCGCCCGCGCCGCGCCGACGGCGCCCTGCCTGCCGTTGACGGTGATGGTGCGGGCCGGCGCAAGGCTGACTCCGAGGGATTTCGAAATGTCATTTTCGATGATCGCGGTCGGCGCCTGCTCGGAGCTGCCTCCGCTGAATTGCATTTGGGCCCCCGATTGCGATTGCCCGACAACGGCGGAGGAGGTGTTCACGAGCTTGACATCCTGCGGAACGCTGAAGGCGAGCTTCATGCCCGGGTGGATGAACTCATTGCCGTTGCGGATGAAGCCCTGCTTCAGCGGATCGTCGCCGTAGAGAAGGCCGTCGATCATATCCATGTATTTCGCGCGGCTTCGCTCGCTCGAAACGGCGCCCGCTTGCGCGACGGCTTGCGCTTCCGCAGCGGCCCGGCGCACGCGATCGGCCGAATTCGGGTGAGTTCGACAGAAATTCCGGCGGACGCGAATTGACGCCCGCCACTTTCATTTCGATGTCGGTCCAGCGGCCAAGCGTGTTCAGAAAATCGGCCTGCGCCGTCGGGTCGTAATTCGCCTTTGCGAGAAGCCTGACGCCGATAAGGTCCGATTCATATTCCTGACCGCGCGAGTACTTGAGAAGATAAAGCTGGCCCAACTGACCGGCGAGCTGCATGCCTTCCTGGCTGCCGGTCAGCACGCCGACGAGCACCGCGCCGATGCCGGTGATGTTTGATCGGCTGACGCGTTCTGCAGTATGGCGCGCGTAGACGTGGCCCAGTTCGTGTCCAAGCACGCCCGCGAGTTCGGCTTCCGAGTTCGCAAGCGAGAGCAGTCCGCGCGTGATGTAAACGTGGCCAGGCAGGGCGAAGGCGTTGACGACCGGACTGTCAAGCGTCGTGACGACGATCGGTGCGGTCGGTTGATCGCCCGCCGCGATCAGGCGCCGTGCGATTCCATCGACATAGGATTTCAACGCGGCGTCTTCAATCTCGCCGCCGAATTGGGCGAGGATCGCCGGATGCTGCTGTTCGCCGATGGCTTTTTCCTGATCGCGGGAAAGGCCGAGCGGCCCGCCAGTGGAGGCGCAGGCCGTTACGGCGAGCGCAGCAGTTGCGACCAAAGTTTTGCGCAGGCGCCTCAGGAATTCTCGTGACTGGTTCGTAGATGCGTTCAAGATTGACATGGACCCCTCCAAGCGTTTTTCAGACCGACCCCGCGGAGACGCCCGGTCGCCCCTTCTCCATTCCGCTTATAACGCAAACGGCGGGAGCCGAGAGCCCCCGCCGCCAGAAATACCCGTATCTCGCGAAATCAGGAGATATGAAACAGCGCCTGCGCAGCGACCATGGCGAACAGCATGGGCACAGACAACACCGTATTGGTCCGAGAAAAAAGCATCGCCGTCCGGCCCGCCTTGGCCTTGAGGTCCGCAGCGAGGTCAGGAAACCTGTTGTCGATGTTGAGCGCCTTTTGCTGGTTTGGCCAGATCACGAACCAGACGTTGAACCACATGATCGCCGCGAGCCACATGCCGATCCCGATCGCCGTGTGTCCGGGGACCGCAAATCCGCTGGTCGCGCCAAGAGTCAACGCCTCGACGAGATAGCCGTTCAGCATCGCAAGGATCAGGCCCGTAATCAGGGTCGACATCGCCGCCCAGCGGAACCAGAAAAGCGCCTTTGGCGCGATATGCTTGCCAATCGCCGGTTTTTGCTCGTCCGGGATTTTCGGCATCGTCGGGATCTGGACGAAATTGAAATACCACAGGAGGCCAATCCACATGACGCCTGACACGACATGGGCCCAGCGGAAAAGGAACCGCCAGAAAACGCCATCGAGCGCGCCACCCCACACGGTCAGATAAAGAAGAAGCAGAATCAGCGCGAGCGAAAAGCCCGCAATCACTGCGTTACGCAGGTCGGTCAGAATGGCTGTCATGTCGCTTCCCTTGGTCCAGAGGCGGAGAGACCCGGCGTCATGCCGGCTCGCGTTCGACGCAACTTATTGATTGAAAAGCGAGTCTCTACAAGCACGCAACAAAACAGATCGCCGGCAAGACGGGGGAGAACCGTCCTGCCGGCGATTTAAGTATGCGCCGCGATACGCAACCGGGAACCTGCCACCTTCCGGCTGATACGCAGCCGAAACTTTGCGCTGGCGAGACGGGTTGAGCGCGGGGGAGAGAAGCGCGGCCCGCCTCGCCAGCTATCGCAAGTTCCCTTGCGACGTGGGCGTATCTAGAGCCACCAATTGTTGCGTTGCGGGACGAAACTATGGCTGAAATGGGGCTCGCCATCACGAATTGTGTGATTCCGTAACATGCAGCCCGATACTGCGAGTCCGTCGAATCCACTGGCCAAGCAAACGAAATCGCCCCGACTTTCGATCGGGGCGATCCGGACGGGCTTTGGAAGTCGCTGGATTAGATGGTCTTTTCGACCTGCGCGAATTCGAGTTCGACTGGCGTCGCGCGGCCGAAAATCGAAACCGCGACTTTGACGCGCTGCGTGTCCTCGTCGACATCCTCGACGACGCCGGAGAACGACGCGAAGGGGCCGTCGACGACGCGGACGTTTTCACCGATCTCGAAGGTGATCGTGGAGCGCGGGCGTTCGATCGAATCGGTGACGACGCCTCTGATGCGGTCCACTTCGCGCTGACTGACCGGCATCGGCTTGTTGCCGGCGCCGAGGAAGCCGGTGACCTTCGGCGTCTCCTTGATGAGGTGATAGGTCTGGTCGTTCAGCACCATTTTGACAAGCACGTAACCGGGCAGATACCGGCGCTCCGCCGTGATCTTCCTGCCGCGGCGGACCTCTGTCACATCTTCGGTCGGCACGAACACCTCTTCGAAAAGCTCCGACATGCCTTTCTCCGAAGCGGACTGACGGATCGACTCGGCGACTTTCTTCTCAAAGTTCGAATAGGCGTGGACGATAAACCACTTGTGTTCCATTGGCGTTGATCCGTGTTCTGATGGACGCATTATTGGGCCTGCGACGCGCAGTCGATTGGCAGGACGGTGCAGACGCCGAAGCGAATGCCCTGATCGACGATCAGGAAGAAGATCGCCATGACGACGACCATGACGAGCACCATCATCGTTGACACCCACGTCTCGTTCCAGGTCGTCCAGGTCACCTTCTCCGCTTCCGCGCGAACCTGCTGAAGGAATTCGAGGGGACTGGTGCGCTTCTTCTTTTTGACCTCTTCGGCCGCGCCGTCGATGGTGACGCCGGCGCCGGATTTAGCGCCGGACTTGTTCGAAGCGGATTTCTTGTCGCCTGCCATGGCGCGTTCACCCTCATCTCCGGAAGGCAAGGGTTCTCGTGCGCCGATCCCGACGCGCCCACCTTCTCAATGTTTCGGAAGATGGCGCTTAGGTAGACTGTTTCCTGCCCCCGTCAAGGCCGGCCAGCGCGCCCGCTATTGAAAAAGCGCCGCTTCGGTCTTATTCGAAGCGACGCCTGAAGGGGTATAGCTCAGCTGGTAGAGCGACGGTCTCCAAAACCGTAGGCCGGGGGTTCGAGCCCCTCTGCCCCTGCCAGGCGAACGCCGGAAAATCAGGGTTTTTCGAGCAGCTTGCCGGAGACATAGACCTCGCCATGGCCGTGGCGGGTGACGCGCCCGGTCACGGAACCAAGACGAACCGTCGGAGAGCCATAAAGGCGAAGCGTCGGCGCGACAGCCGCCCCTTCATGGAAGACGCCGCCTGAGCCATCGATGGTGACGGTCAATTTGTCAGCCTTGCCGCCCTGGACGGCGACTGCGCCCGAGCCGGCGATCCGGACAGTCATCGGCCCGTCGATCCTGGCGGCGCGCACTTGCCCCGAGCCGGCGATAGAAACGTCTAGCATCCCGTCGACGGCGCCGATCATGACGTCGCCAGGTCCCGCGATGTCGATATCCGCCATCGCCGCCGATCCGCCGGTGACATCGGCGTCGCCGGAAACGTCGAGTTCAAGCATCGATTTGACGTCGCCGATCGCGAGCCGACTTCCCGAAATTACGCCGATCGCCGCTTCGCCAAGATCGCCCGTCTCGCCGTGAACGTAGCAGGCGTCGAGCGTCAGGCGCCCGTCAATCGCGCCGACGACGCCGAGCTTGATGCGCGCATCGACGAAAGTGACGTCGTTCTTGCGCGGCAGCGACACTTCGATGACCGGATAGTCGGCGAAGAAAGAATTGCGATCCGTCGCCGGGGCGTTCACGGCGGCGACGCGGTCCCGCTGAAGATTTTCAACGCGGCGAATGCGGTTGTTGCAACAGTCCTTGGTTTCTTCCTCGCGCCAACGTTCTCCGGCGATCACGAGTTCGCCGTTGACGATAGTGGCGGTGACCGTCCTGTGCGTTTTACCCTGCCGGATCGTCACTTCGATGTCGTCGCCGGCGGTCGTCGTGATTTTGACTTCGCCTGTAACGTCCTGAAACAGGACTTTCGACGCCGTATAGCGCGCCGCCGACGCGTCTGCAGCGCCGGCTAAAACTCCAAGAGCAATGAAAACGCCAGCAAATTCACGCATCCCGCAACACCCCACACGATTAACCAGAAGCCTAACGCAAAAGACGCCGGCTTGCGCAATTAATTCAGGAAACAGCAAAAACCGCGCCTTGACCCTGCTCCGAATTGGGACGCCGGGACTACTCGATTTCGGCCTGCGCTTCATCAATCAGCGATTGGAGCGTTCCGCGAACAGGCGCGTCGTCGGGCATTCCCTCAAGCAGCTGAGACCATAACGCGACGGCTTGGGCCGGCTCGCCGTTCTCCTTTGCGGCGCCGCCTCGATAGAAAAGCACCATCGGATCGCCAGGGTTGAATGCCTCGATCTTGTCGAGCGCGCCAAGAAACTCCTCATCTCTTGGAAAACGACCAGACGGAAGACTTGCGGCGAGCGCAGTCGCAAAATTCCGCCAGTCCTCCGCCGCACCTTCTTCAAGCGCCAAAAGCCGGCGGTAGCTGGCCGCGCTGTCCGGCGGCCGCTGCAATACGAGCTGCGACCGCGCCAGCATGCGCCAGCCTTCGGCGTCGTCCGGCGACTGTTCCAGGCGGGCCGACAGGCTCGCAACCATGCCCTCGATCATCGCCTGCCGATCCGTATCGGACATCGCCGCGATCGCGTCCGGATCGAGAGCCGGTCCTGCGGACGGCGCGGGCGGATCAATTAATGTGGGCGCGCCGACGGCAACATAAATCGACGACGCGGCGATCGGCGCGAGCGCAAGGAACGCAACCGCTGCAAATCGCCATGGGCGCGACGGCGCCGATCCGCCTCCGGCCGTTGGCGCGAGCGCCGCGCGCTTTGCCTCAATGATCGCCTCCGCTGCTTCGTCGTCGCCGATGAGTCTGCTGACGCGGTCGCGTTCAATGTCGGCCAGTCGCTGCGCCAGCGCCGCGCCGCGATCGTCGACTATGGTGAGCGATTTGGGACGAAGAACAGGAATTCCAAGCACCACAAAGAACGCGATGGCGAGCAAGACGCCGACGCCGAAGAAAAGGTAAAGCGCCATCAGTCGAGCCGTCGCAACGCTTCGACTTCGTCATCGCTGAGCGGCCGGGGCGGCTCTTTCCGCGATCGGGCGGCGCGAACGACCGACCATAATCCCGCAGCGCCCGCCGCAGCCGCCGCCAGCGGCGCCGCCCATAGCAGCAGGGTGTTCGTCTGCACGCGCGGCTTCAGCAATACATAGTCGCCATAGCGCGCGACGAGGTAGTCGACGACCTCCTTATCCGCATCGCCGGCGACAATTCGTTCGCGAACGAGCAGGCGCAGGTCCCGCGCGAGGGGCGCATTGGAATCATCGATGCTTTCGCTCTGGCAGACGACGCAACGAATGTCCCGGCTGATTGCGCGCGCGCGCGCTTCGAGCGCCGGATCGGCGAGTTGTTCGTCCGGCTGCACGGCGAACGCCGCAGACGACCAGAGCAGGAAGGCGCTAACGATCAGCAGGCGCATTGTTCAGATCCTCGATCATCGGCTTCAGCACGTTCCGCCAGTCGTCCATGGTCACCGGGCCGACATGCTTATGGCGAATGCGGCCTTCAGAATCGACAATGAACGTCTCAGGCGCGCCGGTGACGCCGAAATCAATCGCCACACGGCCGTCGGCGTCATCGCCAATGCGCGCGTAAGGATCGCCGCGCGGCGCCAGCCATTCGGCGCCGGCGCCCGGCTTGTCTTTCCAATCGAGGCCGTAAATCGGCGCAACGCCTTCGCGCGCGATCGTCATCAGGACCGGGTGCTCGATTTCACAACTCGCGCACCATGACCCGAAGATGTTGATCATCGAGACTTGACCTTTGAGATCCGCGGTTGAAAATCCTTCGCCGCGTCCGGCGATCGCCGGCAAATTGAATTCAGGCGCCGGATGATCGATGAGCATTGAAGGGATGTAGCGCGGATCGCGGTCAAGACTTTGCGCGAACCAGACCGCGAGCGCGGCAAAAAGCAAAACGGGAATGAAAAAGACGGGACGGTTCATGCGGTTTTGGCGTCCGCCGGAATAGCGGTGCGGGCCGTTGCGCGCCGCTTCTCGCCGACCAGTCCGACGACGCCGCCAAGCGCGATCAGCGCCGCGCCGATCCACATCCAGATCGTCAAAGGATGACGCCAGGCGCGCACGACCCAGCCGCGCTCCTCATTGAAGTCGCCGACGGTGAGGTAAAGATCGCCGGCAAGATCGGTGGCGATCGCCGCTTCCGTCGTCTGCATGCCCCGCACGGGATAAAACCGCCGCTCCGCCGTCATCGACGCCAGCGGACGGCCGTTTTTTGAAATATCGAAAGCCGCGAATTCAGACGCGTAATTAGGACCTTGGCTCTGCGTCACGGACAAAAGTTTGGCGTCGTATCCGCCGACGCTGACGACGTCGCCTTCTCGCGCATAGGCGATCGTCTCGCTTTTAAAAGCGCCGACGCCGAGAACACCGATCGCGACGATCGCAAAACCAAAATGCCCGATCGTCATCGCGACATAGTTTCTCGGCAAGCTCGCGATCCTCGCTAATGCGTGTTTCTCGAACAGTCGCGCGCGCTTTGAAAAATCGACGAGCGCGCCGCCGCCCGCCCACCCCGCGAGGGCGACGCCGAGCGCCGCCGCCACATTTTTAGGCCAGGTCAGCCACAGCGCTGCAACGCCGAGCATGATCGCCGCGAGCGCCGCCGGCGCGACGCGCGCCATGGCGTCGGCGACGACCCCTTCTTCCACGCAAGCGCGGCCGCTGGCGACATGATGAGCAGAGCCGCCGCCATGAAGGGAAGGAAAACGATGTTGAAATAAGGAGCGCCGACCGAAAGCTTTTCTCCGGAAACGACATCGATGAACAACGGATAAAACGTGCCGATAAAAACCGTCGCGCACGCCGCGACCATGATGACGTTGTTGACGAGAAGTCCCGCTTCACGGCTCACAGGCCGAAAACCAGCCGACGACTGCAACGCGGGCCCTCGAAGCGCAAAGAGCGTCAGCGCGCCGCCGATGAAGACGCCAAGGATGATGAGAATGAACAGGCCGCGCGCGGGGTCGGTCGCAAACGCATGCACGGAGGTAAGAACGCCCGAGCGCACAAGAAAGGTGCCGATCAAGCTCAATGAGAATGCGAGGATCGCGAGCAATGTCGTCCACGCCCTGAACGCGCCCCGGACTTCCAAAACGCGGATCGAATGGATGAGCGCGGTTCCGGCAAGCCACGGCATGAAGGACGCATTCTCGACCGGGTCCCACGCCCAAAAGCCGCCCCAGCCCAATTCATAATACGCCCACCAACTCCCCAGCGCGATGCCGATCGTCAGAAAGACCCATGCGGAAAGCGCCCAGGGCCGCGCCTCTCGCGCCCAAGCCTCGTCGATCCGTCCGCTGATCAAGCCGGCTACGGCGTAGGCGAAGGCGATCGAAAACCCGACATAGCCGAGATAGAGAAACGGCGGATGGATGACGAGCCCGGGATCTTGAAGGAGCGGATTCAGATCCTGCCCGTCGGCCGGCGCCGGAAACAGGCGCAAGAACGGGTTCGACGTGAAAATGATGAAAGCGAGGAATGCGACCGCGATCAGCCCCTGAACGCCGAGAGCGCGCGCGGCGAGCGCGCCCGCCTTTCCTTTCACCGCAACCGCGGCGCCAAAGCCGGCGAGAATGAGCGACCAGAGCAGCATCGATCCTTCATGGTTTCCCCAGACGCCCGTCAGTTTGTAGATGAGGGGCTTGGCGGTATGCGAATTCTCGAAGACGTTGCGGATTGAAAAGTCCGACGTCGCATGGCCAAAGGTCAGCGTTGCAAAGGCGGCTGCGACGAGCGCGAACTGGAGAAGCGCCGCAGGCCTTGCCGCCCGCATGAGCGCTGAATTGCCGAAATGCGCCCCTGCGAGCGGAAATACGCCCTGAAAAAGGGCCGCAAGCCCTGCAAAGATAAGCAATAGTTGGCCGATTTCCGCCGTCATGCCCGACACTATAAAGGCTGCCGGGCCGCGCGAAAGACCGCCGGCGCCGCGACGTTTTACCCTTCCATCGGACGCCCGATTTGTGGTTTTTCCTCTTCACCAACAAGCGGCGGGCGTATGGCGGACTTTTTTGCGATGGGCGGATACGGGGCCTATGTGTGGCCCGCCTACTTGATTACGGCGGCGGTGCTCCTGGCCGTCACGATTTTGATCGTGCGCCGTTCAGCGCGAGCGCGAGAGAGACTAAAGTCGCTTGAATCAAAAAAGCCGGACGCGACCGATGAGTGACGCGCCTGACCCGGCAGGCCATTCCCTGCGCGTTGACGATATAGCGCTGAAACGCGGCGAGCGCGTCGTGGTCGCAGGCGTCACCTTTACCGTGAAGCCTGGCGAAATTTATGTGCTGAGGGGTCCAAACGGCGCTGGCAAGACATCGATTCTACGCGCGCTCGGCGGATTCTCGCCTGTTGCCCGCGGCAGGATCGACCGCTGCGAAGGATCTACCGCGTTTCTTGGTCACGCGGACGGCGTCAAGTCCGCGCTGACGGCGCAAGAGAACCTCGCCTTCTGGGAGACGCTCTACGGCGCGTCGCCGCATGCGGCAGAGGGCGCTGTCGCAACGCTCGGCGTCACACCCTTCTTGCGTCAGAAAGCGTCCACCCTTTCTTCCGGACAACGGCGGCGCCTCGCGCTATGCCGCATCGCGATTTCGGGTCGCAAATTCTGGCTCCTCGACGAGCCGACGGCCGGCATGGACGCCGCGAGCAGCGCCGCCGTCGTCGCGCTTGTTCACGAGCATGCTGACAAAAGCGGCGGCGCGGTCATCGCGACGCACGAACCGCTCGCGTTCCCCAATGCACGAACGATTACGTTAAGCGAAGCGGCATGAACCGTTTCGCCGCCATCGTTGGACGCGACATGAGGCTCGCCTTCAGGGCCGGCGGGGGTGCGCTCAACAGCGTCACCTTTTTCGCACTGACGACTGTCATCTTCGCGCTCGCCGTCGGTCCCGATCGCCTGCGCCTTTCCGCATCCGCAGCGCCGATCCTGTGGACGGCCGCGACGCTCGCTGCAATGCTTTCGTTTGATCGAATTTTTCAGTCGGATTACGAAGACGGGTCGCTC
The DNA here is from genome assembly GCA_963765165.1 of uncultured Alphaproteobacteria bacterium. Classification (GTDB taxonomy): domain Bacteria; phylum Pseudomonadota; class Alphaproteobacteria; order Caulobacterales; family Parvularculaceae; genus Amphiplicatus. Next base: position 392,420 of record CAVXVQ010000022.1, on the reverse strand, counting down.
GACGCGTTGATCGAGACGAGCGATATGCTCAGCCTTGTGGCGTTCGCCAAAGCGGCGGCGCACTGGCTTTCGACGATGCTGCCGCTCATCGCAGCGACGCCGGTCCTTGGGCTCCTGCTTCAACTTCCGGCTGACGCCTACGCGCCGATGATGATTTCGATGCTGATCGGGACGCCGGCGCTCTCGCTTTTTGGAACCCTCGCGTCGGCCCTCGCCCTCTCGATGCGGCGCGCGTCGATCCTGATGACGATATTGACCGCCCCCCTTCTTATCCCGGCGCTCATATTCGGAGTTGGCGCGTCAAACGCCGGCGCTGCAGGCGACCCGATCTACGGGCCGACATTGATGATCCTTGCGGCGATCACGCTCGTCGCCTGCGTCGCCCTGCCCCTTGCCGCTGCGGCCGCGATCCGGTTCAACACGGATTGATCATGTATGACCTCGCCAATCCGCTGCGGTTTGACGTCTTCGCGCGCGACGCGACCCCTGCGGTCGCGACCGGCGCGGTGTCGTTGCTTTGCATCGGACTCTACCTCGCGCTTTTCAGTTCTCCCGCCGACTACCAGCAGGGCGAGAGTGTACGCATCATGTATGTCCACGTGCCTGCCGCCTGGATGGCGCTCCTCTGCTACTCGGCGATGGCGGTCGCATCGGCCGTCGGCTTCATCTGGAAGCACCCCCTCGCCGACGTCGCGGCGAAATCAGCGGCGCCCATCGGCGCGGCGTTCACCTTCCTGTCGCTCGTCACGGGATCCCTCTGGGGCAAGCCGATGTGGGGAACCTGGTGGGCATGGGACGCGCGCCTCACCTCGGTGCTCATCCTCTTCTTTCTTTATCTCGGCTACATGGCGCTCTGGGGCGCCATTGACGACAAGACACGAGCTGCAAAAATCGCGGCGATCAGCTGCCTTGTCGGGTTCGTCAACATTCCGATCATCAAATTTTCGGTCGACTGGTGGAACAGCCTGCATCAGCCCGCGAGCGTCCTACGCGGCGGGGGGCCGTCCATTCACGGATCGATGCTGACGCCGCTCCTATTGATGGGCCTCGCCTACGCGCTCATTTTTGCCGCGCTGCTGCTGGTGTCGATGCGCGCGGAACTCGCCGAGCGGCGCATTTCGCGACTTGAACAGACCGCGAAGGCGCCATCGACGGTGACGATCGAATGACCAAACGCTACAAACGACTGGTGCTTGTCGGCGCTATCGTCGGCGTTGTCGCTATTGCGGTCGCGCTGGTGCTGACAGCGCTCAATTCGACAGTCGCCTATTTCTACACGCCGTCGGACATTCAAAAGCTCGCGCAAGCGCCAGCCGGGCTCATCCGGCTTGGCGGCCTTGTCGAGGACGGCAGCGTCAAATTCGCCGATGGCGACGACGCCATCGTGACGTTCGTCATCAGGGACGAGATCGCCGAGACTGCAGTATCCTATAAGGGGGTCCTTCCCGACCTTTTCAGGGAGGGCCAAGGCGTCATCGTGCAGGGCAAGTTCGAGAACGGGCTGGTCGTCGCGAGCGAAGTGCTCGCCAAGCACGACGAAAACTACATGCCGAAGGAAGTCGCCGACGCGCTTAAGGAACAGGGCCGCTGGAAGGAAGGCGCGACGCCATAGCGCGCCGTTTTCCAAGATGCGCCCAGTCGAGTATGCGCGACGCCGCCAGGTTCGCGGCTGACGCACCGTCAACGCCGAGCTCCTTCAAAATGAGATCGAACGCTTCCGCCTGCTCGACATAGGCGGAGGGATCGTTGAACAACGCCTCAAGCGCGGGCGCGATAAACGCTCCGACGCAATTTTCCTGAATGAACTCAGGAATGACAAAGCGGTCGGCGGCGACGTTGACGATCGACGCATAGGGCGTGGTCTTGACGCGCTTTGCCCAGAAGGCGGTGAGCGGATCGACTTTATAGGCGACGATCATCGGTGTCCGGTTGATGGCGAGTTCCGTCGAGGCGGTTCCAGACGCCGTCAGCGCAACATTCGCCGCCGCCATCGCATCATATTTTTCATCTGCGCCGACCAGAATTGGATCGCCTAGCCAATCTTTCAACGTTCGGCGCGCCAGAGCATCGACGCTATCCGCCAGCGGAGAAACGATTCGAAGGCCCGGTATCTCCTTCGCAAGCATTTCGACCGCATCGCGAAAGGGCCCTGCAAGGCGCGTCACCTCCCGCCTGCGGCTGCCGAGCAGCACGGCAAGCAACGGCGCATCGCCAAGCTTATGTCGCACCCTGAAAGCGGTTTCATCGCCCCGCGCATGCCACGCCGCCTGGAAATTCGGGTTTCCGACAAACTCCGCCCTGACGCCCTCGCGCGTGAAAAAAGGCGGCTCGAACGGGAGCAGCGTCAAGACGCCGTCGAAATACCGTTTCACGAATTTGACGCGCTGCGGACGCGAGGCCCAAACCTGCGGCGCGACGAACTTGATCGACGTCGTCGTTGGCGAGAGTTTTCTGAGTCGCGTCGTCGCCAGCCTTGAAAAGGCCCAACCGTCGATGAACACGGCGACATCTATCGCGTGTGCGGCGGCGACTTCCGCAAGCTCCTTCGCCCGACGCATCGCGAGCGGCGCAACGCGGATGACGTCCGTCGCGCCCATCACGGCGAAGGCGTCGATCGGGAAGAGGCTCTTTAAGCCTTCGCGCTCCATCATGGGGCCGCCGCAACCGGTAAAGGTCGCGGTCGGCGCCATTTCCTTCAGTTCCCGTATGAGGCTAGCGCCGATCTGGTCGGCGGACGGTTCGACTGCGGCGAGCAGAATTCTGAGCGGCGTTCCTGTCACCTTGAATTGAGCTCCGCCGCCGTGAACCCGTAAACGAAGATTCCGGCCAGGTCGGCTTCGCGCGCGACAGCCTCGCGATCGATGAGGAGCGCGGCGCCCGCTTCATAGGCGATGCCGGAAAGTCCTGCCGCCGCGGCGCGCTTTACCGTTTCGACGCCGAGCGTCGGCAGATCGACGCGCAGCTCCTGACCGGGTTTCGGACGCTTGACGAGGACCCCGTTGCGCGCGTCGCCGCCACGCGCCGACGCTGGCAGGCGCGCGCAGCGGTCGAGCATTTCGTCGGTCCCCTCCGCTGCTTCGATGCCGAGCGTATGGCCCGATGCGACGACTGCTCCCTGTCCGATATCGAAGGGACCAAGAGCATCGATGATCGCCGAGGCTTTGCGGATGTCCGCCCAGTTCTGCGGCGACGGCGAAGCGGCGCCGACCGGCCCCATCGGTGCGACGAGTGCGGCGAATACCTGCTCGGCGCCGACAACGATGAAGCCTTCTGATTCGAGCGTGCCGACGAGAACGTCGAGCATGGCGCCGTCGCCTTTCGCCGCCGCCATGATGACCTGCGGCAGCAGCGACGCGCCTCGCCAGTCGGGCTTCAATTTGGAAAAATCGGGGCGTTTGACGACTCCGGCGAGCACGACCGCGTCGCAGCCCGCTTCCCTCAGCATCCGGAGCATGCGCCCCGCTTCGGCGATGCCGCATTCGGCGTTCGGAAAAGGCGAAAAATCAGCGTCGGCGAGACCCGCAAGGCGCACGACGAAACACTCGCCGGCCGCTTCGGCGAGGCGGCGCGGCAAGGAGCCGGCGCCGGCGATTATTCCGAGTTTTCTCCAGCGTTCCATAAGCGGCGAGGCGGCGCGAGAAGCGGGCGCTTTGTGTCTTCCCTGATGAAACTGACGATGCGCATCACTTCCTCGCTCGCGGCGAAATCGGAGGCGACCTGATCGAGGCGCTGCTGGAACGTCGCTTCCGGCGCGAACAGCATGCGATAAGCCGCGCGCAAATCGTGAATTGCCTCGCGCGACATGCCGCGCCGCTTCATGCCGACAATGTTGAGCCCGGACAGCGTCGCATGGTTTCCGGTCGCGGACGCGTAAGGAATGACGTCGTTCGGCACGCCGGCGCACCCGCCGATGAACGCGTAAGAACCGATCCGGCAAAATTGATGGACGGCGCAAAGCCCGCCTAGGAACACGAAATCGCCAACGACCACGTGTCCTCCGAGCGTCGCATTGTTCGCAAAGATGACGTTCGAGCCGATGACGCAGTCATGCGCCACATGCGCGCCAGCCATCATGAAGCACTTGTCGCCGATAACGGTCTCGCCGCGGCCCGCGACGGTCCCAAGGTTCGCCGTCGCATGCTCGCGAATGACGCAGTCGGCGCCGATCCTGAGGCCGGTGTCTTCGCCCTTGTAGCCAAGATGCTGCGGCGGACCTCCGAGGATCGCGAAAGGATAGACCGTCGTGCGCGCGCCGATCTCGGTCCGCCCGTCGATGACAACGTGCGATTTCAGCTCGACGTCATTTCCAAGCGTCACCCGCGACGTCACGCGGCAATAGGGGCCGATCTTGACGCCAACGCCGAGCGTTGCGCCTTTTTCGATGATGGCGGTCGGGTGAATGGTCATGCCGCGCGCGTCCGTTCCTTCAGGCGAGTTGCGCGAGCATGGCTGCGAAAGTCGCCTCTGCGACGACCTTACCGTTCACCGTCGCCTCGCCTTCAAAGCGCCAGACCGGAGGACGTCGGTGGGCCGTCCTGACTTTGATCAAAAGCTGGTCGCCCGGGATGACCGGCTTTCGGAAACGAGCCCTGTCGACGCCCATGAAGAGGACGATCTTCCCTTCGGAATCGAGATTCTCCGTATAGGAAGTAAAGGCGGCGGCCGCTTGCGCCATCGCTTCGATCATCAAGACGCCGGGCATGATCGGCTTTTGCGGGAAGTGTCCCTGAAAAAACTGCTCGTTATAGGAAACGTTTTTCACGGCGACGGCGCTGTCGCCCGGCTTGATGTCGATCAGGCGATCGATCATCAGCAGCGGATAGCGATGCGGCAGGATCTGCATCAGCTCATCGACTTCCAGGACGCTTTTTCCCGGTTCAATCGCCATTATCCCCGGCCTTCTTCTTTCGCGCGGCGCGCTCTGTCGCTGCAGCCTGTCTCAGCCATATCATTTTCGGGCGGGCCGGATAGCCGCCCCAAGTCTCGCCGGCCGGCACATTGCTCATCACGCCCGCCTTGCCGGCGATGCGCGCATCATCGCCGATCGTCAAGTGGTCGGAAATCGCGGCATGGCCGCCGCACTGGACGCGGTCGCCCAGAATCGAACTGCCGGCGATCCCAACCTGAGCCGCCAGGATGCAGGCTCGCCCGAGCCGGACGTTGTGGCCGATCTGCACAAGGTTGTCGATCTTCGTCGAAGCCCCGATGATGGTGTCGCCGAGGGCGCCGCGATCGACGCAGGCATTGGCGCCGATTTCGACGTCGTCTTCGACGATGACGCGGCCGAGTTGGGGGATGCGAGCAAGTCCCTTCGGTCCGACGGCGAATCCAAAACCCGGCCCGCCGATCGCCGAACCTGGGCCGAAGCGGCAGCCGGCGCCGACGATCGCGCACCAAATCGACGTTCCTTCGGCGATGATCGTCCGTGAGCCAATGATGACGCCGGGACCGATGACGACGTTGGGGCCGATTTGAACATCCGCCCCGATTTCCGCGCCGGCGCCGATGACGGCCGAGGGGTGAATGCGCGCGCTTTCGCCTAATCGCGCCTTTGGCATCGATAGGTCGTCGAGACTGCGCAGCCGGTGAAGCGCCGAAGCGATCAGCGCGAAGGCGGCGCGAGGTTCGGTCGCCAATGCGACGGGTCCCGCCTTCAAAGTCGCGACGGCCGCCGCCGCGTCGTTCTTGGCGAGACAAAGGCCGAAGCGTTTGCCGGCGAAGGCGGCGATCTTTCTCCCATCTTCGATGTAGACAACGGCGGCGGCGAGATCTGGGTCGTCGACGCTGGCGACGCACGACACGACCGCCGACGCATCGGCCGGCGAAAGGGCCTCCGCAGCCGCGATGCGCAGGGCGTCCGCGATCGTAAGCGGTCCAAAGGAATTGAAAAACCGCGGATCCGGCATCGCTCTCCTGAAAGCAAAGCGGCCGGCGCCTTTGGGCGACCGGCCGCGCTATTTTATCTCATCAACGCTGTTACTTCTTCTTTGGCTTTTCAGCAGGCTTCGCCGGCTGCTTCGCCGCCGCTTCCGCGGCTTTCTTCTTGACGTCGGCGAGGGTGACTTTTTGAACCTCGACCGTCTTCATCTTCTTGTTGAGTTCGGCGATCACCTCCGCGTGATGTCTGATTCCGGCGCCGCATACATCGACATCGAACGGTCCATCAGCAGCGTTGCCGCCGCGCTTATCGACAATCGTTTTGATGATCGGGCTCGTCTCCTGAGGATCTTGCCGCCGCATTCTGCACGGCCTGTCGAAAACCTGCTACATGATCTGCGCTTGTTGCGGAAGCCATCTTGGCGCGCCCCAAGCTCCTGCTCGGTCTTCGGCGGACTTCCTCGGACATCAGTGAACCGCTCTTCTGGTAGTTCTCGATATCCTTCTTGAGCTTGTCGGCTTCAGCCTGAAGTTCTGCCTGCACGCTACTCTTGATGGTGTCCGCCTGACCCGGGATCGTCTTGCCGGCCGCCGATTGCGTCGCGATCGACCTCTGGTCGATGATCAGGATCACGGCCCCTTCGCCGCCTGCGCGCTTCCGCACTGGTAACCGCCGCCGATCCGACAAGCGCCGCCATTCCACAGTGCGAGCCGCTCCGGCGAGAGCGATGGTCATTGATACTTCATTTGTCTGTCGTACTCCTCACTGGGTTAGAACGTTGTTCCCGGCGCTGAACCGGAACCCTTCCGTTCGGTCGTATTCTTCCTTGCGTAAAACCCTGCGAGGTCAAAGCTTACAGGACCGAAAGGCGATTCCCAGCTAACCGAGACGCCCGCAGGTACGCGCAGGGCCAGATCGTCCTGGATTGGCTTGGAGCAGTTGGCGGACGGGCTGGTCGAGCAAAGCTGCCGTCATCGTCCGGATCGACCCAGAAGTCGAGATTGTCGTTCATCGCCTTGTTGGCCTCATCGACCAGCCCGACGGTGCCGAAATCGGAGAACAAGCGCCGCCTGGATGCCGTATTCCTTGGGCAGCGGCAGCGGAATGCTGAATTTCAGCCGTGCCTATGGCGTAGACTTTGCCGCCGATCGACTGCCCGATATATCGCCGCTTGCTGCGCCCGTACCGCGCGGCAAATAACGCGGACCGATGCCTGCGACTTCAAAGCCGCGGAAGCTGTCGGCGCCTTCATAGAACCTGTCCTGACAGCCGAACTTGTCCCCGCCACATCCATGACATATCCCATACGGAACTTCAATGCTTGCCGATGAAGCTTGCCGAACAGATCGGGCAATAGACCGCGCCGTTCCTTCCGTGCTGCCAGTACTTGACGTCGCCGCCAAGGCCTGCAACGGCCTGCGACAAGCCGAGAAGCGCCAGCCCCGCGTAGGCTTCAATGGGATCGTCACGTTTATCGAACCCGACGAATAGCCAAAAGCGAGGTCAGGAACTTTCCTTCCGACTGGCATGCTACGGCGTCACGCCTGGGCTGAACGAATCGCAGTGAAATGCGACTACCGGCGACTGCGTTGCCGCGGTGTCCCTGCGCGAGTCCCGTACGGTGTCGTTCCGTTTTGACCGTTGGTTGCAGACTCGAACGGCGAAGCGCCGGATAACGGCGCCAGGCATGAAGTCACCGGAGTTTGTCCGGTGCCGTCAGGACGACCGCGCCGAACTGCTTGGTCAAGATATCCGGATCGAGCTCAACATTGTCGTGCGCGAGCTGGTACTGGAGCTGCCGCGCCATATTCCGAAATCTGGAAGCCCGGCGTTCAGTCCGAACCCGTAACGGTCGCGAATGAACCCGGACTCGCTTGAAATTTGTCCGCTGATTGAAGATCGAAAAGCCGGCCGCAAGGTTGCGGTCGAGGAAATAGGGTTGCGTGAACCGGATATCGACCTGACGCGTCCTCGAACTCGCCTGGACGCGGAACAGGAGCGTACTGCCCGCTTGCCCATCAGATTGCCTCTTCCGAGACCGACAGATCGACGATGAAGTTCTCGGTTGAAGAGACGCCGATGCCGACGCTAACGATCCTGTCGATTTTTCTTCGACCGTCACATCGAGCTCCGTGCGGTCAGGAGCAGAACCGTCTGTCTCCTCGATCTCGACCTCCTTGAAGAAATCGAGCGACTTGATGCGCGCCTTGGAGCGATCGACGAGGATCGCGATTGAACGGATCGCCCTCCGCGATCCGCACCTCGCGCCGGATCACTTTGTCGAGAGTGCGCGTGTTGCCCTTGATATTCATCCGCTCGACGTAGACGCGCGGACCTTCGTTCACCTCAAAAGTGATGTCGATCGTCTTCGTTTCCGCATTCCGATCGAGCCGCGGATTGACATCGACAAAAGCATAACCGGTCGATCCGGTCGCAAAGGTGATCGACTCGACGGTCTTTTCGACCCGGTCGCCGTCGAACGTGTCGCCCGTCCTGATGGGCACGAAATTCTCAAGCGCATTCTCGTCGAGCTTGGCGAGCGAGGTCTTCACCTTCACCTCGCCGACCTTATATTTTTCGGCCCCTCATCGACGGTGAAGGTGATGAAGAAGTCCTTCCGGTCGGGCGTCAGCTCGGCGACCGAAGAGACAACCTGGAAGTCGGCGTAGCCGTTTTTCGAATAGTACTGCCGGAGCAGTTCACGGTCGTACTCGACACGATCGGGATCGAAATTCTTGTGACTGGCGAACAGCTTCCACCAGCGGCTTTCATTTGTAAGCACGACATCGCGCAGCTGACCGCTGGTGAAGGCTTCATTGCCGACGAAGTTGATCTTGGCGACGCCGGTCTTTGGGCCCTCGTCGATCTCATAAATCACATCGACGCGATTCTGGTCGAGCGGCGTCACTTTCGGCGTCACGCTCGCGGCAAAGCGGCCCTTCTGCCGATAGAGATCGATGATGCGCTGAACGTCGGCTTGCACCTTGGCGCGCGTAAAAACGGAACGCTCCGAGACCTGAAGATCTTCCGTGAGCTTGTCGTCTTTCAGGCGACGATTGCCTTCAAGAATCAGCCGATTGACGATCGGGTTTTCCTTCACTTCGATCAGGAGGACATTGCCCGGCTGCATGCGAGGGTGACGTCGGCGAAGAGGCCAGTGTTGAAAAGCGTCTTGAGCCCGAGGTCGAGGAGTTCGGGCTCGGCCCGATCTCCGGGCGCGACCACGAGATAGGACGCAATGGTCTCCGGCTCGATGCGTTGATTGCCCTGAACGCGGATCGACTGGATGATTGGCGCCTCGCCCTCGGGGATTCCAAACGCGGCGCCGGCCGCTGCGGCGCCAAGGCCCGCATCCGCCGGCGCTGAGGCAGCTATCGCCGCCGGCGGTGGGGCAATCGCCACCGGCGCTGGCTCTGCCGCCTCCTGGGCGAGCGCAGCCGGAGATAGCGCAGTCGCCGCCAGAAGAATGGCGCGAGCGGCGCCGCCACCAATCCGATTTTTACGCATGTCGACCTAACCCTCCACTGCAAAGAAACTTGTGATATCGTTCCACGTCACGAACAGCATGAACGACGCCAAGAGGACCATTCCCACTCTAAATCCAATCGCCTGGGCCCTTGCCCCCAAGGGTTTCCCGACCGCAGCTTCGTAGGCGTAATACATTAGATGGCCACCGTCCAGAACCGGAACCGGAAATAAATTGAGGAATCCGATTGAGACTGACACAATCCCCGCGAGATTGATGAAATTCGCGAGGCTGACCTTCAGTTTTGTCCAGAAACCCAGCTTTTCGAGCGCCTCGTTGTCATCAAACCCTGAAATTGCCGATTGACCCGCATATTGGGCCATCTTCATCGGACCGCCCAGCTGCTCGCGTCTTCCTTCCCCCGGACGAGACGCCCGAGGAACTTCCAGTTGTTTTGAAAATCTCCAGACTTGTTTCCGGCGGCTTCAAACGCCTCGACTGCCCGTAGCGCACCCACTGGAACGCAGTCTCGTCTCCTGCGATGCCGAGCGCCCCCATCTCGGTTTTGTTGCCGAAAGCGTCCTCCGTCCTCCCGGCGGGGCGTCGCGACTATATTCACGGTCTCGCCGACCGCGTCGACTACAAATTGAACGTTTCCCCGCTCGACAGCCGAGTCACCATTGCGAGGTCCCAAAAGTTTCGATCTGATGTCCATTGGCGATCAGGACGACATCCGCCTTTGCTGGAGGCCGGCTTCTGCGGCGGCGGAACTGGGCACGGCCGCGACGACCTTGGGGTCGCCGACGGTCCTCCCGAACGCCATCAAGAGACCGGCGAAGATCACGATCGCCAGAATGAAATTCGCAACCGGGCCTGCGGAAACAACATGCCCACGCCCCGACCGGCTTGTAATGGAAGCAGACCTTCGCTCTTCGGCGCTCATGCCGGCCCGTTCATTTCGTGGCCCGGGCGCGGAAATTGCGTCGTGGCGGGCTGATCATCCTTTTCGCGCTCAAGTTCCTCGCGCGCTCGCTTCGAAGCCGCATTCGCGTCGCCGAAGAACTTCACGAAGCCGCCAAGAGGCATCAGCGAGATTCGCCATTCGGTTCCCTTGCGATCCGTCCAGCGCGCAGAGGACCTTGCCGAAACCGATTGAAAAGACTTCAACGCGCACACCGAATAGTCGTGCGACGGCGAAATGTCCATACTCGTGAAAGAAGACGATGATCGTCAGCAAGCACGAGAAATGCGAGCGCCGTGATCGGCAGCACCGCGAGAATTCATCGGTAATGCCGGCTATCGACATCGGGCCCGAATTTCCTAAACCCTGTTACGCGCCCATCGCGCGCCGCTTCCGCGACGCCCTTCGCAAGACGCCTCGCTTCGTGATCCGCGGCCATCGGCCTCTTCAAGCGCTGAGAGTTTGGCTGGTCCGTTACGCCGACCAACATCCTCAAGAACCTGCTCGGTTACGGCTGCAATGTCCAGAAATTTCAAGCCTCCCGCCGAGAAACGCTGCAACCGCCACTTCATTGGCCGCGTTCAGGGCGGCCGGGAATAGACGCCGCCCCTTTCAACTGCTTCGCGGGCGAGACGAAGGAAGGAAAGCGGATTCGATCCGGCGCCTCAAAGGTCAGCTGCGGACCGCAGTGAAATCGAGCCGCGCGCGACGGCGTCGGCGTCCGGTCAGGCCAGGCGAAGGTCGAAGCGATCGGCGTTCGCATATCGGGCGTGCCAAGCTGGGCAAGCACCGATCCGTCCACATATTCGACCATCGAGTGAATCACCGACTGCGGATGCACGAGGATTTCGATCTTTTCATGGTGCGATCGGGAAAATATGCGACGGCCTCGATCAGCTCGAGGCCTTTGTTCATCATCGTTGCGGAATCGACGGAGATTTTCGCGCCCATCGACCAGTTCGGATGGGCGACCGCCTGCGCACGCGTCGCGCCCGCCATCTCCGCCTTCGTCCATGTGCGGAACGGTCCCCCCGAGGCGGTGAGGATGAGCCTTGAAACGCGGTGCGGCCGTTCGAAATCGAAGACCTGGAAGATCGCGTTGTGTTCGGAATCGACCGGCAGCAGCGTCCCGCCCGAGGCACGAATGGCGGCGGTGACGACGTCGCCAGCGCAGACGAGACATTCCTTGTTGGCGAGCGCAATTGCGGCGCCGCGCTTTGCGGCGTTCAGCGTCGGCTTCAATCCGGCGGCGCCGACGATCGCCGCCATGACCCAGTCGGCGTCGCGCGCACCCGCCTCCTCGACCGCCTACGCGCCGGCGCCGATCTCGATATCGAGGCCGGACAGCGCGCTGACGAGGTCGTCCTTCCTGGCACGAATCGCCGATGGCGACGAAGCGCGGGCGATGCTTGCGGGCCTGCTCTGCGAGGAGCGCGACGTTCCTGAATTCGCCGTCAGCGCTACGATTTCGATTTCCGCTTCGCCGCGCGAGCGCGCAAAGTCGATGAGGTCAAGGGTGTTGACGCCGACCGACCCCGTCGATCCCGAATACCGTCACCCGCCGTTTGATGGCGCCCATGGCGACTGCCCTGCCCTACCGCTCCGATCCCCGCGAGGAGGATATGTCCATAAAGGACCGCCGCCACCGCCGTTGTCGCGAAAATCATCCCGTCGAGCCTGTCGAGCACGCCCCCATGGCCAGGGATAAATCCGCTCATGTCCTTGATCCCGAAGGTCCTTTTGAATGCCGATTCAATCATGTCGCCGAGAATGGAGGCAAGGCCAAGGCTCGCGCCCATGGCGACGTAGGCAGGGTTTAGCGGCTCGTCATAGACCATCGGCGCGCCGACCGCCGCCGCAACGCCTCCGGCGATGACGCCCCCGACGGCGCCGGCCCATGTCTTCGCCGGCGAAACGGCGGGGCTGAGCTTTGGGCCCCCGACCAGCCGACCGCCGACATAGCCGCCGGTATCCGCGGCCCAGACGATCGCGAACACCAGAAGCAAAAGACCGCGTCCGCTTTCGACACCCTGCCGCAGCCAGAGGAGCGCGACGCAAGGCGCGAGAATGTAAGCGGCGCCGAACGCCGCCCATCGCCTCTTGTCGTTCGACAGCAGGGCCGCCGCCGCGCCGGTCAGCGCGCAAACGGCGAAGGCGAGTTCGTATTTGCCGCCATGCGCCAAAAAGAGCGAAATCGCGGCGCCGACGCCCAGCGCATAAAATACGGGGGACGCCTCGCGTCCTTCGATCATGCGCGCCCATTCATACGCCATCAGCACACAGAGGAAACCGACGAGACCGGCGAATACAGGCCCGCCGACCCATGATGCGCCGATTGCGGCCGGACCAAGAACGACGGCGGAGGCGATGCGCAGCGCCAGCGAGTTTTTGCCTCGCTGCCCGCTCTCTTTATCCGCCCCGGCCTCCATCAAAATGGTCAGGGCGCGACGCCGACGCCGCCGAAGCGGCGCTCGCGCGCGTTGAAATCGGAGATCGCCGCAGCGAAGTGCTTCGCGTCGAAGTCCGGCCAGAGAACGTCGAGAAAAACCCATTCGGCGTAAGCCGCCTGCCACAGCAGGAAATTGCTGATGCGCTTTTCTCCGCTGGTGCGGATCACAAGATCCGGATCGGGGATCGCCGCCGTGTCGAGCGACTTCGAAAAGAACTCTTCATCGATCGCGGCCGGCCGTATTCGTCCGGCCGCGACTTCCTCCGCGATCTTCTTTGCGGCGCGCACGATTTCATCGCGCCCGCCATAGTTGAAGGCGATCTGCAGGAAGAACGCCGAATTGCCGGCGGTTTCCTTTTCGGCGCGGCCGACGAGCAATTTGATTTCAGGATCGAGGTTCTGCTTGTCGCCGATGATCGCGACCCTGACCCCTTCTTTCTTCAGCGTCGGCAGTTCGTCGCCGATAAATTGCCGCAAGAGCGACATCAGATCCCTGATTTCGCTGGCGGGCCGGCGCCAGTTCTCTGTCGAAAAACTGTAAAGCGTCAGGTATTTGAGACCGAGATCCCTTGCAGCTTCGACGGCGCGGCGCGCGGCGGCGGCGCCCTCCTTGTGTCCCGCGCCGCGGGAAAGGCCGCGGGCGGCGGCCCAGCGGCCGTTCCCGTCCATGATGATTGCGGCATGAAAAGGCGCGCCGGCGGGTGAGGCCGGCGATACCGCTTCCTTGTCAGCCGCCGGACTGTTCGCCACGTCACTCACCCTAACGCAATGCAGGCTCACACCTGCATGATTTCCGCTTCTTTCGCCGCGAGCGCTTCATCGACCTTCTTGATGACGGCGTCGGTCAGTTTTTGCACCTGTTCCGACTGACGCTTTTGTTCGTCTTCGCCGACGCCTTCCGTCTTCTTGATCAAATCCATGCCTTCGCGGCGCACATTTCGAATCGCGACGCGCGCGCTCTCGGCGTATTTGTGCGCAACCTTCGTGAATTCCTTGCGTCGTTCCTCAGTGAGCGGCGGTATCGGAATGCGGACATTCGTGCCGTCTACAATCGGATTGACGCCGATGCCGGCGTCGCGAATCGCGCGGTCGACAGCGGAGACGAGCGCCTTGTCCCAGACCTGGATTGAAATCATGCGCGGTTCAGGCACGTTCACGGAGCCGACCTGATTGACCGGCATGTGTGAGCCGTATGCGTCGACCGTAATGTGCTCGACGAGGCTCGCGGACGCGCGGCCCGACCGAAGCCCGGAAAATTCCGCCTTCAACGACGCGAGCGCGCCATCCATCCGCTTTTCGAGATCTTTCATGTTTACGCCGGGACCAGCCATCGTTTTCTCCCTATCGTTCCAGAACCGCGCAAATGTTGGGCGAACTCGCGGCGAACTACGTCAATCGTCGATGATCGTCGTCGAACGGCCCTCGCCTGTCAGGGCGCCGACGATCCCGCCGCGTTCGGCGATCGAAAAGACGACAATCGGAATCTGGTTTTCGCGGGTCAGCGCGATCGCCGCCTGATCCATCACCTTGAGATCGCGGACCATCACCTCGTGATAGGAAAGCCGCTCGAAGCGCGTCGCGGACTTGTCTTTCTTCGGGTCGGCCGAATAGACGCCGTCGACGTTGGTTCCCTTGAAAAGCGCGTCGCAGTCCATTTCCGCGGCGCGAAGCGCCGAGGCCGTATCGGTCGTGAAATAGGGATTGCCGGTGCCCGCCGCGAAAATGACGATGCGCCCCTTTTCCATGTGCCGCATGGCGCGACGCCGGATGTAGGTTTCGCAGATCGCGGTCATCTCGATCGCCGAAAGAACGCGCGTGAAAAGGCCGATCTTTTCCATCGCGTTCTGCAGCGCGAGAGCGTTCATCACCGTCGCGAGCATGCCCATATAATCGGCGCTCGCGCGTTCCATGCCGTGCGCGGCCTGCTGCATCCCGCGAAAGATATTGCCGCCGCCGACGACGAGACAAATCTCGACGCCGAGCTCTTTCGCGTCCTTCACTTCGTCCGCGATGCGCTGAACGGTTTCGTATTCGATGCCGTATTGCGCAGTGCCCATCAGGGCCTCGCCGGAAACTTTCAGGAGCACGCGTTTGTAGCGCGGCGCTCGCGATGAACCGGCCGGTTGTGGCATATCAGTCTCCGTCACGCGTCACCTTACGAGGGGAGCGCCGATTTGCAAGCAAGGTAAAGCGTCGGCGGCGTCGCGCCGCCGACGGCCGTTTCAATGCCTATTCCTCGCCCTCGCTGCGGTCGACGCCTTCGCCGAGTTCGAGCCGGGCGAACCCGCCGAATTCGATCGGCGCGCCGATTTGCTTGGCGGCGTTTTCGATCACCTTTGACACGCGGGTCTCGCTGTCGATGACGAAAATCTGCTCGAGCAGGACCAATTCCTCGTAGAATTTGCGAAGCCGTCCCTCGACCATCTTGCCGATGATCTCTTCGGGCTTGCCGGAGGCGCGCGCCTGATCGGCGAGAATCGATTTCTCCCGCTCGACGACCGCCGGATCGAGATCGGCGATGACGCCGGCGAGCGGACGCGCCGCCGCGACGTGCATGGCGATCTGCTTGCCGAGCGCGGCGAGCTTTGCCTTGTCGCCGGAAGATTTAAGGCCGACGAGGACGCCGATCTTGCCCGCGCCTTCCGTCGTCTGGTTATGGATGTAGGCGGCGACGACGCCTTCCGGCACCTTCACCATCGCCGAACGGCGGACATTCATGTTCTCGCCGATCGAGCCGACCATTTGGGCGACTTGTTCAGCGATTGTCTTCGAAGCGCCCGGATAAGGCGACGCCTTGATTTTCTCGACATCGCCGTTCGTCGTCAGCGCGACGTGCGCGATGTCGCGCGCCATTTTCTGGAACATCTCGTTGCGGGCGACGAAATCGGTTTCGGAGTTGACTTCGACGAGAACGCCGACGCCATCCTTCGTCGCCGCGACGATGAGACCTTCAGCCGCCGTGCGGCCGGATTTTTTGGCGGCTTTCGCAAGGCCTTTCTTGCGCAGCCAGTCGACTGCGGCCTCCATATCGCCGGCGGTTTCGGTCAACGCGGCCTTGCAGTCCATCATGCCCGCGCCGGTCAATTCGCGCAGGTCTTTCACCATCGAAGCGCTAATGGCGCCCATCATCATTCTCCTTTGTCTAACGCGCCGGCGGGTGAGCGGCCTTCTTCGCCGGGTATGGAAGACGCCGCGACGAGGATCGCCGCGGCGCTCAATCGAAAAAGCCCGCCAGCCTAGGCTTGCGCGGCCTCGGCGGTTTCGCGCCGGCATGATATTGGTTTCGACCGGCGCGTTCGCAAGCGCGCCGATGTCGACGCCGAGCGAGGACTGGCTCGCCGAAATGCCGTCGATGACGGCGTCGGCGACGAGATTGCAGTAAAGGGCGATCGCACGGCTCGCGTCGTCATTGCCCGGTACGATGAAATCGATGTCGTCCGGCGCGCAGTTGGTGTCGACGATCGCGACGACCGGGATGCCGAGCTTCTTGGCTTCCTTGACCGCAATCGCCTCTTTCTTGACGTCGATCACGAAGAGGAGATCGGGAAGGCCGCCGAGATCGCGAATGCCGCCGAGCGAGGCTTCGAGCTTTTCCATTTCGCGCGAAAGCTGCATCTGCTCTTTCTTGGTGAGGCCCTTGCCGCCGCCGGAAAGAATTTCCTCCATTTCCTTCAGCTTGCGGATGGAATTGGAGATCGTCGCCCAGTTCGTGAGCGTGCCGCCGAGCCAGCGCACGTTCATGTAATACTGCGCGCAGCGCTTTGCGGCTTCCGCGATCGGCTGTTGCGCCTGGCGCTTGGTGCCGACCATCAAGATGCGTCCGCCGCCGGCGACGGTGTCGCGGATCTTGACGAGCGCCTGGTGGAGCAAGGGCACGGTCTGCGAAAGATCGACAATGTGAATGCCGTTGCGCTCGCCGAAAATGAAAGGCTTCATTTTCGGATCCCAACGGTGGGTCTGGTGGCCAAAGTGAACGCCAGCTTCCAAAAGCTGACGCATGCTGAAATCGGGCAGCGCCATTAAAGTCTCCTGCGGTTTTTCCTCCGCGGGGCCATTGGGCAGCGCCTTAAAGAACCAGGAGCCGACCGAGGACGACCGTCCGCGTGTGTGATGGCGCGCCGTATAGGCGGGAAAGCACGGGTTATCAACCGCCCGCCGCCGGGCCCGCCGGAGTTAGACGAGTTCGACGTCGAGGACCCCCTCGACCGCCTTCAACGCGCCCCGCATCGCGGGGGTGCAGGCGGCGCGGGATTTGAGGAGAAGTTCGACCTCGCGCCCGCCGAATTCAGGAAGGCTCAAGGAAATGACGACGTCGCCGGCTTCGGCCCCGGTTGCCGGTTTGACCGCCGCAAGGCGCCGCCGGACCGCGTCGAGCCCCTCGCTTGAGCCGACCGCAATGCGCAGCTGTGACGTCGTTTGCGCCGCCGCCGCGTCGAGCCGGCGCACGCCGTCGCAGGCGAAACGCACCTCCCCCTCCCGATCCTCGGCGTTGGCGGTCACCAAAAGCAGCATCCCCGGCTCGAAGAGGTCGCGCGACGCGTTGAGGACGTCGGAAAAAACGGCGATCTCGAATTCGCCGGCGCCGTCCGAACACTCGACGAACGCGAAGGGGCGGCCGGATTTCGACCGACGCATCCGGACGGTCCTGACGACAGCCGCGATCTGGCCCGAAAAGCGCCCGCCGGCCTTCACGGCTTCGAGCGCCTCCGCCGAGGTCGACGCCTTCAGCCGGCGAAGCTCGACCGCATAATCGTCGAGCGGGTGGCCGCTGAAATAGAAGCCGAGCGCCGCACGCTCCTCGTTCAGGCGATCGAGCGGCGCCCAGTCTTCGGCGGCGGGCAGTTTCGCCCGGTCCAGCTGCGGCGATGCGGCGAGATCGAAGAGCCCGCCCTGCGCGCTGGCGCGCTCGTCGAACGACTGCGCCGAATAGCGGATCATGAGATCGGCGCCGGCGAGGAGCGCGGCGCGCGGCGCGCGCAAGCCGTCGAGCGCGCCCGCCCGCGCCAGATTTTCCATCGCGCGTTTTCCGATCAGGCGAAGGTCGACCCGCTCGGCAAATTCATGGATGTCGCCGAACGCGCCATGCGCGCGCCGCTCGTCCGCGATGACGCGCATCGCCGCCGCGCCGACATTCTTGACGGCGCCGAGCGCGTAAAGAATGGCGCCGTCCTTGACGATGAAGTCGGCGTCCGACGCATTGACATGCGGCGCCCTGACATCGACGCCGCTCCGCCGCGCCTCTTTCAGGAACACGGCGAGCTTGTCGGTATTCGCCATGTCGTAGGTCATGGATGCGGCGAGAAACTCCGCCGCGTGGTTCGCTTTCAGATACGCCGTCTGGTAGGCGATGTAGGCGTAGGCGGCGGCGTGCGATTTGTTAAAGCCGTAGCCGGCGAATTTCTCGACGAGATCGAAAATCGACGCGGCCTTGTAGGGATCGACGCCCTTCGCCTTCGCGCCCTCGACGAAGCGCGCGCGCTGGCGGTCCATCTCGTCTTTTTGCTTCTTGCCCATGGCGCGCCGGAGAAGATCCGCCTCGCCGAGCGTATAGCCGGAGAGGATCTGCGCGATCTGCATCACCTGTTCCTGGTAGATGATGACGCCGTAAGTCTCCTTCAGCGCCGCTTCGAGCGAGGGGTGGAGATAATCCGGCGGCTGAAGACCCTGCTTCCTCTCGACATAGGTCGGAATGTTCTCCATCGGGCCCGGCCGATAGAGCGAGACGAGCGCGATGATGTCTTCAAGGCAGTCCGGCTTCATCGAGCGCAGCGTCTGGCGCATGCCCGAACTTTCAAGCTGGAAGACGCCGACCGTCGCGCCTTCCCCAAGCATGTCGAACGACTTCTTGTCGTCGAGCGGCAGACGGTGCGGATCGACCTCGCCGCCGGACGGCCCGGACAAGCGCCGCCGCGCGCTCGATCACGGTCAGCGTCTTCAACCCGAGAAAGTCGAATTTGACGAGACCCGCGGGCTCGACCCATTTCATATTGTACTGGGTCGCGGGCATGTCCGAACGCGGATCGCGATAGAGCGGCGTCAGCTCCTCAAGCGGCCGGTCGGCGATGACGACGCCGGCGGCGTGCGTCGATGCGTGCCGGTAGAGGCCTTCGAGTTTCAGCGCCTTTTCAAGAAGGGCGGCGACGCCTTCGTCGCGGTCGCGCTCTTCCCTGAGCCGGGGCTCGGTCTCGATCGCTTCGGCGAGCGTCAACGGGTTCGCCGGATTGTATCGGAATGAGCTTGCAGAGGCGGTCGACCTGGCCGAACGGCATGCCGATGACGCGCCCGACATCGCGCAGCACGGCGCGCGCCTGCAATTTTCCGAAAGTGATGATCTGCGCGACGCGATCGGCTACCGTATTTCTGCTGAACGTAGCGGATCACCTCGTCCCGCCGGTCCTGACAGAAGTCGATGTCGAAGTCCGGCATCGACACGCGTTCGGGATTGAGGAACCGCTCGAACAGAAGGCCGAAGCGCAACGGGTCGAGGTCGGTGATCGTCAGCGACCAGGCGACGAGCGAGCCGGCGCCCGATCCGCGCCCCGGCCCGACCGGAATCCCTTCCTTCTTCGCCCATTTGATGAAGTCGGCGACGATGAGAAAGTAACCGGGAAACCCCATCTTGTTGATGACATCGAGCTCGAATTTGAGACGGTCCCAATAGACGCCCGCGTCGGCGGCAAGCTCGATCGCGGCGAGACGGTCCTTCAGCCCTTCGCGCGCCTGCTTTTCAAGTTCGATCGCCTCGGCTTCGACGCCGCCCCGCGTGAACCGGGGGAGGATCGGCGCGCGGGTCTTCGGGCGAAAGGCGCAGCGCCGCGCGATATCGAGCGTCGCGTCGGCCGCTTCGGGGAGATCCGCGAACAGCATCCGCATCTCGGCCGCCGATTTGAAATAATGGTCGGGCGTCACCGTCCGCCGGTCTTCCTGATGCACATAGGCGCCGTCGGCGATGCAAAGGAGCGCGTCATGCGCCTCGTAATCGTCCGCCTTCGGAAAAAACGGCTCGTTGGTCGCGACGATCGGCAGCGCGAGGCTCATAGGCGAGATCAAGGAGCGCGCCTTCGGACGACGCAGCGCGGCGCGCCTGATGGCGCTGCAGCTCGATATAAAAGCGGCCGGGGAATAGCGCGGCGAGCCGCTCGGTCAGCGCGCGCGCCTCCTCCGCCCGCTCCGCGCGGAAGAGCCGGTCGAGCGGACCTTCAAACCCGCCCGAGAGGCACAAGAGGCCCGCATTCGCATCGTCGAGCCAATCGAGCCCGGCGCGCGGCGCCTCCTCGCGAAACCGAGTTCAGGAACGCGCGGCTCGAGAGCCGCATCAGATTGTTGAAGCCGGCCTCGTTCTGCGCGAGCAGCACGAGCGAGGGCGCGCGGTTCGAGCGCGCCTCGACGCCGGCGAGCGCGCCGATCTCGACCGAAAGCTGAAGCCCGGGGATCGGCTGGATCCCGGCGGCGGAGAGCGTCTCCGAGGCCTCGAGCGCGCCGAAGAGATTGTTGGTGTCGGTGACCGCGACCGCCGGCATCCGGTCGGCGAGGCACAGATCCTTCAGCTTGCCGATCTTGATCGCGCCTTCGGAGAGCGAATAGGCGGAGTGAAGATGCAGGTGGACGAAATCCCCCCGCAGCCCCGGCGACGCGCCCGGCGCTGTCGATGCCGCTGTCGATGCCGCCTTCGCCGCCGTCTTGGCCCTCATCAGGTCAGCCTTGATCGGGTCCTGCATCGGCGCGCTTTCCGGATTCTATGGGACGGCGTCAGGCGCCGAGGACGAAGCTCGCCATCTGGCTCGACGCGATGATAAAAAGAAGTACGCCGAGTCCGACGGCGTCCTTCAACACATTGGTTTCCCCCGCTTCCACAGCCCGCGAAAATGCCTTGACCATCGACGCCTCCATCTAAGCCCGCCAAACGCGGGGATTTCGTTCGTCTTTTGTTCTATATTCCCTTTTTGTTCTTTTCCCCAGCCCCGTCGCCGACTTTTTTTCCACATTGATGCGGGGATACGGTCGGGCGCACTTAAAAGTGCCGGCCTGCGAGGTCTGAAAAGAGAGCGAGAGAGCGATGGCGCGGCCGAAGTCCCCTCCCACATCACCCGCCCGCAAGGCCGCGAAGCCGAAAATGCTCGCGGGCGGCAACCCGCAAGTTCCGAAGGGTGACGGCGACGCCCCGGTCGAGGCGTACATCGCAGCGATGCCGGGCTGGAAACAGGGCGTCGGGCGCCGCCTCGACACGCTCATCGTCGGCGCCGTCCCCGGCGTCAGGAAAGCGGTCAAATGGAACTCGCCCTTCTACGGCGTCGAAGGCCCGGAAGGGAAAGCCGTGTGGTTCCTCAGTTTCCATTGCTTCACGAAGTACATCAAAGTCGCGTTCTTTCGCGGCGCGTCGCTGAAACCACTTCCGCCCGGCGCGTCGACGCAAAAGAATGTGCGCTACCTCGACATCCATGAAGACGATGAGGTCGACGAGGCGCGGTTAGTCGATTGGGTGAAGCAGGCCGCCGCGTTGCCGGGTGAGACGAATGTGAGCGGGAAAGTGCGGAGCCGTAGGGTGCATTAAGCCGAAGGCGCAATGCACCGTTTGATGGCGCCAGGGGCGTAACGCCCACCTTATCGTCCGACACGCGCCGACTTACGACGCCTGTTCTGAAAGAGTGAGTTCGGGCGGCCGCCAGCATTCCGCCCGTTGACAGCCGTTCAATTTGCGAGCATTTACGGTGCATTGCTCTTCGGCCTAATGTCACCTTGTTGCAGCGTTTAGACGTTCGACTCGGTTCGCCCTGTCCGGAGCATTCACCTTCATGGGGCTGGCTTCCTGAAGGCCGCACCCATGAGATCACGCCAGCGCATCGCACCGAAAGTCTTCATCTTATTGTCCAGCGGTTACGGATAACTCAGGTCAGTAGCGCATCAGATCATGGAGTAAGTGCAAGGGCGCACTTTCGGCATGATGATTTCGGTAGCAGTATCCGCCTCGTCCATACATGATGAGCAAGGCTAACGTGTTCGATTTCAATCGAGAATGCGATACCGCACGAGCGAACAAAGTGCCATAGCAGATGCAATTATCGCCGATTGTTGTGAAGCTCGATGCCATCGTTGCGAATGTTCGTAGTGGACGGAGCAGCAAGTAGGGTGCATTAAGCCGAAGGCGCAATGCACCGTCAACGCTCGCCCAGATGAACTGGCTTCCAATCTTCGGGCGGGATGGTGATGGGCCGCCCAAACTCCTTTTTCCATTCATGATAGGTCGAAAACGGCCATTCATCCGGTTCTTCCGCAAGCCCATGTTTGACCGGGTTCCAATGGATGTAATCCACATGGCGGTCGAGATCTTCGGCGTCGCGGATCAGATGCTCCCAGAATCGTCTTTGCCAAATTCCCCGCTCGCCCTTGCGCCGGCCCTCGCGCGGATCGGCGCGGCGCGGAAGCGATTTCGAAAACCGTGATTTGATCAGCCGCCAGCGCGTCGTGAAATCGGCGTCGTCCGGCGGCAATCGCCAGATGCAGTGCAGATGCTCCGGAAGGATGCATATCGCGACCGTTTCGAAGGGATGATGTTTCGTGACGCACGCGTAAGCAGCGCGCAGCGCATCGATATTTTCCGTCAACAGCGCCCGCCGCCGGTCAAGCAGATTGACGGTGAAGAAGTAAGTCCCGCCGGGAATGAAGAGGCGACGGTAGTTCGGCATGAGAATAGGATAACCAGGTGCGTTCCGTGCGGATAGCTTGGATGGTGCATTGCGCCTTCGGCTTAATGCACCCTACGTTGCTTGCGCATCCGTTCGATCGCGGAAATAAAGAAGGCGATAATCACAATGAGAAAGACGAAGATCGCCGCCAAGGAGGCAAAAGCCGATCCCTCCCCCTCCCGCCTCATCGATGCGCGCATCAAGGCGCTCGGCGATTGGCGGGGCGAGATGCTGGCGCGCGTCCGAACTCTCATCAAAAAAGCGGACCCCGAGATCGTCGAGGCGGTGAAATGGAAAAAGCCGTCGAACCCGCTCGGCGTTCCGGTGTGGGAGCGCGCCGGGATCCTCTGCACCGGTGAGACGTACAAGGACAAGGTGAAGCTGACCTTCGCCAATGGCGCCGCGCTCAAAGATTCCAAGGGTCTCTTCAACGCCAGCCTCGACGGCAATCAACGGCGCGCCATCGATCTCCATGAGGGCGACACGATCGATGAAAAGGCGCTGATCGCGCTCATTCGCGCGGCGGTAAAGTTGAACATGGCGCGCTGAACTTTTCGGCGCACGCGGCCTCGGAATGACCGAATGAAGAAGCGGCCCGCGTCACTCGCAGGGCGGATGCAATCCGCCGCTGCCGCCGCGATATGAAAGACGGCGGATTTCATCCGCCGTGGATCCGGCGCCAAAAACCCCCGCACCTCGCGCATGAACGCGTCGAACTGGTCGTGGTGCACCCAGTGGCCCGCCTTTTCGATCAGAGCGACACGCGCGTTCCTGAAATGCTTCGCGCGGCCGTCCTTTTCGGGGTTCGAGGCCCAGCTGTCGGCGCCATAAACGAGGAGCGTCGGACAGGTGATCGCCGCCCATAGAGACTCGACGTCGGCGCGCGGCGTGTCGAAGGGCGGCCAGAGATTGACGTAATTGTCGAACTTCCAGCTCCAGGTGCCGTCTTCGTTGCAGTTTGCGCCGTGCTCGGTGAGATGGCGCGCCTGCTCGTCGGTGAGGAACTTGTTCTCCTCCTTCATCCTCGCGAGCGCGTCTTCGAGCGTCGCGTAGCGCTTGGGCGTCCTTGCGCTCGCCGCCCGCTTGTCGTCGATCCATTTCCTCATGCGGTCGGCGAAGGCGACCTTGTCGCGTTCGGCCTGCAGCTTCGGCGACAGGCCGAGCCCTTCGATCGCGACCAGCTTTTTGACGTTCGCGGGATAAAGTCCCGTATAGCGGATCGCGATGTTGCCGCCGAGCGAATGCGCGACGATCGTCAACGGCTCCAGCTTTAGCTGGTGGATGAGCTGCGCGAGATCATAAACGAAACACTGCATCGAATATTCGCCGTCGGGCGACCAGTCGCTGTCCCCATGCCCGCGCAAATCCGGCGCGATGACGTGATAGTCGCGGGCGAGGTCGCGCGCGATCCGGTCGAGACTGCGGCAATGATCGCGCCCGCCATGGAGAAGAATGAGCGGCGGCGCGGACGGATTGCCCCAGTCGGCGTAATGGAGCTTCAGCCGCTGCGAAATGAAACGGCGCGAGGTGGGTTCCGCGTGCATGATTGTCTTTTCGCGCGCCGCCGCAAAAGGCTCAAGAGCGCCGCGCAGCCGTCACTCCGCTCCCCAGGGCGGGGGCGGGTTCGCCGCCGGCGTCGTCAGATCGAACTCGACGCGGAAGAACCGGTTCTCGCGCCTCAGTTCATAGGCAAAGAGGGTCGGCGTCGCCTCGACCGCCCAGACATTGGTGACGGAGGCGGTCAGCCCCTCGCGCGTGAACATCTCGATTGAAGTGGCGTCGACGGGAAATTCCTGCCGGGTCGCCGTCCCCGGCGCCGCCGTGTCGCCGCCATACATCGTCACCGCGTCGCTTGTCCCGTCCTCATGGCGATGATCGTGTTTGAGGCGCAGGCCCGCGCCGGTCTTCGTGATGACCCATGTGCGCGAGCGATCGGCGCCGACGTGAAAGGGAATGCGAATTTCTTCGTCGGTGCAGGCACGCACTTCCATGACAAGGCGCTCGGCGGCGAAATCCTTGTCGGCTTCATCGATTGAAACAACGCGCCCTTCGAAGGCCTTGCCGCATTGGGCGGCGAGCGCGGCGAAAAACGCGTCCTGCGGCGCCGGCGGCGACGCGCAGGCCGCGAACAAGAGCGCCGCGGCGGCAGCCGCGAATTGTTTCCTCAGCATCGTGATGGTTCCTTCGTTCACGCGCCGTCGGCGCCGCCGGATTTCTGATCATCCAGCCCTTCAAGCACGCCGAGGATCAATCCCGCAAGCGCGGCGAGTGCGGCGGCGCGCGCCGGTTTTTCCCGCGCTTCCT
Source organism: uncultured Alphaproteobacteria bacterium (assembly GCA_963765165.1). Classification (GTDB taxonomy): domain Bacteria; phylum Pseudomonadota; class Alphaproteobacteria; order Caulobacterales; family Parvularculaceae; genus Amphiplicatus. Next base: position 367,679 of record CAVXVQ010000022.1, on the reverse strand, counting down.
CGACGAGCGCGAGGTTGAGCGCCGACCGCCAGTCAGCGGGCGCGGCAAACGCGGCTTGCGCCGACTGCGGAGCCGGCGCGTCGGCGGGCGCCGCATCGGACTTTTTGCTGGCGAGCGAAAAGCAGACGGCGGCGGCGATCAGAAGAAAAAGCGTCGCGGCGCCGAGCGCTGCATAGCGCGGCAGGAACGCCGCGAGCGCCTCGACAATGGCGGCGCCCGCAAAACCGAGCGCGACGACGATGAGCCCGGCGCCGGCGAAAGACCAGACGCCGCGCCGGAGCGCGCGCTCGCCTCGTTCGCCGACAGCGCGCAGAAGGCCGATCATTTTTTCACCCTGCCCGCAATCGACTTGCCGATCATATAGCCCGCGGCGAAAGCCGAACTGATCGTCGTCATCGGATGCGCTTTCATCTGGTCGCGCACCCTTTCCGCGCCATCGTGAAGCGTCTGCGCCGCCGCCGTCTTCGCGGCGCCGGCCTCATGCAGCGCGGCGTCGAGGATCGTCTTCAGCTTCGACACGCGGTCGGCGGCGGGCGCTTCTTCCTTCTCCATCTTCTCGATGTCGCGTCTCATTTTGTCGACAAGCGCGTCGAAGGCCGTCGGCGCAGCGCCACTCGAGTTTTCGGGATCTGACATCATGCCATCCTACCGCGTTCGCGGCTGCAAAGCGATTCCCGCGCCGGGCGATCAGCGGCGCCTGAATACATCTTTTCGACCGCTTGATCGAGCGACGAAAATCGCCATGTCGAATGGTAATGGATCGGGGCCGGCGCGAGCCGGCTTCATCGGCTCTTTGACATCGTGAATGACCACTGCCCGACGCGGCCCCCTTTCTTGCTGCTCGGGCGGATCTGAAAGAAATCGCGAGGCCGCGACCGATCACGCGCGCCCGCTTTCGTCGCTTTGGCGAAATCGCTCTGATCCGTACACGCATTGCCTATGGCGGGCGTCAAAAAAACGGCGACCAAAAGCCCGGCGTTTGGATGCGGTGAAAGGCGCCTTTCGGGGCTGGACCCCGCGCCGAAAGCGGAAAATACGGGGAACGGCGCAGCGAATTAGCCGGGCGTTTGCGGCGAATGGCGGGGCCCGCGCAACCGCTGTATAGAGCGGTTCGTTTTCCCCAAGGGTAAAGAAGGATGCTCGACCGGCTTTTCACCGATGCAAGACTGGCGACGATGGACCCGGCCGTCGGCGCGCCCTACGGCGCGATCGAGAACGGCGCGGTCGGCGTCTCCGGCGGACGCATCGCCTATGTCGGCCCCCGCGCCGGGGCGCCGATGGCGAAAGAGACGATCTCGCTCGGCGGATGCTGGGCGACGCCGGCGCTGATCGACTGTCACACGCACCTCGTCTTCGGCGGCAACCGGGCGAACGAGTTCGAGATGCGCCAGAAGGGCGCAAGCTACGAAGAGATCGCCAAGGCCGGCGGCGGCATACTCTCGACCGTCGCGGCAACGCGTGAGGCGTCGCTCGAGACCCTTGTCGGCAGCGCGATCGGGCGGCTCGAAGCGCTCAAAAGAGGCGGCGTCGCGACCGTCGAAATCAAGTCTGGCTACGGGCTTACAGTCGCCGACGAGATGAAAATGCTGATCGCCGCCGGCGAAGCCGCGCGCGCGGTCGGCATGCGCGTCAGGCGAACGCTGCTTGCGCTTCACGCGCTGCCGCCGGAATACAGGAGCGACCGCGCCGGTTATGTGCGCCTCGTCTGCGAGGAAATGATTCCCGCCGTCGCCAAACGCGGTCTCGCCGATGCTGTCGACGCCTTTTGCGAAGGGATCGGCTTTACCCCGGCAGAAGTGACGGCGGTGTTCAAGGCGGCGACCAAAGCCGGCCTTGGCGTCAAGCTTCACGCCGAGCAATTGTCGAACATGAGCGGCGCGGCGCTCGCGGCCGAATTCGGCGCCCTTTCCGCCGACCATCTCGAATATGTCGACGAGGCGGGCGTCGCCGCGATGGCGAAAGCGGGCACGGTCGCGGTGCTCCTGCCCGGCGCCTTCTACGCGCTGAAGGAGACGAAAAAGCCGCCGGTCGACCTCTTCCGCAGGCACGCCGTCCCGATGGCGGTCGCGACAGACCTCAACCCCGGCACCTCGCCGGCGCTCTCGCCGACCTTGATGATGAACATGGCCGCGACGCTCTTCGGCCTGACGCCTGAGGAAGCGCTCGCCGGCATGACGCGAAACGCCGCAAAAGCGCTCTCTCTTGACCGGGAATGCGGCATGATCAAAGAGGGCTTCGCCGCCGATCTCGCGATCTGGCGGATCAATCATCCCGCCGAGCTTTCCTACTGGATCGCGCATCCAGGACCGGAACGGCTCATCATCGGCGGCAAGGACGAGACGCAATGACCGGCACCAGACGAAACGCCCGCACGATCAGAGCCCGCACCGGGAGCGAGAAGAAAGCAAAGCACTGGACGACGGAAGCCGCCGTCCGCATGCTGATGAACAATCTCGACCCGGACGTCGCCGAGGACCCGCACGCGCTCGTCGTCTATGGCGGCATCGGCCGGGCGGCGCGAAACTGGGAATGTTTCGACAAGATCGTCGAGACCTTGGAGCGATTGAACGACGACGAAACGCTGCTCATTCAGTCGGGAAAGCCCGTCGGCGTTTTCCCGACGCACAAGGATGCGCCGCGCGTCCTGCTCGCGAATTCAAACCTCGTGCCGAAATGGGCGACCTGGGAGCATTTCAACGAGCTCGACCGCAAGGGCCTGATGATGTACGGCCAGATGACGGCCGGCTCGTGGATATACATCGGCTCGCAGGGCATCGTTCAGGGCACCTACGAAACCTTCGTCGAGATGGGCCGCCAGCATTTCGGCGGCGATCTTGCCGGCAAATGGATCCTGACGGCGGGGCTCGGCGGCATGGGCGGCGCGCAGCCGCTCGCAGCCGTGATGGCCGGCGCCGCGTGCCTCGCGATCGAGTGCCAGCCTTCGCGCATCGAAAAGCGATTGCAGACCAGATATCTCGACGAGGCGACCGACAATCTTGATGACGCCCTCGCCCGCATCGCCAAAGCGACGAAGGAAAAACGGGCGGTGTCGATCGGGCTTCTCGGCAATGCCGCGGAACTATTGCCCGAGATGGTGAAGCGCGGCGTTCGCCCCGATGCTGTGACGGATCAGACATCGGCGCATGATCCGGTCAACGGCTATCTCCCGATCGGCTGGACCGTCGACGAATGGATCTCGGCGCGCGAGCGCGATCCAAAGCGCGTCGAAAAGGCAAGCGCGCGCGTCGATGGCGAAGCACGTCGAAGCGATGCTCGACTTTCATGAAATGGGCGTGCCGACCTTCGACTACGGCAACAACATCCGCCAGGTCGCCTTCGACGAAGGCGTCAAGAACGCCTTTGATTTTCCGGGCTTCGTTCCCGCCTATGTGCGCCCGCTCTTTTGCAGAGGCGTCGGCCCCTTCCGCTGGGCGGCTCTCTCCGGCGATCCGGAAGACATCGCGAAGACCGACGCCAAGGTCAAAGAGCTGATGCCCGACGACAAGCATCTCCATCGCTGGCTCGACATGGCGAAGGACGCGCATCGCGTTTCAGGGCTTGCCGGCGCGCATCTGCTGGGTCGGCCTCGGCGACCGTCACCGCCTCGGCCTCGCCTTCAACGAGATGGTTGCGAGCGGGCGAAGTGAAAGCCCCGATCGTCATCGGCCGCGATCATCTGGATTCAGGCTCCGTCGCCTCCCCCAATCGCGAGACCGAAGCGATGAAAGACGGCAGCGACGCGGTGTCGGATTGGCCTTTACTGAACGCGCTCCTCAACACAGCGAGCGGCGCGACCTGGGTCTCGCTCCATCACGGCGGCGGCGTCGGCATGGGCTACTCGCAGCATTCCGGCGTCGTCATCGTCGCCGACGGAACAGAGGACGCGGCGCGGCGATTGAAGCGCGTGCTCTGGAACGACCCCGGCACTGGCGTCATGCGCCATGCGGATGCTGGCTATGACATCGCGATCGACTGCGCGCGCGAGAAGGGTCTGGATTTGCCGATGGTGAGTGGGTGAAGTGTAATCAAATTAGTTGCCGCTCATCCCGGCGAAAGCCGGGATCCATTCTGGCGACGTCAGTTGAACCGAATCGTTCCATGATCCGTTTGCAGATGGATTTTCTGGATCCCGGCTTTCGCCGGGATGAGCGGGGTTAGCAAATGAAAATTGATCTTAACCCCCGGCTCCGTCTCCCTCGCCGATCTCCGCGCGATCTGGAACGGCGCAGACGTTTCGCTTTCTGCTGAAGGCTTCGCCGCTGTCGACGCGGCCGCCGCGAGCGTTTCGCGCATCGTCGCGTCGAACAAGACCGTCTACGGATTGAATACCGGATTCGGGCTTCTCGCCAACACGCGCATTCCGAACGACCGGCTGGTCGAGCTTCAAAGGAAGATCGTCCTCAGCCATTCCTGCGGCCTCGGCGAGGCGCTCGACGAGCGCATCACGCGGTTGATCCTTGCGACGAAGATCATCGGCCTTGCGCGAGGGCATTCCGGCGTCAAGCGCGCAACAATCGAACGCCTGCTCGAGTTCCTGAAGCACGGTCTCCTCCCTGTCATTCCAGAACAGGGTTCCGTCGGCGCCTCCGGGGACTTGGCGCCGCTCGCGCATATGGCCGCGGCGATGATCGGCGTTGGCGCAATCGCTGTGGAAGGAAAGGTGCTGAAGGCCGCCGACGCTTTGAAGCAAGCGGGCCTCGCGCCCCTCGACCTCGGGCCGAAGGAAGGCCTTGCGCTTCTCAACGGCACGCAGGTTTCAACCGCGATCGCGCTCGACGCGCTGTTCAAGGCGGAGCGCGTTTTCGGCGCGGCGCTCTGCGCCGGCGCGCTCTCCGTCGATGCGCTGAAAGGCTCGCTCGCGCCATTCGATCCGCGCATCCATGCATTGCGCGGCCAGCCGGGGCAGATCGACGTCGCACAATCGCTGCGCGCGATGCTTGACGGAAGCGCGATCAACGCCTCGCACATCAATTGCGATCGCGTGCAGGACCCCTATTCCTTCCGCTGCCAGCCGCAGGTGATGGGCGCCGCGCTCGACCTCCTGCGTCACGTCGCGCGAACGCTGACGATCGAGGCGAACGCCGTCACCGACAATCCTGTCGTCTTTCCGGACAAGGACGAAGCGATCTCGGGCGGCAATTTCCACGCAGAACCCGTCGCCTTCGCCGCCGACATGCTCGGCGATGGCGCTTTGCGAAATCGGCTCGATCTCCGAACGACGCACCGCCGTTCTCATTGATCCGAAGATGAGCGGGCTTCCCGCCTTCCTCGTCGCCGACGGCGGCGTCAATTCAGGCTTCATGATCGCGCAGGTGACAGCGGCGGCGCTTGTCTCCGAAAACAAATCGCTCGCCTTTCCGGGCAGCGTCGATTCGGTGCCGACCTCGGCCGGGCAGGAAGATCACGTCTCGATGGCGACCGGCGCCGCGAGGAAGGCGGGCCGAATCGCAAAGAACGCCGCCGGGATCATCGGCGTCGAACTCCTCGCCGCGGCGCAGGGCGTTGATTTCCACAGGCCGCTGAAAACGTCGGCCTCCTTGCAGAAAGTTCATGCGGCGGTCAGGGCGAAGGCCGCGTTCTGGGATGAGGATCGCTATTTCGCCGACGACCTCGTCGCCATGCAGCAGGAAACGCTCGAAAACGATCTCTTTGTGCAGCTTCCGGCGATTGTGATTGCGACCTGAACCGGCGCCGCAAAATCACCCCTTTTCGCAGGCTTCAAAGCGCCGCTATGAACGGGCGAAGAACAACAAATCTCTGAGCGTCACATCAATGGAGGCAATATCGTGGGAAATCGCATTTCGGTCTCGGCCATCGCCATCATCCTCGCGCTTGGGAGCACGCCGCTAATGGCGCAAGATAACGCAACCGCGCCAACCGCTGCGGAAGCGACCATCGCGATGCCGGCGCTTGCGGCCGATCACGCCCTGCTCGCGCCGTGGACGGGACCGTATGGCGGCGTGCCGCCCTGGGACAAGATCGAGACCAAGGATTTCATCCCGGCGTTTGACGCGGCGATCGCGGAGGCGCGCGCCGAAGTCGACGCGATAACCGCCAACGAGAAGAAGGCGACATTCGAGAACACCATCGCGGCGCTTGAAAAATCCGGCGCGACGCTGACACGAATGCAAAATCTTTTCGGCGTCTATTCCGGCAACCTCAATGTCGGCGAGGTTCCCGAAATCGAGCTCGTCGTTTATCCGAAACTTGCGGCGTTCGGCGATGAAGTGAACCAGAACAAGGCGCTGTTTGAGCGCGTCTCCGCCGTTTACAACAGCAAGAAGGCGAAGAAGCTGAAGCCGGAAGAACGCCGGCTTCTCGAAGATCACTACAAGGGCTTCGTGCGCAACGGCGCCAATCTCGATGAAGCCGGCAAGAAGCGCGTCGCCGAAATCAACCAGCGGCTCGCAACGCTCGGCACGCAGTTCACGCAAAACCAGCTGAAGGACGAAGAGACCGTCACCTGGGTCGAGAAGAAATCCGACCTTAAAGGCCTTCCCAACTCGATCGTCGACGGCATGGCGGAGACCGCGAAAGAAAACGGCAAGCCCGGCAAGTGGGCGGTCCTCAACACGCGTTCGGCGGCCGATCCTTTCCTCACCTATTCTGACAATCGCGCGCTGCGTGAAAAAATCTGGCGCGCTTTCGTCAACCGCGGCGACAATGGTGACGCAGAAGACAACAACGCGATCATCGCGGAAACGCTGAAACTTCGGGCCGAGCGCTCGAAGCTCCTCGGCTATCCGACCTACGCGCATTGGGCGATCGAGCGGCAGATGGCGAAGGAACCTGACGCCGCGATGGCGCTGATGCTGAAGGTCTGGCCGAAGGCCCTCGCGCGCGTCAAGGAAGAGGTCGCCGACATGCAGGCGGTCGCCGACGCCGGGAAGGCGAAGATCACGATCGAGCCCTGGGACTATCGCTATTACGCGGAGAAAGTCCGCAAGGAGAAATACGATCTCGATTTCAACGAGGTGAAGCCTTACCTGCAGCTCGAAAAGCTGCGCGACGGCATGTTCTGGGCGGCCGGACAGCTTTACGGATTCAAATTCGAACAGATCGAAGACGCGCCGGTGTTCAACGCCGACGTCCGCGTCTGGAAAGTTCTGAACACCGGCGGCGACCTCGTCGGACTTTGGTATTTCGATCCTTACGCCCGCACCGGCAAAGGTTCTGGCGCATGGATGACCGAATATCGCGGACAGCAAAAGCTCGACGGCGACATCAAGCCGATCGTTTCCAACAACTCGAATTTCATCAAGGGCAAGCCGGGCGAGCCGGTGCTCATCTCATGGGATGATGCGGAAACGCTGTTCCACGAATTTGGCCACGCGCTGCACGGCCTCAACTCGAACGTCAAATATCCATCGCAAGCGGGAACAAACGTCGCGCGCGACTATGTCGAGTTTCCCTCGCAGATCAACGAGCGCTGGCTGATGACGCCGGAAGTGATGAGCCAGTTCCTTGTCCACCACGAAACAGGCGAGGCGCTGCCGCAACCGCTGGTAAACAAGATCAAGAACGCCAAGACCTTCAATCAGGGCTTCACGACAGTCGAATATCTGATGAGCGCGCTCGTCGATATGAAGCTGCATCTTGCGGGCGACGCCGACATCGACCCTGACAAGTTCGAAAGCGAGACGCTCGCCGCACTCGGCGCGCCGAAGGAAATCGTCATGCGGCACCGGACGCCGCAGTTCGGGCACATCTTCGCCGGCGAGGGTTACGCCGCAGGCTATTACAGCTATCTCTGGGCCGATGCGATCACTGCCGACGCCGCTGAGGCCTTCGTCGAAGCGGGCAGCTTCTACGACAAGGCGACGGCGCAGAAACTCCACGACTACATCATGTCGGTCGGCGATTCGATCGATCCGGCGGAAGGCTTCCGAAAGTTCCGCGGACGCGATGTCGATACGGCCGCGCTCCTGCGCGACCGCGGTTTTCCGGTCGATTGACCGCTCATCGATTGGCGGCGGCGTAAACTAACGAGATTTGCGGGCGGGCGACACTCGCCTGCAAATCGGTTATTCATCCGGGCGAATTGGAGTCGACCTCATGCCCGCGGATGACGCCCGGACGCCTGCGCTTGATGCCTATGAACTCGACGATCGCTACCGGCGACCATCCGGCCGCGCGTTCCTGACCGGAACGCAAGCGCTCGTCGCGATCATGCTCCACCAACGCCGGCTCGATCGCGCGAACGGGCTCAATACAGCGGGCTTCGTTTCCGGCTATCGCGGCTCGCCTTTGGGCGCCGTCGATCAGGCGCTCTGGCGGGCGGGCAAATTTCTTAAAGAGGAACAGATCGAATTCCTGCCGGCGATCAACGAAGATCTCGCGGCGACCGCGGTGCTCGGCACGCAGCAGGTCGAACTTGAAAGCGACCGCATTGTCGATGGCGTATTTTCGATGTGGTACGGCAAGGGACCTGGCGTCGATCGCGCCGGCGACGCGCTAAAACACGGCAACGCCTACGGATCATCGCCCCATGGCGGCGTTCTCGTCGTCGCCGGCGATGATCATGGCTGCGCGTCTTCGTCAATGTCGCATCAGTCGGACGTCGCGTTCATGTCCTGGTACATGCCGACGCTCAATCCCGCTTCCCTCGCCGAGTATATCGAGTACGGACTCTATGGGTTCGCGCTCTCTCGTTTTTCCGGCATGTGGGTCGGTTTCAAGGCGATATCGGAAACCGTCGAAAGCGCGGCGAGCGTCACGATCCCCGACGCTGCCGCGCTTTAAGATCCCGACCGACTTCGTCACTGCCGGAAGGCGGGCTCAATTTTCGCTGGCCCGATCTTCCTGGCATGCAAATCGAGCGACGGATGAAATTCAGGAAGGAGGCGGTGCGCGCCTTCGCCAGAGCCAATCCGATCGACCGGGCGATCTACAACGTCCCGAACGCCCGCTACGGAATCATCACAACCGGCAAGGCGCATCTCGATGTTCTCGAAGCGCTCGCGACGCTCGGCGTCGATGAACGGCGCGCCCGCGCGATCGGTCTCGACATCTACAAGGTCGGCATCGTCTGGCCGCTCGAGATGCGACGGCGCTCGAACGCTTCATGGCGGGCAAGGAAGAAGTGCTCGTCATCGAGGAAAAGCGCGGCATCATCGAGAGCCAGCTCAAGGAGTATATCTACGACCGCGCGGTGTCGAAGCCGCGAGCTGATCCTCGGCAAGCATGACGAGGCAGGCGCGCCGTTGATATCGTGGGTCGACGAATTGTCGCCGTCCGGCCTCGCGCCAATCATCGCGCAGACGCCTGTTGCGATATTCCCCGAGTCTCGAATTTCCGTGAAGCGCTTTCGCGCCTCGATGTGCGACGAGGCGCGGCGTCGAGGCGCCGGGTGGCGCGAAGCGCCAGCCCTATTTCTGCTCGGGCTGCCCGCACAACACCTCGACGAAAGTGCCGGAAGGCTCCAAAGCGCTCGCCGGCATCGGCTGCCATTTCATGGCGTCGTGGATGGACCGCGAAACCTCATCGCTGATCCAGATGGGCGGCGAAGGCGTCAACTGGGCCTCGAAGTCGCTGCTCCTCAAAGGCGCTTCCGGAGGAAGCCGCACATCTTCCAGAATCTCGGCGACGGGACCTATTATCATTCGGGCTCGATGGCGATCCGTCAGGCGATCGCCGCGCGCGCCAACATCACCTACAAGATCCTCTTCAACGACGCCGTCGCCATGACCGGCGGGCAGCCGGTCGACGGCGTCATCAGCGTCCCGATGATGGCGGCGCAACTCGCGGCCGAAGGCGTCAGGAAGATCGTCATCGTTTAGCGACGAGCCCGAGAAGATCGTCGCGACCTTGCCGGCTTCCGGCCGTGATCGCCGTCGACCATCGCGAAGATCTCGATCGCTGTGCAGCGCGAACTGCGCGAGATCGAGGGCGTCACCGCGCTCATCTACGAGCAGACCTGCGCGGCCGAAAAGCGCCGCAAGCGCAAGAGCGGCGAATATCCCGATCCGCCGAAGCGTGTCTTCATCAACGAGCTTGTGTGCGAAGGGTGCGGCGATTGCTCGAAGCAGTCGAACTGCCTTTCCGTCATTCCTGTGGAGACGGAGTTCGGCCGCAAACGGAAGATCGATCAATCCTCCTGCAACAAGGACTATTCCTGCGTCAAAGGCTTCTGCCCGAGCTTCGTCACGATCGAGGGCGGCGAATTGAAAAAGCCGGAGCGCAGCCTTTTCGACGCAAGGCTTGAAGCGCTGCTCGCGAACCTGCCGTCGCCCGCGTTCCCGGCCGTCGACCGCGCTATACGATCTTCTTGTCGCCGGCGTTGGCGGCACGGGCGTCGTCACCATCGGCGCGATCGTCGCCATGGCGGCGCATCTTGAGGGCAAGGGCGCCGAGCGTTCTCGATTTCATGGGCTTTGCCCAGAAAGGCGGCGCGGTCCTCTCCTATGTGCGGCTTGGCGCATCGCCGCAGGCGCTCCAATCAGGTGCGGATCGATCGGGGCGAGCGCCGAGGCCGCAATCGCTCTGCGATCTCATCGTCGGCACGGACGAGCGGGCGCTCGGCGTACTGCAGAGCGGGCAAGACGCGCGCGCTCGCCAACACCGACATCATGCCGACCGCGGATTTCATCCGCGACCGGAATGTCGACTTCGAAGCGCAATCAGCGCCTCAAGACCTTGCGCAAGGCCTGCGGCGAGACCAGCGTCGCGACACGATCGACGCAAGCGGGAATCGCGCTTCGCCTGCTGGGCGACACTGTCTTCAGCAACATGTTCCTCCTTGGATTCGCCTGGCAGAAGGGACTTGTCCCGGTCAGCGCGGCGGGCCTACTGCGCGCCATCGAGCTCAATGGCGTCGCGGTCGCCAGAGAATCTCGATCGGCCTTCGATCTTGGCCGCGCGGCAGCGATCGACGCCGCGGCTGTCATGCGGGGCCGCGGGCCTTGCGCCGAGCGCCTGCGGCGAGCCAATCGCTTGCAGCAATTCATCGAACGGCCGACGCGAGTTCCTCACCGCCTATCAGAATGCCGCGTATGGCGAGCCTATGTCGCCTTCGTCGTGACATCGCAAACAGGCGGCGACGGTCCTGCCGGCGGCGAGCGGTCTGGCGCTGACAGTCGCCAGAAACCTGTTCAAACTCATGGCCTACAAGGACGAATACGAGGTCGCGCGACTTTATTCCGACGGCCCTTCCGGAAAGAGCTGACGCCGAATTCTCGATGGCGATTCCAGGTGAAGTTCCATCTGGCCCCGCCAATTTTCAACCGCGGCCTTGACGATCAGGGCAGGCCGAGGAAGATCTGAGTTCGGACCCTTCATGTCTGCGGCGTTCGCTGGCCTTCGCCGCTTTAGCTTCCTGCGCGGCACGGCCTTCGATCCCTTTGGGCGCAGCGAGGAGCGGCTGCTTGGAGCGCCGGCTCATTCCCGGAATACCAGCGCGCGAATCGCAAGCCTCGCTGCCGCGCCTTTCCGCCGGAAATCTCGCGACCGCGCTCGCCATCGCCGCCCTCCCCGACGACATTCGCGGCTATGGACCTGTCAAACTCGCCTCTGTCCCGCCACGCAGGCAAAACTGAGCGGCTCATGCGAAGTTCGACGATCCTCTAATATGCGCCGTCTTCAGCCGCCTGAAAGCGACTCGCATGTTCTCTGACTTCGCTGCTCCTGCCGCCCGACGCGCTGCTTGGCCTCACCAAAATCTTCAACGAGGACAAGCGCGAGAAAAAGATCGATCTTGGGGTCGGCGTCTTTCGCACGCTCGACGAGCGAACGCCGATTATGGAAGCGGTGAGAGCGCGCGGCAGCGCCGTCTGTGTCGAGCGCGAGGCGACGAAAGTCTACATGCCGCCCGAAGGCGCGCCGGGATTTGCCGACGCGATCGCTCGGCTCGTCCTTGGCCAGTCGATCGCAGCGGATCGCCGCGGCGCGTCTTTGCGCTCAGACGCCGGGCGGCTGCGGCGCGCTTGCGGCGTCGGCGCCGAACTCTTAAAGCGTGCGGGCTCGGCTCGCATCGTTTCGATCGGCTCACCGACCTGGGCCAATCACAATCCGCTTCTCTCTGCGGCCGGCCTCACGATCGCGATGATCCCCTATTACGACGCCAAGACCGGCGGCGTCGATTTTCGGCGCGACTTCTTGATGCGGCTTCGAAAAGCTCGGCCCGACCGACGCGCTGCTTCTCCATGGCGGCTGCCACAATCCGACGGGCGCCGATCTTTTAACGGACGCAAATTGACAAGATCGTCGATCTCGCCGCGAAGCGGGGGTTTCTCCCCTTTGTCGACTTCGCTTATCACGGCTTCGCCCGCGGGCTGGACGACGACGCTTATATCGTTCGCCGAATGGCCGATCGCCTGCCGGAATTTCTCGTCACCTATTCCTGTTCGAAGCATTTCGGCCTTTACCGCGAGCGCACCGGCGCCTTGATGCTTGTCGGTGCGAACGCCGCGCGCACTGACTGCCATGAAAAGTCATGTCGTCAACATCGCCCGCCAGATCTATTCGATGCCGCCGGCGCATGGCGGCATTCTCGTCGCCGACATCTTGTCGACGCCGGCGCTTTCTGCGAGCTGGCGGCGCGAGCTTGAGGCGATGCGTCTCGCCGTTGCGGGTAACCGCCGACTTCTCGTGAAGACCGCGCGCGAGCATCAACTTGGCGGGCGGCTTGACTACATCGAAGGGCAGTACGGCATGTTCTCGCTCCTGCCGGTCGACGAACGTCAGGTGCTGGCGCTCCGCGAGCGTCACGGCATCTACGTCGCGCAAACGGGCGCGCCAATCTCTGCGGCGTCAACGAGGGAAATGTCAGCCATTTATGCGAAGCGCTTGCCGACGTGTTTTCTCAATAAGCAGCCTTACACAGTATTTTGTCTCGCGGCCCGCTGGCTGATCTTCATTTTTTTTCGGCCGCGTCCCCCACTATCAACGTGACTAGATCGAGCCGACCGCCGCTTTCAGCGTCGCAAGATCTTCGTGCCGTGTGCGGATGTCCTTTCTCGGCACCGCCATTCTGAGATCGCGCAGCATCTCGAGCGAGCGCAGCAACACGGGCAAGGGCGGACCGCTCGCGGTCACCTGGCTGAGCTTTTGCTGGTCGAGCGCGACGGACGGTTTCTCGATGAAACGCGAAACCAGTTGGTCATGATGCTGCGCCGCCGCGCGGCCATGCGCCTCGCAAACGGCGATGAAGGCGCGCGCGTTCTCCTTGAACCAGGGCTCGTTCTTCGACGCCGGCACAGCGGCGAGAAATGAGCCGAGGAAATCGCGGCGACGCATGCAGTCCCTCAGCGACGCTTGATCCTCAGGGCGCATGAACAGCATTTTGTCGACGAGAAGCTGCGCGTAATAGGGGTCGTTCGCCTGGCAGAGCCCAGTCAAGAGATCGATCTCGTTGATGCCTGAAAAATCCCCGGCGTTCGCGCCGCGGTATTCATGACGCCCGACACGGTAGGGTTTGTAGTAGGGGCGCACGCTGTAGAAAAAGCGATCGACGTCAAGCTGCGTGAAGAGCGCGTCGTTCCATTTCGCGACGTCCTCGAGCGCCTTCTTTGCATCTTCAAACAACGTATGCGCGACCGGATGGCTGACCCCGAGCGGCATGATGCGCATCAGCGCGTCGGCCGCCCGTTTGTAGGCGAAGATGCCGCGCGTGTTGTAGTCGAGGAACAGCCTTTCGTCCTTGAGCGCGGTGAAGCATTTCGGCCTGCCGTTGATGGCGGCGTTATGGGTCGACAAATGACTCGTCGCAAATCGCGGCACGACGCCGATCGAAGCGCCGATATGCATGCCGAGCGCCGACGCTTCGTGGAACGGGGATTTCTCCTCGCGCGCGGGATTGGTCATCTCGTGACGGCGGAGCGCGGCCAGCCAGAGGCCGAGATCGCCGAGGACGTCGAAAGCGCGATCGAACCCCTCGTCAGTGTTGCCCTCGTCGCGCAACGCCGCGACGAAATCACGCCCTTCCTCGTAAATCGCCTTTTTGAGGTCATCGCCGACGTCGTCGACATTGGCGCGGTCTTTTTGCGCGAAATATCTGTCTTCAAGGTCGGTGTTGAGATCGACGAAGCGCGACCGGATCCAGGCGTCAAAACGTTCGACGTTCTTGCTCATCGGCGGCCTCGCAAACTGACGACGCCTCACTCGATAGCGGCAATCGCAACAAGGGTCCACGCGAAGCCGACGGCGCGTCCCGCTCCTTTTCGCCGCATCAGGGCGTGGAAACGACCGGCGCCAGCAAGAGGCAGTCGACAAGGTCGCCTTCCTGCGTCGCGGGCGCATCAGCGAGCCGGCGGATAAGGCAGTTTCCTTCCGCAAGCGGGGTCAGCAGCGAGGAATCCTGATTGCGGAACGGCGTGACGCGCAGCCGACCGTCGTCTATCGCTTCGATCCGCCCCCGCAGGAAGGATTCGCGCGCGCCATTGGCGCCGAGCGATCCATGAAGCGCGGCGCGAAGGCGCAGCGTCCCGTCGCCGGCGCCGGACAGCGCCGAGACGAGCGGCCGCAGGAAGAGATTGGCGCAGACGATCGCTGAGGCGGGATTGCCGGGAAGCCCGAGCACGCGGCAGGCGCCGAGCGCGCCGAACCATGTCGGCTTGCCGGGCTTCACCGACACTTTCGAAAAGATCATCGCGCCGCCCGCTTCCGCAAAGGCCGCGCGCACATGATCATGATCGCCGACGGAGGCGCCGCCGATGGTGACGAGCGCGTCGGCGTCTTTCGCCTGATCAAACAAACGGCGAATGGCGGCCCGGTCATCGCCTGCGCGGCCAACGTAACGCGGAACTGCGCCCCACGCCGCGATCAGCGGCGCAAACGCAAATCGCAGCGAGCCGACGATCTCGCCGTCGCGCAACGCAGCCCCGGGCTCGACGAGTTCATCGCCATTGTCGAAAAAAGCGACGACGGGCCTGCGGCGAACGGCGATCTCGGCGACGTTCGCTGAAGCGATGAGACCGAGATCGGCGGGTTTAAGTCGCGCGCCAGCTTTTCTGATCGCGACGCCTGCGCGAAAGTCGATCCCCGCCTCGCGGATGTTGGACGGCCTCGCCTGCTCGCTCATGATGACGATGGCGCCGCCGCCCGCCGTCACGTCTTCCTGAATGACCACATGATCGGCGCCCGGTGGGACGACGCCGCCGGTGAAGATACGCGCCGCCTCCCCGGCGCCGATTTCGCCCGTAAAGGGCTTTCCCGCCGCCGCTTCACCGACGACTTTCAGCGTCCCGCCGGTCCGCGCGTCCGCGAAACGCACGGCGTAGCCGTCCATCGCAGAGGAACGGAACGGCGGCTGGCTGACGGCGGCGGTGACGTCTGTGGCGAGAACGCGGCCTGCAGCGTCGCCGATCGCTACGCGCTCGACATTGAGCGGCGCGGCAGCTTTACGAATTTCGGCGAGCGCTTCGTCGACGCTGATCATCGCCTGAAATCGCCGGATTTTCCACCCGTCTTCTCGACAAGTTCGATCGGTCCGATCTTCATCGATTTGTCCACGGCTTTCGTCATGTCGTAGATTGTAAGGCAAGCGATAGACGCTGCCGTCAGCGCCTCCATCTCGACGCCGGTCTTTCCGGTTGTTTGCGCGCGGGCAACGACGTCGATTGAGCGCGCCTCGTCGTTGAACGAGGCCTCGACGGTGACCGACGTCAGCGGCAAGGGATGGCAAAGCGGAATGAGGTCGGATGTCTTTTTCGCGCCCATGATCCCGGCAAGCTCCGCAACGCGAAGGACATCGCCCTTTGCCGAGCCTTGCTTGCGGATCGTCTCATAGGCTGCGGCCGAGAACGATACGCGACCGCGCGCGCGCGCCAAGCGTTCGGTTTCCGCCTTCGACGAGACATCGACCATTCGCGGTCGTCCGTCGTCGTCGAAATGCGTGAGCTTTCCTGTCATCCTCTTAGAAGACGATGACCGAGCGGATCGACTTTCCTTCATGCATGAGGTCGAAAGCGTCGTTGATCTTCTCGAGCGGCATGGTGTGCGTGATCAACGGGTCGATCTCGATCTTTTCATCCATATACCAGTCGACAATCTTTGGCGTGTCGGTGCGTCCGCGCGCGCCGCCGAAGGCAGAGCCTTTCCAGACGCGCCCGGTCACGAGCTGGAACGGCCGCGTCGCGATTTCCTTGCCGGCTTCCGCAACGCCGATGATGATCGACTGGCCCCAGCCGCGATGGCAGCATTCGAGCGCCTGACGCATGACGTCGGTGTTGCCCGTGCAATCAAACGAGTAATCCGCGCCGCCGCCGGTCAATTCGACGATTTTGTCGACGACGTTCTTGGCGCCGATCTCCGTCGGATTGACGAAGTCGGTCATGCCGAATTCCTCGGCCATCCGGCGCTTGCCCGGATTGACGTCGACGCCGATAATTTTGCTCGCGCCGACGAGGCGCAGCCCCTGAATGACGTTGAGGCCGATGCCGCCGAGGCCGAACACCGCGCAGTTCGCGCCGGCTTCGACCTTTGCCGTCCAGATGACGGCGCCGATGCCGGTGGTGACGCCGCAGCCGATATAGCACGCCTTGTCGAACGGCGCGTCTTTGCGGATTTTCGCGACCGCGATTTCGGGGAGAACCGTGAAATTCGAAAATGTCGAACAACCCATGTAATGATAGATCGTCTCGCCCTTGCGCTTGAAGCGGCTCGTGCCGTCCGGCATGAGGCCTTTCCCCTGCGTCGCGCGGATCGAGGTGCAAAGATTGCTTTTGCGCGAGAGGCAGGTTTTGCACTGGCGGCATTCCGGCGTGTAGAGAGGAATGACGTGATCGCCGACGGCGACCGAGGTGACGCCGGCGCCGATCTCGCGCACGATCCCCGCCCCTTCATGCCCGAGGATCGACGGGAAGATGCCTTCCGAGTCCTTGCCTTCGAGCGTGTAGGCGTCGGTATGGCAAACGCCGGTCGCCTTGATTTCGATCAGCACTTCGCCGGGCTTCGGCCCCTCAAGATCGATCTCTTCAATGACGAGCGGCTTGTTTGGCGCGATGGCGATGGCGGCGCGGGTTTTCATGGCATTCATCTCCCGTGAATTTGTCGGCGCGCCCGCCTTCTAGCCGGTTTTCGAAGGCCGGGAAATGGCGCGCGTCAGCCGCCCGATGAGGAAATCTCAGCGCCCGATCGCGGCGACGCCGCCGCCGGAAATTGCATAAAGCGCGATATTCGCTTCCTCCGCCTTGGCGATCGCAAACGCAGTCGGCGCCGAAATCGACAGGATGGCCGAGACGCCGGCGCGCGCCGCTTTTTCGACGATCTCGTAGGAGCAACGGCTCGACATCACCACGAATCCGTCCGCCGGCGCCGTCGATTGAAGCGCCATCGCGCCGAGCAGCTTGTCGAGCGCGTTGTGGCGGCCGACATCCTCTCGCGCGAGCAGGATCTCGCCGGCGGCGCTGGCGAAGGCGGCGGCGTGGACGGTCCGCGTGCGCGCGTTGAGCGGTTGATGGCGTTCGATCTCCTGCGCGGCGCGCAGAAGCTGCGCGTCGGCGATCGACGCTTTCGAGGCGCGCACCGGCGAGAGCTTTTCAAAAAACGTCTCCGCGTTTTCAATGCCGCATACGCCGCATCCGGCGCGCCCGACGAGGTTGCGCCGCTGCTGGCGCGCGTCGAGTTGTTCAATCGCAGCGGACGTCAGCGTCATCCGGATGTCTACGCCGCGCTCCTCCTGATGAATGTCGATCGCCTCGATATCGGAAAGCGCGCTGACGATGCGCTCCGTCAGCGAAAAGCCGGCCGCGAAATCGCCAAGATCCGCCGGAGTTCGCCAGCATGACCGCATGATTGCGGCCATTGTAAATCAGAGCGACTGGCGTTTCTTCCGGCACGCGCCAGCGCTCGCCGTTCGCGGCGACATCGCGATCGACCGGAGGCGGCGTTCCGAAATAGCGAATTAGCGGCACCTTATTCCGCCGGCTCCGTGACGACGCGCCGCATCGAAGGCAGCGTCTCCGCGTACCGGCGCTGCCAGTCTGAGCGATGATTGGCGGGCGTCACTTCGACCGCCGTCACCTTGTATTCGGGGCACTGCGTCGCCCAGTCGGAATATTCGGTCGTGACGACGTTGGCGCCCGTCTCGGGGTGATGGAAGGTCGTGTAAACGACGCCCGGGGCGACGCGCTCCGTGATTTGCGCCTTGAGGACGATTTCGCCCTTGCGGCTCTTCAGCGCCACCCAGTGGCCGTCACCCACGCCGCGCATTTCAGCGTCCGATGGGTGAATCTCCAGCACGTCCTCTTCGTGCCATTGCTCGTTCGCCGTGCGCCGCGTCTGCGCGCCGACATTGTATTGCGACAGGATGCGTCCGGTCGTCAGGATCAAAGGGAACTTCCGGTTTGCCTTTTCCGGCGTCGGCACGAATTCCGTCGTCACGAACTGACCCTTGCCGCGCACGAAACCGTCAACATGCATGATCGGCGTTCCTTCCGGCGCCGTGTCGTTGCAGGGCCATTGAACGCCGCCCTTCTCGTCCAGCATCTTGTGCGAAACATTAGAAAAGGTCGGCGTCAGCGCGGCGATCTCATCCATGATGTCCGCAGCGGTCGCGAAGTTCATCTCGCCATAGCCGAGCGCGTTCGCCAGTTCCTGCGTCACGCGCCATTCGTCCTTGCCGGTTTTCGCCCGCATGGCCGGCCGCACGCGATTGATGCGCCGCTCCGCATTGATGAAACAGCCGTCCTTTTCAAGAAACGAGGTTCCCGGCAGGAAAACATGCGCAAAGCGCGCCGTCTCGTTGAGGAATAGATCCTGCACGATGAGAATGTCGAGCGCCCGCAAAGCCGCCTCGACATGATGCGTGTTGGGATCGGACTGCGCGACATCTTCGCCTTGAACGTAAAGGCCCTTGAAATTTCCGCCGACCGCCTCGTCGAACATGTTCGGAATGCGGAAACCGGGCTCCTTGTCCTGCGGACGGCCCCAAGCCTGTTCAAAGAGCGCGCGCGTCGCGTCGTCCGATACAGGGCGATAGCCGGAGAACTCGTGCGGGAAGGAGCCCATGTCGCAAGAGCCCTGCACGTTGTTCTGGCCGCGCAGCGGATTAACGCCGACGCCGCGCCGGCCGATATTTCCGGTCGCCATGGCGAGGTTCGCCATGCCCATGACCATGGTCGAACCCTGACTGTGTTCGGTGACGCCGAGACCATAATAAATCGCGGCGCGCCCGCCCTTCGCATAAAGGCGCGCGGCCGAGCGAATATCGTTCGCCGGAACGCCCGTGACCGTTGAGACGGTCTCTGGCGAGTTCTCGCCCAATTTGATGAATGCGAGCCATTCCCTGAACGAAGCGTGATCGCAGCGTCCCGCAATGAAGGAGTTGTCAAGAAGATCCTCTGTCGCCGCCACGTGAGCAAAAGCATTAATCAGCGCGACATTGGTTCCCGGCAGCAATTGAAGATGATGCGCCGCCTCGATATGAGGCGTCCGGACGAGATCGATCGCGCGCGGATCGGCGATGATGAGTTTTGCGCCAATCCTGAGGCGGCGCTTCATCTGCGAGGCGAAAACCGGATGCGCGTCCGTCGGATTGGCGCCGATGATCAAGATTACGTCGGCGTCCTCGACGCTGTCGAAATCCTGCGTGCCGGCCGAGGTGCCGTAGGTTTGCTTCAGGCCGTAGCCGGTCGGCGAGTGGCAAACGCGCGCGCAGGTGTCGATATTGTTGTTGCCGAAGGCGGTCCTGACCATTTTCTGCACGAGCCAGACTTCCTCGATCGTGCAGCGCGACGACGAAATCGCGCCGATCGACTTGCGGCCGTATTTGCCTTGCGTTTCCTTGAGCCGCCGCGCGGCATAGGCGATCGCCTCCTCCCATGAGACCTCGCGCCAGGGATCGGTGATCGCCTCGCGGATGAGCGGTTTGGTGACCCGGTCCGGATGCGAGGCGTAACCCCAGGCGAAGCGGCCCTTCACGCAGGAATGGCCGTGATTGGCCTTTCCTTCCTTGTAGGGCGTCATGCGGACGACCTGGTCGCCTTTGAGTTCCGCCTTGAAGGAGCAGCCGACACCGCAATAAGCGCAGGTCGTCAGCACCGTGCGGTCAGGGACACCCATGTCGGCGACCATTTTCTCCTGCAAGGTCGCGGTCGGGCAGACGTCGATGCAGGCGCCGCAGGAAACGCATTCCGAATCAAAAAAATTGGCGCCGGCAAACGAGACTTTCGAGTTGAACCCTCGTCCTTCGATCGTCAGCGCGAGCGTCCCTTGCACTTCGTCGCAGGCGCTGACGCAACGCGAGCAGACGATGCATTTTGACGGCTCGAACTGAAAATAGGGATTGGAAAGGTCCTTCTCCTTGCCGAAATGGTTCTCACCTTCATATCCGTAGCGCACGTCGCGCAGACCGACCTTCCCCGCCATGTCCTGCAGATCGCAATCGCCATTGTCGGAACAGGTGAGGCAATCGAGCGGGTGATCGGAAATGTAAAGCTCCATCACGCCCGCGCCGAAGCTTGGCGAGCCGCGGCGTTTCCGTCCTGACCTTCATCCCTGCCGCGACCGGCGTCGTGCAGGAAGCGGGCGTTCCCTTGCGCCCCTCGATCTCGACGAGGCAAAGCCTGCAGGAGCCGAAGGCGTTGAGGCGGTCCGTCGCGCAAAGTTTGGGAATTGACGTGCCCGATCGTCGCGGCGGCGCGCATGATGCTTGCGCCCTCTTCAACCTCGACATCGAAGCCGTCGATCTGAAGCCGAACCGTCCGCGCCGTTTTCGGGCGCGGCGTGCCGAAATCCTTTTCCTTGAGGATCGTCATGACGACCGCTCCGATCTGTCGCCGAATGTACGCCTTTTGACAGGAAATGCGAAGTCTTCCGGAAAATGCTTAACAGCGCTCTGGACCGGGATCGGCGTCATGCCGCCCATGGCGCAGAGCGAGCCGTCGACCATCAGATCGCAAAGGTCGTTCAGCGTCTCCATGTCCTATCGCGTGATCATCGCCGCCCGCGATTTTGTCCATGAGTTCGACGCCACGCACCGCGCCGATGCGGCATGGCGTGCACTTGCCGCAGGATTCCTCGGCGCAGAATTCGAAGGCGTAGCGCGCCTGTTCCATGAGATCGACGCTGTCATTGAAAACAACGATCCCGCCATGACCGACGCCAGCGCCGATCGCCGCAAGCGCTTCGTAATCGATCACAGTGTCGAACAAGGACGGCGGCAAATAGGCGCCGAGCGGTCCGCCGATCTGGATCGCGCGGATCGGACGGCCGGTGCGCGTTCCGCCGCCGATTTTTTCGACGAGATCGCGCAAGGTGAGGCCGAACGGCGCTTCAAAAAGGCCAGCATGCTTGATGTCGCCGGATAGCTGGAACGGCATTGTTCCCGTCGATTTGCCGACGCCGATGCCCGCATAGGCCGCTGAGCCGCCGGCAAGGATTGTCGGAACCGCGCAAAAGGAGAGAACGTTCTGAACGAGCGTCGGCTTGCCGAAGAGCCCTTCAAGCGCCGGCAGTGGGGGTTTCGCCCTCACCTCCCCGCGCTTTCCCTCAAGGCTATTGAGGAGCGACGTCTCCTCGCCGCAGATATAAGCGCCGGCGCCAATGAAAAGCTCGAGATCGAAGCGCTTGCCGGACCCCAGCGCATTTTCGCCCAGCACCTTCGCCGCATACGCCGACTTGATCGCACCGTCCATGATGCTTGCTGCAACCGGATATTCCGACCGCAGGTAAATCGATCCTCGCGTCGCGCCGACTGCGATCCCGGAGATCGTCATCCCCTCGATCAGGAGAAACGGATCGCCTTCCATGATCATGCGGTCGGCGAAGGTGCCGCTGTCTCCTTCGTCGGCGTTGCAGACGACGTATTTCTGATCGGCGACGGCGCCGGCGACGGTCTTCCATTTGATCCCGGCCGGAAAGCCCGCGCCGCCGCGGCCTCTCAGTCCCGACAAAAGGATTTCTTCGCAAATCGCAGCGCCGGTCATCGCGATCGCTTTCGTAAGGCCAGCAAGCCCGCCCTGCGCGCGATACTCGTCGAGGCTGAGAGGATTAACGACGCCGCAGCGCGCGAAGGTCAATCTTTTCTGCTGCTTGAGATAACCCAGCGCTTCAACCGGCCCGAGCGATTTTGGATGCGTCGCGCCGCGCGCGATGGCGTCAGCGACGGACGCGACGTCGCCTGGTTCGACGGCGCCGAATCCAAGGCGTACGCCGCCCTGATCGATCTCAACGAGAGGTTCAAGCCAGTGCATTCCCCGCGAGCCGGTGCGGACGACATCAAATCCAAGCGTCGAAAACGCCGCCGCGACATCATCCGCGCCGAGCGCGACGGCGAGCGAATCGAGCGGAACGAATATTTTCCGGCGTCCGGTCATGCCTTCTTCCGCGCGCTTGCGTTGAAGGCTGCCGCGATTTTTGCCGGCGTCGCGCGCGCCATCAGCGTTTCGTCGATCATCGCCGCCGGCCCCGCCGAGCAAAGGCCAAGGCAGTAGACGTGTTCAAGGGTCAGATCGCCAGACGCGCTCGTCTTGCCGGGCTTCAGCGCATACCGCTTTTCAAGGTCGTGCTGAAGCGCGCGCCCGCCCTGCGCCTGGCATGCTTCGGCGGCGCACAAACGAATGACGCAC
Source organism: uncultured Alphaproteobacteria bacterium (assembly GCA_963765165.1). Classification (GTDB taxonomy): domain Bacteria; phylum Pseudomonadota; class Alphaproteobacteria; order Caulobacterales; family Parvularculaceae; genus Amphiplicatus. The sequence goes on along the minus strand of CAVXVQ010000022.1, from coordinate 345,174 downwards.
CGTCCCTTCGGCGCGCGATGAAAGTCGGCGTAAAAGCTGATGACGCCTTTGACTTCCGCTTTTGTGAGGTTGAAGGCGCTCGCCGCTGCGGCGTCGGCCTCTTCTGGAAGGAAACCGATTTTCGCCTGAACGGCCCGCAACGCGCTGATGAGGCCGCCGGTGCGGCCGACAAAGGGGGCGATCATCGCCCCAAGCGCTTCCTGACTATGTGTCGAACCCGTCATGGCGAGCGAGTATCAAGGCTCGCCGGCGTCGGCGTCAATCGCCCCGAGGCGGGAGGAGAACCGCCTTTGGCTGCTCAACCCGCCATGCGCGGGCGATGCGTCGAGAGATATTCGCGCGCGAGGCGCTGCGCTTCCGCGACCTCGTCCGGCGTCATCTCGCGGGCGAGTTCGGCGCGGTAGGTGCGGGCTTCAAGATTGCCCATCATCGCTGCGAGATTGAACCATTTATGCGCGGTGATGAGGTCGAACTCGCCTTCGGCGCCGACCGACGCCTCGAGCCCCAACCGGTACATTTCCTCGCCGCTCAAGATCGCCGTCGCAGACATCAACGCGCCTGCTTCAATCGTTATCGACATGTCATCGCCCCTGTTTTTCTTCACACCCCGAGCGCCCGCCCGGATTAACCATGGCGAGAGTGGGAGGCTGGAGGCTAAATTTGCGTGAACGAAAGGTTTCCGGTTCGTTAGCGGGGCGCTAACGAACGGTTAATGGCGAATTATCCTCTGTTTTATCTGTACAAAGATTATCTCGAAGCGTCAGGCCTTGCCTGCGCCAGCCGAAAATCATCGCGCGCCGGCGCTATTCGGCCGGCGCCTTTTTCACGAGCTTTTCGAACGATCCCATGCCGCACGAACCGGTCAGGAACCCGCCGCCATTGTCGACGACGCGGATGATCTCATTGCGGCAGAGCTGTGAGGTCGATGTCGAATACTCGAACCGTGTCGAATTTCGGGTCGCGCCGTTGCAGTCGGATTTCAAATCGCTGACGTAATAGGTGTTCGCGCCCGACCGGATCAGCAGGGTCCGTTCGTCAACCGCCGTGATGTCGGCGATCTGCGTGACATTGAGGCAGCTCGTCGTTTCACCTGTGCGGTCGAATTGAGCGAGCTTTTCCGCCGCCGCTTCGTTCACCGGTTCGGCATTCGTCGTCGCACAGCCTGCCGCGAAGGCCAGCCCCGTCCAAAGGCTCAAATTACGCATTTGCTTCTCCCTTTAGCCCGCGCCCGCTGCGCTTATAGCGCGGCGGACGGACGAACAGCCATCACAGCGTCGTGAGGCGCCTAGTCGACGCCGAGCTTCTTTTTAAGGATCTCGTTCACCGCGGCCGGATTGGCCTTGCCGCCTGTCGCTTTCATCACCTGACCGACGAACCAGCCGAAGGTCTTGGGTTTTTCCCTGACTTCGCGCGCCTGATCGGGGTTCGCGGCGATGATGGCGTCGATCGCCTTTTCAATGGCGCCGGTATCGGTCACCTGCTTCAGGCCGCGCTCCTCGACGATTTTTTCAGGATCGCCGCCAGTCTCGAACATGATCGCGAAGACGTCCTTGGCGATGCGGCCCGAAATCGTGTTGTTCGAAATGAGATCGATGAGCTTGCCGACCTGCGCGGCGGAAATCGGCGAGTTCGGAAATTTCCCTGCCGCTCTTGTTGAGCGCGCCGAAAAGTTCGGTCGTCACCCAGTTCGCGGCGAGCTTGCCGTCGCGGCCTTTGGCGACGGTCTCGAAATAATCGGCCTTTACGCGGTCCTGCGACAGCACCGCCGCGTCATAGAGCGAGAGCCCGTAGCTTTCCATGAAGCGGTGCTTCTTGGCGTCGGGAAGCTCCGGCAGGCCCTTCCTGATCGTCTCGACCCATGCCGGATCAAGTTCGAGCGGCAACAGATCCGGATCCGGGAAATAGCGATAGTCGTGCGCGTCTTCCTTCGAGCGCATCATGCGCGTTTCGCCGGTCGCGACGTTGAAGAGGCGCGTTTCCTGATCGATCTTGCCGCCGCGTTCGAGAACCTCGATCTGACGGCGCGCCTCATACTCGACCGCCTGTTTCACATAGCGGATCGAGTTGATGTTCTTCGTCTCCGTCCGGGTGCCGAGCTTGTCGCCGGGCTTGCGCACCGACACGTTGACGTCAGCGCGCATCGAGCCTTCATCCATGTTGCCGTCGCAGGTGCCGAGATAGCGGAGAATCGTCCGGATCTTTGAAAAATACGCCGCCGCTTCATCCGCCGACCGCATGTCGGGCTTTGAGACGATCTCCATCAGCGCGACGCCCGAGCGGTTCAGATCGACGTAGGATTCCTTCGGCGACAGATCGTGGATCGACTTCCCCGCGTCCTGTTCAAGATGCAGCCGCTCGATCCCGACCGTAATTTCCTCGCCATCAACTTCAACCTCGACCTCGCCCTCGCCGACGATCGGGTCCTTGTACTGCGAGATCTGGTAGCCCTGAGGCAGGTCGGGATAGAAATAGTTCTTCCGGTCGAAGCGCGACCAGTGATTGATCTTCGCATTGAGGCCGAGGCCGGTCTTCACCGCCTGCTCGACGCAGAATTTATTGATCACAGGCAGCATGCCCGGCATCGCCGCATCGACGAGGGAGACATTCTCGTTGGGCCCGGCGCCATATTGCGCCGACGCGCCCGAAAAGAGCTTCGACTTCGACGCGACCTGCGCGTGGACTTCGAGCCCGATCACGACTTCCCAGTCGCCGGTTTCGCCCTTCAGCAATTTTCGCAGTTCCGTCATTTCCTACTCCGCCCACATCCGCCGAAGGCACGTATGCACGTGCTGCAGCCGGATGCGGTTTTCCCATTCCATGCGCTCGCCTTCAAGCGCGTAAACTTCGTTGAGATCGTAAAGGAGTCCGCGCCGGATCGGATCGCGCACTTCGCTTTCGATGAAGGTGATGGCGACGAGGCGCTCGCCGGATTCAAGCGGCAGCACTTCGTGGATGGTCGAGGACGGATAGACGACGGCCGAACCCGGATTGCCCTTGATGCGGATCGGCTGCGAGCCGAGATGAATGGTCAGCTCGCCGCCAAGGCTCGCTTTCGGATCACCGAGAAAGACCGTCGACGAGACGTCGAAGCGCATGCGCTTGCCGTCGACCATGGCGTAGGCCTCGTCGCTGTGGCGGCCATAGCTCATGCCCGGCTGGTAGCGCGCGAGCATCGGCGGGGCGACGACCTTCGGCATGGCGAACAGGCGGAACTGTTCGTTGCGCATATAGGCGCTGTGGAGCAGCGCCGAGCTCTCCTTGTAGCCGGGAGAGGCAAAATCGATCTGGTAGTTGTTCTTCGAAATGTTGTGCGGGTTGGAGGCGCGCCCGGCGATGAAAGGCGATGCCGCCGCGATCGCGCGCAGGCGCGTCACTTCGTCGGGGGTCAGCAGATCGTCGATTTCAAGAAACATCGGGGCCGTCCGTTTAGCGCTCCGCCCTTTTAGCCCCAGCCTCCGCCCGCGCAATGACGCCTTTGACCGCATCGAACAAAAGCCGGGGGACCTGCAGTTCGAGGAAATGCGTCCCGCCCGGCACATGGCGGTATTCAACGTCAGCGCCGGGGCCGAAATAGGATTTCAGCGCCAGGGCGTCCTTGCGGGAGACGAGGTGATCGACATTGCCGTGAACGATGGTGACGGGCGCGGTCACTTCTTTCAGGCGGTCGAACAGCGGCCCGATCTGCGCGCGGCGGCCCGCAACCTCCTCGCGCGCGTAATGGAGGGTCCTTGGCAGCAGCGACCGGACGACGGGCGCGCCGCCAAGATCGACGAAGGGCTGAACCCAGGAGCGCGGCTCGGTGACGAGCGCCGCGACGGTGACCGCGCCTTTCACCGCGCCCGGGAAATCGACCAGCGCTTTCAAGGCGAGTTCGCCGCCATAGGAGACGCCGAGTGCGATGACCTTCTTGCCGTCTTCAAGGAAGGGTCTGCGCCGCCGCGACCTGATCGTTGAAATCGGGATAGGCTTGCGCGTGTCCTCGCGCGTAGCCCGGCCGCGCGATGCAGCACGACTTCAAGATTTGCCGGCGCCGTCCGCAGCATCCGCTCGAAAAGATATTTCCGCGCTGGCGTTCCGGGGAACATGACGAGACGCCAGTCGGAGTCACGCTCCGCGATCCACGCCTGATTTTTGACCGGCGGGGAGAGAGGGGCGTCGTAAGTGAGGGAGCGGTAGGGCGCAGTCATTGCTGCTGAGTGCGCGAAGAACCAAAATGACGCGCCGTCAAATCAAACTCACGCTCCAGCAGCTCTTTCGCTTGACCGTCAACCTGCGCATCACGACACATTCTAATGATAACGTCCTTGTATTCAGAGTATTTACGCATTTCAAAGACAGCCGCGATTTTTCCGGCAATTGATGCGTCACGCGCGCCAACGAGATTCATTAACTCGAAAAATTTTTCATATCGCTTGTGGCGAATTTCGTTGCGCCAAGTAAGGACGAAGTAAAGCGCCGCCCAAGCAAGCGTCGCTAACGGTAAGACCAATCCGGCCCATGCAACCCAGTCTTGCCATGTTTGAGGCGACATCACCCCTGCGCCTTCGCCGTCATGTCGACGCCGAGCGCGTTCATCACCGCGAGCATCGTCTTCAGCGTCGGATTGCCCTGCTCGCTGAACGATCGATAGAGTTGCTCACGCGACAATCCCGTCTCGCGCGCAAGTTCGGTCATGCCTTTCGCGCGCGCGACGACGCCGAGCGCCTTGGCGATATAAGCCGCGTCGCCGGTTTCAAGCGCGTCCGCCATGAAAATGGCGATCCCTTCCTTGCTGATCAGATCCTCGGCCGGATCATACGGAAATGTCTTTACACGTCCCATCACTCAACCTCTTTGGCCAGTTCCTTCGCGGCCTCAATGTCGCGCGACTGACTGGCCTTGTCGCCGCCACACAGGAGGATCACGATCTCACTCCCCCGCCGAATGAAATAAACACGATAACCCGGACCGTAATGAATGCGCATTTCCATGACGCCGCCGCCAACAGCTTTTGCGTCTCCGACAATACCGACCTCAAGCCGAGCAATACGCGCGGCGATCGCCGCACGCGCCTTGGCATCGCGGAGTTTCCGCCTCCACTTCTGGAAAACTTCGGTTTGCCTGACCTCAAGCATCCAGTTATGTAGTTTATAAACTACGACCTGTCAAGAGGCGCAATCACGCCCACCACCGCTCCGGCCGCGCCTTGAACCCCGCCGCCGTCTCGATCGCGTACATGCCCTTGAACAGCGTCTCCTCGTCGAAGGGTTTCGCGATGAGCTGGAGGCCCAGGGGTAGGCCCTTCGCGTCGAGGCCCGCCGGCACGGAGGCGCCCGGAAGTCCCGCGAGGTTCGCGGTCACGGTGAAGACGTCGTTCAGATACATCTGCACCGGATCGTTCGATTTCTCGCCGAGCGCGAAAGCGGCGGACGGCGTCGACGGCGTCAGGATCGAGATCGACCTTTTTGAACGCCTCGCTGAACTCGTCGAAGATCCGTTTGCGGACTTTTTGCGCGCGAAGATAATAGGCGTCGTAATAGCCGGCCGAGAGCACATAGGTGCCGATCATGATCCGGCGCTGCACTTCCTTGCCGAAACCTTCGGCTCTGGAGTTCGCGTACATCGACTGCATGTCGGAGTATTCCTTGGCGCGATGGCCGTAGCGGACGCCGTCATAGCGCGCGAGGTTGGAAGAGGCTTCCGCCGGCGCGACGATGTAATAGACCGGGAGCGCGTATTTGGTGAGCGGCAGCGAGATGTCGACGATCTCGCAGCCGGCGTCCTTGCAGCCATTCGATCCCTTGCGCCCAAAGCTTTTCGATTTCCGCCGGCATGCCGTCGAGCGCGGTATTCTTTCGGCACGCCGATCCTCAATCCCTTGACCGACGCCCCGAGCGCTTTCTCATAATCCGGAACCGGGCGATCGACGGACGTCGAATCCTTCGGATCGTGCCCCGCCATCGAGCGCAGCATGATCGCCGCGTCGCGCACGTCGCGCGCGATCGGCCCCGCCTGATCCAGTGACGACGCGAAGGCGACGATGCCCCAGCGCGAGCATCGCCCGTAAGTCGGCTTGACCCCGACGGTCGCCGTCAGCGACGCGGGCTGACGGATCGAGCCGCCGGTATCGGTCGCGGTTGCGGCGGCGCAAAGATGCGCCGACACCGACGCCGCCGAGCCGCCGGACGAGCCGCCGGGCGTCAGCGGCGCATTGCCGCCCTTCGCCCGCCATGGATTGATGACCGGCCCGAAAAAGCTCGTCTCGTTCGACGAGCCCATCGCGAACTCGTCCATGTTGAGCTTGCCGAGCATGACGGCGCCGTCGCGCCAGAGACTGCGCGGAGACCGTCGATTCGTAAGGCGGAATGAAGCCTTCGAGGATGTGCGAGCCCGCCGTCGTCTGAACGCCCTCGGTGCAGAAGAGATCCTTGATGCCGAGCGGGCACGCCTTCGATCGGCGCCGCCCTCGCCTTTTGCGAGTCCGCGCGTCGGACGCTTTCGCCATCGTCGCGCGCCTTTTCGGCGGTGACGGTGATAAAGGCGTTCAGGCCGTTCGCTTTCTCGATATTGGCGAGATAGGCGTTGGTCGCCTCGAGCGAGGAAACTTTCTTCGCCTTCAGCGCGTCGCGGAGTTCGGCGAGGGTCAGGTCGGTGATGTTCGAGCCATCATCTACTCCACCACCCTCGGCACGACGAAAAAGTGATCTTCCGTCTTCGGCGCATTGCCGACGACATTATCGGGCTGGCCGCCGCCGGTCGGGCCTGGTCGAACGACGTCCTCGCGCATCGGCAATTTCATATCGACCGTCGACGTCATCGGATCGACGCCCGTCGACATCGACCTCGTTCGAGCTGCTCGATCCATTTGAGGATGCCGGTCAATTCGGCGGTCAGCGGCTCGAGCCGGTCTTCGGCGACGGCGAGGCGCGCGAGTTTGCGCGACCTTGCGGACGGTTTCCTTGTCGACGGACATGACGTCTCTTTTTGCAGCTGCGAGAAGCGCGGCAAGCCCTATCAACGGCCCTGCCCGGCGGCAAGGTCTCGGCGCTGCTGAGGGAGCATGCGGGCGATCGCGATGTCGGGACGCGCGTCGTTGATCCGGATGAGGTCCCGCATGGATTTGGCCGTGTCAGCGCCCGCCCGCTCCTCGGCGAGCGCCGAGAAACATCGCCTCGTCATAGCCCTCGCGCGCTCGCCGCTGATGACGAACTCGCGCCAGAAAGCGGCGGCGCCCTGCTCGCCCGCCGCGGCGACAGTCAGCACATGCCCGCATGCGTAGACCGCCGCCCAGCATTCCCGGCCTCGGCGCGCTGCAACGACAGCATCTCAAGAAGACGGGCGCAATCCGCCTTCACTCGGGTAAAATTCTCTTCCGCCTGCTCCGGCGTCCAGTAGCCCGCCTTGACCATCGCCTCGGCGGCGAGCGCATCGGCGCCGCCTTCGTGGATCCAGTCCGGCACGGCGTCAGAGGCGGGGCGCGCCGCCGCCTGCCAGAGATGCGCGGCCTCATGCGCGGTCGCGAGGCGCAGGACGCCGAGCGCCTGTTCGGATGGTTCCTTCCACCCTCCGCCCGCGAGCGTCATCTGATATTGCCCGGGCAGCGCGTCGCCGCTGTAGCTGAGCCTGCCCTCTTCGCCGAGATCGCCCATCGCGACAAAGATGTTCGGCTTCGTCGGCAAGGCGCGCGCGAAAATTTCCTGCAGCGCGCTCGCAATCGCCGGCGCGAATTTTGCGACTTCGGATTTGATCCAGTCGGGCGCCGTCGCATCGGCGATCGTCGCGAGCGCATCCGTTTCCGCGGGTTTTGCGCGACCGACATAAATGAAACGCGGGATGGTCGAGCGGGCTTCGCCAATCGTCGAAACGCGCCTTGCGTATCCCCGAAAGCCGACACCGCGGCGCCCTCATCCGCGATGATCGTCAGCCGCGCGTCGAGCCGCGTGGTCTTGTCCCTGAACGGAATGAAATGCCCTGAATAGAAAATGACGCCGCCATCGCCCATGGGGATGAACGGCTCATAGTCCTTGCGCAGATCCGCCGACTTCGGATCGACGAGGAACGTAAATTTCCTGACATTGCGCCGCCCGTCGATCGGCACGACGACGTCGCGAAGATCGCGATGGAGCAGCATCGCGCCTTTGGTTGCGATCTCCCAGTTCGTCGCGCGGAAACCGTCGATGTCGTCGACCGAGGTCGAGTTCGGCGCGCGGGCTCGCCAGCTCATAGGTGACGCGCCAGGGCCCCTCGCGCTTTCGTTCGATGGTGACGCGAAGATCGCCCTCCACCTGGTTCGCTGTCGTGGTCGCGCGCGAGCAAGCCGCAAGGACGGCAAGAGCGAGCGGCAAGGAGCAGGAGCGTCAGGCGCAATCGGTCGCTTTCCAGATCGGGGTCGAGGCGCCATACCCTGCCGGAATGGCGAGGCGAATTCGAACAGGCGGCGGCGGCGTTCGGCGAATCGGGGGCGCTGCTGGGTCTCGATCTCGGCGAAAAAACGATCGGCGTCGCCTCCTGCGACCCGGCCGGCGCGTGGCGACCCCCGTCTGACGATCCGCCGGACGAAATTCACCGCCGACGCCGCAGAACTTGCCCGGCTCGCCCGGGAACGCTCTGTCGTCGGTCTCGTTCTTGGCTTTCCGCGCAATATGGACGGCTGCGAGGGGCCGCGGGCGCAGGCGACCAGAGCTTTTGCCCGCAATCTGGCGAATTCGCTCTCGCTTCCTGTCGCCCTGTGGGACGAACGGCTTTCTACCGCCGCCATGGAAAGAGACCTGATCGCCATCGACACGAGTCGGGCTAAGAGGGCAGCGAAGATCGACGAATCGGCGGCCACGTTCATCCTGCAGGGGCGATCGACAGGTTGCGGCACGCCGGTAAGTAACAGGCTGAAGGAGACGAGCCATGGCGCCAGCCAATCTGAAGAACCTGATGTCCATCCTGCTGATCGCGACCGGGGTCTTGCACCTCGTCGTCGCGGCTATCGGAGCGCCGCAGGCGCTGCAGGCGCCGCTCGCCATTTTCGGCGCGCTTTACGCCTCTCTCGGCGTCTGGGTGCAGCGCGGCGGGAAACCGGCGGTCATGACGGCCATCGCGCGTTGCAACGACCGGTATCGTGCTCGGCGGCGCCAATTACATGCAGAACGGCGGGCCCGGTCGCCATGCTGGTCATGTTCCTTATCGACGTCGGCATCATCGGCGCTCGGCGGGATTTCCTGCTGAAATCGGCAAGGCAGCCTCCTAAGTTCTTTCGCGTTGCAAGGCGGCGTCGCGCCGATGATAGACCGGTCGTATGGAATTTCATGCAATCGCCCGCTGCCGCCGAGGGCGGCTGGGCCGCTCGAAGCCTCGTCAGCGATCGACGATCTTCGAGGCCGGAAGTCGCCTATATCCTCGCGCTCGCGGAATATTACGCGCGGTTCCTGCAGCGCGGGACAGGCCGCCGCAGCGGCTCGCTCGGCAAGACGCAGATCAATCTCTTTTCTACGAGGATTCGACCCGCACGAACCTGTCCTTCGATCTCGCCGGCACGCAGCCTCGGCGCCGATGTGCTCAACGTGCCGGTCGCCGCATCATCGGTGAACAAGGGCGAGAGCCTCATCGACACGGCGCAGACGCTCGCCGCCTTGGGCGCGCACGCGCATGATCGTGCGCCACAAGGAGCCGCGCGTCCACGAGGATATCGCCGCGCGCGTCGCCTGCCCCGTCATCAATGCGGGCGACGGCGTGCGCGAACATCCGACGCAAGCGCTTCTCGACGCGGCGACCATCAGATCCGTTACGGAAATAAAGGTCACGTCATCGCCATTTGCGGCGACATCAAGCACAGCCGCGTCGCGGGGTCGGGCGCGACTTCTCTTCAAGCGGCTCGGCGCCGATGTTCGTTTTGTGGGCCCGCCGAACCTGACGCCCGCGGAGGCGTTCGCCGGAATTCCAAGCGAGAGCTTCCCCTCGCTGCGGGGCTTCAGGGCGCCGACATTGTCATGGCGCTCAGCATTCCAGTTCGAGCGTATGGGTGAGAAGGGCGGCGAGGAAGCGGCGACGGCTATTTCGAAACCTTCGGCCTCACCCATGACACGATCAAGTTCGCCAAGCCCGGCGCCAAGGTCATGCATCCAGGACCGATGAACCGCGGCGTTGAAATCGACGGCGCGCTTGCCGATGATCCGGAGCGCTCGCTTATGTTGAAACAGGTCTTCTACGGCGTCGCGACGCGGATGGCGGTGCTCGACGCGCTGGTCACGCAAGGGAGGCGGCGTTTTCGACCAGTCGCTTCTCGCAGCCCTGCTCTGGCTATCTCCTCGGCTCGATCCCGTTCGGCCTCGTCGTCACCAAGGCGGCGGGCATCGGCGACATTCGTTCGATCGGCTCTGGCAATATCGGCGCAACCAACGTGCTGCGCACCGGCAGAAAAGATCTCGCGCTGGCGACGCTGCTGCTCGACGGCGGCAAGGGCGCGATTGCGGTCCTGATCGCCTATCGCTTGGCTGGCGGCCCGAGATCGCCGGGGCCGCCGCGTTTCTCGGCCACTGCTTCCCGGTCTGGCTCGGCTTCAAGGGCGGCAAAGGCGTCGCGACGTTTCTCGGCACCATGCTCGCGCTCTGGTTTCCGGCCGGCATTTTCTCTGCGCCATCTGGCTCTGCGCGGCCTTCGTTCTTCCGCTTTTCCTCGCTCGCGCGCTCTCGCGGCCGCCGCGCGACGCCGCTCGTTCTATTCTCGATGGGCAAGCCCGCCTTCGCCATGCGCTCGACGCGCCATGACGGCGCTCATTTTCATTCGCCATCGCGCCAATATCGCGCGGCTGCTGAAAAGCGAAGAGCCGAAAATCGGGAAAAAGAAATCCGCAGAGGCGGCGTAGCAACGCCGCTTGGGGGGAGCGCCGTGCCGAACCTGACCGCCGCCGAGCGGCTTGACTGGCTGCAGCTTATCCGCACGGAGACTATCGGGCCGATCACCTTCGAGCGCCTGATCAAGCGCTTTGGCTCCGCGTCCGCCGCCTTGACGCGCTGCCCGCGCTCGCGATGAAAGCGGCCGCAAGCTTCCCTTGCGCGCTTCGATCCCGCGACGACGCGGAACGCGAAATTGAACAAGCGCACGCGCGTCGGCGCGCGCCTGATCGCCCGCTGCGAAGCCGATTATCCAAAACCGCTCGCCGAGATCGCCGACGCGCCGCCGCTCCTTTATGTGCGCGGTCATGCGACGCTGTTTGAAAAGCCCGCCGTCGCCATCATCGGCGCGCGCAATGCGTCTGCGGTCGGAAGAAAAATCGCCCGCTCGCTCGCCGAAGGATTAGGCGCAGCCGATATCGTCGTGGTCTCAGGCCTTGCGCGCGGCATCGACAGCGCCGCGCATGAAGCCTCGCTCAAGACAGGCACCATCGCCGTCGTCGCGGGCGGCGTCGACGTCATCTATCCGCCGGAGCACGCCGGCCTCACGCCGCCATCGCCGACCGCGGCGCCGTCATTTCGGAGCGCGCGCCGGGCGCCGAGCCGACCGCGCGCGATTTCCCGCAACGCAATCGGCTGATCTCGGGCCTTTCTCGCGGCGTCGTTGTCGTCGAAGCGGCGGCGAAGTCGGGAACGCTCATCACCGCGCGGTTCGCTCTCGAACAGGGACGCGATGTTTTCGCGGTGCCAGGCTCGCCGCTTGATCCGCGCTGCCAGGGCGCCAACCGCCTTATCCGCGATGGCGCGATGCTGGTCGAAACCGCCGCCGACATTCTCGAAGCGCTGGCCGGCCAGATGCGCCGGATCGAGGAGCCGTCGCGCGGGGATTGGGGCGCGGCAGACGCCGGCGCCGATGCCTATGGCCCGCAAGACTCCGCGAGAGCCCGCACTGACGTCCTCGAGGCTTTGAGTTTCACCCCGATCCACCGGGACGAGATCCTGCGCGACGTCGACGCGCCTGCCGGCCTCGTCATCGACATTCTACTCGATCTCGTCCTCTCGGGGTCGGCGGAGGAACATTCGGGCGGCCGGTTTTCGCTGAAAGCCTAACTGACGGCGGCGTCGATAATGCGCTGCGTTTCCTCTTGAGCGGTCCTCAAATAGTACTGAAGTTCGACAAGGCCATGGCCGCAGGCGAGCCGCTCCAGCTGCCCGAGCAGGTCGCTAATATATTCGAGCGGTCTCCGCCTCATCCGCTACGTCGGGCATGGTCCGCCGACCGCTCCGCTTGCTTAATTGTTTGATCTATTGGCATAAATTCCCATCGTTGCACGGGCGTCTGTACGCTCGGACGGTTGCCAGTATAGCAACCTTAAATGTTAATTTGAATATAACACAACTATATTGTTGTAAAAACCGCGCGCGGTTGACTTTTTTACCAAGCCGAACGCACTTTCCGCCCCCTTCGCGCCCGGCCTCATCGCCGCCGGGATGAACTTCGCGCCCTTCCGGAGCCGAGCGACGCATGCAGGTCGTCATTGTCGAATCGCCGTCGAAAGCCAAGACGATCAATAAATATCTTGGGTCGGACTACCGGGTGCTCGCCTCGTTACGGGCATATTCGTGACCTCCCCTCCAAGGACGGCTCGGTCGATCCGAAGGCCGATTTCGCGATGATCTGGGAACTCGACGCCGACTTCCAAAAAGCGGGTCAACGAGATCGCCGAGGCCGTCAAAGACGCCAGACCGCCTGATCCTTGCGACCGACCCCGACCGGGAGGGAGAGGCGATCTCCTGGCACCTTCTCGAAGTGCTTGGTCAGAAGAAGGCGCTGCGTAAAGACCTGAAGATCGAACGCGTCGCCTTCAACGCGATCACGAAGAGCGCCGTCGCCGAGGCGATGGCGCATCCCGCGCCAGATCGACCAGGACGCTCGTCGACGCCTATCTCGCGCGGCGCGCGCTCGATTATCTCGTCGGCTTCACGCTGTCGCCGGTTCTGTGGCGGAAGCTTCCCGGGCCGCGCTCGGCGGGCCGCGTCCAGTCCGTCGCGCTGCGCCTCATTTGCGAGCGCGAGACTCGAAATCGAGAACTTCGTCGCCGAAGAATACTGGACCGTCGCCGCGCAGGCGACATCCGAAGGATCGGCGCCGTTCGAAGCGCGGCTCACCATCCTCGGCGGCGAGAAGCTGAAGAAGTTCACGCTCAACAACGAGACCTCGGCGCTCGCGGCGGAGCACGCATCGCGAAAGTTCGAAATTCACGATCGACGCGATCGAAGCCAAGCCCGCCAGGCGCCATCCGCCCGCACCGTTCACGACCTCGACCCTGCAGCAGGAAGCCGCGCGCAAGCTCGGCTTTAACGCGCAGCGCACCATGCGCGTCGCCCAGCGGCTTTATGAGGGCGTCGATATCGGCGGCGAGACGACCGGCCTCATCACCTATATGCGGACGGACGGCGTCGACATGGCCGGCGAAGCGTATTGCACGACGCGCGCCGCACGATCGAAAAGGAATTCGGCAGGCCAATACCGCCCCGAAGCGCCCCGCATCTACAAGACCAAGGCGAAGAACGCGCAGGAAGCGCACGAGTGCCATCCGCCCGACCTCGTTCGCGCGCATGCCGGGAAAGATTCGCGGCCTCGATAACGACCAGTATCCGCCTCTATGAGCTCATCTGGAAGCGCGCGATGGCGAGCCAGATGCAATCGGCGGAGCTTGAGAACACGACGATCGACATGCTTTCGGCGGACGGAAAGACAGGGCTTCGCGCGACGGGATCGGTCATCCTCTTCGACGGCTTTTTGAAACTCTACGAAGAAGGCCGCGACGACAGCGACAGCGAAGACGGCTCGGGCGTCTTGCCAAAAGTGCGTCAGGGCGCCGGCGCGGCGGTCTCCGATGTCACATCTGACCAGCATTTCACGCAGCCGCCGCCGCGCTATTCGGAAGCGCTCGCTCGTCAAGCGCCTCGAGGAACTCGGCATCGGACGCCCCTCGACCTACGCCTCGATCCTGACGACTTTGCGCGATCGCGATTATGTGACGATGGACAAGAACCGGTTCATCCCGGATTCGAAGGGCCGCATCGTCACTGCGTTTCTGGAAAACTTCTTCAAGCGCTATGTCGAGTATGATTTTACGGCGGACCTCGAAGAAACGCTCGATGAAATTTCCAACGGCGAAGTCGACTGGAAGGCGTTCCTGCGCGAATTCTGGAAGGATTTCTCGGCAATGGTCGAAGGGGTCGGCGAGCTTCGGATCACCAATGTCCTTGACGCCCTGACCGACGCTCTCGCGCCGCATATCTTTCCGAAAAAGTCCGACGACTCCGATCCGCGCGCTTGTCCAGTCTGCGCGACCGGCCGGCTCTCGCTGAAGACCGGCAAGTTCGGCGCCTTCATCGGCTGCACGAATTATCCGAACTGCAACTACCGCCGCCAGCTTTCAGCGAGCGAAGGCGAGGAAGGCGCGGGCGACAAGGTGCTCGGGATTGATCCGACGTCCGAGCTTCAGGTTTTTCTGCGCGTCGGCCGGTTCGGCCCCTATCTCCAGCTCGGCGAGCAGGACAAGGAATCCGAGGACAAGCCAAAACGCGCCGGACTTCCCAAAAACTGGAAGGTCGAGGACATCACGCTCGAAAAGGCGCTGATGCTCCTCGCGCTGCCGCGCAAGGTCGGCCCGCATCCGGACGACGGCGAGATCGATCGAGGCGGGCCTTGGCCGTTTTGGTCCCTATGTGAAGCACGGCAAGACCTACGCGAACCTTCCCTCGATCGAGGACGTCTTCGAAGTCGGTCTCAATCGCGCCGTCATGGTGATCGCCGAAAAGCGCGCGAACCCGCGCGGCGCGCGCGGCTCGGGACCAAAGCCGTTGAAGGAGCTCGGGCCGCATCCCGCCAGCGGCGACGCCATCCAGGTGATGGACGGGCGCTACGGGCCGTATGTCAAATCAGGAAAGACGAACGCGACCTTGCCGAAAGGCATGGACCCGCAATCGCTGACCCTCGAACAGGCGGTCGACCTCATCGCCGAACGCGAGAAAAAGGGTCCGGCCAAGAAGGTCTCGAGAAGAGCCGCGCCGAAAAAAGCCGCGGCGGAAAAGAAAGCCGCCCCGATTAAAAAGCTTGCGGCGAAAAAATCGGCGACCAAAAAGCCTGCGGCAAAGAAAGCCGGCGCCAAGCCGTCAAAGAAAGCGGCCGCCGGCTGATCGCCTTCCCAGATCGCCGGTGTCGCTCGCCAGATTAGCAAAGATCCGGTAGGGTTGCGTCAATTTTGCGCGCGTAGTGGTTGCGTATGTCGGTACAGCGAGCGGGCGTTCCACACACGAAACAAGGCGGCGATCATCGCCGTGCTTTTCGTTTCCGCCTGCGCGACGACAGAGCGGCCGACGGGCGCAGGCTCGGGCGTCCCGACGGACCTTGCGCTTTGCCCCAAGACCTTTGTTGCAAATGAACCCGAAATCAGACGGCAACGGACGCATCGTTGGTTTTACGCCTTATGCGATGATCAGCGGCGTCAGGTTGGCGCGCGCGCCGGTCAATGGATGCCTGTCGTCAGCCTTTGGCGTCCGCGTCGGCGGCGCGGGGATCGTCCACGACGGGATCGATCTTTACACCGGCGAGCCGCGCGCGGTCGCCGCCGCGGGCGCCGGCCGCGTCGCCTGGATCAAGGAAATGCGCGGCTATGGGTTGACGGTCGAGATCGCGCATGGCGATGGGGTGTCGACCCGCTACGCGCATCTTTCGTCCGCGGCGCCGGATCTGCGTCCCGACATGCGCGTAGCGCCGGGCGAGATCATCGCCAGAACCGGCCGAAGCGGCAACGCAACCGCAATCCACTTGCATTATGAAATTCGACTGGAAGGTCAGCCGCAAGATCCGCTGTTCGTCGGCGATTAGGCTTTCGGGCCAAACATGCTAGATCGAAGGCGTCGCCGACATGAAAAGCGCGCCTTGGCCTCGAACAAACGCCCGCAGAAATTCCCGTCGAAAGAAGAGATCGCGAAATTTCTGCGCGAGCATCCGGGCGACGCGTCCCGCCGCGACCTCGCCCGCGCTTTCAACGTCACGGGCGATGATCGCGCGCGCCTCAGGGCGATGCTGAAGGAAATGGAAAGCGAAGGCGGCGTCACGCGCGCCGCGCCGAAGAAATTCCGGATCGCCGGCGAACTGCCCGATGTTATCGCGATCGACATCATGTCGGTCGACGAAGAAGGCGACCTCGTCTGCCTCCCCGCCTCCTGGGAAGGCGAGACCGAACCGCCGATGATCAAGCATCGCGCTTCGCGAAGCGCAGAAACTGAAGCCGCCGCCGGGCGTCGGCGACCGCGTGCTCGCCCGGTTGAAGCCCGCCGGCGACGACGGGTACGACGCGAAAATCCTGAAGCCGCTCGGGCGCGGCGCGCACCGCTTTCTTGCGGTCTTCAGAAAGACGAAATTCGGCGGCGTCGCCGAGCCGGTCGAGCGCCGGGCGCGCAACACCTTCACGATCGACCGCGCGAGGACGCGCGATGCAAAAGAGGGCGACCTCGTCTGGGTCGAAGCAAGTCCGCAGCGGACCGGCGCGCCGGGCCCCGCGCGCGCGTGCGCGAGATCGCCGGGCATGTCGACGACCAGCACGCCTTCACGCTTATCGCTCTTGCGGCGCACGATGTGCCCGTCGAGTTTCCGGCCGACGTCATCGCGGAAGCCGAGCGTCGCAAAGCCGCCGGGACTTGAAAACCGGACCGACCTTCGCGCCGTTCCCCTCCTCACCATCGATCCCGAAGACGCGAAGGATCACGACGACGCCGTTTTCGCGGCGCCCGACGACGATCCGGCCAATCCAGGCGGCTACAAAGTCATTGTCGCCATCGCCGATGTCAGCTGGTTCGTGCCGGCCCGGCTCACGCCTCGACAAGCGAAGCGCAGCGCCGCGGCAATTCCGTCTACCTCCCCGACCGCGTCGTGCCGATGCTGCCCGAGCGGCTGTCGAACGACCTTTGCTCGCTGAAGCGAGAATGTCGATCGCCCCTGCCTCGCCGTCGAACTGACGACTTCGACGCCGAGGGCCGCAAGCGGCGCCACAAGTTCATGCGCGCGATGATGCGCTCGGCGGCGAAGCTCTCTTACGGCGACGGCGCAGACGATCATCGGCGGCAAACACGAAGACCGGGATGATCGCCGAGACGTTCACCATCTCTACAAGGCGCCTTCAGATCGCGCTGGAAGGAGCGTTCAAAACGCGCGCCGCTCGATCTCGATCTGCCCGAGCGCAAGATCATCCTTAATCCCGACGGCACGGTCGCGCGCATCGATCCGGCGCGAGCGCTTGACGCGCATCGCCTGATCGAGGAGTTCATGATCCTCGCCAACGTCGCGGCGGCGGAGATGCTGGAGGAACGCCGGACAGCGCAGATATATCGCGTGCATGACACGCCCGACCCGAAAAGCTCGACGCCATCCGCGATTATCTTGAGAGCTCTCGATTACACTCTCGCCAAAAGGCGCGGTCCGTCCGGCGAGTTCAATCAGATCCTGAAGCTCGCCGGCGAACGCGGCCAGCAGGAAATGATCTCGGACGTCGTGCTGCGCTCGCAGCGCCAGGCGGTCTATTCGACGGAAAATCTCGGCCATTTCGGCTTAAATCTCGGCCGCTACTCGCATTTCACCTCGCCGATCCGCCGCTACGCCGATCTGACCGTCCATCGCGCGCTCGTCACCGCCTGCAAGCTTGGCAAAGGCGGGCAGACTTCAGAAGAAGCGGCGCGCCTTCGAAAAGACCGCCGAACTGATCTCCGACATGGAGCGGCGCGCCATCGCGGCCGAACGCGAGGCGAACGATCGCTACCTCGCCGGCTATCTTGAAAACCGCATCGGCGAAGAATTCGCGGGCCGCATCCGCGGCGTCACGCGCTTCGGGCTCTTCGTGACGCTCGACGAGACCGGCGCCGACGGCTTCGTTCCGGCGCGAACGCTCGGACCAGAGCGCTATGACTTCATCGAGGAAAAACACGCGCTGATCGGCGCGCAGATCGGCGGCGCCTATCGGCTCGGACAAGCGGTCAAGGTGAAGCTCCTCGAAGCTGCGCCGTTGCGCGGCGGCCTCACCTTCGAGATGGTCTCCGATCCGATCGAGGACCCTGATTTCAAGCCTTCAAAGCGGCCGCGGCACGTTCCGTGGCGAAAAGCCGAAAGGCCGGCCCGGCTACGCAAAGAGCGGTGACCCGAGGCGGCGCGGCGGGCCGGCCAAAGGCAAGAAGAAGCGTTGATGACAGCAGAGTTCTTCACCGTACGGGACTTCTTTCGTCACGCGGTGACATCGTTCACGCGGGCAAAGCTGTCCTTCGGGCATGGCGCGACGACCGCCATCGACGAAGCCGCCTTTTTGATCCTCGAGGCGCTGTTGCTGCCGATCGACGACATCAATCCGTGGCTGGATGCGCGACTTTCCGCCGACGAATGCGAGCGCCTCGGCGCGCTGATCGACGAACGCATCCGGACGCGCAAACCCGCCGCGTATCTGTTGCGCAAGGCCTATATTCAGGGCGTGCCGTTCTACGTCGATGAGCGCGTCATCGTTCCGCGTTCCTTCATCGGCGAAATTCTCGGCGACGTGTCACCGTTCCTCCCGGCCGCGCAGGATGTGACATCTGTTCTCGACCTCTGCACCGGGTCTGGATGTCTTGCGATCCTCGCCGCGCTTTCCTATCCGAACGCCGAAGTTCACGCGGTCGATTTGTCGGCTGACGCTCTCGACGTCGCGGCGCGCAACGTCGCCGACCACGCGCTTCAACATCGCGTGACGCTGCATCAAGGCGATCTTTTCGCGCCGCTTGGCGCGCGCAAATTCGATCTTATCTTGACCAATCCGCCCTATGTCGACGCCGCCGCCGTAGCCGCGTTCCCGCCGGAATACAGGGCGGAGCCGATGATGGCGCATGCGGGCGGCGCCGACGGGCTCGATATCGTCCGCCGCATCCTTGGCGATGCGCCGGCGCACCTTTCTGACGGCGCAGGCGTGCTTTGCGAGATAGGCCGGGGCCGCGACATCCTTGAGCGCGACTATTCAGAGACCGAGTTTTTCTGGCCTGACAGCGATGAAGGGTCCGGCGAGGTTTTCTGGCTGACGCGTGAGAAATTTCCCGCCTGATCTGCTTTCGCATACGGTCACGGCGCGCTATTCACGCCCGCGTTCAACCGGAAGCCCGCTCATGGAATTTCGCCAGTCCGCCGCCCTCGCCCGCATCGCGCCGTCGCCGACCCTCGCCGTGACCCAGCTTGCGCGCGATCTGAAGGCGAAGGGAAAGGACATCATCTCGCTCTCGGTCGGCGAACCCGATTTCGACACGCCCGACCATGTAAAGGAAGCAGCGATCGAAGCGATCCGCCGCGGCGAGACGAAATACACGAATGTCGACGGCATTCCCGAATTGAAAGCGGCGATCGCCGCGAAGTTCAAGCGCGACAACAATCTCACCTACGCGCCGTCGGAAATCTCGGTCGCGCCGGGCGGCAAGGCCGTCATTTACAACGCCATCATGGCAAGCGTGAACGAAGGCGACGAAGCGATCATCCCGGCGCCCTATTGGGTCTCCTATCCCGATATCGTTCAGCTCGCCGGCGGAAAGCCCGTGATCGTCAAGACGACGGACGCGGACGGTTTTCTGTTGAAGCCGGAGGCGCTTGAGCGATCGATTACGCCGCGAACGAAATGGCTGATCCTCAATTCGCCCTCCAATCCTTCCGGCGCAACTTACGCTCGCGCCGCGCTGCGTTCGCTCGCCGAGGTGCTGTTGAAGCATCCGCAGGTCATGATCCTGACCGACGATATCTACGAACACATTCTCTATGACGGCCATGAATTTGCGACCATCGCGGAGGTCGAGCCGCGCCTCTTTGACCGAACGCTCACCTTGAACGGCGCCTCGAAATCCTACGCCATGACCGGCTGGCGGATCGGTTACGCCGGCGGCCCGGCCAAGCTCGTCTCCGCGATGGCGAAAATCATGTCGCAATCGACGACCAACCCCTGTTCGATCAGCCAGTGGGCCGCCGTCGCGGCGCTCAACGGCGATCACTCGTTCCTGAAGGCGCGCAACGACGCCTTTCGGGCGCGGCGCGACCGCGTTGTCGACTTGCTGAATGCGGCGCCCGGTCTTTCCTGCCGCAAGCCGGAAGGCGCGTTCTACGTCTATCCTTCCTGCGCGGGCTTGATCGGAAAGACAGCGCCGTCGGGCCGGATGATCCTCAGCGACGACGATTTCGCGATGGCTCTCCTCGACGCCGAGGGCGTCGCGGTCGTTTCCGGGTCGGCGTTCGGTCTGTCGCCCTATTTTCGAGTTTCCTATGCGACCTCGATGGACGAGCTTGAAGACGCGTGCGCCCGCATCCAGCGCTTTTGCGCTTCGCTACGCTGATCCATCAAATTATTCGATAGATTATATCGGACTAATCTGCTTGATCGATGAACGATCTCTTCCTATTTCGTGTTGAAGAGAAACATTGAGAAGGAGAACCCATGGCAGACTTCAATACCGGGATCGACGCCAACGCCCGCGCCGCGGTCGCGGATGCGCTCAACGGCGTGCTCGCCGAAACCTACGCACTTTACGCCAAGACCCATGCTTATCACTGGAACGTCACCGGTCCGGAATTTCCCGTACTGCATGCGATGTTCGAGACGCAGTATCGCGAAATGTGGGATGCGCTCGATGAAATCGCCGAACGGGTGAGAGCGCTCGGGGCCTTCGCGTCGCTCCCGGCTTCAGTCGGCGCGGACGGTGTTCCGCCTGCGGCGAAGGACATGGTCAAGAATTTGCTGAGCGGCCACGAAGCGCTGATCCGCAAGGCGCGCAAGGCGCTGGCGACGGCGGCGGAAGTCGATGACGCCGCCACCGAAGACCTTTTAACAGTTCGCATCCAGACCCACGAAAAGACGGCCTGGATGCTCCGCGCGACGGCGGGCTGAGACTTCCAAATCCCTGTGAAATCGAAAAAGGCCGGATCCCAGGGGGACAGGGATCCGGCCAGTTGGTCGAGCAAGATCAGAGGGCTCACATTTGCTCGAACAGACGCCGGCGGCGGCTTGAGACGCTGGGGTGCTGCGCCTGTCGGAGGGGAATTCGCCGCCGCCGGTGAACTCGTGCGACAAATGTAAGATCAAGCGGGCGCCTTGCGAAAGCCGATCCGGCGCGCAAATGGCACGGCTCATCGAACACGCAAGCGTGAAGATTCTTTCCAGCGCCGTAGCGCTTCATCCGCTGCGCGTGATGTTTCATCAAGCGGCTCGTAGGCCCAATGATCGAGCGCGCCTTCAAACCGGCGTGAAATGCCGCGTGCTCGAAGGCTGTGATGGAACGCGTCGAATTTCGCGGCTGATGTAAACGGGCGCCGCAATAAGGGAATGACGTAAACCGGACGTCCGGTCGCCGCCGCTTCGACCGTCATGTTGACGCTGTCCTCCGTAACGAGAATGAAATCCGCGTCGCAGAGCATGGCAGGATAGGGATTGAGCGCCGGATCATCCGTCCCCGCACGCCAGAAAACGCGCGTGACATCTTTTAGCGCGGCATGAAGGCGACCGCTGACCGCCGCCGGCGTTCGCCGGGATGTCGTCACCGAAATGTCCGCGCCGGATGCCAGTGCCGCGAGCTGATCGGCGATCCGCGCCGCGTCCTTTCCGCTGAAACCAAACGCCCTGTTCGGGCCGCCGACGAGGATTGCGACCTTGGGATTTCCCGTGCCGCCAGTAACGCGAGCGCCAGCGAGGACAGGTTTGGCCCTGTTCGCGGAACCGATGATCGGAAAAACATTCTCGCCCGTCAGCCCGTCATGAACCGGCGGGATGACGAGATCGAACAGCGTCGCTGCCGCTCGCGGGTCTTGAAGTTGAATGGTGAAGGTCTCTGGATTAACCCGCTTCATCGCGATCGTGAGCGGCGTCGCGAGGCGCCCGCACCCGATCCAGAGGTCGGGATAAGGGGGCGCCAAAGAATCTGATCCAGCGCCAAGACGCCTGAACGGATCGCCCCAAAGCGCCCACGGCGCCCAACGCCATGGCACGGCGATCGAGATTTTCTTCCGCATGATGCGGAGGGGCGTTCGCCTCGCCACTGCTTCCGCAAGGCCGAGCGCTTGCGCCTCGATGCCGGCGCGGCCATCGGTGACGACCCAGCAAATCGGCGCGCGCTCATTGTCGTCGGTCATTTTCAGGCGCTTTCAGGCCATGAGGATCACTGCGCCCTCATCCCATGTTCGCCGGACGTCCTCAATCGTCGCCCATAAGCCAGAAACGGTTTCCGCGCTCGGCCGGTACGATGCGAATTTTCGCGCCGATAGGGTCCGCTTGCCGTCATGCGTTTCGGCGTCTCCGTATCATCACGCTCGCTGACGGCGAGACATCGTCGCCCGGTCGCAGCGAGCCTCCCGACAATGTGCGCGCGCGCCGGTTCTCCGCCGCGATGGGTGACCGTGTAGGTTTCAATGACGGCGGCGCCTTCGGCCTTTGCGTCCCATGGCGCAGGCGGCGCGGCATCGAGCGCCTTTTGAATGTCGCCATCGTCTTCCGGCGACCATTCCCGCGTCGGCGGCGTCGCCGAATAGACGCCGACTGCATGCTTCGACAGAAAGCCGCCATTGGCGCCGACGACGCCGAACGCTTCGCGATCGGCGCGCAGCGTACGCGCCATCGCGGCGATCGCATGAAGCGAATAATTGTTTCCCGGGTCCGCCGAAAAAAGGAAGCCCGCCCGTCATCGTCAGCGGCCGCGGATCATTCGGGCCGGCGTCGATCGCGTCGCGCGCGACAAAGACAGCGACCGGGAAGCAACTGTAGAGATCGAAATATCGAACGTTGATCGCCGCGACCCCGGCGCGGCGCATCGCCGTCTGATAGGCAGCCCGCATCGCTGGCGAAGCGGCGAGATCGGGGCGATCGAGGATCGGTCTTTCGGTTAGGTCGCAATGCCCGTGAAGATATATCCACTTTTCTTCGGGGACGCCGAGCGCGCGTGCCCGGCCCGCCGTCGTCAGGATCGCAGCGGCGCCCATGTTGACGCCGTCCTTCGGCATCAACGCCTTGGTGAAGGGGTCGAACAGCATCGGGTTGTCGGCTGATACGCTAACTATTTCCGCCGCCGACATCGCGCGCTTCGAGATCGCACCCGGAGTTGCTGACGCAATTTTCGAGAAGGGCTCAAAAAGCTCGCCCATCTGGCGGGCATAATCTTCGCGCGACAGGCCAAGGCGCGCGCGTCGCGCGTTTTCAAAGAGCGCGTAGACCGGACCGACTTCGACGAGGTTGTTTTCGATTTCGTGAGGCGACAGCAGGCCGTCGATCCCTAGACCTCGGTCCTCCACTTCGCCGTCGGCGGCGTCCGACCAGTCGAGCGTGACGCCGGCACGCGTCGCTGCTTTCTCCGTGCCGATCGCCTCGCCGCCGGCGATCAACACAGCGGAAAATTCCCCGTTAACGAGACGCGCGGCGAATTCGCCGACGAGGCGCTGCGGCGACTGGCCGCCCACCGGTTCATAAAAGGCGCGACGCGGATTTATCCCGACATGGCGCGCGATCGCTCTTGGCGTGTTTTTCGCCAGCGTGACCGGGTGCGGCCAGAAGGGCGTTGAATCGGGATAGGTCCTTAGCGCGATGATCGCGTCGATTTCGGGCCGGATGTCGCGACCGGCATCCTCGAAGGCCGCCACGGCGGCCGCCGTCGCCAGCGCAATCGGCGAGCGGCCGGACTGAGGATTGCCCGGCGTCGCCTCGAACGCCTCCCCGACCCCGATGATGACCGGCGTAGTCTCCACGACAGCGCTCCTCGATGCAGGCATCGCCTAGCGCGCCGATTTCGTATTGTCATCGTGTGCGAGCAGTGGTGCCGCGTGCCTGAATTGAACAGGCGACCTACCGCTTACAAGGCGGTTGCTCTACCAGCTGAGCTAACGCGGCCGACCTTGACGGTCTCGCGCGCCTCCCTAGCCGATCGCCGCGAGCATGGCTAAACTCTGTGTTTACATTGTTTCGGGGATCTTCATGCCGTTCATTCGCCGGATCGCGCCCGCCGCAGCAGCCGTTTTATTGTCTGCATGCGGAGGGGAGCCCGCTTCGGAGGCGCCGATGACGACCGAGGAGCGTGGGCGGGTCGCATACGCCGAATGCGCCGTCTGTCATTCGCGCGAAGATCCGACCGCTCCTGGCTATGCGTCGCTTGTTGGTCCGAGCCTCTTCGGCGTTTACGGCGCAACGTCTGGGAAAGTCCGCGGCCTACAATTACTCGCAGGCGATGCGGGCGGCCAATCTCACCTGGAATGACGAGACCCTCGACGCTTTCATCGAGAACCCGCATCTCGTCGTCCCAAAAACCCGGATGAGCTACGCCGGCATGGCCGACGCTGAAAAGCGCGCAGCGCTGATCGCTTATCTGAAGACCCTCAAATAGCCTAAGGCGTCACGATATTGAAATCGGCGGGCGGCGCTTCAAAGAGCGTGCGGAAGACTTCCCATGCGCTAACGTCGCCCTCGACGCTCGCGTTAGCCTCGACTCCGGCGAACATGGCGCCGAGGAACGCCGCGCGCGGCAGAGTGACCGTCGCCGCCGACGTTTCGTGGCTGACGCCCTGTTCATGGACGAGGACGCCGTTGCGGACGGTCACCGCGAATACTTCCTTGCGCTCCGGGAACTTGAAATTCAGCCGCAGCTCCTCGGCGGGCGTCTTTTCCGTCGCCAGCCGAACCGCGAGCAGGTCGAACATCATTCCCGTCGGCGTCGCCATGATGAAGTCGATGCTCTGCGAAATCGGGTCGCCTGGTGCGACGCCGTCACGCAGTTCGCTCGCCGCAGACAGATACATGTTGCGCCAGATCGCGCTCTCGGCCTGAAAGGCGAGCTGTTCGTGCGCATCAGCGAGCATCGTACGCGCCACCGCGTCGTCCGCATCCGCAAACACGGCGAGGTCGAGAAGCTCCGCCGCCCAACGGTAGTCGCCCGACTGGATTGCTCGTCTTGCCGCCTTCTTCACTTTCTTTGCGCCGCCCATCGCCTCGACATAACGCGGGGCCGAAATCTCATGCGGCTGTTCGTTCAAATGCGCGGGATTGCCGTCATACCAGCCCATATAGCGCTGATAGACCGCGCGGGAATTGTGGCGCATCGTTCCGTAATAGCCGCGATTGAACCAGCGATCGCCGAGCGGCTTCGGCAACGCGATCTCGTCGGCGATTTCTTCGCCTGTCAGGCCCTTGTTCATCAGGCGGACGGTCTGATCGTGCAGATATTTGTAGGCGTCACGATGGCTGGCGATGAAGTCGCGCACCCGATCGCCGCCAAAACGCGGCCACGCGTGCGAGGTGAACATCACCTCCGACTTGCCGCCGTAGAGCCTTAGCGCTTGCGTTAGGTAATCCGCCCAGCGCTTTGAATCCCTCACCAGCGCCCCTCGAGGCGTCAGCACATTGTGCATCGAGGCGTTGGCGTTCTCGGCGAGACAGAGCGCGCCGAACTCCGGCAGGAAGAAATTCATTTCCGCCGGCGCTTCGGTGTCCGGCGTCAGCTGGAAGATAAATTTGACGCCGTCGATCAGGAGCTCCTGACCGGTGCGCGTGACCGTCTCCGTAGGGGGAATGAGCGAGCGCGTTCCCGCCGAGACGGCGACGCCGATGCCGGAGGTGAGTTGCCCTTCGGGACCGGGCGCCAGTCGCGAACCAAACTGAAAGGACGCGCGCCGGCCCATGGCGGGCCCCGCGATCACGTTTTCGCTCACCGAATGTTCGAGAAATCCCGCCGGCGCAATGATCCGGACGCGTCCGTTCTTCAGCCTTTCGGGATCGACGACGCCGCGGACGCCCGCGAAATGGTCGACGTGACTGTGCGTGTAAATGACGGCGACGACCGGCTTGTCGCCAAGATGCTGGCGCGCCAGCAAAAGCCCCGCGCGGGCGACTTCAACGCTCGTCAGCGGGTCGACGATGATGAAGCCCGTCTTGCCGACGATGATCGACATGTTCGACACGTCAAAGCCGCGCAGCTGATAGATGCGCTCATGCGTTTTGAAGAGGCCGTGCTTCGCGAGAAGCGTCGCATGGCGCCAGAGACTGGGATTGGCGGTGTCCGGCGCAGCGCCCTTTGCGAAATCATACGCCGCGAAATTCCAGACCGTGCCGCCTTTGTCGTCCTTGATCTCAGCGTCGGGCGAGGACGCGATGAACCCGCGCGCTGCGAAGTCTTCGTCCTCATTGTCGGTCGGCAGATCGGCCGCGACCGCGGCGTTCGCCACTTTTGTAGCCTCGGAAGCCGGCGCCGCCGCGCCTGACGCGACGGTTGCGGCTGCAAAGGCGGCGACGGCGAAAGCAAGGCGGAGCATGGGCGTTTCATCCTTTGAAAGGCCGGAGAGATTTACGGGACCAAACGAAGATTGGCGCGCTATTGATCGCAGCCCGGATTTTCCCGGTTCAATTTTCTCATCAGGCCCGGCCAGGCTAGATTGTCGCCGATGCCGGCGACGAAGGCTGGCG
Organism: uncultured Alphaproteobacteria bacterium; assembly: GCA_963765165.1. GTDB lineage: Bacteria > Pseudomonadota > Alphaproteobacteria > Caulobacterales > Parvularculaceae > Amphiplicatus. The sequence goes on along the minus strand of CAVXVQ010000022.1, from coordinate 318,821 downwards.
CGCCCTGCTGGAGCACTTTTGAACTCATGGTCGCTGGTTCTTCGAGCGGCTCCTTGGTGTCGCTTTGGGCGAGGATTTGCGCGCGGCAGGCCTGTTCGAGGAAATACATCCTGAGGAACGCCGTCGCGCAATTGGCGCCGACGGTGAGCGTTCCGTGATTTCTGAGAATGAGGAAACCGTGATTGCCGATGTCATTGACGAGGCGCGCGCGTTCGTCGAGATCGGTCGCGATGCCTTCATAGTCGTGATAGGCGACGTCGTCATGGACGATCATCGCGAATTGCGAATAGCGGCGAAGGCCGCCTCTTTGCGCTGAGACCGCGACGCCGTGGGGCGTATGAAGATGAAGGACGCAGTGCGCGTCCTCGCGCGACATGTGAAGCGCGGAATGGATCGTGAAGCCGGCGGGATTGGTGAAGTACGGCGTTTCCTGAACCGAGTTTCCGTTGAGATCTACCTTGATCAGCGACGACGCCGTCATTTCCTCGAAGAAAAGGCCGTAGGGATTGAGCAGAAACCGTTCCTCGCTGTTTTCGGACGGCAGGCGCGCGGAAATGTGCGTGAACACCATGTCGTCCCAGCCATACATCGCGCAGAGCCGATAGGTCGCCGCGAGCTCGCATCTTTGGCGCCATTCCTCCACGGAGACCTTGCCTTTGAGCGACGGAAGCGTCTTCGGATCAGGAAGCGAAAATCCCGGCGAAACGCCGATTGTCTCCGCCATCTTCATTTGCGCGTTCATAGGGTCGCTCCTCTCGATTTGAGGGCGATCCTAGCAGACCAGGAGCCCGCCGCGAGAGCGTCGCGCAGAGGGGCGGCTTTCCCTCGCCCCCTGACGCGCCCTATCATCGCGCTCCCCGAAGGAGCGCCGACCTTGGCCGACACCCGCCTTTGCATACTTTCAAGCACCAAGCCGCAGGCGGTCGAAACCGCGCACGCCTTGCGCGCGCGGTTCGGCGACCACGGCCCGGCCAATTGCGACGTCATCGTCGCTGTCGGCGGCGACGGGTTCATGCTCGAAACACTGCGCGCCTACATGAAAGCAGGAAAACCCGTTTACGGCGTCAATTGCGGGACCGTCGGCTTTCTGATGAATGCGGCCGACACCGACGACCTGCCCGCAAAGATCGCCGAAGCGGAAAAGGCGGTGATCCACCCGCTGTCGATGAAGGCGGTCGACGAAGCGGGCGAGACCCATTTCGCGCTCGCCATCAACGAGATCTCTCTCTTCCGCCAGACCCGCCAGAGCGCGCGCATCCGGATCACCGTCAACGACAAGGTCCGCATGGAGTCGCTGACGTGTGATGGCGTTCTCCTTTCTACGCCGGCCGGCTCGACAGCCTATAATCTTTCGGCCCACGGACCGATCCTGCCGATCAGCGCCGATCTTCTCGCCCTGACCCCGATCAGCGCCTTTCGCCCGAGACGGTGGAAAGGCGCCCTCCTGCCGCACGACGCGGTCGTCCGGTTCGAGGCGCTCGAATCCGACCAGCGCCCCCTCTCGGCGGTCGCCGACAACCAGGAAGTCCGTAACGCCGCCCTGGTCGAGGCGCGCGAAAACCGGGACATTTCGATGACCCTCCTCTTTGATCGCGGCCAATCGCTCGACGAGCGGATCCTGCGCGAGCAATTCGATTACTGAAGCCGGGATTGGCGCCGGCAAAATTGGTCTGAAAATTAACCGTTTACCGCGCTCCATGAATTGAGCCACGGTCCCGCCGCTTGGCTCCCCGCGCGCGTCGTTTCGCTTCCTGTTCAGGTAGATTTAACCCCGCTCGTTAAAGGTGCGGGAGAACAGGCCGGGGGCGATTGCCGGCACCTGGCGGCGGCGCCGCCTGTAGTCCGGCGGAGGATATTGAATGGGCGCGCAAGCAGTTCGACTGTCGAACGTCGACATCGATAATGCGTTGAAAGACAGGGACTTCGAGGTCCTTTTTCAACCAATATTCGATCTTGGCAATGGGGCGCTCGCCCGCATTGAGACCTTCGTTCGCTGGCGTCACCCGAGCCTTGGCGTTCTGCCGCCGGGGGCGTTCATTTCGTTCTTCGAAACCCAGGGGCGGATGAGCGAGCTCACCCGCTACGTTCTCGACGAGGCGCTCGCAGCCTATCAGGGCTGGCGGGGATCTCATGCGCCGGGCTTTTCCATTAACCTCGCCCTCTCCGATCTGTCGGACGAATCATTCGCCTCGCATTTGACGGTCCTCTTGCGCGAGCGCGGATTTCCGGCGGAGTTCGTGACGCTCGAATGTCCGATGCCCCCGGTCGACGCCGATATCGCGACGACAGCCCGGCAACTGCAGCGGCTCGGTGAAACCGGCGCCCGGCTCGCGATCGAAGTGCGGGGCCGCGCCAATGATTTCCTGAGAACGGTCGAACCCTTCCCCTTTGTCGAGATCAAAACAGGCGGCGCGGCGATCCTTCGCTTCGCCCGCACCGTGCGCGGTCCGGGACTCAGCGCGATTTCGGAACTTCTCGAACTGGCGGCGAAGCACAATGCGGCGATTACCGCTGTCGGCGTCGAAGATCAGGCGTCGTTATCGGCGCTGCGCGGTCTCGGCTTCGCCGCGGCGCAGGGAAATCACCTTGGCAAGGTCGGCGCGCTCTCGCAGTTCATGCCGTCGCACGTCAACGACGTCCGTGGGCTCCTGGGTCTCGATGCGCTGTCGACCGACGATCTCGCGGCGCTCTTTCGAACCGGCGGTCCAAAACTCGCGGCGGCGGCGGTCGCGCATCGCCAAGAAGCGCCTGTCGAGGCGGAATTTGAGGAAGCGCCGGCCCTGCGCGACGCCGAGCCCCAGATCCCGGACGATCTCGTCGAACGGCTTGCGGCCCGCATCGCGCAATCGGACAAGCAGGCGCGGCCTGCCGCGTCGCGCGCCCGGGCCGCCGACCCGGCGGAGAGAGCCGCCGCCATCGCGCGCGCGCGCCGCAAGACGCTCATTCGCGAAAAGCTCGCGTCGCGCAATGCGTTGAGGGCGAAAGCCGAAGAGCACGAAGACCGCACGGCGCCCCGCGAAATGCAGGAGCGCCTGTCGCGCGAGTTCGAAGCGCTCGCGGAGAGCTCAGTTGCACCCGCCGAGTATGCCGATGCCGAAGCGGCGCACGCGGTTGACCCGGCGCCGATGTCGCAAGATGATGCGCTCGAATTTGCCGCCGATGACACATCCTCCCCGCTCAGCGAGCCGATAATGACCGCAGCCGGCGCCGCCGCCACGGCCGACCCCATTGAGCGCGACGATGCGGCGAATGAGGCGCACATGGTCGTCACCGGCGCGACGGCGCGCTTCTCGCCGACGCTCCGCGTCGGCGGTCCGGAGGCGCGGCCGCACAATTTTGGCGACCTTCACAAAGTCGAGGCGGAGGAGGCCGTCGAAATAGAACCGGTCGCGCAGACGATTTCGGCGTTTCGAACCCGCCGCAGCTCCCGCGGAACCGGCGAATGCGGAAGCGGTCGAGGACGAAATCCCGGCGGTCGGCGCCAGCGCCAAATGGGTCGAGGACACTGTCGCCATTGAAACGACGGGAGAACCCGCGCCGAAGAAGGCAAAATCCATCCTGATGCGGACCGTCATTCCCTATTCGGCGCTCAAGATCACGCATTTCTGGCCGCGCTTCATCCGTAGCCGGATCAAGCGGCCGCAAACTGAAGAAGCGGCTTAGCGCTTACTGAAACGCCTGAAGGCCGGTCATCGCGCGCCCGAGAATGAGCGCATGGATGTCGTGCGTTCCTTCATACGTATTGACGGTCTCGAGATTCATTGCGTGGCGAAGCACGTGATATTCGTCTGAAATGCCGTTGCCGCCGTGAATGTCGCGCGCGACGCGGGCGATATCGAGCGCCTTGCCGCAATTGTTCCTCTTCATCAGCGAGATCGCTTCCGGCGCATAGGCGCCTGAATCGAGCAGCCGGCCGAGGGCAAGCGATCCCTGCAGGCCAAGCGCGATTTCGGTCTGCATGTCGGCGAGTTTTTTCTGCACCAATTGAGTTCCCGCGATCGGTTTGCCGAACACGATCCGGTCCATCGCGTATTGGCGCGCCGCCATCCAGCAAAATTCCGCGGCTCCCATCGCGCCCCATGAGATGCCGTAGCGCGCCTTGTTGAGGCACGAAAACGGGCCGCGAAGGCCTTTGACCTTCGGAAGCAGATTTTCCTTCGGAACCAGCACCTCATCGAGCGCGATCTCGCCCGTGACCGACGCGCGCAAAGAAAGCTTGCCTTCGATTTTCGGCGTCGTGAACCCGTCCATGTCGCGTTCAACGACGAACCCGCGAATGTCGCCGTCGAGTTTCCCCCAGACGACGGCGATGTCGGCGATCGGCGAATTGGTGATCCACATTTTCGAGCCGTTCAGGCGATAGCCGCCCTGCACGGCTTCGGCGCGTGTCCTCATCGATCCGGGATCCGAGCCGCCGTCTGGCTCGGTCAATCCGAAACAACCGACCCATTCGCCCGTTGCAAGCTTTGGCAGGTATTTTCTCTTCTGCTCTTCCGATCCGAACGCCTCGATCGGATACATGACGAGCGAGGACTGCACCGACATCGCCGAGCGATAGCCGCTGTCGACACGCTCGACTTCGCGCGCGATCAATCCGTAAGCAACGTGACTCGCGCCGCCGCCGCCATATTCTTCCGCAACCGTCGCGCCGAGAAACCCCTGCGCGCCGAGTTCCGTCATGATCTCGCGATCGAAGCGCTCTTTGCGGTTTGCTTCGATGACGCGCGGCATCAGTTTCGCCTCGCAATAGCCGCGTGCGGCGTCGCGGATCATCTTCTCCTCGTCAGAGAGTTGGGATTCGAGGGAGAGCGGATCTTCCCATTTGAACGTATTTTTCGCGTCGGCCATGAGATCACCTGAGGGCTTTGGCGAGCCTTCTAGCCAGCCCCTTCGGGAAGGTCAAAGCTGCCGCACCCACGCCTTGACGATCGCCTCAAACGCCTTGCGGTTCGCCGCGATTTCGGGGCCCTTCCCGAGCGTCACCAGGCAGCGGTCGCTGGAAAGCCATTTCATCAGGCTCTTGGGATCCGGGACTTTCATCTCGCGCTCGCCGTCTTTCGACTTCGCGCCCCGATGAAAGACGAACTGCACCGCGTCGAGCGAGCGCAGGTTGATGGTCGCGAAATAATCCTCAACGCGAAAGCTCAGCGAGTTCCATTTGACGCCCTCGGCGATTTTCCGGTCGGCGCCGAGCACCATCGCACGGACTTCCGCAAACTCCTTTTTCAGCGGATGTTTCAACGAGACGAAAAACGCGTCGACATCGTCTGCTTTCTTTTTTGCTTTCGCTGGCGGCGCCTTCTTCGCCGTTGCAGCGCTTTTCGAAGCACCTTTTTTCAAGGTCGCTCTTTTTGCCGGCTTGCTGATTTTCTTTCCGCTCATCTCGCACCCTCTATCCATTTTCCATTCTGACGCACGCGCCACGCCGCCTTGCCGCATTGCACAGCGATCGAACCGCCTCAGAACGGGCTGGCCGAGCCATGCGCAATGTGGGAAGGTCTGCGCGGGGACGCGCCAATTCTATTACGCTCATCGGGGAAATCGAGGATTTTCATGACGACTCAATTGTTATCCCGCCACCTTGCGGCCGGCGCTTTCGCGGTGTCGGCGTTGTTCGCTTGTTCGAAACAGGGCGCCAAAGACGTCCCTCCGCCGAGCGCGCCGGAAAGCTTCAAGGTCATCATCGGCGGTGCGGAGGTCGGACATCTTGACGTAACGCCGAACGCCGAGGGCATCGCGATCGATTACGACTTCAAGAACAATGGGCGCGGCCCCACCATCAAGGAAGAACTCGCCGTCGATGCGGCCGGGATTCCAATTCAATGGCGCGTTTCCGGCACGACGACATTCGGCAATCAGGTTGACGAAACTTTCGCGCTCAACGCCGGTCGCGCTCAGTGGACCGACGCGACCGGCGACGGCGAGGCGACGATCGCCGAACCGACGCTCTATATCTCGCAATTCGCCAGCCCCTATGCCGATTTCGTCTATGCGCGCGCGCTGTTGAACGACCCCGACAAGACGATGCCGGCGCTGCCGGGCGGAGAATTGCGCCTGTCCGAGATGGAAACGATCGACGTGACGGGTTCGCCGGGCGCCGCGAAAGTGACGACATACGCCCTTACAGGCGGCGATCTTAATCCGGACTATTTCATTCTCGACGAGGCGAAGAGGTTTTTCGCCTATATCAATCCCGGCTTCATCACGATCAAAAGCGGATATGAAGCGGAAGAATCGCGCCTCCGCGAGCTGGCGGCGAAATACTCCGCCGACCGCTACAAGGCGATCCAGGCGAAGGTCGCGCATCGCTTTGGCGGCCCGGTTCGCCTTCGCAACGTCCGCGTCTTCGATCCGAAAACTTTGGCGAGAAGCGAGCCCGTCTCCGTCGTCGTCGAGGGCGAGCGCATCGCGCGTATCGACCCGGTCGACGTCCCAGGCGGCGCCGGCGAGACCTTGATCGACGGCGGCGGGGGAACGCTCGTCGCCGGCCTCTACGAAATGCACGGCCATATGGACGACAATGACGCCCTGCTCAATGTTGCGGCCGGCGTCACTTCTGTTCGCGACATGGGTAATGAAGACGACGTGCTGACGGCGTTGATCGGCAACATCAACGACGGAACGCTCGCTGGTCCGCGCATCACGCGGTCGGGATTCATCGAAGGCAAGAGCCCGTTCAGCAGCAATAACGGCAAGCTCGTCGAGAGCGAGGCGGAAGCGCTCGCCGCCATCCGCGACTATCACGACAAGGGTTTCTACCAGATCAAACTCTACAACTCGATGAACGGCGACTGGGCGCCGGCGCTTGTCGCCGAAGCGCACCGGCTCGGCATGCCGGTCATGGGGCACGTTCCGGCGTTCTCGAACGCCAATGCGATGATCCGCGCCGGATTCGACGAAATGACGCATATCAACCAGGTAATGCTCGGCTGGGTGCTGACGCCGGAGGAGGATACGCGATCCCTGTTGCGCCTCACCGCGATGAAGCGTTTCCCCTCGATCGACGTCAACGGCGCCAAGGTTAAAGAAACGCTTGATCTCATGGCTCAAAACAAGACCGCGATCGATCCAACGCTCGCGATCCATGAATTTCTGACGCTCTCGCGCAACGGCGAAACGCGCATCGGCGTCGCGGACTATGTCGACCACATGCCGGCGAGCTTCCAGCGGAGCGCGAAAGTCGCGCTTGCGGCGATCGAAACGCCGGAAGACGACGCCGCCTATCGCGGCGCCTACGACAAGATCATCGAGACGGTGAAAGCGATGCATGATCGCGGGATTTTCATCGTGTTCGGCACCGATCTCGGCGGCGCGTTCAACCTGCATCGGGAAATGGAGCTCTACCAGGATGTCGGCTTCACTCCCGCGGAAATCCTCAAGCGGGCGACGCTCGACGTCGCCGTCTATATGGGTCAGGGCGCGGACCTAGGCTCCATCGAAGCCGGAAAATATGCGGATTTCCTGCTCGTCCCCGGAGATCCGACGACGACGCTCAAGGACATCAAGACCATTTCGCTCGTCTCACGCGGCGGCGTCATCTATTTCCCGAGCGAGATCTATCCCGAATTCGGCATCACGCCGTTTACGGATGTTCCACAGGTGACGCAGCCCTAAATTCTGCCATTGGAAATGAAAAAGGGCGGCCGAGGCCGCCCTCTTTTCGCATATGAAGTTCGCACGCACTGCACTAACTCGAACTGCGTTTCAGCCCAGTGGAATTAAGAGCATATCGCCAGAAAGCTGAGGTCATAAGCGCCATAAATGGTCCGGCGATTGCGCCAAAAATTATTGCTGCTGTTTTTTCGCCCGCGTCAATCTGCTCCGGAATACGGCAGCTTTCAATCAACGCCCAGAACGTTAATGGACCAAAAAGCAACCCTGTCAGCAGCGGAAAAATGGCAAACCATCCCTTTCCTATCGGCCTCTCCGCAAAGCGCCAATAAGCTAATGCCCCATCCGACCCAAGCGCCGAAAATCAACGATAAGACAAAATGAACGACCCAAGAGAACGGCGCTCGTCCTTTGAAGTGCCGTAATGTCCTCCGCGGAACCAAAAAGAACGAGTGGAAAAGTAATTATGCCAAGCAACGGCACAATCAGTGCCGCCCTCACCACCGTTGACCAAAATGTTTTGCCAAACACGAAATTCAGCATTCGCTCCCCCTGCGCCCTTTTAGCCTCTACTCCAACTCCACCGCTAGGCTCGTCGCCTCGCCGCCGCCGATGCAAAGGCTCGCGATCCCGCGCTTGCCGCCGGTTTGTTTGAGCGCGTGGATCAGCGTCACGATGAGGCGCGCGCCGGAGCAGCCGATCGGATGGCCGAGCGCAATCGCGCCGCCATGGATGTTCACTTTCTCTGCCGGCAGTTTCAACTCTTTCATCGCCGCCATTGGGACGACGGCGAAGGCCTCGTTGATTTCAAATAGATCGACGTCGCGCGCGCTCCAGCCAACTTTCTCAAGCAACTTCGCAATCGAGCCGACGGGCGCCGTCGTGAACCATTCCGGCTCCTGAGAGTGCGTCGCGTGTCCGACAATGCGCGCGAGAGCGTTTGACGCTTTCGAGGCGCGCGTGACGATGAGCGCGGCGGCCCCGTCGGAAATCGCCGATGAGGAGCCCGCCGTCACCGTGCCGTCCTTTTCGAAGGCCGCCTTCAGCGACGGGATTTTCGCCGCATCGACCGTGCCAGGCTTTTCATCGTCGGCGACGAGGACAGGCCCCTTGCGGCCCGCGACGTCGTAGGCGGCGATTTCATCCCTGAACGACCCATTCTTGATCGCGGCTTGCGCGCGCGTCACCGAACGCATCGAAAACTCGTCCTGCGCCTCGCGCGAGAATTGGTGTTCGCGCGCGCACATCTCGGCGAAGATCCCCATTGACGTGCGCTTGCGGTAGGCGTCCTCAAGTCCGTCATAAGCCATGTGGTCGAGGATTTCGCCATGTCCGTATTTGATGCCTGTGCGTCCGGTCGGCAGAAGGTGCGGCGCGTTCGTCATCGATTCCATGCCGCCCGCGACGACGATGCTGTTCGTTCCCGCCGCGATTGAATCATGGGCGAGCATCACCGCCTTCATGCCGGAACCGCACACCTTGTTCAGCGTGACGCAGCCCGCCGACTGCGGCAGCCCGGCGCCCAAGGACGCCTGACGCGCCGGCGCCTGTCCCAGTCCCGCCGGGAGGACGCAGCCCATCAGCACTTCCTCGACGGCGTCCGCTTTCGTTCCGGCGCGCGAGAGCGCAGCCTTGATCGCATGGCAGCCGAGAGCCGTCGCGGGAACGCCGGCGAAAGCGCCCTGAAAATTGCCGATCGGAGTTCTCGCCATGCCGGCGATGACGATGTCTTCTTTCATGGGGTCGGTCCTTCTGGCTGTCGGTGCAAGCGTGTCCCTTTACCCTCGGCGAGCCGACAAGAAAACCGGTACGCCGGTCAATTCTCGCCGCAACGCCGCCGTCAGCGCTTCGCGGTCTCCATCGCGACGAAATTGGCGTCGCGGAAGAGCCGCCAGTTTCCGTCAGCACCCTTTTTGAAGATTGACAGCGTCGGCCCGGAAAGGCGCATCAGCGCGCCCCCTTTCGGCGTCATCTCGATGGCGAGGTCCTGACGCACATAGGCGAGATCGCCGGCAACCTCGACTTCGCGGACCGACGACCGGCCGGAAAAAATCATCCCCTCCATGCCGCCAGGATCGCCCGCGAATTCCTTTTTGCCGAACGGCGGTCGCCCTCCGACGAGGAATTCGACGTCGTCCGTCATCAGGGTAAGGACGCGCTCGATGTCGCCTTTGGCGGTCGCGTCGAGCCAGTCGTCGATCACGCCGCGGATCAGTCTTTCGTCCTGCGTCATAAAGGATCTCTTGGTTGACCATGAACACGCAACCCTATGCTTTCAGATAGCTGATCGCCAGCCGGCAAAGCTCTTCTTCGAATTCCGGGTCGTCCAGAATCTTTGCGTTTTCGACAACCGCGGCGCGGATGGCGCCCATCACCGCGCGCGTCAGCACATAGGCTGACGCCGGCGTCAGCGGCCTTGCCGCCATGTCGGGATATTGATGCGATACGGCGAGGATGAGATCGCCGATCTGGTCCCGGAGGATGGCGCCGAAATCATCCCTGTCGGCGGAGAGCGCCGCCATCAGCGCGACCAGCTTTCGCCGTTTGCGTCTGGGGCGGAACGCCGCGACCAGCGTCGCGATGACGCCGCGCACCATCGCCTCGCCGTTCATCGGTTCGATTGCTGCGATCTTGCGCGCGACTTCGGCGGCGATCGCCTCCCGCTCCTTGCGGATGAGCGCAAGGAGGATCGCCTCCTTGTTCGGGAAATACTGATAGATCGAGCCGATGGAGACGCCTGCGCGCCCGGCGACCTTCGCTGTCGTCAGCGCCTCCTCGCCTTCCTTTTGCAAAACCTGAGCGGCGGCCTCGACAATCGCCTCGATGGTTGCGGCCGCGCGCGCCTGGCTCGCCTTTTTCCTCATTTTTACAACGGGTTGAGCGATCAAGGCTGATGCTCCTCGCGCGCGCGCGAATGCGAGTTCCAAAAACTGAGAAACTCTCACATATTTTCGCAGTCAGTCAAGCGAGGCGTCATGGGCATCAACGGGCCGCTCTTTTATTATTTCCTTCCGGTCTTCGTCGTCATGATCGCGGCGGAAATCTGGGTCGGGAAGAAACGCGGCCTGACGCTCTACACCAGGGGCGAGACGATGGCGTCGATCTGGATCGGCGCCGTGCAGCGCCTGATCGGTCTTGTGAAGATCAGTCTCACCGGACTTCTGGCGGTCGTCATTTTCGACAACCGCATCTACACGATGCCGGCGAACGACTGGCGCACATGGGTCCTTCTCTTCGTGCTGCTCGAGTTCACCTATTACTGGTATCATCGCCTCAGCCACGAGGTGCGCTGGTTCTGGGCGACGCATGCGGTTCATCACTCGATCGAGGAGATGAACATTCTCGGCTCCTACCGCCTCGGCTGGACGTCGAAACTGTCGATGGCGTACCTCGTTCACCTGCCGCTGATGTGGATCGGCTTTTCACCCGCGGCGGTCGCGACGATGCTGGCGCTCAACCTTTTCTATCAGTCATGGCTGCACACGAACCTCATCGGCAAACTCGGTCCGCTGGAAGGCGTTTTGAACACGCCCTCCGCCCACCGCGTCCATCATGCAAAGAACGCCGATTATCTCGACCGCAACCATGGCGGCGTCACCATGATCTTCGACCGCCTTTTCGGCACCTATGTCGAGGAGCGCGAAGACGAACCCGTTCAATACGGGCTTGTGAAGGCGGTCGGCTCCACCAATCCGGTGACGATCGCATTCCACGAATGGGTGCGCCTGTTCGACGATTTGAAGCGGAGCCGCCCGAAACACTGGCTTGGCTACATGTTCGGACCGCCGGGCTGGGCACCGGACGGCAAGGGCGTGACGAGCGCGGTCCTTCGCGCCGGGTATCAAGCGACGAGGGGACGATCGCAGGACGGCGCCGACATCGCAGCGACGATTCCCGCCGAGTGAAGCGCACCTCCGCCGCGTCATGGTTAATGTGCGACTAACCGTTCGACTGTCGCGCCGAAACGACAGCGCGCGCATCGCCGACCCGCTAGGCTGATCCGCAAAACAAGCGGGGACTACTCAATGCGGCTCGCCTTTCGCGGCGCTTCAACGCGCCGGCACACCGATTCCGTAACAATTTACGACTAATGCTGGCGAGCATGAAAATCGCCGCAGCAGGGCTTTTGCTCGCCGCCGCAGCCGCATCCGGCGCGGCAGCGCAGGATAGCGTCGACTACGCCACTTACGCGCCGCGCCTCACCGCGGTCAAAATTTCGCGCGACGAAGCGCCAAAGATCGACGCCGATCTTTCGGACCCTGCATGGGCGAAGGCGGCGATCGTCGAGGACTTCATCCAGGTGGAGCCCGAAGAGGGCGGAACGCCGACGCAGCGGACGCGCGCTTACATCATGTATGACGAGCGTACGCTCTATGTCGGTTTCCGGCTCTACGACACCGACCCGGACAAGATCCGCCGCGCCGTCCTCGCCCGCGACGGACAGCTTCGTGACGAGGACGCGATCCGCGTCATGCTCGATCCCTACAATACGCGGCGCGACGGCTATTTCTTCGCGACCAACGCCAATGGCGCGAAGGTCGATGCGCTCCTCGAAAACAATTCGGCGATCAAGCTTGAATGGAACGCGCTGTGGGACGTCGACGCCCGCATCGATGAAGAAGGCTGGATCGCGGAATTCGCGATTCCGTTCCAGTCGATCTCGATCGACCCGGCGCTCGACGTCTGGGGCCTTCAGCTGTTGCGCACGATCCGACGGACGAACGAGGAAGTGCGCTGGTCGAACATCGACCGCACGCGCGACCGGATCGACCTGACCAATATCGGCCAGATGTCCGGCGTCGAGGGCGTCACTTCCGGGCGCGGCATCGAGGCGCAGCTTTTCGCGACCGGCGCGAGTTCTTACGACTGGGAAACCGGCGACACGGATTTCTCGTTCGATCCGAGCGCCAACATCTTTTACAAGCTGACGCCGAGCCTCACCGGCTCCTTGACCCTCAACACCAGCTTTGCCGACGCGCCGCTCGACGAGCGGCAGGTGAACACCGGCCGCTTCGATCTTTTCTTTCCGGAAACGCGCGACTTCTTCCTGCAGGACGTTCAGTCTTTCGAATTCGGCGGCCGCGCTTTCACGCAGAACATCAACGGGCTGCCGTTCTTCTCGCGCAATATCGGCATTGTCGAAGGGCGTCCCGTCGACCTCGTCGCGGGCGCCAAGGTCAGCGGCAAGCTCGGGCCCGCCAATCTCGGCGTGCTCGCCGTCAGAACAGGCGACGATTCCGTTTATGACGGTCAATATCTCGGCGCCGCGCGCGCGTCATTCGAAGTGCTGAACGAGTTCAAGGCGGGCGTCGTTTTCACCCATGGCGATCCGACAGGCCAATTCACCAACACGCTCGTCGGGGCCGACTTCCAGTACAAGAACTCGACGCGCTTTGCCGGCACTCTTTTCGCCGACCTCGCTTATGTGAGAACGATCGACGGCGACGGAACGACGACCGAAGGCGACCATTACGCCGCGATCGCGGGCTCGTATCGCGGTCTCAAATGGGAGTGGAACGCCGAGTTCTATAATATCGGCGAGGATTATCGCCCGCGCCTCGGTTTCGCCAACCGCACCGGCATCCGGCAGTATCACGCGAACGGCTTTCGCCTCTTCAGACCGGAGAGCGGGCCGGTGCGCCTCTACATGGCCGGAATCTTCGGTCTCGCCGTCACCGATCTCGACGACGAATTGCTGGACCGCGAGCTTGGGGTCTTCACACGGGTCGAAGGCCGGGCCGGCGACGCGGCCGAATTCGAGGCGTTTCGCGGCTTCCTCGACATCAGGGAGCCGTTCGATATCGCCGGGCAGCTAAATGTGCCGATCGGGGAATACAGCTTCACGCGCTACAATCTCTTCGCCGAAATGTCCGAGGGACGCACCGTCGCGGTCGGCGGAAAATACCGGTGGGGCGGCGTTTACGGCGGCGACTTCCGGAACATCGGCGGCTCGCTCTCGTTTCGGCCGAACCGCTATTTCAACATTCGCGGCGATTACGAACTCGTCCGGTTCAACCTGCCCGCCGGCGATCTCGACATCCATGTCGGCGTCGTCGGATCGACGATCGCCATCAACCCGCGCATGTTTATCCAGACCGACGTTCAGTATGACAGCGTTTCGGAGAACTTCTCGTTCCTCTCGCGGTTCAGCTGGGAACCGCAGCCCGAGCGCGAGATCTTCATTTCGTTTGGCCACACGGCGCTGATCGAAGAAGACCGCTTCCCGCAATCCTTCCGCGCGCAAGGGTCGAGCCTCGCCTTGCGGATCGGCCATACGTTCCGGATGTAGCACGGATTATTCTTTGGGGGACGGCTCCGTCGCCTCAGACGCGGCGGGTTGCGCCTCGTCGAGAGGCATCGTCGCCTCTCCGAGAGGTGCGGTTGAATCTTGCGCTTCGCCCGCGGTCTCGGCGACAGTGTTCGATACCGTCGCGGCGCTCTTCGTTCCGGCGAAACCGCCCATGCCGAACTGGCGGACAGGAATATCGAGATTTCTTCCGTTAAATACAAATTCCAGCATCACTCGATCGTCCCTGTCCTCGCTCATGATGATGGGCGCCGCCGGTTGCGGCCTCGACTCCCACATATGCGTCGAATCCCGCGCGGATTTCGCGGCTGGAGCCGGTGGCGTGTCAGCGGCCGCAGCAGTGGCGCCAAACAACGCGGTGATGCCGGCCAGACATAAATGCTTTTTCATCGGCAGCTCCTGAAGGATACGACTTCAGGAAATCAACACTGAAGCGACGGATTTGATCCGTCGCTTTCAGGTCCTTAATGTGGCGGTCGATCAGCCGTGGACGGCAGGATCCGGGCACGCCGCTTTCGGGCGGCGAAGCAGCAGCGCGAACAGAATGATCGCGATGATCGGAGAGCCGACGATGAAGAGCGTCACCACCACCGCGCCGCCTGCGGCGACAAGACCGATCAGGGCGCCGATCAGACCGACGACGATGCCGATCGCGGCGCCAAAGAGCCCGAGAATGATGCCGGCGAGACCGCCGAAGCCTGCCGCGATCGATTCGGCAATGGTCAGATCCGTGTCTGAGAAACTGTACGCGGCGACGGAAAGCGCGCCGCCGAGGAACAAGATGAGCACGATCGGCATATAGAGCCACATCATGCCGCCGCTGCGGCGGGTTTCGCCGTCGTAAGTGATGTCGAGATTGGTCATGTGATCGCCCCTTGGTTTTTCGTTGGGTTCGTTCTGGCTGTTTTCTGGAGTTTTTTACGCGCTCCACTGTCCCCCCATAAATCGCGCGCGCTGGCCCTCCCCGCAAGTCGGCCTGTCGCAAAGTCAGCGCTGCTTGTCGCAGTCTTTTGACTTTCGCGCGGGACGACGGGCGGCGCCTGCGGTGCTAGGATCGCTGCATGGCCCGGATCGTTCCCCTCTGGCGCTCGGAAGAGTTGAGCCTCCATCGCTTCGACCACCCTGTCGAGCATGAGGACCAGCCTTATGAGGAAGTCGCTTCGCACTTCATGGCGAGTTTTGTCGAGGCGGGCGCATTCAACCTCGACGTCGACGAGCGGCGCTGGGGCGTCGGCGCCGGCGACGTCATGCTGAGCCGGCCGGGGATGCGGTTCAGGGCGACGTTTGACGGTCGGGGATTTAACGACACTTGTCTTTCGCTGACCTATCTCGCCGCCGACGACGACCGCTTCGACGCAGCGAGCAGCTGGGCGAAAGCGAACCGAACGATCGTCAAATCGAGCAACCGCGTCCGCTATCTTCGCTGGGGACTGCAACGTGCCGTTGAGGAAAACGCGCCGATGTTTGCGGAATATTGCGCGACCGAGATTTTCCGGGAGATTCCGGAAGGGCCGCCATCTTCCGCGATCAACGACCGTAAATTCATCTGGTATGCGGAGCGGATCGATTACGCGCGCGCTCGGCTGATGTCGGAGTTCGAAGCGGCGTTGACGGTGTCGGACCTCGCGCGCTCGGTCGGCATGAGCATGTTTCATTTCTCAAGGGTCTTTGCCGAGCTTACTGGCCAGCCGCCGCACCGGTTCCGGCTGAAAGCGCGGCTCGACGCCGCCCACGCCATGCTGCGCGAAGGACGCGGCGTCACCGAGACGTGTTTTGCCTGCGGCTTCAACAACCTCAGCCATTTCACCCGCAGTTTCGCGCGTCGCTTTGGCGCGGCGCCTTCGCGGATGTTCGCGCCAAATTCGCAAGAAAGTGCAAGTCCGCGCGCTTCGCCTCGGGGTAAGGCGCGTCTGCCGCTTTAGTCGTGAGGATCCATGCAACCGAAATTTCTGGCGCCCGTCGTGGCCGCCGCCGCCGCTCTCAACACCGCGGGCGCTCTCGCCGGGATGGAGGATGATCGCGCGGTCATCGCCGCTCTCGACACCGGCTATCAGGCCGCCGTCGAGCGCAATGACGCCGAAGCCATGGCGACGATCCTGCACGACGACATGATCCTCGTGGTCGGCGCGGGGAAGGTTTACACGCGCGACGACCTCTTGCGGTCAGCGCGGGATCGAGATGTCCTCTATGACCGTCAGGTTGAGGATGAAGGAACGCAAATTGTCCGCCTCTTCGGGCCCGACACCGCGATCGTGACCGCCCGGCTGTGGCTGAAAGGCGAGAGCAAAGGGCAAAAATTCGACAAGCGCCTCTGGTTCAGCGACACCTATGTGAGGACGCCCGAGGGCTGGCGCTACGCCTTCGGCCAGTCCTCGATCGCGCTGCCGCCGGAGCAATAGGGGCAAGCCCGAGGGCAGTGTCTCAGTTTGAATTTCGCCACTTGGCGCCAGAACTGGCGCGCTCAGGCGCAAACCGCCGATGCTTCGCAACCCGGTCGTCCGTAACCATGGAAGGCAATGGCCGGATCTCGCCCGTTGCAGTCATTCGCTGCTACGCCAATGAGCCGCCGCCCGAAATCTCACAGACGATCGAGGTCTTGCCGCCGGCGTTCCTCACTTCGAGTATGTCCCGCCCGCTCGCGTCGCCATCGCGCCTTTCGAACGTAATGGCTTCGTCCCAGAAGATAGGGCGCTTCAGCGTGAACCGGAGCTCCACCGGCAGTTCATAACGGGGCGCGACGAGACGATTCCAGATGATGCTGAAGACCTGATTGCCGCTGACGATTGGCTTTGGGAATCCGGCTGCCCGCGCCAGTTCAGCATCCGTGTGCGGCGACGGCGGACGGTCAAGCTCAAAACCGCGCGCGGCCTCAGGCGTGAACGTGAACCGGCCGATGATTTCGAGCGCGCTCGGCGCGGGTGAGTCCGCGCTCCTTGGCGCGCGTTCACTTTTTTCCGGCTGCATTGCAGGATCAATGAGGAGGATCGTCGTCAGCATTTCCGCGAACGGCTCCCCGGATGCGTTCGCGGCCGTGATGGCGGTCGCGAAGATATGTCCCCTCAGGTTGGCCTCGAAAGCCGTGACGCGGCCTTGCACAAACGCAGGCGCGCCAATGGGATGCGGCCTCTTGATGCAGACGATCTGGCTGGTGATCACCGCGCCGCAGGTCGGATAGTCATCCGTGACCGCTTCGCCGATGGCGTAGATGCCTTCCATCAACGCCAGGAACGGGTCCAGCCACGCATCATTGGCCTCGATGCCGCTGGCGCGATGGATCAGGGCTTGCTCTTCCGCCGCGCACCGGCAGGGCCTGGTTGGAATGCGAGCGTCCAGCTCCAGTCGGAACGATGTAGCCATCGCGGATCGCCTCGCCGCCGGTGACGCCTAGCCCATTCGGCACAGCATTGGCGCGCAAGTCCAGCGCAAAGATCGAGAGCGGCGGATCAGGGGCCGTTTCTCGACTGTTGGCGTCCGGGACACGAATTGAAACTGAGACACTACCAACCAGAGCAGCCGCTTGCCCGGCGTCACTGGCTCTGCAATACGCCCGGTCGCCACATCCGCCTGCGTGACTCGCCCGTGCCAAAGCCGCCGCGCCGATCCGTCGCCGCTCCGCCGCCTCGCGCCTGGCAGCGGATGCTGTCCGGGCGACGGCTCGACCTCCTTGATCCCTCGCCGGTCGATATCGAGATCGAAGACATCGCGCACGGGCTCGCGCGGGTCGCCCGCTGGAACGGCCAGACCAAGGGACCGTTGCCTTTTTCGGTCGCCCAGCATTCGCTCCTCGTCGAGGATTTCTGCGATGCGCTCCGCCCGGACTGGCCGGTCAAATGGCGCCTCGCCGCCCTCCTCCATGACGGCCCGGAATTCGTGATCGGCGATATGATCAGCCCCTTCAAGGCCGCCCTCGGCGACCAGTACAAGGCGATCGAGCGACGGTTGCAGCGCGCCATTCATGTCCGCTTCGGACTGCCGGCCGACCTCCCCGAGACCATCGAGAAGGCGATCAAGCGCGCTGACCGGGCGAGCGCCTTTTTCGAGGCGACGCAGATCGCCGGTTTCGGCGTCGAAGAAGCGAACACGCTTTTTGGGGCCCCAAAAGGCGTTCCGGCGACCCAGATCAAGATCGAGCCGACCGCTTTGGCGCAGAAACGCTACCTTGACCGGTTTGGCGGGTTAATGGCTGAATTCGACAAGGGTCGCGCGCGGTAAACTCACCGCGACCTCATGCTTGTGTGATGCGGGCGTTCTATGATTGGCAAGGATCGGGGGCCTATATCCAAGCCATGTTGATTGTCTCTTCTCTCGCCGGCGCGGCGGACGCTTATGCGAAGCATCGGCCGACGCGCGTCATCTCGCTTTTGTCCGAGGAGGAAACCGCGCCGATCCTTCCAGGTCTCGACGCGGCAAGACACCTGCTGCTCTACGTCGATCGCGAAAGCTGCGCCGAGACGATCAACCGCGCGGCGCGCGATCGAGCGCGGCAGATCATCGAATTCGTGAAGCAGTGGGACGGAAAGGGCGATCTCCTTGTCCATTGCAATCGCGGCGTGTCGCGCTCGACCGCCGCGGCCTTCATCGTCCTTTGCATGAAGGAGCCGGCGGCGAGCGAAGCGGCGCTGATGAAGCGCCTCAGGACCGCTGCGCCTCACGCCGACCCCTGCCCGCTCCTCGTCAACTACGCAGACGAACTCCTTGGTCGCGAAGGGCGGATGACGGACGCGCTCGACGATCTGTCGCCGCCCTGCTGTTCGGACATGGCGGCGCCGCTAGCGATGGTGAAGCTCGCGGCCTGATCCTTGTACGGATCGTGGCGCAGGCGGAGCCAAGCGTTCTCCGTCGCCCTACCCAATCCCTGCAAACTTCCATATTGTCCTGGCCGTGACAAAGCCGCCGCCGATCGCCATCGTCCTCAACGCCGTGCTCGCGGTCATCGACGCGCAGCAGCCGAAGTCGCTGTGCGTCAAACGCGCGGACGGGCTCGGTCTTCCCTATGGGCCCTTCGACCCGAAGCGCCACCGCACGTTCGAACTCGGCCTTCGCCAGTGGGTCTCCGACCAGACGAAGGTCTCGCTCGGCTATGTCGAGCAGCTCTATACCTTCGGCGATCAGGGCCGCGAGGCGCCGGCGGCTGTCGTGACCGGCGGCGAACCGGACGCGCGCGTCGTTTCCGTCGGCTATCTCGCGCTGTCGTCGGAGCCTGCGAAAGTCGCGGCGAAAGACGCGCAGTGGCGCAATTGGTACGACTTCTTTCCATGGGAGGATTGGCGCGGCGGCGAACCCGCGATCCTCAAGGAAATCGTCATGCCGGCGTTCGCCGCCTGGACGACGCGCGCAGAGACCGAATCGATCGCGCGCGAGCGGCAAGCGCGCGTCGCACTCGCCTTCGGCCTTACGGAGAACGGCTGGGAGGAAGAGCGCGCGCTCGAGCGCTACGAGTTGATGTACGAGGCTTGCCTCGTCGAGGAAGCGTGGCGCGACCAGGCGGCGGAATCATCCGATGCGCGCGCGGGCCGCGCCGCGGCGAAGGCGACCGGCTTCGCCATGACGTCAGACCACAGGCGAATTCTCGCGACCGCGATCGGGCGTCTTCGCGGCAAGCTCAAATACCGTCCCGTCATCTTCGAGCTGATGCCGGCGGAGTTCACGCTGTTAGCGCTGCAAAAATCCGTCGAGGCGATCGTCGGATTCGATCTGCACAAGCAGAACTTTCGACGCTCCGTCGTCGACGGCGGGCTCGTCGCCAAAACGACGCGCGCGGTGCAGCAGGCGAGCGGACGCCCCGCCGCTCTTTTCCAACCCTCCCCCGCCGTCAGCGCGGACGGCGCGGCGAGCGGGCTCGCGATTCCGCGGATGAAGGCGGGCGGTTAAGACCTGTCCGCTGATTGCTAAAAACGAATAGCTCCTGCAGTATTCTTGGATTGAGTACAGGAGGGGATGCTCATGCGCATTCTGTTTGCGGCTTTTTTTGCAGTCATCATCGGCTGGCTGGTCCCTGCGTCAGCAGCAAACAGTGAACCCGATGCTCGACGCGACCTTCTGGTCGGCAGATGGTACGGCGAATACCATGACGACAATCAAGAGCTCGTTCAGTTTAATATCCTAAGGAAGAGCGATGGCACATACGCTGTCGTTTTCCGGAGGTTCGGGAAAAGCGGCGTGCCGTTCGAGGAGTCTTGAAGCGGGCAGATGGACGCTTAAAGGCGACAAATACTCCACTGTTTTTGAAGCCTGGTATCCGTTCGCTTCGTGGGAACGCAACGAGGATTGGCCGCCCGCTGAGCCGATCGTTCGAGACAAGTATCGCGTCATCAGCCTGACCCAAGACGCCTTCGAATATGAGCACCTCAGAACGCACACCGTATATCGCACGGCTAAGGTCGCTGACGATTTTGAGTTTCCGGCGCCGCCGCCGGTTTCCGCGCAAGCGCCGAAGGAAAGCCCCAGCCCGAAGGAACTCCCGGAAGCGGCGCGCAAATACATCGCAGAAGTCGCGCCGCTGCTGGCCGAACATTTCAAGTCATTGTGCCTCCCCGCGCCCAACGACCCGGCCCACCTCGCGCAAATCGCCGAAGCTGCAAAATGGCCGCTGAATTACGAGAGAACGAACAAAGGTGTGACCAACAAGAATTGGACTTCGCCGGGCGGCCTCGAAGCGATGATGTCCGGCGGCAAAGTTTTTATTCTCGATCTGTCATTTGAACCAAATCAAACACCCGCCTCCGTTGACTGTACGATTTCGGTTTTCGGGGCCACTCCGGGGCCGACCCTCGCGCGGCTGGAATTTGACCAGGTCAAACAGGAACTGACCAAATCTTACAGCGTCGGCGACACCGTTGAAACGCCGCCAGAC
Source organism: uncultured Alphaproteobacteria bacterium (assembly GCA_963765165.1). Lineage (GTDB taxonomy): Bacteria > Pseudomonadota > Alphaproteobacteria > Caulobacterales > Parvularculaceae > Amphiplicatus. Next base: position 298,050 of record CAVXVQ010000022.1, on the reverse strand, counting down.
CGCTCTAAGCCTAGCAAGGCGCAGTTTCACACCATTAGTGCAACGCTCACCAAAGGCGATAACGACATGAGCAAGATGGCCTATCGCTGGTGGGGCGGCGTACACAGCCTTTCGTCGTATTGGAGCGCACGCGAGAACTAAGATCGCTTCGCCGCTCGCTTGAATCAGATCACCGGGCCTCTTCATCCTGCTCCTCCGCAACTTTGACGATCAGTTTGTCGATGCGCCGACCGTCCATGTCGGCGACTTCGAATTTGAGATTGCGCAGCGATACGACATCGCCTGTCTGGGCGATGCGCTGAAGCGCGTGAACGAAAAGCCCGGCGACGGTTGAAAAATTCTCCTGGTCGGCGAAGCCCTTGGCGCCGACAAGGCGCTCGAAATCCTCGACCGGCGTCATGCCGTCGATGAACCAGGAGCCGTCTTCGCGCCGGACGGCGGCGTCGATCCGGTCGGCGGGCGAAAAAGCCCTCGCTCCGGCGATCGCGCCCAGCATGTCGGCCGCCGTCACAATGCCGGCGAAGACGCCGTGCTCATCGAGCACGATCGCCATCCTCACTTCGGAATGAGAAAGCGCGTCGAGGAGCGTCGCGACGGACAAGGTTTCCGGCACGAAGACCGGCTTTCGCACCGTCCTTTCAAGGTCGATCGCGCCAGTCGCCGCGACGGCGCCCAAAAGATCCTTGGTTTGAACAATGCCGATGATTTCGTCGGCGTCGCTGCGCGCGACGGGGAAGCGCGAATGGCCGCTGGCCGCGATCTCGGCGAGCATCTTCGGCCTGCGTCGACGTTGAATCGATCCAGATGACCTCGGTTCGCGGCGTCATGATGGAGCGGATGTTGCGATCGGGAAGATCGAGCACGCCTTCAATCATCTCTCTTTCCTCGGCGCCGATTGCGCCCGAGGTCTCGCCCTCGGCGACGAGATGGAGGATTTCCTCTTCCGACACCTGATCTGGTTTCACCCGCGAGAGGCCAAGCGCGGCGATGACGCCTTCCGTCGAAAGACGAAGGAGCGAAACAGCCGGATGCGCGAGGAAGGCGATGAGCTTCATCGGGCGCGCCGCAACCGAGGCGATGAGTTCGGGCGCCGCGAGCGCGATCCGCTTCGGCACCAGTTCGCCGATCACCAGCGAGAAATAGGTGATGACGACCACGACGATCACGAACGCGGCTTCATCGGCGCGATCGGCAAAGCGGGGGAACGCCGTCGCGAGGACAGGCGAGAGGTCGTCCGAAAAAGCGGCCGCGCCATAGGCGCCCGGCGAAAACGCCGACCAGCGTGATCCCGATCTGCACGCTCGAAAGAAGGCGCGAGGGATCTTCAAGCAGCGTCAGGGCCACGCTGGCGCCCTTGTCGCCAGCCTCGACGCGGGCCTTCAACCGCGCGGGTTTTGAGGAAACAAGCGCGAGTTCCGACATGGCGAAGAGGCCGTTGGTCAAAAAGAGCGCCAGAAGAATGGCTATTTCCATAGGTTGCAGGCGTCGGTCGCCATATTCCTTCGGTCCCGGCGGCAGTACCTATCGGCAGCGGCTAGCGCCCGCAAGAGTTGTGGAAGCGCTAAAGAAAGCGCTGGTAAAACGCCGGATATTCACGTTGCGACAGGTTGTCGATACAACCATGGCTAAGCTTTTCCGGCTCAAAGCGCCAACATTGTGCGGCAAGTCACAAGGCGAGCCTAATAGCCAAGCAGCGCGGGCGAAGACCCCTTGTCATTTTGCACGGCGAGCGCGACCTTGTTATGATAGGCGCAGTCAATGAGGCCGGTCATGTCACTTTCCTTTCGATCAGCGTCCGCGATCCTGATCGCAACCGCGTTTGCTTCAACACCGGCGTTCGCCTGCGGCGAAAGCCTTTTCCGCGTCGGCAAGGGTGTTTCCTACCGAGAGTATCAGGCGCCGCTGCCCGGCAACATTTTGATGGTCGCGCAGAGCGCCGATGACCGGTTGGTCGCGGAATGGCTCGCCAACACCGGCCATAATGTGCAGGTGGTCGACGACCCGCTGAAACTTTCGGGTTTTTTGAAGGAAGGACGTTTTGACGTCGTCCTTGCCGCGTTCAAGGATCGCAACTCCGTCGCCGCCCAGGAAGCGAGCGCCGGCTCGAAGGCCAAATATATTCCGGTCGCGGCTGAAACGACAGGTGAAGCAGGCGTCGCCCGCGCGCAATACAAGCAGGCGCTGACGACTAAATCGACGCCGCGCGATCTCCTGAAGGCGATTCACAAGACTTTGAAGAGCGACACCAATATCAAGGTCGGCATGTAATCCGATCAGGCCGCCGATAAAACGGCGGACGGGAATTTCAACCGCTTGTGTCGGCGGTCAAGGGGTGGCGATGGGCGGAATTTCGTTACGCGGACAGATGTTGGCGGCGCTGGCGTTTGCCTTTTGCCTGACCATGGGCGGCGGCGCGGTGGCGCAGACGAGTTATTTTCCGGGCATCGACAACAGATCGTCGGAATCGCGTGCCGGGCACGGAGAATTCTCCCTTACCTACCAGCATGGGCATTATCAGGGACGCCAAAATCAGCAATGGGGTCGTGTCGCCGATCGGCGTGATCGACGCGCACGCATTATACCCCCAGATAGATTTCGCGGTTACCGATCGGTTGTCGCTGCAGGCTGGCGTTCCGATCTTCGTCGTGCGCTATCGCGGCAATTTTCCTCATCGCCATCACGGCCATGAGCATCTCGACAATGGCAGCTATCATGGCGACGTTCAGGACATCCTCGTCGGCGCGCGCTACCTCGCGGTCGACCAGGATTTCAAGGTCGAGCCGTTCGTCATGCTCACGGTCCCCAGCCACGGCTATCCGGTGTCGGCGCACTCGTCGATCGGCCTCCATCTCGTCAAAGGCGAAGTCGGTTCAAGATTTTCCTATACGCCTCCGTTTGACGACTGGTACGTCGCCGCGTCCGGCAGCCACGTCTTTTCCGAGCATCCGCTCGGCATCAACATCGATCACTGGAAGGCGGAATTCGAAGCCGGCTATTTTGTGAAGCCAAATTTTGCGATCCGAGCCCTCCTTCTCGCCAAGCAGGGCAAGGGACTTTCAAGGCCGCGGGATTTCATCCCCTTCGATCCCGAACTCGACGAGCATCACGACCAGCTTCTGAAGAATAATTACGTCAACGCCGGCGTAGGCTTCGACTGGTTCCTGACGGGCGGAAGGCGCGTGTCAGCAACCGCGCTGCGGATGATCCAGTCTGAGGACACGCATATTCTAAGATATGGCGTCATGGTCACGATCGGGCAGTCGTTTTAGGGCGAACGAAACCCCTCACCCGCTCCCCCGGCATGACGCCGGGGTCGCCGGCTTCTCCCAAGGGAGAGGCGGGTCTCGCGGCGCGCGCCGTGCTTCACCTCTCCCTTGGGGGAAGTCGAAATTTGCGCAGCAAATTTTGGGTGAGGGGTCCGCACTCTCAGTTTGAAGACAGATCATCCATCGCCGCGACCTTCGCCCGCAACTCCGCCCGCCGCTTTTCGACCGCCGCGATGACGCTTGTGTAGCGCTTGTCGGCGGCGAAGCGCTTGAAGCACGGGTAATCCTTGAGCCAGGGCAACCGCGGCAGTCCGGGTCCGTCATTCACATGCGCGAAGGTCGCCATCGCTTCGTCGTCCCGCCCCAGAAGCGCGAGACCGCAAGAAAGGAACACGCCGGATACGGTCCCCTGATCGGCCCCGGTATCGACGAACCGCTTCGCGCGCGTCGCGACCGATTGGGCGACCGCGCGGCCTTCGTCGCCGGCTTGCGTCTCAAGGAGCGCGGCCGCCAGAACGAGCTCGGCCGCCTGGTCATTGCCGACGGTTGATTCGCTGTGCGCCTCGACGGGAAGGCCCGCGATCTTCAGCACCCGCACGGCGTTCTCATAGCCGCCTTCAACCGCGTAGGCGAAACCGAGCAGATACCAGATTTGCGATTCCCCCGGCTGATCGAGGACCAGGTCTTCGGCAAGATCGATGAGCGCCGGATAATCCCGCCGCCAGAAGAGCTGGCCGAGCCCTGGTTCCGGCTCGTATTTCGCGGCGGTCCCGAAGTCGCCAATCGCGGCGTAGAGTTCGGCGAGCTGCGCTTTGATGTCCTCGTCCTGCGGTGAAAGCGCCAGCGCCCTTTTTGCCGCGCCGACCGCCAGATCGAAATCCCCAATGAGTTCAAAAATCTGGGCGATGGTCGAAAGCCCCCGCTCATCGGGAAAGCGCGAGGCGATGTCCTCGGTCAGCGCCATCGCCTTGTCGCGCTGGCCGCTCGCGCCATAGAGATAACCGAGATCGCCATACCGCGACAGCGACATCGGATCGAGATCGATGGCGCGCCGGAACAACTTCTCGGCGTTGTCGAGAGGTTGCGGCGAAAAATACCAGTTCCAATGGGCCGAGCCCGAAAGAGCGTCGAGATTGTTCGGATTAAGTCCGATCGCTCGTTCAAACGCCGCGCCGACTCCGGGTAGATCACGCGCATAATAGAATGCGCCGAGCGTCGACTGAACTTCCGAGGAATCGGGATCGAGGCTCAGCGCGCGGAAGATTTCCGGCTCGGCGGCGTCCGCGTCGCCGCTGTAGAGAAGCGCCCCAGCGAGCCGGCTATGCGCGAGCGCTGAAGCCGGGTCGGCTTCGACTGCGGCGCGATAAAGATCGATCGCCTTGCCGAGCTTGGCTTCGTCGACGACCTGCGCGTCCCTGACTTCCTGGTCGTAGTGGCGCGCAAGCAGCAGCTTGTCATAGGCGGTGATGTCCGTCGTCACCGGAGCCGGAGCCTTGCCGTCGCGCACGACCTCAGCGACGACCGCTGTGGCGATTTCCTGCTGAATCGCGAGGAGATCGGCCGCGGTCCGGTTGTAGCTTTGCGACCAGGTCTGGTAGCCGGTGCGCCCATCCATGATCTGCACGGATATCCTCAGCCGTCCGCCCTGTTTCAGCAGCGACCCTTCAATCAGTCGGGCGACGCCTAATTCCTTCGCGATCGCCTCGACGCCGAGCTTCTCGCCGCGAAAGGCGACCGACGACGGTCTCGCCGCGACTTTCAGGCCCGCGACGCGGCCGAGTTGATCGCGCAATTCATCTGCGAAGCCTTCGCTGAGATAGTCGTCCCTCGCCTCGCCGCTGTCGTTGCGGAACGGCAGGACGGCGATGGCGTTTTCCGCCAATGATTTGGCGAACGGACGATCCGCACCGCCGACGCGCCAAAACAGCCCTGCGGAAATCGCGGCGAAAATCGCAAGCGCCGCACCGGCGCCTACTTTCCAGTGGCGCCGCGCGCGCGCAACGAGCCGACGCATCGGCCGCGCCGGCGACGCGGCGATCTTGTGCGCGTCGCGCCCCAGGAGCGCCGCGAGGCTTTGGTTAAGCGCGAGGAACGCCGGTTCACCCGCGTCGCCGGTCCAGTCCCAAAAGTCGATGGCGTGGATCTGGCCGAAGCCCAGAGGCGGCTCGACGGGGTCGATGGCGATGGGGACGAGGTTTCCTTTCGTCCGCCCAACCGTCGCCTCGTCGGCGACCCACATCGACGAGATCGATGTTTTCGACCACGCGACGACAATCGCCCTCGCCTCCTTCAGCCTGTCTCCAGTCTCCTTCGAGAATTGCACCCCACCGGTGAGGTTCATATCCCACCAGACGGAATAGCCTGCCGCCTCAAGCGCCGCGGCGAGCTTTTCAACTCGGCTGCGGTCCTTGCGCGAATAGGAAAGGAAGACGTCGGTCACGGCGGCGTTCTCCGGGCGCTCTTCAGATGACCATTGGCGTCTATTTCCTCCTCCCCCGTTTTCGGGGAGGAAGGCGGTCGAAGGCCGGATGAGGGGGCGGCGGCGCGAGAACCTGACTCGTTGAATCGCCCCACGCCCCGCCGCCAAGAAGTAATCCGTGCACGGATGTTCACTGCGGCGCCTTCTCCATCGCCGCGACGCGCGCCCGCATTTCCGCCTGGCGCCTTTCCGCGGCGACGATCGTCGCCTTGTACCGCGCGTCGTCGGCGAAGCGTTTGTAGCAGGCGGCGTCCTTCAGCCATGGCAGCCGCGAAAGGCCCGGCCCCTTGTTGACGGCCGCAAAGGCGGCCATCGCCTCATCGTCGCGGCCAAGGACGGCGAGCGCGCACGACTTCACCGACTGGGCCCACCAGCCCTGATCGCCGCCGAAATCGAGGAAGCGCTGCGCGGCCGAAAGCGTCCATTCGGCGGTTTCGCGCGCCTCCTCCTTCGCACCCGTCGCGTCGAGCGCCGCCGCCAGCGTCGCCATCGCGACGATGTCGTTGCCGACATTCGATTCCGATTTCGCCCGTTCCGGCGCGCCGGCGATCTTTAAAACCCGGACGGCGTTGTCATGGTCGCCAGCGGCGTTGTAGCCAAATCCCAGCATGTACCAGATTTGCGCCTCCTCCGGCTGATCGATGACGATTTCCTCGGCGACATCGACCAGCGCCTCGAAATCGCGTCGCCAGAACAGCTGGCCGATCCCCGGCGTCGGCTCAAAACGCGCGGCCGTCTCGAAGTCGCCGATTTCGGCGTAGAGTTCGGCGAGTTGGGCTTCGAGGTCACGGTCGCCGGGCGCGAGCGAGAGCGCCTTTTTCGCCGCGGCGATCGCGATGTCGAGATCGCCGGTCTTCTCGAAAATCTGCGCTAACGTCGAAAAAGCCGTCGCGCTGGAGAAGCGGTTCGTGATCTCCGCCGCGACCGCCAGCGCCTCGTCGCGCTGTCCGGTGACGCCGAGAAAATTGCCAAGTTCGGCGTAACGAAGGAGCGACATCGGATCGAGATCGAGCGCGCGGCGAAAGAGCTGCTCGGTCTTCTCGCGCGGCTGGCGCGGCCACATCGTCTTGGCGTAGCCCGACATCGCGTCGGCGTTGTTTGGATTAAGCGCGATCGCCCGTTCAAAAGCGGCGGCGACGCCCGGCATGTTTCGCGCGAAATAGAAAAGACCGAGCGTGCACTGCACTTCGGTGTCGTTTGGATCAAGCGTCAGCGCCTTGAAGATTTCCGCTTCGGCGGCGTCGGCGTCGCCCGCATAAAGGAGCGCACCGGCGAGGCGACTTCGCGCGAGCGCCGAGTTCGGATCGGCGGTCGCAGCCGCCCGGTAAAGATCGATCGCCCGTCGCAGCTTCGCCTCGTCGACGACCTGCGCGTCGCGAACCTCCTGCTCGTAATGCCTTGCAAGAAGCAGCTTGTCGAAGGCGGTGATGTCGGTTGTCGATGGGGGAGGCGCGACGTTCCCCGTTCCCTTGCCGGCGATTTCCGCAACGACCGCGGCGGCGATTTCCTGCTGGACAATCAAGAGGTCGCTCGGCGCGCGGGTGTAGCTGTTCGACCAGGTCTGAAATCCCGTCCGTCCGTCGATGACCTCGACCGAAATTTTCAACTCGTCGCCGACCTTGCGGAGCGAGCCCTCGACAAGACGCGCGACGCCCAGCTTCCGGGCGATCATCGCGGCGCTCAATTTGTCATCGCGAAAGGCGACGGAGGAGGCGCGCGCCGCCACCTTCAATCCAGCGACTCGTGCAAGCTGCAGACGCAATTCGTCGGCGACGCCTTCGCTCAAATAGTCATTGGCAGCTTCTCCGCCGGCGTTGACGAACGGAAGAACGGCGACGGCGTTCTCTTCGATGGCGCTTGCACCGCGATCGGCGGCGTGCGGCGCCGGCCGCGTGAAGAGGAAGGCGCCGACAAGCGCCGCAGCGAAAAGCGCGAGCGCCGCCGCTGCGGGCTTCCAGTGGCGCGCCGCTTCGTCTGCAAGACGGCGCCATGGCCGCTTGCCGGCGGCTGGCGCGATTGCGGCCGGCGCGCGTTCGAGAAGCCCCGCGAGGCTGGTGTTGAGCGCAAGAAACGGCGCCTCTCCCGCCTCGCCGGTCCAGCTCGAGAAGTCGATCGCGTGAATCTGTCCAAAGCCGAGGGGCGGTTCGACAGCGTCGATCGCGATCGGCACAAGAATGCGTTTCGTCCGCCCGACTGTCGCCTCGTCGGCGACCCACATCGACTCGACCGACGTTTTCGACCAGGCGACGACAACCGCTTTCGCCTCTTTCAGTTTTTCGCCGGTCTCCTTCGAAAACTGCGCGCCGCCGGTGAGGTTCATATCCCACCAGACTGCATAGCCAGCCGCCTCGAGCGCCGCCGCGAGCTTTGCGATCCGCGGTCGGTCGGGCCGGGAATAGGAGATGAAGATGTCGGCCAAAAAACTCCCCGGAATTTGATTGGCAGGATAATGGAGTTCGAAGAAACGGCGAAGGCCCTCCAAATCGGCCGGAGTTGACCACAGCCCATGGCGGGGGCAGTCTTTGCGGGTCGCCCTTGTGGGCGATTTTTTCCACCCCATATATGCTCTATGTGAGCATATTTCGGGAGAGACCGATGACCGTTCTTGAATTTCCAAAGCTTAAGGTCGCGCCGAAAGGCGAATCGCTTCCCTACACCGCCGACGTCGCGGCGAAGACGGACCACCTCTACAAGAAGGTCGCAAAGCTGATCCCGCCTGCGGAATGGCGGCTTCATGCGCCCTACATCGCGGCCATCAACGACCTCAAGAAGCAGAGGAACGCGGTCATCCTCGCCCACAATTACATGACGCCGGAGATCTATTCACTGCGTCGGCGATTTCGCTGGCGACAGTCTCGACTCGCCAAGAAGGCCGCAGGCGACGGAGGCGAAGGTGATCGTGCAGGCGGGCGTTCACTTCATGGCCGAGACGTCGAAAATTCTGTGTCCGGATAAAACGGTTCTGATCCCGGACCTGAAAGCCGGCTGCTCGCTCGCCGCCGTCGATCACCGGCGCGGACGTGCGCCTGCTGAAACAGAAATATCCGGGCGCGCCGGTCGTCACCTATGTGAACACGCACGGCCGACGTCAAAGCCGAGACCGACATCTGCTGCACGTCGTCGAACGCGGTCGAGATCGTCGAATGGGCGGCGAAGGAATGGGGCTCCGACATCGTGCTTCCTCTTCCCGACCAGTATCTCGCGCAGAACGTCGCGGCGATGACGGATGTGAAGATCATCACCTGGGCGGGGTCATGCGAAGTCCATGAGCGATTCACCGCCGAGGACATCCGCGAAATCCGCGCCGGCAATCCCGGCGTCATGGTGCTCGCGCACCCCGAATGCCCGCCGGAGGTTGTCGCCGAGGCCGATTTCACCGGCTCCACCAGCGGCATGAACGACTTCGTCAAGACGCAGCAGCCGAAAAACGTCGTGCTGATCACCGAATGTTCGATGTCGGACAATGTGGCGGCCGAAAACCCGGACATGAACTTCGTGCGCCCCTGCAATCTCTGCCCGCACATGAAGCGCATCACGCTTGCCGAAAATCCTGCGTCGCTTCAGACCATGCAATTCGAGGTGATCGATCGATCCGGGCGATAGCCGACCGAGCCCGCGCGGCGATCGAGCGCATGATCGCGCTGCCTGTGAAGCGGCAGTCGATGTATTCGCATCAAGAGCGGCCGCAGGTGCTGGCGGTCGAGAGCCGGGCGTAGCACTTGAGGGATCTTTCTACATCGCGGGCGCCCGTCGCCATCCTTCGTGACGGCAGCTCTGCGCCTCCTCAGGATGAGGTCTTTTTTTTGGAAAATGTGACAGCCTCATCCTGAGGAGCGATGCGCGGCGTCGCGTCGCTCGGCGAATCGCGCACGGCGCGCCGGCCGCTCACATGGCTGGCGTCCCGCATCCTCATCATCGGCGCCGGAGTCGCGGGGCTTTACACCGCGCTGAAACTCGGGCCCCGCCCAGTCACCGTCATCACCGCGCGCCCGCTCGGCGAGGCGAGTTCGAGCGCTGGGCGCAAGGCGGCATGGCGGCGGCTTTCGGCGACAACGACAGCGTCAATCTCCATCTCGCCGATACGATGGACGCCGGCGCCGGGCTTGTCGACGCCGAAGCCGCGCAGATATCTAGCCGAAGGCGGCGCCTACGCGGTCGAGGAGCTGACGCGCTACGGCGTCGCCTTCGATCGCCATGCGGACGGTTCGTTGAATCCTCGGGCGCGAAGCCGCGCATTGCCGCGACCGCATCGTGCACGCGACCGGCGATCGGGCGGGGCCGCCATCATGGAGGCGCTGATCGGCGCCGCGCGCAAGGCCGCGCACATCACGATCCTGGAGCGCGTCGTCGTAGAGGATCTGCTGCGCGACGACGACGGCGCCATCGCCGGCGTTCTCTCTTTCGATGTCGTCGAATGGAAAACGCCTCGCCATGCGCGCGGCGGAGACGGTTCTCGCGACCGGCGGCCTTGGCGGGCTCTATGCCGTCACCACCAATCCAGACGCCGGCGCAGGGCCATGGCCTCGCCTTCGCGGCAAGAGCGGGCGCCGTCATCCGCGATCCGGAATTCGTGCAGTTCCACCCGACGGCGCTCGACATCGGCGTCGATCCGGCGCCGCTCGCGACCGAGGCGCTGCGTGGCGACGGCGCGCTGCTCGTCAACGAGGACGGCCGCCGCTTTATGCCGGACTATCACAAGCGCGGCGAACTTGGCCCCCGCGATGTCGTGGCGCGCGCCGTCGAAGCCGAACGCGCGGCGGGGCGTGGCGCCTTCCTCGACGCCCGTCAGGCGATCGGCGCGAAATTTCCGACAAACTTTCCGACCGTCTTCGCCGCCTGCGGAGCGCGACATATCGATCCGAGGACGGAATTGATGCCGGTCGCGCCCGCCGCCCATTATCACATGGGCGGCGTCATGACCGATTTCGACGGCCGCTCCGCCTTAAAGGCCTCTCCGCCGTCGGCGAAGTCGCCTCGACCGGCGTGCATGGCGCCAATCGCCTCGCCTCGAACTCGCTGCTCGAAGCCGTCGTCTTCGGCGCGCGCATCGGCGAACGGCTTCGGCTGAGCGGCTCCCTCGCCGCAAAAGCCGCGCGCGCCGGAAGACCGCTTTGCGCTCGCGTCGAAGCCCGCCGACCCCAAGCTGATGCTGACCCTGCGAGAGGCGATGTCGAAGGGCGCCGCGCTCATCCGCACCGAACAATGGCTCGGCGAGACTATCGAGACGATCATTGATCTCAAGCAAAGTCCCCTGATGACGAGCGGTCTTAAAAGCGCCCTCGCTTCCGCCGAGCTGATCGCGCAAGGCGCGCTGATGCGGGAGGAAAGCCGCGGCGGCGCACACCGGTCCGACTTTCCCGCGAGACGGATGAAGAGCGCGTTGCCACACGGAAGTTATCGCGTGGACGCGTCTGAGATTGACATGGTGGCGGTGTGACGCCAGATCGAGCAACCGGCAATCGGCAACCGAAACCTGGAAGGAAGAAGGGACCCGCCCGGTTTGCCGATTGACTCCGCGATTGACCGGCTGCCCGACTTTCATGATCGACGACGCCGTCCGCCGCGCGCTGAAGGAAGATCTCGGCGATGCAGGCGACATCACGAGCGCCGCCTGCATCCCGGCGAGCGCGATGAGCCGCGCGAACATTTCCGCGCGCCCGCCGGGCGTCATCGCCGGCACAGATCTCGCGCTCGCGGCGTTTCGTCTCATCGACCAGGATGTCGAGATCGTCGTCGGGAAGGATGACGGCGCGCGCGTCGCCAAAGGCGACGTCGTCCTGCGCGTCGACGGCCCGTCGCGCGCCATCCTGACCGCGGAGCGCGTGGCGCTGAATTTCCTGGGGCGTCTTTCGGGCGTTGCGACCGCAGACGGCGCTTTTTGTCGATGCGATCGCTGGCACGCGCGCGAAAATCGTCTGCACCCGGAAAACAACCCCGGGGCTTCGCGCGTTTGAGAAATACGCGGTTCGTTGCGGCGGCGGGTCGAACCACCGATTCGGCCTTTATGACGCCGTGATGATCAAGGACAATCACATCCTTGCCGCCGGCGGGATCGCCGAAGCGATGAAGGCGGCGAAAGCCGCTATCGGCCACATGACGGCGATCGAAATCGAGGTCGAGACGATCGAGCAGCTCGAAGAAGCGCTCGAGCACGGCGCGCGCATCGTCCTTCTCGACAACATGTCGCCGGACGACCTTCGCGTCGCGGTCGCGCTCAACAAAGGCCGCGCCGTTCTCGAAGCTTCGGGCGGCGTCACGCTCGACAGCGTTCGCGCCATCGCCATGACCGGCGTCGACGTCATATCATCGGGCGCGATCACCCATTCGGCGCCGTGCCTCGATCTCGGTCTGGATTTTCTGGCTTAGAGCTTCGGGCGCTAAACGAAATTCGGCCAGACTCCGACTTCCAGGGTGCGCTGAAAACGCCGCCAAAAACGCGTTAACCATCCATCCCCTTGATCCGTAAGCGGAAAAAAAACTTATCCCACACCTCTCCGGAGGCTTTAAGGTCATTATCGGAGGTTCTCGCCGGGAAAGGGCGCAACGTTGCGGATGCACAGTCAAAATTCCTTGCGGTCGGCAGACCGGCGCGCGTCGACGCCGACTTGTGCGCCGGTGAATCAGCCCCGCGAACTCGAAGGGGCAAAGGGCGCCTTTCGGGGCTCTAACCCGCATGGAAAGCGGGATTTACAGCGAACGATGCGGCGCGAAAGCCCGGCGAATTGCGGATCGGGCGTCTGAATGTCCTGGGAAAAAGAACTCGAAGAGCTGAAACGCCGCCGGACCCTCGCCGAGAAAATGGGCGGCGCGGAAAAGCTCGCGCGCCAGAAGGAGCGCGGCAAGCTCAACGCGCGCGAGCGGATCGAGGCGCTCCTCGATCAGGGATCGTTCCGTGAAATCGGAAAGATCGCCGGCAAGGGCCGCTACGCCGAAGACGGAACGCTTGAGGATTTCGCAGCCTCGAACTTTATCTTCGGACGCGGGCGGATCAACGGGCGTACGATCGTCGCGAGCGCCGATGATTTCACCGTCAGGGGCGGCGCCGCGGACGCGGCGATCCACCGGAAATTCGCCCTCGCCGAGCAAATGGCGCACGAGATGGGCCTGCCGCTCATCCGCATGATCGACGGCACCGGCGGCGGCGGCTCGGTCAAAAGCCTCGAACAATTGGGCTACACCTATGTTCCTTACGTTCCGGGCTGGGAACACGTCGTCAAGAATCTCGACACGGTTCCGGTCTGCGCGCTCGCCCTCGGATCGTGCGCCGGATTAGGCGCAGCGCGTCTTGTCGCCAGTCATTATTCGGTGATGGTCAGAGGCCTCGCGCAGGTTTTCACCGCGGGTCCCAAAGTCGCCGAAGGCATCGGCGAGGCGGCGCGCGACAATGAGTCTCTCGGCGGCGCCGACATTCACACGCGCAACGGCGTCATCGACGACGAGGCGGATACGGAAGCGGAAGCCTTCGCGCGAACGCGCGCCTTCCTCTCCTATCTTCCCTCCTCCGTGAAGGGACGTGCGTCGCGCACCATCAACCACGACCCGGTGAGCCGTCGCGACGAATCTTTGCTCTCAGCGGTTCCACACGACCGCAAGCAGGCCTATTCGATGCGAAAGATCATCGAGGCGGTCGCGGACCGCGATTCCGTTTTCGAAATGGGCGCGCGCTGGGGCCGCCCGGTCATCACCGCATTCGCGCGGTTTGACGGCTATCCGGTCGCGATCCTTGCAAGCGATCCGACATTCCTCGGCGGTTCGTGGACGGCGGACGCCTCCGACAAGGCGCGCCGCTTTGTGGGGCTCGCGGAGCTTTTCCACCTCCCCGTCGTCCATCTCGTCGACAATCCGGGTTTCATGATCGGATTGGAAGCGGAGAAAGCCGCAACCATCAGGCGCGGCGTCGATGCGATGAACGCGATCTACAAGGCGACGATTCCGTGGTGCTCCGTCATCGTCAGGAAGGCTTACGGCGTCGCCGGCGCCGCGATGTCGAACCACACGCGGTTCCAATACCGTTTCGCCTGGCCGAGCGGCGACTGGGGCTCGCTCCCGATGGAGGGCGGCGTCGAAGTCGCGTATAAGTCGGAATTGGCGGAGGCTGATGATCCGTCTGCGGATCTTTTGAGAATAAAGGCGCGATTGGGCGCCGTTACGTCTCCGTTCCGCACGGCTGAGCAGTTTTTGATCGAGGACATCATTGATCCGCGCGATACGCGGCCGCTGCTCTGCGAGTTCGCGGAGATGGCGTTCAGCGCGATGCAGTCATGACAGGAGAGAATCCATGAAAAGACCGTTCGCTATGTTGATTTGGCTTGTCATGGCTGCGCTTGTCGCGAGCGGGTGCGCGACAGCGACGCTCAAGGACTTCGACAACACCTACACGATCGAAGGCGCCGACAAGATGCTCGCCTTTGTCGGCCGCAAGGTGGCTGTGGAGCGCGTCATTCAACCGCCGCCAGTTTCCGAAAATGAAGACGAGATCGTCATCTTGATGGATGAAGCGTTTGTGGCGCGCTATGAAATCCTCGACGTCGTTCACGGCGATTACGGCGGACGCACCATCGATTTCGAGGCCTACGATCACTATGGATACCCTATGTTCGCCAAACATGATCTCGCGATGCTCTACGTCGTCGAATACGAAGGCGCGCTCTTTCACCGAAAGTATCAATGGGACCGCGTGCATCCAACAAAGGACGGGCGTTACGCCTATTGCGGCGATCCCTATTTCCTGCTTGACGAAACTGAACTGGAAGACGTCGATCGGCGATCGCTTGAGCCGATCGAATTTGACCCGCCGGTGGTGACGCGGATCTCCGAGCAGATCGCCCGCAAGTCAGATCCGGAATTTTACAGCCCCGAAGAAATCGCCCAGAACCGCGACGCCGTCACCGCGCATTATGCTGCGCCCGTGTTCAAAATTCGCGGCGACCGCGCCTTCTGCAAGATGGGCGTCTATCCGGACGAACTCTACCGGATCAAAAACGAAACGCTGTTCCTTCCCGAACAGCGACGGGAAATTTGCGAAGCAGAAACCGGCTATTCGTCGGCGGACTGGCAAAACGAACAAAAGCGCGCGGCGGTTGCGGCGTGCGTCGCGGACAAGAAAGCGAAGGGTTGACCCTCACCAAACCTCGCCAAATAGCCGCAGGAAATTCCCGCCGAGGACTTTGTCGATCCGCGCTTCGGAATGTCCGCGCGCTGACAGCATTCCTGCAAGTTTTTCAAACTGCGTCGGCCCCGTCAGATCCGGCGGGATGAGGATGATGCCTGGATCCTCGTTTGGCGCGCCGACGCCGAGTTTCTTCCGGTTCTCGACATCCTTGCGGTGCTCTTCAAGATAGGCGGGCATGTTGTCGATGGCGGTGACGCCCCCGTCGGTGCCGACGCCGACATGATCTTCGCCGCAGACGTTTATCGCGTGTTCGAGATGGGCGACGATGTCGGCGGCCATGTGCTGGCGGCCGGGCGAGAGGTACGGCATGAAGTAAACGCCCATGACGCCGCCCTTGTCGGCGAGGGCTTTCAATTCCGCGTCGCCGCGATTCCTCGGATGCGGCGCCAAGGCTGCGCAGCCCGTATGCGTGATCGCGATCGGCGCTTTCGATGCGGCGATCGCATCCATCGTCGTCTTCTCGCCGGCGTGGCTCAGATCGACGAGAAGCCGCCTTTCGTTGAGCGCGGCGACAAGGTCGCGGCCAAACGCGGTCAGCCCGCTGTTTTCCGGAACCAGCGACCCATCGCCCGCGGCGCCCTTGAGATTGTAGGTGAGCTGAACGACGCGAACGCCAAGATCGGCGAAAAGCCGCGCGCGCGAGGCGTCTTGCCCAAACATTTCCGAATTCTGGAAGCCGAAGATGAGGCCGGTTTTCCCCGTCTTGTGCGCCGCCCTGATGTCGTTCGCGTCGAGCACCTTCGACAGCGCGTCAGGCCGCAGGCGGATCGCCTCGTTCCACCAGGCGATATCATCAATCGTGTCGATGAAGGGATCGCCCTCGCCGAAGACGTGGCCCAAGGTCAAATTGATGGCGGCAAGTTGTGCCGCGCGCGCGTCGCCGATCGGCCGGGGGTCGAGGTAGTGCGATGCGATTTCCTTCTCGCCGAACTCGCCGCCGTTCGGATTGCCGATGCTGCCGAGCGCGTTGATGACAAGCCGGCGCTTTTGCTTCTTCGCAAACGCCGGCGACAGGCCGAGCGCGCCCGCCATCGCGGCGCCGGCGAGCAGCGATCTCCGGTTCAAATCCATCGTATTCATGGCGCCCACCCTTGCGTCCGTTCATCCCGGCGCGGGGCCGGGGTCGTGATCGAGCTTATCGGATTTCGACCCTTGGCGGAATGACGGTCTGGCGAAGCGCTTTCTCCACCGCTTTCTTCATCACCGTCGGCAAGCGGGCTTTGTCGGGCGCGATCCATTGCTGATGGCCGGTCGGCCTGAACGCTTTGGGCGCCGGCGCGGTCATGACGTCGAGTTCGAGGTGAAAATGCGTGAATGTGTGGCGCGCGACGCCAGCAAGAACCCACTTCGCTTTTGCGGGCGGCGCCGGGATTGGCTTCGTCGACCATTCGGTGCCCGGAAGACCTATCATGCCGCCGAGCAACCCCTTGTCCGGTCGCCGCTCGAACAGCATGTCGCCATTCGCGTTGACGAGCGCATAGGCGACGCCGCGGCGCCTCGGCTTTTCCGCTTTTTTCACCTTGCGCGGCAGATCTTCCGCGACTCCTTTCGCCTGCGCCTGGCAATGCGCTGACAAAGGGCAGATGAGGCATTTCGGGTTGCGCGGCGTGCAGACAATGGCGCCAAGGTCCATCAATCCTTGCGCGAAATCGCCGGACCTTCTGGCCGGCCAGACGGAGCCGATCGCCGCCTTCAATTCCGCTTTCGCTTTCGGCAGCGGCGCTTCAATGGCGAACAGCCGCGCGGCAACTCGTTCGACATTGCCGTCGACGACGACCGCCCGCTTGTCGAAGGCGATCGCCGCTATAGCGGCCGCCGTGTATGCGCCGACGCCGGGCAACGCGCGCAACTCGTCTTCGTTTTCGGGAAAGCCGCCAAGCGCTGCGACGGCGACCGCGCATTTGTGGAGGTTGCGCGCTCTCGCGTAATAACCAAGTCCCGCCCATTCGCCGAGTACGTCATCAAGCGGCGACGAAGCCATCGCTTCGACGCTCGGCCATCGCGCGAGAAAACCGTCGTATCGCGGCCGCACCGCCGCGACGGTCGTCTGCTGAAGCATGATTTCGGAAAGCCAGACGCGATAGGGGTCCGGCCGCTCGCCTTTCCGCCGGTCCGCCGGCGAGACTCGCCACGGCAACACCCGGGCGTTGGCGTCATACCATCTGAGAAGTGCGGCCGGGATCGCGGACATCTTGGTGCGCTTATGCTAGGATCGCCCGCAATGAAATCCTACCGCCCTCCCTTGCGCGATGTCGGCCAGCCGCGGGAGACCCGTTCGGTGCGCGCTGCGGCGCCTGCGCTCTCGCGCTTTTCCGCCGGCGTCCTTTCCGATCTCGCCCGCAAGACCAAATTCGTCGATCCGGACCTCATCGGCCACTGGCCGACCCTCGCCGGCCCGGAACTTTCAAGGCTTTGCCGGCCGGGCCGCATCACCGGCGGGCGCGAGGGCCGGACGCTTGAAGTCGTCGTCCCGCATGGCGCGGCGGCGGCCTCGGTCGAGTTCGCGTCCGAGACCCTCAGGCGCCGGCTGAATGACTATTTCGGGCCGAACGCCATCGCCCGGATTGCAATCGTTCAGGGGCCAAAATCTGCGAATTCTGTGCCGGCAGCAGGTCTCCTGTCCCGGTTCCGGACGGGCGGGTCTCGGTAAACCGGCGCGCAGAATTGCGGTCTTCCGCTTCACGAAAGCTCGATTGTTTGCGCCCACCTTGTAACCGCCCGGAGGCTCTGCGATTTAGGGAGAAATGGCGACCGATCGAGCGGCCGCCGTCAGGCATATGCAAAGGTGAAGTCATGACCCGTCGCGCCCTCCTCCTCGCCGCCCCATTCATCGTCGCCGCCTGCGGAAACGCCTCGTCTGAGGCCGCAAAGCCGGCTGATGCGACGCCTGTCGTCACCGACCAGAAACTCGCCGCGACCGACATGGTCCTCGGCGATCCGAACGCCAAAGTGACCTTGATCGAATACGCCTCGGTCACCTGCCCGCATTGCGCCGTCTTCAACGAGCAAGTGATGCCTGCGATCAAGGAAAAGTATATCGCCACAGGCAAGGTGAAGCTCGTTTTCCGCGAGTTTCCGACCGCGCCGGCGAATTATTCGCTCATCGGTTCCGTCCTCGCCCGCTGCGCCGCGGACAAGGCCGGCCCTGAGGCCTATTTCCTCGTGACCGACGCGCTGTTCCGCGGTCAGCAAAACTGGATCAAGGACAATCCCAAAGCCGAACTCGTCAAGATCGTGGCGCAGGCAGGGATGGACGAAGCCGCCGTCGATACCTGCCTCCAGCGCAAGGAACTCGTCGAAGTCATCAACAACAACGCCAAGGAAGGCATGGAGAAGTATGACGTGCAGGGCACGCCGTCTTTCATCCTGAATGGCGAGAAGATGGCCTACAAGACGAAGGAGGACTTCGAGCAGCAGATCGCGGCAGCTGTGGAAAAAGCGGGCGCGTAAGGGACCGTTGCTGTTGCGTTGCGTTCGCCAAAATCATGCCTGCTCATTTCTCCACAGGCGCCCGCGTAAAATTGCCCGCGCCGGAGAATCGGCGCTCGGTGAGGCGCTTGGGGCGGCGCAAGCGCCGAAAAACGTGCGGCCTCCGCAGTCGTCGGGACGATCACAGTGAGATTCAACAACCTCCGCCTTGTCGGATTCAAGTCGTTCGTCGAACCGACGGACCTTGAAATTCGCGACGGCCTCACCGGGGTCGTCGGCCCGAACGGGTGTGGAAAATCGAACCTCCTTGAAGCGCTGCGCTGGGTCATGGGCGCGACGTCGGCCAAGGCGCTTCGCGGCGAGGGCATGGGCGACGTCATTTTCGCCGGCACGTCGATGCGGCCGGCGCGCAATTGGGCGGAAGTCATCCTGACGCTCGACAATTCGGATCGGACGGCGCCCGCCGAATACAACGAAGCGGACGTCATCGAAGTGTCGCGCCGCATCTTGCACAAGGATGACGGCACGCAGTCGATCTACCGGATCAATTCAAAGGAAGTCCGCGCCAAGGACGTGCAGCTTCTCTTTGCCGACGCCTCGACCGGCGCGAATTCTCCCTCGCTCGTCCGCCAGGGGCAGATTGCGGAGCTGATCAGCGCCAAGCCGCAAAATCGCCGGCGCTTGCTTGAAGAAGCCGCCGGGATCACCGGCCTTCATTCGCGCCGCCATGAAGCGGAACTGCGCCTGCGCGCGGCGGAGCAAAATCTCTCCCGTCTCGATGACGTCATCGGCGAGCTCGAAAACCAGAAAGTCGCGCTCGCCCGGCAGGCGCGCCAAGCAACCCGTTATCGCAATCTTTCAGGCGACATTCGCCGCGCCGAAGCGGGCGCCGCCTATCTGCGCTGGAAAGAAGCGGTCGACGCGCGCGACGCCGCCGGCGAACATCTGAAAGAAATCGCAGCGCTGATCGAGGAGACCGCGCGCGCCGCCGCAACTGCGTCGACGGCGCAGGCCGAAGCCCACGAAGCGCTTGACCCGCTGCGCCTTGAAGAAGCGAAAGCCGCCGCCGCGCTGCATCGCCTGACCGTCGCCCGCGAAAATCTCGATGAAGACGCCGAGCGCGCGAAAGCCGAAATCCGGCGCCTCGCCGCCGAGATCGAGCGCCTCAGCGCCGATCTCGATCGCGAGAAGTCGCTGAAGCGGGACGCCGACGACGCCGTCGATACGCTCAATCGCGAGGAAGAGGGCCTCAGCCAGCGCGAAGCGGCTGAAAAGGACCGGATCGGATATGCGAAATCGCGGCTAGACGCCGCGACAGACGCGGTGCGCGCCGCCGAGCAGGTTTTTGAGGCAAAGAGCGCGGAGGCCGCTGAGATTGATGCGCGCCGCCGTTCGATTGCAGCGTCAATTGAGACGTTCGAACGCCGCCTCGCCAAAGCGCAGTCGCAGATCAATCAACTGACCGACGAAAAGAGCCGCATCGCACCGACGCCGGACCAGGCGGACGCGCTTGACGCGGCGACCGCTCGGCTGACCGCGTCGGAAGAAGCCGCGCGGGCCGCTGAAGCTGCGTTCCACCGCGCCGAAGAAGAACGCGCAGCCGCCGAGGCGCGCGAGCAATCCGTGAGGCAGCCTCGCCAGAAAGCCGAACAGCGCCTTTCCGAAATTCGCGCCGAATGCGACGGCCTGCGCCGCGTCCTTGCCTCGCATGCGGACGGCGATTGGCCCTCGCTCATCCAGTCGGTCGATGTCGAACCCGGCTATGAAAACGCGCTCGCCGCCGCGCTCGGCGACGATCTCTTCGCGGCGCTCGATGAGGCTGCGCCCGCTTTCTGGAGCGGTCGTTCAGGCGTCGCCGCTGTGTCCGACCTGCCAATCGGCGTTGCGCCCTTGGCGCGTTTTGTCGCCGCGCCGCCCGCGCTTTCGCTCCGCCTTGCAATGGTCGGCGTCGTCGACGAGGAGCAAGGCGCGCGGCTCGCCGCGACGCTAAGCGCCGGTCAGCGCCTCGTTTCGCGCAATGGCGATCTTTGGCGCTGGGACGGTTTTGTCGCGCGCGCCGAAGCCAAAACCGCCGCCGCCATCCGCCTCGAACAGCGCAACCGCCTCCATCAGCTCGAGAAAGACCTGAACGTCGCCGAGGGGCGCGCGCTCGCCGCGACGGAGGCGCATCAGGCCGCTCAGCAGGAATTCGCCCGCTGTCAGTCGATCGAACGCGATGCGCGCGCGCTGTTCGGCGACGCGCGCCGCTCGCTGGACGCGGCTCGCGCAAAGCAGGTCGAGCTTGAACGCGATCACGAGCGCGCGACGCAGCGTCTTTCCTCTATCGCCGAAGCAATGGCGCTCGCCGAAGCCGACCGCGCGGAGACCGGCGCCGAAATCGCCGCGACGCGAGATGAAAGATTGCGCCTGCCCGACGCCGCCTTGATCGCCGAGGCTGTCGGCGCCGCGCGCGAAGGTGCGGCGAGAGCCCGCGCGGAAGCGACGGAATCGCGCGCCGCGCATAACGATCTGACGCGCGAAGCGGAAATGCGCAACCGGCGCGTTGACGAGATCGCGCGCGAACGCAGTGTCTGGGCGACGCGCAGCGACACGGCCGAGGCCCGCATGGGCGAAATCAACGAGCGCCTGACCGCCGCCAACGCCGCCAACGAAACCGCGCAGACGGCGCCGGCGACGATCGTGGAAAAGCGCACGAAGCTGCTCGATCATATTGCGGAAGCGGAAAAGGCGCGCGCTGCGTCAGGCGACGCGCTCGCGCTCGCGGTCGCCCGCGCGCAGGAGGCCGATCGCACGGCGAAGGCGTGCGACGCCGCCGCTGCCGACGCGCGTGAAGCGCGGGCTCGTCTCGAAGCCCAGTCCGAAGCGGCGATCGCCCGCGTTGAAGAAGCGGCGTTGCTCGCCCACGAGACCTGCAATGCGGCGCCCGAAGACCTTCCCGCCATCGCCGAGTTCAAGGACGGAGCGGAGCCGCCTTCGCGCGCCGATATCGACGCTAAGCTCGATCGCTACAAGCGAGAGCGCGAAAATCTCGGCGGCGTCAATTTGCGCGCCGACGAAGAAATGCAGGAGGTCTCGGCCCGGCTCGACGAGCTGACGACCGAACGCGAGGATTGCGACGGCGCGATCCGCAAATTGCGCGCCGCTATCGGCAGCCTCAATCGTGAAGCGCGCGAGCGCCTCAACGCCGCGTTCGAGACGGTGAACCGGAACTTCTCCTCGCTGTTCACCCGCCTCTTCAACGGCGGCCAGGCGGAACTGCGTCTGATCGATTCGGATGACGTGCTTGAGGCCGGCCTCGAGATCTACGCCTCGCCGCCGGGCAAGAAACTCGCGTCGATGTCCTTGATGTCCGGGGGCGAGCAGGCCCTGACCGCAACAGCGCTCATCTTCGCCGTGTTCATGGCCAACCCCGCCCCCGTCTGCGTGCTCGACGAAGTCGACGCCCCGCTCGACGACGCCAACACCGAGCGCTTCTGCCGCCTCCTCGAAGAAATGGCGAAAGAGACGCGGACGCGTTTTCTTATCATCACCCACTCTGCGCTGACGATGTCGCGCATGAACCGCCTCTTCGGCGTCACCATGGTCGAACGCGGCGTGTCTCAGCTCGTCTCGGTCGACCTGCACAAGGCGGAACAGCTCGTCGCCGCGGAGTAACGCCTCGCCGCAAATTTTGTGGTGTCGCGCGCCGAGCCCTGCTCTTATCCTCCGAACGCAATTGAGGGGTTTTCCATGCGCCCAATCCTGTCCTTGACCGCCAGCATCGTCGCGATCGCCGTCGCCGGTTGCGCCACCGCGCCCACTGCGCCGGATTGGCCGAGCGCCGATCTCGCGGCGGCGGCCGCGTCGGTCAATGTCGATCCGGCGTCGAACGTCTTTCTCGCCGACTGGACCGGTCCCTATGGCGGCGTTCCAGCGTTCGACAAGATCGGCCTTGCGCAATTGAAGCCCGCGCTCGAGGCCGGCATGGCGATGAACCTCGCCGAAGTCGACGCCATCGCGAATAACCCGGCGGCGCCGACATTCGGGAATACCATTCTCGCGCTCGAAGATTCCGGTCGCAAGCTCGGCGACGTTTTCTCCTATTACGGCATTTTATCGAGCAACATGTCCTCGCCGGAATTCCGCGCGATCCAGCAGGAAATGGCCCCGAAACTTTCGGAGTTCAATTCGAAGATCACGCAGAATGAAAAGCTCTTTGCTCGCGTGAAAGCAGTCTACGAAAGCCCGCGCGTCAAGAAAATGCGGCCCGATCAGCAACGCCTCGTCTGGCTCGTCTATAATGGCTTCGCGCATGACGGCGCGACGCTGCAGGGCGAGGCGAAAGAGCGCTACGCCGCGATCGACAAGCGCCTCGCCGAACTCTACACGAAATTCGGCGACAACGTGCTCCATGACGAAGAGAGTTACGTCGCTTACCTGACGAAGGCGCAGCTTGGCGGGCTGCCGGACTCGCTCGTCAAGGCTGCAGCGGCCGCCGCCGATGAACGTGGCCAGAAAGGCAAATACGCGATCACCAATACGCGCTCGTCAATGGACCCGTTCCTTACCTATTCGACCGAGAGAAAACTCCGGGAGAAAGTCTGGCGGACCTATTACGATCGCGGCGACAATGGCGACGAATTCGACAACAACGCCGTCATCGCCGAAATCCTGAAGCTGCGTGACGAGCGCGTCGGACTGCTCGGCTATGAAAATTACGCCTCATGGCGCCTTGAAGATCGCATGGCGAAGACGCCGGACCAGGCGATCGGTCTGATGGAATCCGTCTGGCCCGCCGCTGTCGCGCGCGCGAAGGAAGAGGTCGCCGACATGCAGGCGGCGGCGGACACAGAGGGCGCGAAGATCAGGATCGAGCCCTGGGACTATCGATTCTATGCGGAGAAAGTTCGCCTTGCGAAATACGATCTGAATTCAGACGAGGTCAAACAATATCTCGAATTGAACAAGCTGCGCGAGGCGATGTTCTTCGTCGCCGGCGAGCTGTTCAATTTCAATTTCACGCCCGTCGCCGACGGCGCCGTGCCTGTTTTTCAGGAAGACGTCAAAGTCTGGGAAGTGACTGACAAGACGACTGGCGCGCATGTCGGCCTTTGGTATCTCGATCCTTTCTCGCGGCCGGGCAAGCGCTCTGGCGCCTGGGCGACGAGCTATCGCACACATGAGACGTTCAACGGAAGGCGGACGGTGCTCTCGTCGAACAATTCGAACTTCGTCAAGGCGCCGCCGGGCGAGCCTGTTCTCATTTCGTGGGATGACGCCGAAACCTATTTCCACGAATTCGGCCATGCGCTGCATTCTCTATCGTCGCGCGTCGCCTATCCGACCTTGAACGGCGGCGTTCGCGACTACACCGAATTCCAGTCGCAACTGCTGGAGCGCTGGCTGCCGACGGACGAAGTGATTTCGCGCTTCCTTGTTCATTACAAGACGGGGGAGCCGATGCCGAAAGCGCTCGTCGACAAGATCAAGGCGGCGGCGAATTTCAATCAGGGATTCCAGACGACGGAATACCTCGCCTCCGCGCTCGTCGACATGCGCTTCCACACCGCCGACCCGACGAACATCGATCCCGACAAATTCGAACGCGAGACGCTCGCCGAGCTTCGGCATGCCGAGCGAAATCGTGATGCGTCACCGGTCTCCGCATTTCGGGCACATCTTTTCGGGCGAAGGCTATTCGGCAGGATATTACGGGTACATGTGGGCGGACGTCCTCACCGCAGACGCCGCCGAAGCGTTCGAAGCGGCGCCCGGCGGCTATTACGACAGGAAGCTCGCCAAATCGCTGGTCGACAATCTGTTTGCGCCGCGCAATTCGATCGACCCGGCGGAGGCTTATCGAAAGTTTCGCGGGTTCGACGCGAATGTCGAAGCGTTGATGCGCGACCGCGGATTCCCCGTCGCCTCGGACTGACTTCGCGCGTCACGCGGCTTTAGCGTCGGCGTCACGGCCTGTCTCCGCCTCATGTTTGAGGCGGAGAAGGTCCATTCGCATCGACATGAGCATGATCAGCGCGTGCCGCGCGAGATGGAACGGCGGCATGCCGGCGATGAATATGGTCGTTTCCATCAGGGTGACAAATGAGCCGCCGGAGTCGGTCGGCTCGATTTTATAGGCGCTTGACGAGGAAAACACGGCCCCAAACGGTCTACGGTCTTCGGCGTAGCATGTCGTCTCAATCACGCTGGGCGGCGCCGATCGCGTGACGTGAACTTCAAATGCGCGATCTCCCATCCCTGCGGTGATGTGCCGGTAACGACCGGATCTTGCGTCGACGAGATCCATCACTTCGTTCCGAATGCGCCAGCGATTGAAGGTCGCCGTCGGATCGAGAAGCGAATGAACCGTCGGCGGCGGCGCCTTGATCCTGACGCTCGTCGATTGCGGCAACCCGCCAACCCGCTCGCGGCCGAGCGAGTCCTCGAAGAGCGGCGCCGCCAGCAGTGAGCCCGGCAGCGCGGCGATCCGCGTCAACGAAAGTTCAATCTTCGACATGCCCCGAGGTTAGGCCGAACGCATTAATCCGCGGTTGCCGAGGGGCCGTTGGCGCGGCAGGACGCCGCGGTGTCATTCCAGGTGGAAAAACAAGGAATTACCGCCGCGTTCGAGCGCTTGACGCTGCGTTGCAGCGCAGCTAGTTTCCGCGCCGACTTCTTAAGGGTGCGGCGACCGTCGCGCCCCTCTTCGGGCACGCCAATGTCAGATGGCGCCAAGCAGGATCCACCCTCGCTCGATGAGTTTTCCAAACGCTTGGAGGCCGCGCGCGGTCAACCGGCGCGAGAGGAAAGCTCAAATCGGACGAGAGGCGTCGAACTCGGACGTGCGTTTCGCGTCGGTTCGGAGCTCCTTGCTGGGCTATTCGTCGGGGCGCTGCTGGGACTGGGGCTCGACACGGCTTTCGGCACGAAGCCGTGGCTGCTTCTGGTCGGCATTTTTTTCGGGTTTGCGGCGGGCGTGCTCAATGTCAGCCGGGCGTTAAAGGCGTCAACGAAGGACGTCGGGGCTAACGGAGAGACGCCGGCCGGACGGGAATAGCGCCCTCCGGCCTGGCGAAGGAAACGGACGACGATGATCGAGGGGACTCGCGGCTTCAACGTTCCGACGTTTCGGGCCGCCGGGCCGATGGAGCAGTTCGAGATACTGCCGATCGTCCGATTGACTGCCGGAGACGTCGACATCTCCTTCACCAACTCCGCCTTGTGGATGGTGATCGGCGTCGGCCTCATCATCGCGTTCTTTTACGCGGCAACGAGCCGGCGCGCGCTCATTCCCGGGCGCCTGCAGTCGGCGGCGGAGGTTCTCCATGAATTTGTCGCCAATCTCGTGCGCGATACGATCGGCCATGACGGAAAGAAATTCTTTCCCTATGTCTTCACGCTTTTCATGTTCATTCTCGTCGCAAACTACATCGGCCTCATCCCATCCGTGCCAACGTCGCCGCACGAGTTTCATATTTTCACGACGACGAGCCACATCATCGTGACGTTTGCGCTCGCGCTTTTAACGATCGGCATCGTGATCGTTTACGGGTTCGCCAAGAACGGTCTCAAATTCCTCAAGCTGTTCGCGCCGTCCGGCCTCCCATTATGGCTGATGCCGATTCTGGTGCCGATCGAAATCATCTCCTTCCTGTCGCGTCCGATCAGCCTCGGCGTCCGGCTGTTCGCCAACATGCTCGCCGGCCACATCATCCTCAAGCTCTTCGCGATGTTCGTGATCATGCTGCTCGGCGCGCCGGCCGCCTTCAAGGTGCTCGCGATTGCGCCTTTCCTCGGGTCTGTCGCGATCTTTTTCCTCGAACTGCTGGTCGCCGGGCTTCAAGCTTACGTATTTGCGATCTTGACGTGCATCTACCTGTCTGACGCCGCGCACGCGGCGGATCATTAGCGCAGTTCCCTCGCGGCGACCGGGCCGACCGCGATCAAGGGATAACCGGCTCTCTAAAGAAGACCTCAAGGAGTTCACCCCATGGAAGTTGAAGCAGCAAAACTGATCGGCGCCGGCATCGCCGCCATCCCGCTCGCGGGCGCAGGCGTCGGCCTCGGCCTCATCTTCGGCAACTTTCTCGCCGGCGCCTTTCGCAATCCTTCGGCGGCCGCCGCGAACCAGCAGACGATGCTCCTTGCCTTCGCGCTGACCGAATTCACGGGCCTCCTCGGATTTGTTATCGCGATGATCATTCTCTACGCGTTCTAAATCGGATCGCGTTTGCAAGGGTGAGCATGATGCTCTCTTCAATTGCCTTGATGGCCGCCGAGACTGCGGAAGGGGCCGAAAAGGCCGGCCTGCCGCAGCTCGACGCGTCGAGCTGGCCGAGCCAGCTATTCTGGCTCGCGGTCACGTTCGCGATCCTTTACTTGCTGATGTCGAGCTATTTTCTTCCGCGGATCGGCACGGCGATTGAAGAGCGGCGCGACCGCATCGCCGACGATCTCGATAAGGCGGCGGAATCGCGCCGGATGGCGGAAGAGGCGGAGGCTGCGTACAACCGCTCTCTTGCCGACGCTAGGGCCAAGGCCCAGGCAATCGCCGCGGAAACGCGCGACGACGTCGTCGAGGAAGTCGGCGCCATGCAAAAAGATGCGGAAGCGCGGGTCGCGGAAAAGACGACGGCCGCCGAAGAGCGCATCGGCCAGATGAAAGCGTCCGCCGCCGCCAAGGTTCGCGAGGCCGCAGCCGACACGACGCGCGCCATCATCGAAGCGCTCATTCTTGAAACACCGACCGACGCGACCGTCAACGCGGCTGTCGCAAAGGCCGCGAAGGCCTAACGAGGGAAGCACCATGATTCCGGCTCTGCTGATGATGACGGAAGCCGCCGAAAACGCGGCGCACGGCGCGGCGGAGGCGGCTCCGGTCGGCCTGTTGCAGGATCCGACGTTCTGGGTGTTTTTGGCCTTCGTGCTTGTTGTCGTCATTCTTGCGCGCGCCGGCGTCCACAAGCTGATCGTGGCGGCGCTCGACAAACGCGCGCAGGGGATCGCGGACGAACTCGACCGCGCCCGCGCGCTCCGCGACGAAGCGCAGGAACTGCTCGCCAAATATCAGCGGCGCCAGCGCGAGGCGGAAGACGAAGCCGAAGGCATCATCGAGCAGGCCAAACGAGATGCTCAGCGCATCGCCGCCGAAGCGAAAGCCAAGATCGAAGATCAGCTGGAGCGGCGAGCGAGGGCCGCCGAAGACAAGATCGCGCGGGCCGAAGCGCAGGCGATCGCCGAAGTTCGCGGCCAGACGGTCGATCTTGCGATCGAGGCCGCGCGCGACATCATCCGCGCCCGCATGGATCAGGGCGCGCAGGCCGCCCTCGCGGAACGCGCGATCGACGAGCTTCGCGCCAAGCTCCACTGACCTGGCGTGACGAAAGAGCGGATCAAGCGATCGCCTTCCGCCGCCTCGGACATCCTCCAATTCTGGTTCAAGGAATCGGGCCGCCGGAAATGGTTCTCAGGCGGCGCGTCGTTCGACGCAGACATTCGCCGCCGATTTTCCGATCATCACGCCGCCGCCGCGGCGGGCTTGCTCGATCACTGGCGCACCGCACCGTTGAGCGCGCTGGCGCTCATCATCATTCTCGATCAGTTCTCGCGAAACCTGTTTCGGCGCGATCCCCGCGCCTTCGCCGCGGACACTCAATGCCGAACGATCGCGAACGGCGCCTTGGCGCGCCGGTTCGACAGGGTCGTCGACAGCGCCGCGCGTCCCTTCCTCTATTTGCCGTTCATGCATTCCGAAGAGTTGAGCGACCAGCGGCGTTCGGTCGCCCTGTTCAAGGCGACGCTGCCCGCCTCAACCAACCTCCGCTACGCGATCGATCACGCGCGCATCATCGAGCGTTTCGGCCGGTTCCCGCACAGAAATGAAATCCTCGGCCGTCGGTCCACGTCTGCGGAAGAGGCCTATCTTCACCATGGCGGTTTTCGCGGGTAGCGGCGAGGCGCTTGCCCGATCCGTCAGCCCCTGTCCTAATGACCGTATGAAGGAGCGGCTCGAGAACATACAGGCTTTGCGCGGCGTCGCCTCGCTGATGGTGCTCTTTGCGCATGTGAAGGGCGCGGAGATCGACTACGGCGGCGCCGGAACGATTTTGCCGCATTTCCTGTACATGGGCGTCGTCGGCGTCGATCTCTTTTTCCTGATCAGCGGCTTTGTCATGGCGCATGTCGCGCTCTCAGGCGAGCGCGGACACGGCCCCGCGCAGCATTTTCTCTACAATCGCGCAGCGCGAATCTATCCTGTATATTGGGCGGCGACGATCCTTCTGCTCATTCTCTACGCCGGCAAGCAATATTTCTTCGCCGAAGCGACGCCGTTTCCCAATCCGATTGAGACATTTCTCCTGGCGCCGTCGGATCATTATCCGCTGGTGCCGGTCGCATGGACGCTTGTCCACGAAATGTATTTCTACATTGTCTTTGCAGCGTTTGTCTTCTGGCGGCCGATCAGCCTTCCCGTCTTTGTCGGCGGATGGGCGACGCTCATTCTCGCCGCGCTCGCCCTCGGCGGATTTGGCGTCAACTCATGGACGAAGGTTGTCTTCAATCCTCTCACCTTCGAATTCATCATTGGCGCCTTGATCGCGCTCGCCATTCGCCGCGGCGTCACGCGTTTCGCTGCGCTCGCGGTTGTTGCGGGCGCGCTCTTGTTTGCGATTGAGACCGCCTTCTTCGCGGAAAAACTCTACCCGGCCGTCATGGGGCAATTCGCGCTCCGCGCGGCGATCTTCACGCCGCCCTTTGCGCTTGTTCTTTATGGCGCGGCCGCGCTCGATCGGTCCGCCGGCAAGTTGGCGCCGGCATGGCTCCGACGCGCCGGAGACGCTTCCTACTCGATTTACCTTGCTCATATTCCGGCGTTTCTCGTCGTCGGCAAGCTCGTCAGCATCACCGTCAGCGACACGCGCTTCGACAACTTTATCCTGATCATCGCTTTCACCGCGAGCGCACTCGTCGCCGGCTTCGCGCTTCATCATTTCGTCGAGCGGCCGCTGCTCGGCGTCTCAAAGAGGCTCGGCGACCGCTTGTTTGCAGCGAGATCGCCGAGAGTGACCGCGCCGGAAAACGCCTAGCGACTATTCCGCCACCTTTGGCGCGAGGTCCGGCGTCCAGCGCAGGACCGGCTTTCTCGCCGCCGCCGTTTCATCGAGTCGCCGGCGCGGAGCGAGCATCGGCGACGCCTTGAACCGCGCCGCCTCACCCGCCTTCGCGCGCTCTGCAAGATCGAGAAGCGCGTCGCAGAAGAGATCGAGCTCCTGCTTTGATTCCGACTCCGTCGGTTCGATCAGCATCGCGCCATGGACTACGAGCGGAAAATACATTGTCATCGGATGATAGCCCTCGTCGATCATCGCCTTTGCGAAATCGAGCGTTTCAACGCCGGTGCCTTTGAGAAAGTCGTCGTTAAAGAGCGCCTCATGCATGCAATAGCCGGGGAACGCTGGCGACATCTCCGATTTCAGCCGCGCGAGAATATAATTGGCGTTCAAGACCGCATCTTCCGACGCCTGACGAATGCCGTCGCCGCCATGTGAAAGCATGTAGGCGAGCGCGCGCACGAACATGCCCATCTGGCCGTGGAACGCCGTGATGCGCCCGCCCGCGGTTCCTTCGCCTTCGGCCTTCGCCGCGCGGCGCGTTTCGACGAGGTGATAGGCACCGTCCTCCCTCACGACGTAAGGGATCGGCGCGAAGGGCGCGAGCGCGGCGGAGAGAACCGTCGGCCCCGAGCCCGGCCCGCCGCCGCCATGCGGCGTCGAGAAGGTCTTGTGCAGATTGATGTGCATGGCGTCGACGCCGAGATCGCCGGGCCTGACCTTGCCGGCGATCGCGTTGAAATTCGCGCCGTCGCAGTAGAAATAGCCGCCCGCTTCATGCACGGCGTCGGCGATCGCCTTGATGTCGCGCTCAAAGAGCCCGCAGGTGTTGGGGTTGGTCACCATGATCGCGGCGACATCGGGGCCGAGCTTGGCCCGGAACGCCGCGAGATCGACGCGGCCTGTTTCATCGGCCGGAATGTCGTCGACGGTGAAGCCGCACTGCGCAGCCGTCGCCGGATTGGTGCCATGCGCGGATTCAGGCGCGAGGACGCGTTTCCTGTGCGCCTCGCCCCGCGCGTCGAGCGCCGCCTTGATCGTCATCATGCCGCAGAGCTCGCCATGCGCGCCGGCTTTCGGCGACATCGCGACCGCGGGCATGCCGGTCATTTCCATCAGCCAGGCGGCCAGCGTGTCGATCAATTCGAGCGCGCCCTGCACCGTCGATTGCGGCTGCAAGGGGTGAATGTCGCCGAAGCCCGGCAGCCGCGCCATTTTCTCATTGAGGCGCGGATTGTGCTTCATCGTGCACGAGCCGAGCGGAAACGGCCCCATGTCGATCGCGTAGTTCTTTTGGCTAAGGCGCACGAAATGGCGCATCGCCTCGGGCTCCGACAACCCCGGCAGCCCGATTTCGCTTGTCCGCTTCATCGCGCCGAGTCGGTCGTGCTTGCCCGTCGGCGCCGGAAAATCGACGCCGGTCGAAGCGAAAGCGTCTTTTTCGAAGGAAAGCAATTCCTCGATCTGCAGCGCGCGGTTGCCGGTGAAGGTGACGACATCCGCGAGTCGCGGCGTCGCCGCGTGTGGCGCAGCCTTCTTTGTTCATGGTCATGCTGGCGATCCTTTGCGTTCATCCTTCGAGGCGCGCGCCTTTGGCGCGCTCCTCAGGATGAGGGTCTTCGAAATACCATCCTCATCCTGAGTGAGCCGCGCGAAGCGCGGCGTCTCGAAGGATGGCGGTGCGGCCCGTCAAAGCGCATTTCTTCAGCGCCGCCCCAAACGCCGCAATATCCCCCACCGTCACGCACTCCGTCGCGGCGACGATCAGGAGGTCGTGCGCCGCCTTTTCATGCGGCCAGAGCCGTTCGCCGGGAACCCCGCCGAGGACGCCTTCGGCGGCGAGTTTTTCGACGACGGCCGTCGCGTTCTTTGGCAGGCGCACGGTGAACTCGTTGAAGTACGATTTCGTCAGGACGCTGACGCCTTTGACGCCCGCGAGCGCGTCCGCCGTCTTGCAGGCGGCTTCATGATTGAGCATCGCGACGCGGCGAAGGCCCGCCTCGCCGAGAAGCGTCATGTGGACCGTGAAGGCGAGCGCGCAGAGGCCGGAATTGGTGCAGATGTTCGACGTCGCCTTGTCGCGGCGGATGTGCTGCTCGCGCGTCGACAGGGTCAAAACGAAGCCGCGCTTGCCGTCGGCGTCCGACCGTCATGCCGCAATAACGGCCGGGCGTCTGGCGGATCAGTTTTTCGCGCGTCGCGAAAAAGCCGACATAGGGCCCGCCGAAAATCAAGCCGTTGCCGATCGACTGGCCCTCGCCGACGACGATGTCGGCGCCCATCTCGCCGGGGCTTTTGACCGCGCCGAGCGACATGATTTCGGTCACGACCGCGACGAGAAGGACGCCCTTCGCCTGGCACGCTTTCGACAAGCGCAGTGATGTCGCGGACATTGCCGAAGACATCTGGCGTCTGCACGATGACGCAGGAAGCGTCAGCGTCGATCGCGGCCGCAAGATCTTCCTTCGCGTCGATATCGATCGGAAGCTGAACGACTTCGTCGCCGAGCAGTTCGCAATTGGTGCGCGTCACCGCCGCGTAATGCGGATGGAGCGCGCCCGACATCATGACTTTCGTCCGCTTCGTCACGCGCCGCGCCATCAGCGCGGCCTCGGCGCAGGCGGTCGATCCGTCATACATCGACGCGTTTGCGACCTCCATGCCGGTCAGCGCCGCGATCTGCGTCTGGAACTCGAAGAGATACTGCAAGGTTCCTTGCGCGATTTCCGGCTGGTACGGCGTGTAGGAGGTGAGGAATTCCGACCGCTGAATGATGTGGTCGACGGTCGCTGGCACATGGTGCTTGTAGGCGCCGCAGCCGACGAAGAACGGCCCTGCGCCCGCCGCGCGATTTTTCGCCGCCATCGCGCCCATGATGCGCTCGACTTCAAGCTCGCCCCTGTGCGGCGGCAGTTCGATTTTCGCGTTCAGCGCCGATTTCGGCACGTCGCTGTAAAGCTCATCGACCGACGTCGCGCCGATCTGGCCAAGCATCTGGCGACGGTCGGCGTCTGATAAGGGAAGATAGCGCATGGATCAGTGCTGGTCCGCGAAGGCCTTGTAGGCCGCTTCGTCCATCAGCTCGCTTGCTTCCGCCGGATTGCTCGGCTTCAGCTTGACGAACCAGGAGGCGCCTTGCGGGTCGGCGTTCACCTTCGCCGGATCGTCGACGATCGACTGGTTGATCTCGACGATCTCGCCGGAGATCGGCGCGTAAACGTCGGACGCGGCTTTCACCGATTCAACAACCGCCATGTCGTCGCCCTTCTTGACCTTCTTGCCGATGGCGGGGAGTTCGACGAACACGACGTCGCCCAATTGCCCGGCCGCATGGGTGCTGATGCCGATTGTGGCGAAGGCGCCGTCGAGGCGCACCCATTCATGGTCTTTGGTGTATTTCATAGTCATGGCGATCTCCTAGCCGCGGTAATAAGTGTGGGGCACGAAAGGCATATCGACGACGCTGGCGGCGAGCGCCTTGCCGCGCACCATCAGCTGCACGCTGGTTCCGGTTCGTGAATGCGCGTGATCGACATAACCCATGGCGAGCGGGCCATTAAGCGTCGGTCCGAATCCGCCCGAGGTGACGACGCCGATCTTCGCGCCGTTCGCATCGACGATTTCGCGTCCCTTCGCGCGCCGGCGCGCGGCCTTCGGGCTTCAATCCGACGCGAAGACGCTTTGGCCCGTCGGCGAGTTCCTTCAGAATGCGGTTGGCGCCCGGAAAGCCGCCCTCCTCCTTGCGCCGCTTGCCGAGCGCGAAGGCGATATTGCCTTCGACCGGCGATGTCGTCGCATCGATATCATGCCCGTAAAGGCAAAGTCCCGCTTCAAGGCGAAGGGAATCGCGCGCGCCAAGGCCGATCGGCGCAACGTCCGGGTGCGCCAGCAACGCTTTGGCAAGCCGCTCGGCCTGCTCGTTCGGCACGGAAACTTCAAACCCGTCCTCGCCCGTATAGCCGCAGCGTGAAACGAACAGATGAACGCCTCTCCAGTCATAAGGCGCCATCGTCATGAAGGTCTGTTTTGCGCAGCCGGGAATGATCGTATCGAGAACGCGCGCCGCCGCCGGCCCCTGCAAGGCGAGAAGGCTGCGATCATCGGCGATTTCAAGACTCGCGCGATCGGCCAACGATTTCCTGATGTGCGCGAAATCCTGGTCCTTGCACGCGGCGTTGACGACGAGGAAAAGCGTTCCTTGAAGAACGTCGCGCAACGGACGCGTCACCATCAAATCATCTATAATTCCGCCCTCGCCGTTCAGCAGGACGGAATATCGCATCCCGCCTTTCTTGAGCTTGCGTATTTCTCCCGGCAGCAGCGTTTCGATGGCGTCAGAAATCTCAGTATGCGCGGCCTCGCTCCCCTGCGCCATGCGCGTCGTCGTCAGGAGCGCTTGCCCCATGTGCGAGACGTCGAAGAGGCCCGCTTTCGTCCGCGTGTGATTGTGTTCCTTGAGGACGCCGTCCGCATATTGCACGGGCATCTCATAGCCGGCGAATTCGACCATCTTGCCGCCGAGCGACAGATGCAGGCCATAGAGCGAGGTGCGCTTCATTCCGGTTCCATGAGCAATCGCCGCCAGACTTGGCGGCAACCCCGGCTGTCACGGAACCTGAGAGATTTCGCCGGAGCGGATCGTCCGCCGGCTTACTCCTTCGGTGGATCGGGCGATGCGCCCTTTCGCTTTCCAGCCTTCAGATCGCGCGCGGTCCTTTTGCCTGAGAGTTTCCGGGGCGGTTGCTCCTTCGGCGCCGCCGGCTCATCGCCGACGATCTCTCCCGCTTCACGCGTAACGGCTTAGCCATACGCCGCCGTCGGCCGCGACAATAGAACCGGAACCGCCCCAGTCAATGATTCGAGCCACAGAATCCCGGCGGAGGACTCAGGCGCCATCGGCGGGGCGACAATTGGCGCAGAGCCCCCGCGCTTCAAGACGGGCGGTTTTCATGAGGAAGGAGGCGCGCTTCAACAAAGGGCGCAAATCCGTCTCGATGCTCTCAAGCTCCACTTCCTTGGCGGACGCGCAACTTTCGCAAACAAGGAACACCTGCACCTCGTGCGGCGCTTCATGCTTGCAGGGAACGAAGGCGTTGATGCCTTCAAGCTTATGGATAAAGCCCTTCTGCTCAAGTCCTTCGAGCGCGCGATAAACAGTCATCGGCGCGCGCACGCCTCTGTCTTTCAGACTGTCGAGTATTTCGTATGCTTTGAGCGGTCCGCCCGCGTCGACCAGCGAATCCCAAACGAGCTGTTCGTTCTTTGTGAGGCCGGACGGCCCTCCATTGTGGTCGTGATCGTGATCATCACCATGATCGTGGCCGCTGTGGCCGCTTCCATTGTGATCGTTCTTTGAGCCCATAGCGGTCCTCCTCCGCGTCGCAGCAGCATGTTATATCGCGTTATATCTAGTGGAAACCCCTAAAACATGTATTTTTTGCTGCGGAACCATCGCGTCACAATCCATTTCTGGCCGGCCGTAACCGGCAGCCCGGCATGCCGCGATGCGGGATCAAGCTCTCCTTTGGCGTTAAAACTTGAGAAAACCAGGATGTCGCCGCGGCTGGCGCGCAGCTTGATGTCCGGCAGGAGAAAGTGGGTTTCCCCCCCCACGAAATCATCGTTCAGGAACAAGATCGCCGTTTTGGTCCGCTGGCCGCTCTGGTCTAGATCCGGTCCGGGCGGGATTGAGTCGAAGTGCGGCCGGTACTGCTGGCCCGGCATGTATTGCAGCACGCTGAGGAATTCACCCTTTTCGTCCGGCTCGCCGACGGCGTCCGCCATCGCGCGGCTCAGCGCGACGAGCGCAAGGTCAAGATCGATGGGGCCAAGGCTGGCGGTCAGTGACGTCCGAAGCGGATCGCGCATCATGCCGCGACCGGCCGGGTCGTAGACGAGAGAGGGTCCAAGTCGCGCCGCAGCGTGCGCAATCAGGTATTCGCAAACCTCCGGCGCAATCGCCGCGCGATAAACGACCGCGTCGGGCGCGTCGCAGAGACGCTGAGGCGCAGCCGCAATGCGCGGCGCCAAGGAAATCGAAGCGACGATCACGCGCCAGTCGAGCGGCGCGGCTGTCGCTTCCCGGCGTCACCCGCGAATTCAGCGCAGACGCGAGAGACTGCGCTCTTGGATATCGAAGTCTCTCTAGCAGCAATCGAGCGGATTCCAGCTCGCTGCGGTCGCCGGCGGCTCGACCCGCGACCTCGCGGGCGATGCGAAATGCAGCAGCGACGGGATCGTTTGTCTCATCCGATTGGAGAAGCGACGCGATTTGCTCGTGATGCGGGTCGCTGATAGCAAGGAGACAGGCGATTTCGCGCCTCGCAGATTTGTTTCCGCCGCGCGCCAGCTCCAGCACGGAATCAATGGCGCCATTTTCGTCGCGCGCGATGCCGACGCCTGTAGCAGTCAAGACGGCCAGCAATCGAACTGCCGCCGACGAGCCTCGATCCGCAGCTTCCGCAAGAAGGGATGCCGCCTCCGAGGCGGCGCTTTCCGACGACAATTGGCGCGTCGCGAGCGTATAGAGCGCGTCAGGGTGGCCGGAATCGGCGGCGGCGCGCAGCCAACGATCGGCTTCTTCTCGGTTGCGCGCCCGGGAATAGGTTGCCGCGAGCGCGTATTGCGCCGCTGCATCGCCGCTAGAGGCGCGCGCGGTCAAAGCACTGATGTTCATCTCATCGGTCACGCTTCGACGCTATCATTCGCCCGGCCGCTATTGCCAGCCGGCCTCGTCGAAAATCCGGAGGGCCTTCCCCTGATTGCGTCCGAGCGCCGCCATGTCGGTTTTGTCCGCCTTGAACTCCCCCATCTGCTTGATCGGACCTTCCGGCGAGACACCCTCGACAACTGGGTATTCGTTATTCCCTGCCGCAAAAGCCTGCTGCGCTTCATCAGTGAGAAGGAAGTTGATCAACGCGGCGGCGTTTTCAGGATGCGGGGCATAACGCGCGACGCCCGCCCCTGAAATATTCACATGCGCGCCGGTAGTCTCTTGGTTCGGAAAAATGAACCCGATTTTCTCGCCGATAGCACGCATCTTCGCATCTTCCGACCCGACATAACGCGCGAGATAATAGGAGTTGACGATCGAAACTCGGCATAGGCCGGCTGCGACCAGTTCGATTTGCGTCGTATCATTGCCTTCGGGCGCGCGCGCCAGATTGTCGACGACGCCCCTCGCCCAATCAAGTGCCGCCGCCTCGCCGACGCGCTCGATCATGCCGGCGAGAAGCGACTGGTTGTACACATTCGTTGATGAGCGCACGCAGATTTCGCCCTTCAACGCCGGCGACGTCAGATCATCGTAATCGTCGAGGCCTTCCGGCTTTCCCATGTCTTTATTGAAAATGATGATCCTCGCGCGCCTCGAAAGGCCGACCCATTCGTTTTCGGGATCGCGAAATTGCCGTGGAACGCGCGCGAGGATTTTCTCCTCCGTTATCGGACGAAAAATCCCCCTCTGTTCGGCGCGCCACAGCATGCCCGCATCCGCCGTGATGAAGACATCGGCAGGACTTGCATCCGCTTCTCTGGCCATGCGCTCGATCAGCGCGTCGCCGGAGGCTTCGATTATGTTGACTTTGACGCCCGTCTTTCGCGTGAAGCGGTCGTAGAGGGCGATGTCCGAATCGTAATGGCGTCCGCTATAGACGTTGACTTCGCCGATTATCAGGGCGGGCTTTTGCGCCTCATCCGCCGCCTTGAAGCACCCGAGCATAAAAAGAGCGGCGAGCGACACAGCTCCCGCCCGCAAAAGGTCACGCATTGTTGCTTTCCGCGATGCTTCGGCGGCAATATACTGCGAGTGATTATCAACTGCAAATCGCCAAGACTGCAACTCTAGGACGCGAGGGCCCGCGCGGCGGCTGGATCGACATGAACCTCCGCCCGCCCGCCGATCGATAACGGAGAAAGCGCGTGACCGCGAAGGACGACGCCGTCGGCCGCCTGTAAGGTCACCAGCCAGGTCGGTCCCTCGAAGCGACAATCGACCGCCGTAAAGCCGCCTGATGCGTTCGGCCGGACGCTAACGCCGCCCTCGTGAATGACAACGAAGTTCGCCTGCGCCGAGCGTTTGAGCGGCGCGATCTCGCCGAACGCCAGTCGTGACGCCGTGCTCCGACGGCTTGCAGTCGAAAATCTGAGAGCCCGGAAAAATCGATGCGCCGGCGACTGTTCCCGGCGTGTGAAACAGCGTGTGCGGATCCGCCGTCTCGACGATGCGCCCGTCTCGCATGATGGCAATGCGATCGCCAACTTCGATCGCTTCGGCTGCGTCGTGCGTCACAAGGATCGTCGGCGTCGAACGCCCCTTCAGCATCCTGCGCATTTCAGAGCGCAGTCGCTGACGCAAGGCGATGTCGATGCTCGCGAATGGCTCGTCGAGCAACATGGCGCGCGGCCGGCGCGCAAGGGAACGTGCTAGCGCAGCGCGTTGCTGTTGGCCGCCCGAAAGTTCGTGCGGGTAGCGACCCGCGAGGTCGCTGAGCCCGACGGCATCGAGTTCCTCCCGAATGCGCGCGGCACGCATGTCCTTTTGAAGATCCGAAAGACCGAAAGCGATGTTTCCGGCGATCGTCAGGTGGGGGAACAGCACAAAATCCTGAAAGACGATCCCGATCGGACGCTTTTCAGCTGGCAGGTCGAAATGCGGAGTCGCAATCGTTTCACCGTCGATTTCGACTGCGCCTTCCTGCAGCTTCTCAAGCCCCGCTGCGATGCGAAGAAGCGTCGTCTTTCCGCAGCCGGAAGGGCCAAAAAGGGATACGATTTCGCCGGGGGCGACGCTAAGAGTCGCGCCGTCGACAACAAGGCCTTTGCCAAAACTATGCCGAATGTCTCGCAATTCGAGCGACATGGCGCGTGATCTCGCATCATCCGGCGACGAATGATAGGCCTTCCGGCATGGCAACCCTCAGGAAAGACCGTTCGACGGCCCTTGCGGCCGGGTGGCCGACCAGCGCGGCGATGCTTCTTATTGCGTTGCTGATTTCATCGCCGGCGATCGCCGTTCTCGCGAGCGTCTTTGAGCCTTATGGCGAAACGATCCGTCACGTCGTGGCGACGCTCGGCGTCCGCTATTTCACGGGGACGCTCACGCTCACATTTTCTGTCGGCGTCGCCGCCGGATTAATCGGCGTCGCTGCCGCGCTCCTTGTCGCACTCTGCGACTTTCCGTTACGGCGAGCGCTCTCGTTCGGTCTTGTGCTGCCGATCGCCATTCCCGCTTATATCGCGGCCTACGCCTATGCGGACCTGCTTGGCCCGTTCGGCGGCGTTACGGAAATCTGGCGGGCGCTCGTTCCGTTTGATTCCCCTTCCATTCGAAATCTTCCGGGCGCCGCCTTCATCCTGGCGCTCACCCTTTATCCCTATTGTTATCTCAGCGCGCGCGCGGCGTTCGCGTCACGATCGGCCGCGGTGATGGAGGCGGCGCGCACACTCGGCGCCGGGTCCTTTCGCACCGCCGCGGAAATTCTCATCCCCGTCGCGCGGCCGGCGATCGCCGGCGGCGTCGCGCTCGTGATGATGGAGACAGCGGCGGAGTTCGGCGTCGCGGACTATTTCGGCGTGTCGACGCTCAGCGTCGGAATCTTTCGAACCTGGTACAGCTTCGGCGATCTGACGGCCGCCTCTCAACTCGCCTCCGGTCTGTTCCTCTTTTCCGCGGCTCTCATCGGTTTTGAATATCTCGGACGGCGGGGTCGGCATGCGGACGCGCCACGCGTTCAAAGAGCTTTCCTGCGGCATCGCCTGAAAGGAACTGGCGCGGCACTCGCGGTCGTCGTTTGCGCTGCGCCAATTATCCTAGGCTTCCTGCTCCCGGTCGTCGCCATTGTCGCAAAATCGAGCGGCTCTCTCTGGTCGATCTCCTCAAGCGGTCTCTTCGCGGCCTTTCAAAACAGCATGAGCGTCGGCGCCGTCGGCGCTGCGATCACGCTCGCGATCTCGATCCTGCTTAGCTACCGGGCGAGACATTCGCAGGGCGGCGCAAGCAAGGCGCTCATCCGTCTGGCGACGCTCGGTTACGCCATTCCGGGCGCCGTTATCGCCATCGGCGTTCTTGCCGCGTTCGCCGGTTTGAAGGCCGCCGCCGGCATAACCATAACGGGGATCGCCGCCCTGTTGTTTGGCTATGTCGCGCGATTTCTCGGCGCGGGCTACGCCATCACTGACGGCGCCCTTTCCGGAATTGACACGCGAACCGACGACGCCGCGAAGTCGCTCGGCGCATCGAGGGGGAGAATACTCGCAGCCGTCCATCTGCCCCTGATGCGTCGCTCGTTGATCGCGGCATCGACGATATTGTTTGTGGATATCGTCAAGGAATTGCCCGCGACGCTCATCTTGCGCGATTTCAATTTCGAGACGCTCGCGACGCGCGTCTATCGCCTCGCCGGCGACGAACGATTCGCGGAGGCGGCGCCGAACGCGCTCGTCCTCATCGCCATCAGCGCCATACCGATTTTCGTATTGAATCGGATCACCGAGCAGGTAGGCGGCGATCAGCGAAGCGCCTCCTCGACACGGTCGCAAATATAGTGCGCCTGATCGGGCGTCAGATAGGGATGCATCGGTAGAGACAGGATTTCCTTGCAAACCATTTCTGTCGCGTCAAAAGCGTCGTCGGGCGCAAAGGCCTTGAACGCCGGCATTTTGTAGAGCGGCGTTGCGTAATAGATTGCGGTCGGAACGCCGGCGGCCTTGAGAGAGGCCGCGACCCCGTCGCGATCCGCCACGCTGATCGAGTAATATCCAAAACCTGAAACCGCCCCAGGAAGATGGCGCTGCGGCTTGGCGATCGACGCGAGGCGCCGGTCGTAGATCGCGGCGATCATCTGGCGGGCGTCGAGCTCCTCGTCGAAAATGGCGAGCTTTTCGAGCAGCACCGCCGCCTGAAAACTGTCCATACGGCCGTTGAACCCTACGCAGACCGAATTCTTGCGGGCGGAATCGGTTCCGTGCCAGCGGATCGACATCCATTTTTCCACGACCGACAGGTCTTGAGCGAGGATCGCGCCAGCGTCGCCATAGGCGCCGAGAGCCTTTCCCGGAAAAAAGCTGATCGCGGTCGCCGGCGCAAGGTCGCCGACCCAACGTCCGTTGAGCCGCCCGCCGTAGCCCTGCGCCCCGTCGGCGAGGATGAACAGCCCGTCCTTGCGCGCGACGGATTCAATCGCGGGATAATCCGCAGGCGAACCAAAAAGATCGACCGGAATCACCGCCGCCGGGCGCAGAATTCCCTTCGCGCTTCACCTTCTCAATCCTCTTCGCGAGGTCCGCCGCGTCCATGTTGAAGGTCGCGGGATCGATCTCGACGAAAACCGGCGTCGCGCCGGTGAGCAGGACAGCGTTCGCCGTCGCGTTATAGGAAAAAGCCGGGATGAAAACCGCGTCGCCGGAATCAACGCCCTGCGCGAGCAGCGGAATGATCAGCGCCGCCGTGCCGCTCGCGCACGCGACAGCAGCCGCCGCGCCGGTTTTTTCTGCGAGCAGTGCTTCGAGCTCTTCAATTTCCGGCCCAGCGATGTATCGCCCGTGGTCGAGCACAGCTTTGAGCCGCGCTTCGATCCGCGAGCGGATGCGCTTTTGCTGCGCTTTGAGGTCGATGAACGCGATTTCGCCGACCGCCGAACGACCGGCGAGCGCAAGATTTGCAACTCCGTTCATGCGATGCGCCTTTTCTCAGGTGCGGCGAAATCGGCGGCGAGACGCTTACGCGAGTTTTCGATCATCAACGCCCATTCAAGAGCGCCGCGTCCGGCGGCGCCATCGACAAGGGTCTTGCTCCCGTTGAGGATTAAATCGAAAAACGCTTCAACGCTTTGTCCCAGCGGATCGGCGAAGGCCGCCTCCACATTCAAGTCAATCGGCGACGACGTCGAATTCGTCACCCTTCGTTTGACGAAATCGATCTCGATCGTTCCGTCGTCATAAGTCGCCGTCATCATGCGTCGGCGAGCCTCGGCGCGACGGCTCGCCGTGAAAGAGCATTGGCGCCCGTCTTCGAACTGAATGGTCGCAACGGTCTCGTTCCGATCGCCGCACGCCGAAAATTCACATGGC
The DNA here is from genome assembly GCA_963765165.1 of uncultured Alphaproteobacteria bacterium. Taxonomy (GTDB): domain Bacteria; phylum Pseudomonadota; class Alphaproteobacteria; order Caulobacterales; family Parvularculaceae; genus Amphiplicatus. The sequence goes on along the minus strand of CAVXVQ010000022.1, from coordinate 256,545 downwards.
CGATCGAAGCCGAAATAGCGCGCGATATCGAGATCGTGCACGATCAAATCGAAAACAACGGAGACGTCCTCGCCGCGGCCCGAAGGAGGACCGCAACGCAGGAACTCGATGCGGCGCGGCGAGATATCGCGGCGCGGCGCGCCGAGCGCCTCAAGGACAAAACGCTCCTGATGGCCGACTTGAAGGACGAGCGAGCCTTTTCGGGCCTGCGCGATTAGCGCATCCGCCTCACGCACGGTGAGCGCAAGCGGCTTTTCGACATAGACATGACGGCCCGCTTTCAACGCTTCATGGGCAAGGTCGAAATGCGTCGGCGCCGGCGAGGCGATGACGACGGCATCGACAGCCCACAGCAGGGCATGAAAGTCGGTATAAGACTGAGCCCCCAATCGACCTGCGGTCGAAGCGGCCCGATCGCCATCGATATCATAAACGCCGATCAGATCGGCGCGCGGCGAAGCGGCGTGCTTCTCCGCGTGGAATGCGCCAAAAACGCCCGCGCCGACGACGCCCGTTTTCAGCTTTCCGACCACGCCATGCTCCAGAAATCGAGGCTGGTCGGACCATAGCGGTGCGACCCGTGGCGCGGAACCAACTATGGGCGCCTCGCCTTCAAAGTATATTTCGAGCTGTTTCAGGCGCTATTTGGCAAGCTCTCGAATTCTCTTGAGCTCGTCCGCAAGCAGGAACGCCAGCTCCAGCGCCTGCGTCGCATTCAATCGCGGGTCACAATGCGTCTGATATCGTGAGGAGAGATCGCTTTCGGAAATGTCCTGCAGTCCGCCTAGGCACTCCGTCACGTTCTGACCGGTCATTTCAAGGTGCACGCCGCCGGGATAGGCGCCTTCGGCGCGACAGATGCGGAAAAATAAATCGATCTCCGCCCTGACATCCAGTAGCCGCCTCGTCTTGAAGCCGTTCTCGGCCTTGATGGTGTTGCCGTGCATCGGATCGCTTGACCAGACGACTTTCCTTCCCTCCGCGGCGATCCGATTAATAAGGGGCGGCAGACCTTCGCTGACCGCGTTCGCACCAAAGCGTGCAATGAGCACAATCCGGCCCGGCGTATTGTCGGGATTGAGCTTATCGAGGAGGCCGATCAATTCGTCCGGCGACAAGGTCGGTCCGCATTTGACGCCGATCGGATTGCCGACGCCGCTGCAGAACTCGACATGGGCGCCGTCAAGCTGACGCGTGCGGTCGCCGATCCAGATCATGTGCGCCGATGTGTCGTACCAGCGCCCTGTCGTCGAATCGACGCGCGTCATCGCCTGTTCAAATCCGAGCAGGAGCGCCTCGTGGCTGGTGTAGAAGTCGACTTCGCTTATCGCGCGGACTTCCTTGCCGGTGATGCCGCACGCCGCCATGAATTTGAGCGCCTCGGAGATCCTGTCGGCGAGTGCGCGGTAACGATCCGCCTGCGGGTTGTCTGAAACGAACTCGAGATTCCAGCGATGGACGTTGTGAAGGTCGGCGTAGCCGCCGCCAGCGAAGGCGCGGATGAGGTTCAACGTCGCCGCCGACTGGCCGTACGACTTCAAGAGCCGCTGCGGGTCCGGCGTTCTCGCGACCGGATCGAAGTCCATGCCGTTGATGTTGTCGCCACGATAGCTCGGCAGCGTTTTCCCGTTGATCGTCTCCGTGGGCGCCGACCGAGGTTTCGCGAATTGCCCTGCGATGCGCCCGATTTTGACTACGGGCAGCCCCGCGCCGAAAGTCAGCGCCACCGACATCTGGAGCAGCAAGCGAAACGTGTCCCTGATGTTGTTCGGATGGAACTCCTTGAAGCTTTCCGCACAATCGCCACCCTGGAGGAGGAACGCCTTGCCCTCAGCCACCTCAGCGAGTTCGGCCTCGAGCGTCCGGGCCTCGCCAGCGAACACCAGCGGCGGATAGCTTGAGAGTTCCGCTTCGACAGCGACGAGCGCGGCCGGATCGGGATAATCCGCCGGCATGTGGCGCGCGGGCTTTGCCCGCCAGCTTTCGGGCGTCCAGGACATCACTACTCCAAGGTGCGCCACTCTTATCCGTCTGCCTTCGGCGCCGCAACAAAACTCGGTGAGCACGGTTTAACGTCGCAGAAGATGGGTTAAGAACGATGCAACATTTGAAGGAGCACGCCATGAACGCCATGAAGACGTCCGCCGCCGTACTCGCGCTTGCCGCTCTCGCCTCTCCGGCCGTGGCGCAGCGCGACTTCAGCACGGTTGAGATCAAGGCGACCGCCGTCGCACCAGGGATCTTCATGCTTGAGGGCGCCGGCGGCAATATCGGCCTTTCAACCGGCCCGGACGGCGCTTTCCTGATCGACGACCAGTTCGCGCCGCTGTCGGAGAAAATCAAGGCGGCTGTCGCAAAAGCAAGCAAGGAGTCGATCAAATTCGTCGTCAACACGCACTGGCACGGTGATCACACGGGCGGAAACGATGCGTTCGGCCGGGCGGGCGCGCTTATCGTCGCGCATGACAACGTCAGAAAACGGCTGAAGGAGGGATTGAAAGGCGAGCGCGGCGACACACAGCCCGCGCCGGCGGCGGCGCTGCCCGTCATCACCTTCAGCAATGAAGCGTCATTCTTCTGGAACGGCGAGAACATCCGCGTCCGGCACCCGGCCGCCGCGCACACCGACGGCGACGCCATCGTTCATTTCGAGACGGCGAACGTCGTCCACATGGGCGACGTCTATTTCAACGGAAACTACCCGTTCATTGATCTCGAGTCGGGAGGCGGCATTGACGGCTACATCGCCGCGCAGGAAGGCGTCCTCGCCATAATCGACGAAGAGACGAAAATCATTCCGGGCCACGGCCCGTTGTCGAACAGGGCCGAGCTCGCCGCGACGGTCGATATGCTGAAATCGGTGCGCGCGCGCATCAAGGCGCTGATCGATCAGGGGCTGACCGAGGACGGTGTCGTCAAGGCGGATCCGCTGAAGGATTTCAACCCTGACTGGGCGTGGCAGTTCATCAACGGCGAGACCATGACGCGCGCGGCGTATCGCTCGCTGAAGGGCGTCAGTTCGTAGACTGAAAAAATAAAGACGCCCGCGAAGGGGGAACGCGGGCGCCTTGATCACTCGTCTTGGGGCGAGTTTACGACTTGAGCTGGGCCGACGTCACTTCGCCGCGCTTGATCAGGCATTCGGCTTCGAGCGACGGGCCCCCGGCGAGCGGGATCAGCTTCAGGACGATCGTCTGGACGGCGCCGCCCTTCGCTTTCACGAATTTGGTGCGGTAGGCGTCCGTCGCGGCGAGGCCTTGCGAGTCGAGGGCCGAAGCGCAACGCTGAAGCTGGGTCTCGCGCTCGCCCGCGAATGCCGGGGCGCTGGCAAGGACGAGGGCGGAAGCGGCGATCGCGGTAATGAGGATTTTCATGGGGCTGTCCTTTTTTCGTTTTGTTAGGAACGTGTTTGGCTGTCTTCGGTCTCTAATGTGATCCTATTTACTATTGTTTTTTAAAGTGTCAATATCATTTTTGTCTCGAATGGTGAAATTTGTTAAAGTCACGCCAGTGAGAATGAAAACGACCGTCAAAGACGGCAGAAGCGGGGAACCGCTTTGAAAAAGGGCTGCAATGTCAAGGACTTATAATCAGGACTGCGTGCTCGCCTACGCTTTCGACCTGCTCGGCGAGCGCTGGACCTTCCTTATTGTGCGCGAGCTGTTTCTCGGGCCTCGCCGATTCGGCGACCTTCACGCCTCGCTGCCGGGCATAGGCACCAATCTCCTTAGCAAACGGCTGAAGGAGCTCGAAGAGGCCGGAATCGTCGCCTCGACGGGCGACGGGCACAATCAGTATCGCCTGACCAAGGCCGGCGAAGACATTCGGCCGACCGCGCGCGCCTTAATGTACTGGGCGATCGATTATTTCATGAAGCGCCCGGAACCGTCGGCGCCGAAGGAGTGCATATTCTCGAATGATCTCGTGCCCGACTCCGTCGCGCTCGCGGTCGAGATGTTCGCGAACAAATGCGCGATCCCGCATCCCAATTACGTGCTTCATCTGAGGATCGACGACATTGCGTACACCTATTTCTTCATGAACGGCGAAATGACGGCGCGGCGCGGCGCCGACGCGCCGGGCGTTGCGCGCATGGCGACCGACGTCGCGACCTTGATGCAGGCGATGCGCGGCGAGATCTATGTCGGCGAAACGCGCAAGCGCTCAAAGGTTTCCGGCGACGAGGCCGTGATCGACCACTTCATCGCCAGCTTCACACCCGGCGCCGACGTCGCTTTCGAAGTCAGCGAGCTCATCAAGCAGCAAAGGCTGCTGCGTCGCGCCGCGGTCAAGGAAGCGGCGGCAGTGGGGTAGCGCGCGTTTCATCGAGATACCGCACCGCCCGCGGAACGACCGAGCCTTCGGCGAATTCGAAGAGCAGCGGGTTGCCGGTCGGAATCTCGACATCGACGATTCGGTCGTTTGAAACCTTCATCAACAGCTTCACCAGCGCGCGGAGCGAATTCCCATGCGCCGCGATTAGGAGCGATTTGCCGCGCCGCAGCCGCGGCGCGATCTCGCTTTCAAAAAGCGGCGTCACGCGAATAAGCGTCGATTTCAGCGACTCGGTCGCCGGCACGTCGCCCTTCATGCCCGCATAGCGCGGATCGAGCACGGGGTTGTAGGGACTGGCCGGATCAAGCGGCGGCGGCGGCGTGTCATAGCTGCGCCGCCAGATCTTCACCTGCTCTTCCCCATGTTTGTCGGCTGTTTCTTTTTTGTTGAGGCCGGTGAGGCCGCCATAGTGACGCTCGTTGAGGCGCCAATCCTTCGTGACCGGCAGCCACATCAGGTCCATTTCATCGAGGGCGATGTTGAGCGTGCGGATCGCCCGCTTCTGCACGGAGGTGTAGGCGGCCGCCCAAGGAATCTCGGTCGCCTTCGAATAGGGCGCCCGCCTTCTTCGCTTCGGCGCGGCCCTGGTCGGTCAGATCGACGTCGACCCACCCCGTGAAACGATTTTCGAGATTCCACTCGCTTTGTCCGTGGCGGACGAGCGCAAGGTAAGTCATCGCCTTTTCCCTCAATGCTTCCACTGGCCGGAGCGCGTTCATAGGGCTACGTACCGCGATTGGCTACACGCGAAAATGCTGTAAAAGACGCCGTTCCATAGTCCGACTGTGACGCTCGACAGGTGACCAACGTGTCCAAGCCCTCGAAAATCGCATTGGCGCTGCATGGCGGCGCGGGCGCCCGCCATGGCCGCGACTATGCGCGTTCCGAGGCCTATCTCGCCGAGCTTTGCTCGCGCGGCGAGGCGATGCTGAACGAGGGCCGGCGCGCTGTCGACGTGGTCGAGGCGATGGTCGCCGACATGGAGCAGTCGGGCTATTATGTCGCCGGGCGCGGATCGGCGGTGAACAAGGCCGGCTACGTCGAACTTGACGCGTCGATCATGCAAGGCGGCCTTCCCGGCGAAGACGCCGTCGCCCGCCGCCGCGCCGGCGCCATCGCCGCCGTATCACATGTGAAATCTCCGATACGCGCCGCGCGGCTTGTCATGGATCAAACGCCGCATGTGATGCTTGTCGGACGCGGCGCGGAAAACTTCTGCCGGTCGCACGCGCTCGATTTCGTGACGGATCCGGACAAATATTACACGACGCCGATCGGCGTTACGGCAGCCGAAATGCTTGAGGACGAACTTGCGCACGGCACGGTCGGCGCGGTCGCGCTGGGGCAGGACGGCCTCCTCGCCGCCGCGACATCGACGGGTGGCGTCTTCGGCAAACTCGAAGGCCGGGTTGGCGACACGCCACTCATCGGCGCTGGAACCTGGGCCGATGAGTTCGTCGCTGCTTCCTGCACCGGCCTTGGCGAGTATTTCATTCTCGCCGGCGGGGCGCAGGACGTCGCGAGCCGCGTTCGCTACCAGGGCGCGGATCTTGGTCAGGCGACGCAAGGCCTCATCAAAGACGTCGGCCGACAAGGTGGCAATGGTGGCGTCATTGCGGTGTCGAGGGAAGGCGAAATCGCCTTCGCCTGGAACTCCGATGGCATGAAACGCGCCGGCGTCGGTCCCGATCGACCGCTCTTTTCGGCGACATTCTGACCCCCTCGCCTCCCAAGGCGCTTTTCGAATTCCAGGCAGACTTCAATTTCGCGACGGAGCGCTGCAGCGCCCCGTCGCTCACGGAGTAACCGATGATGAACAAGACCCGAGACCCGATCCGCGCGGGCGATACAGTTGACGACGACGCGGTCCGCCATATTTTCGACGGCGTCACTGCCCGCACGCTGCCGCGACCGGAATGGACGCATCCCGCGCATCTCGTCTTTGCGACCGCGCTTCTCGACGCGCGACGGCTCACCGGCGCCGAAGAGGCGGCGCCCGGCCTTATCCGCGCGTATAACGAATCCGTCGGCGGCGTTAACGACGACACGCAGGGGTATCATCATACGATCACCCTGTTTTTCCTTCGTCACCTCGATGCATTTTTGCTCCCCGCGCGGTCGATGCCGCTCGGCGCACGCGCGACCGCGGTCCTTTCCTCGCCGCTCGCGACGCCCGAATATCCGTTGCGGCATTATTCGAAGGACCGCCTGTTTTCGCTCGAAGCGCGTCGGTCATGGGTCGAACCGGACCTCAGCTGACACGCAGTCGAGGGCGAACGCGTTAGCTCTCTTTTGGACTATAAGCTGGCGGCAACGCCGCAATGGCGGTCACGCCGCGTGACGGCTCGCTTTTCGTGGCGCGACGCTGATGCGCTCGGCGGGATCGGGGACGCCCTTCCTCGGCCGCATGCCTTTGGCGAAGAGTTTCGCCGCCTCGACATGAATCGCGACGATCACCTTCAACGTCATCAGCTTGTACCGGAAGAAGGCGCGCAGGAGCGAGGCGTCCGTCATCTCATCATTATTGCCTGTGAAGGCGGCGGTGAAGATCGGGCCGTCGGCGTCCGTCTGGCGAATGACGACCGAGATGTCGCCTCCTGGATGCGTCAGCTCGAAGTGGTAATCCTGATCCATGTCCATGAAGGGCGACACATGAAACGCCTTCGCCGCAGAATGGCGGACGACCGCCGCCGCCATCGACCGCGACGAGATAGGAATGCATGCCGCCGAACGTGTTGCGGACTTCGTAGAGCACCGCCTCAAGGCGTCCGCTCCGGTCTTCGCAATAATAGACCGACAGCGGATTGAAGACGTAACCGAGGATACGCGGATAACAGAGAAGCCGCACTCGCCCGTCGCCGTGAAATCCGGCGCCGCGAAGGATGCGCGCGGATGCGTTCGGCGATCGGCGCGCCGCTTTCATCGGCGTGATCGCGATCGTGAATGGAAAAGAGATTGAACCGATTTCTCGAAAAAAACTTCAGCGGGCGCGCGGCCTCGTCGATGCGGTCGATGTCGAGCAGCATCGAGAAAACGCGATAGGCGAAGCGATGCCCGACCGGCCTCAACCGCGAGTGCGAGACGACGCCATGATAGAGCGATGCCGGCGCGCCGGTTCATTCTGCCGCCATCGCAACGATCGCCTGACGCCGCCAGATCCGCGCCGGATTCGTTCTCGACGCTCCACGGCCGGCGCACGCCGCCGAGGTCTTCGGCGACCGCGAGCCCCGCTTGCAGCCCGTCCTCATGAAAGCCGCTGCCAAAATGCGCGCCGCAATACCAGACGCCGCCGACGCCCTGGAGCGACCACAGGATTTTTGCGCATCGCCTGCCGCAACATCGAACATCGGGTGATCATAATCGAATTCCGCGACGATGTCCTCGTCACGCACCGCGCTTGACCGGGTTGAGCGTGACGAAAATGTCGCGCGTGCATTTCAATTCTGCAGCAGGTTCATCCAGTAAGTGACGCTCGCCACGTTTTCGCCGCCAAGATAATTCCAGCTCGCCCAAGCGCGTCGGCGCGTCGGCATCTGCGTCTTGTCGAAGTGAACGACGGCGTGGTTTTTCTGATACCGGAACGCGCCGAGCAGCGCGCGCTCGTCGGCTGTCGGGTCCTTCACCATCGCGAGCGCGCGGTCGGCGTGCGTCGCGATGACGACGTCGTCGAAGCGGTCGCTGGCGCCGGTCTCGTCCGTAACGACGACGCCGTCCGCCATACGCTCGATCGCAGCGACGCCGACGCCAAGGCGCGCCTTGTCGCGGAACGGGGCCGCAATCCTCTCGACATAGACGCGCGATCCACCGGTCACCGTGCTCCATCGCGGCATGCTTGAAACCTGGAGCAGACCGTGATTGGCGTAAAAGCGGAACAGCGAGGTCGCCGGATAATCGAGGATTTTGGACGACGGCGTCGACCAGATTGCAGCCGCCATCGGCTCCAGAAACCGGCGCACAAAAGAGGCTGAATACCCGCGCGCATCAACGAATGCGCCAAGGGTGGCTGTGTCCGCGATGCCGGAGACGAGCGCCGCGTTCGCGTCGCGATTGAAGCGCACGACGTCTACGAGCATCGACCAATGCGCCAGCGAGGCGAGGCTCGCGCGGTTCGCAAAGATCGCCGTCGCGCCGCGGCTCGAATATTCGATCGCGCCCTTTCCCATCGAAACGCCAAACGACATGTCGGTCTCTTCAACGCCGACGCCGAGCCGTTCAAAGAGCGCCGTCAGGTTCGGATAGTTCGGCTTGTTGAATACGATGAAGCCGGCGTCGACCGGTACAGCGCCATCGGGGGTCGGCGCATCGACCGTATTCGCGTGGCCGCCGAAGCGGTGGTCCTTTTCATAGACAACGACATCGTGGCGCTGAGACAAGAGCCAGGCGACGGAGAGGCCGGAGATCCCGCTTCCGACGACCGCGACGCGACGGCTTTCGCCAGACCCCGCCGGGCCCGGACGCCCTTTGCCGTCAAATGCCATGAGAAATGCCCTTTGCGTCCCTGCCTCGCCCGATACGGCGACCGACCATTTACGCCGGCGCGTCGCCGGTGGATTAGGCGCGGTTGATCAGGCTAGGCTACGGGCCAGTGATCCAAGCCGCCTCCCCGCCGTACAAAGCTTGAGCGAGGACAGGCCGGCCGCATGTTAAGAGCTTTGGCGAGAAGAATGACTGTCCCTGGTGCGGCGTCCCGATCCTCAACCGCGACCACGGAAGGCATGAACGCCCTACTGCTCCGGGTCGCCGCGGATGCGGATCGCGATGCCTTCAATGCCCTTTTCCTGTTTTTCGCCCCTAGGATCAAAAGCTATCTGATGAAAATAGGCGCAGCCGCCGACCTCGCCGACGACCTCGCGCAAGAGGCGATGCTGAGGGTTTGGCGCAAGGCGAAACTGTTCGACCCCGCGAAAGCCTCCGCATCGACCTGGATTTACACGATCGCGCGCAATGTCCGCATTGATGTGGCGCGCCGCGCCTCCAAACCTGACCTTGATCCGGACGAGCCCGCTCTGCTCCCTGCGGCCGAGCCTCAACCGGATCTGGTCATCGACCGCGCGGCGCGCGACGAGAAGATAAAAACGGCGTTCGCCGCGCTTCCGCCCTCCCAGTATGACGTCGTTAAACTCCACTTCATCGACGATCTCGCCCATTCGGAAATCGCCGAACGCCTCAACCTGCCGCTCGGCACCGTGAAGTCGCGGCTCCGCCTCGCTTTCGAAAAGATCAGAATGGACCTTGGTGACAGCGTTGAGTGACATTCGTCATCATCCAAAATCGCTGACGCTCGCCGCCTATGCGGCCGGCAATCTTGACGAGGCGCGCGCGGTTGTGATCGCGACGCATGTATTGCTCTGCGCGGATTGCCGTCGCGCAGTCGGAGATTTTGAATCCCTCGCCGGCGCCTGTCTTGCAGCGGTCGATCCCGTGGCGATGAACGACAGCGCGCTCGACAGCTTCTGGGCGCGCGCCGGCAGGCAGGACCGTCCCGCCGCGCCGCCGTCGACAAGGGCGGCGAATGATTTCGCGCTCGACGCCTCGCATCCTCTCGCCGCGTATCTCAAAGACGGCGTCGATGCGATCGCATGGCGCGCCGTCGCGCCGGGCCTTTCTCAGCATGTCATCCCTGCGGAAGGATATCGTCCGGGCGTGCTCCGGCTGTTGAAGATCGCGCCGGGAGTCCGCATCCCGAAGCACACGCATGGCGACGAAGAACTGACGCTTATCCTGCGCGGTTCCTATACCGATGAAGTCGGCGATTTCGCGCCGGGCGATCTTGCCGATCTTGACGGCGAAATTCTCCACGCGCCGCTCGCGACGGGGGCGGAGCCATGCATCTGCCTGATCGCGACGAGCGCTCCCTTGCGCTTCAAGACGCTGATCGGCCGCGTCGTGCAGCCCTTTATCGGCCTTTGATCAAGGGCTTCACGGAAACGTCTGCGACGGAATGACGCCGCTGCGGGCCAGGACGCGGCCCTTCAAATGCCATTCGACGAACCGTGTCGCCATTGCGGCGAAACGGCGGCGTTAATCATTCCATTTCCGCATGGCTTGCCTATTTCCCTCTCATGCCGGCGACGGCGCATAAAAAGAAAATGGAGAGAGAAAAATGGCCAAGATGCTTTCACTGACCGCTGCGACCGCCCTCATCGTTGTGGCGCTGTTCCCCGCGCTCTACACGCTCGTCGCCTTCGCCTAAGCGCGCATCATGCGGCTTCTGAAGCGCGCGACGACAGTTCAAACATTACCCCTATGAAGCGGCGCCGCGTTGACGAGATCACCGGCGCCGCAAGCGCGTCAGCGGCTCATACGTGCCACCGACGCCTCGTAATCCACCAGCGTGTCAATTCCGCGTTCTGAACGGTCGATAATTCGAACAGCGATTTTCTCGCCCAGCTCAAGTATTCTTAACTGCTCTAGCTTTTCCTGCTGTTCGCGTTGTCCCGGCGGCGTTTCAGCAAATTTTTTCAGACTCTTACTGCTAAACGCATACGCACCGATATGCAGAAAATATGCGTCCTTAATTTGAAGGGGCAGTAACTTACGCCTGAAATCACGGGCTTCATAGATTCTGCCCGATTCGCCAATTTTTTTTCCGACAATGGCTTTAACTGCCGATGGATATTCTGGGTCGATTTCGAGCGGAAACGGACAGGCAAGGGTTGAGGCAAAAAGGCGCGCCGTTTCCTGCGTTTCAATCAGCTCATCGATATGAGCGGGATCGATTTCTGGCTCATCGCCCTGAATGTTTACGAAGATTTCGGCTTCGATTGACGTAGCGGCTTCAGCGATCCGCTCGGTGCCCGATTGGTGGTCTGCGCGCGTCATCACGACGTCCGCGCCGAAAGTGCGTGCGTGGTCGAAAATCTCCGGCGCATCTGTTGCAATGACGACCCGGGTGGCGCGTCTTGCCTTCCTCGCCTGCTCATAGGTTCGCTGTAGGACGCTCTTGCCGCCGAGCGGAAGCAAAAGTTTGCGCTCCAGTCGCGTCGAGGCAAGACGGGCAGGAATTAGTATGACGGCGCTCATGCCAGCCTCGCGGGAAGCCGCAGTCTTTCAATCGCATATGCAGCTGCGAATCCGGCGAGTGCGCCGCTGGCGTTTGCAATTGCATCGACGAACTCGGCGACCCGAACGCCGCCGAGCCCTTGCAGGAACTCAAGCATCATCCCGTAAACCGCAAGCAGCAGCACCGTCAGCCGGCGCCGTCCGGAGACGCGAAGATCTCCAAGGCCGGCCGACCAGCCCAGCGCCGCGTAAGCGAGAAAATGCGCGACCTTGTCGGCGTAAGCGGCGTCATGAAATAAAAGCTCGGCGAGAATGCGCGCGATTGCGAGACCCGATTCCGTTTCCTCGGGGTCAGGCGTCAGCGTCTGCCAGGTGACGAAGAGAAGGAGCACCACGAACGCGCCTCGCCAGGCCCTTTTGAAATTCATGCTGCCGGCTCGTGCGAATGCGCGGCGAGACGCCGTTCCCAGTCGATCGCGGAGCGGACGATGAAGTCGATCTCATCATAACGCGGCCGCCAGTCGAGCTCGGTGCGGATCGCGGCGGTATCGGCGATCAGCTGGGCCGGGTCGCCGGGACGGCGCGCCGCGATTTCATGGGGCACCGGCTTGCCGGTCACCCGTTCGAAGGCGTCGATCACTTCGGACACGGAATATCCGCGCCCGTAGCCGACGTTGAAAATCTCCGGCGCCCCCCCCTTTCTCAGTCGCGCGAGCGCGGCGAGGTGCGAGTCGGCGAGATCGGACACATGAACGTAGTCGCGAATGGCGGTGCCGTCGGGGGTCGGATAATCGGCACCGTAAATCTGGAGTTTCTCCCGGCGCGCGCCGACCGCGATCTGCGCTGCAACCTTGATAAGGTGCGTCGGCTTGCCGATTTGCCCGGCGCGACCGGCGGGGTCGGCGCCCGCGACATTGAAATATCGGAGGATCGTGTAGGAAAATCGGTGTGCCTTCGCCGCATCCTCTAGCACGCGCTCGCTCATCGCCATCGACGCGCCATACGGAGAAATCGACCGGATCGCCGCCGTCTCGTTGACCGGCGAATGGTCGGGCGTCCCGTAGACCGCCGCCGTTGAAGAAAAAATGAACCGCTCAACATCGCACGCGACGCACGCTTCAAGGAGCGCGATCGTCTTTGCGGTGTTGTTCCAGTAATAATGCAGCGGCTTTTGCATCGACTCTGGCACGAGGGCCGAACCCGCGAAGTGAACGACCTCGCGAACGCCGAAATCGCGGATCAGGCGGATGACGACTTCCCGGTCGCCGACATCGGCGATGATGAGGCGTTTGGGATCTGGGCACAGCCAGCGCGCGCCCGTCGACAGATCATCGAGCGCGACCGCCTTCTCGCCTGCTTCATCTAGCGCAAGCAGCATGTGGGCGCCGACATAGCCGGCGCCGCCGGTCACAAGGACCGTCATCGAAGCGCTCCGGCGTAACGATTGTTAACCAATGTCCGCTTCCCTGAACCAGGCAAGATTTACCTACCCTGACCCGCCATTCTTATTATATGGCAAAGACCGTCGCAGGATGAACCGATGTTAGGTAAACTTTTTGGGGGTAAGGGACCTGTCGCCGCCGCGCCGGACGGCGAGCGGATCTACGCAATCGGTGACGTCCACGGCTGCGACAGCCTGCTCGACGGCCTCCTCACGCTTATCAAGACTGATGCCGCAGATGCGAAATCGCGGCTCGTTTTCCTCGGCGACTATGTCGATCGCGGGCCGAACTCAAAAGGCGTCATCGACCGGCTGGTGGCGCTTAAGGCCGAGACCCCGGACACGGTCTTCCTCAAAGGCAACCACGAGCAGGCGATGCTCGATTTTCTCGAGCGTCCCGATCTCAATGAGGAATGGCTTCATTGGGGCGGCGACAAGACGCTGGAGAGCTACGGCGTTTCGAACATCTGGACGCGTCACCCCGAAGCGCTCGCTGAGGACCTCTCCGCGCACCTCCCCGATGCGCACCGGGAGTTTCTGGAATCACTCGAGCTGTGGCGCGTTTTCCGCGATTACGCATTCGTGCACGCCGGCTTCAGACCTGGCGTCGCCCTCGCCGATCAGACGCCTGAAGATTGCCTGTGGATACGCGGCGAATTTCACAACGCGGAGCCGGACAAACGCCCGCGCGAAGTCGTCGTGCACGGTCACCATCCGGTTAAAAAGCCGCTCGACGTGGGCTGGCGCATCGATGTCGACACCGGCGCCGTCTGGTCGGACGCGCTGACGGCGGTCGTGCTCGAACGAACGGCGCGGCGCTTTCTCTCGACGGGAAAAAGCTAGGCTGTCTTTCGGCCCTTGTCGGCAACAAGACGGAGACCGCCCGCCGCGCTGAGGATCGAACGCAGGCTCTCGGCGCCGCCTGCGCCATCGGCACCCGCCAGCGATTTGCCGAATTCAGCAGCGTAATTGCCCGCATGAACGATATGGGGATGCGGCGTCGCGAAGATCAGCTTGGCGCCGCGCAGGATCGGATCGCGCCAGCGTTCAAGGATTTCGCGCTTCAGCGCCGCAGGAGCGATGATGTAATCAGGCGCAATCGCGCGCGATTTATTCTCCGAAATAATTGAAGGGCCGCTGGGGACGAGGCGCGCACCCGGCTCAATCTCGCCGATGCCGATCGCCGCTTCGATCGCTCGCCGTCCTTTGCCGGCCCACGAATACAGCATCGCCGCCTCGGCGTCGGCGCCAAAAACATGCGCCGTCTCACCCTTGTGGGCCGCGGCTGCGGTCAGATCTTCAAACGCGCGATGCGCGTCTGCCGCGCGGCGCTCGAACGCCTGATACGGCGCACGCGCGCGCAGCGACAGCGCATTCTCTTCGTCCCACAATTGCGCAAGGCGCTCGAACCATGGGTCGAAGTCGTAATCGGATGCGGAGGCGTGCGTGACGAACAGGCGGATCGAACCGCCCTCCTTTTCCGTCAGCGATCCGCGGAAAATCTTGAGATCGCAATCGCGCAGGATGCGTTCGAGCACGCTGATCGAATAGACGGCCGCGACGCCGCCGATGAAGGAACGCGTGGCCGTGCGGGTCAGCGATATCGCCGAGTAAAGCGTTTCAAGGGCAAGAACCCCGTCATCCGTCAACAGCGACTTGATGCGCGCGAAGAAAGCGCGCGGTTCGTTGATCTCTTCGAGAACCGAAGCCGCGGTGATGAGGTCGAATTTTTTGGCCGAAAAGGCGCGGTCGACATCCGCCGATGGAAATGACGCTTTCGCCGACCACGCCCACTCGCCGATCTGGTCGATGTCGTCGGACGGATCGACGCCGTAGCGATCGACCCAGCGAGGGTAGAACGACAGGAGGGTGCCGTCGGAGCAGCCGATATCGAGCGCCGCGCAGTCGCGGCCCGAAATGAGTTCAAGCCCTTCCGTCGCCAGCGATCGAAGGCTTGAACGGATCGTTCTGTACGTCGAAGACGGCGCCGTTCGCCGCGCGGGCGCGGCGCTCACAAACGCGTTCTGCAGCAAGCCGCAGGCGTGAACGTCGATGGAAGGATCGCAAAGAACGAATTCGACGCCTTCGGATTTCGCGCGACCGAGCAGGCCCTTGCGGGCGACTTCCACGCTTGTTCCCTCTAGCGAGAACGCTGGCGACAACGCGGCCGATCCGCACGCACGACAATGAGTGATACGCTTCACCGACGCCCCTCGACTTCCTTGAACGCAATCCAAGGAATGGTCTCAGGTCAGGGTAAATTCGCCGTAAAGGGTCGTCGGCGAAACGCTTTCGCAAGCATCGTTAACGCGCGCTTGCGCCTTCAGGAGAAAGCTTTCCAGATAAGCAACAGCGCCGTCGCGAGCAAGGTCAGCATAGTGCCGAGGGTGCCGACGAACCGGCCCGTCGGCCATATCCCCATGCCAAGGCCGAGGAGGTGCGAAACGCGCGCGATGAAAAAGAAGGCGCCGAGCGCATGAATGTAGACGGCGCCGAGACCAAGCTGCGAAAGCGCGAAAAGCCCCAGCAACGCCGCCGGCGCGTATTCGATGTAGTTTCCCTGCGTGCGGATCGCCTTGACCATATCGTCGTTGCCGCCATCGCCAAGATTTGTTTTTGTTTTAACGCGCGTCATGCCGACGCGCGCACTGATGAAAATGAGGAACAGCGCGTTGACGCCGATCCAGAGGGCGGCGGCTTGAAGCGATGTCATGACAATCTCCTGAGGGTTAAACGGCGAGACGCGCAATCAGCTTGCGGATGAACGCCGTACCCTCAGCGAGCTGATCGACTGAGATATATTCATTGGGTTGGTGCGCCTGGTCAATCGATCCTGGCCCGCAGATGACAGTCGAGAATCCAGCCTTCTGAAACTGTCCCGCCTCCGCGCAGTAGGAGACGACATCGGTCGAGTTGTGCCCGGTGATCGCCTTGGCGAGATCCGCCGCCGGATTGTCTGCAGCAGGCGTCAGAGGCGGCGCGTTCGATCGGGCCGTCGTGACGATGCGGCAGGTCGGCGCTCGTCTCTGCATGTCCCGCTCCACGTCGGCGGCGTAGCGATTGAACTCATCGAGGATCTTCGAAGCGCTGTCGCCCGGAATAGCGCGGCAATCCCAATCGAAGAAACACTCGCCGGCCATGATATTCACCTGCGTGCCGCCGCGGACGACGTTCACCGTCATTGTCGTATAGGGCGGAGAAAACGGACTTGCGGGATCCGCAGCGCGCTCGTTCGCTTCGCGCATCGACGAAATTTTCGCGATCAGTCTGGCGGCGGCTTCGACGGCCGAGACGCCGCGATCGGTCTGACTTGAATGTGTGGTGAAACCGGTGACCGTCGTACGGAACGACGCAATGCCCTTGTGGCCGTCAATCACCTTCATCATGGTTGGTTCGCCGACGATCACCGCGGACGGCGCCGGCAGTTTGTCCCTGATCTCGGCGATCATGTGCGGCGCGCCGAGAAGTCCGATTTCCTCGTCATAAGAGAGCGCGAAGATGATCGGCCGCTTCAGCCCCGCCCTCGTCATCTCCGGCAGGAGCGACAAGGCGATCGCGGAAAACGCCTTCATGTCGCTTGTCGCCGCGCCCGTAAAGCCTTCCGTCTTTCTCCGTCAGCACGAAAGGATCGCTCGACCAGTCCTGCCCCTCGACCGGCACGACGTCGGTGTGGCCGGAGAGGATGACGCCGCCTTCGATATTGGGCCCGACGATCGCGTAGAGATTGGCCTTGGTGCGCTCGGCGTTCCAGACGCGATGGGTCTCGGCGCCGTGGTCCTTAAGGAAAGCCTCGACATCGTCGATCAAGGCGAGGTTCGACTTCGACGACGTCGTGTCATGCGCGACGAGGCGGCGGAGCCACGAGATTTGGGGTGCGATATCAGGCATCGCGCCCGTCTAGCAGCATTCCCCGTGCGGGCGAAGTCACTGGGCCAGGGTGAAAGCCTCTAGACCCGAAAGACGCATGGCGCGCGGAACCGCCTGCACGACGCGCGGCGCGACGCCCTTCACGGCCCGTGCGAAAGCGGCGATGTGATCTGGCGTCGTCCCGCAGCATCCGCCGACGACGTTGAGAAGGCCCGACCTCGCCCATTCCGACAGGTGCTTCGCCATTGACGACGGCGTCTCGTCATAGCCGCCAAAGGCGTTCGGCAGCCCGGCGTTCGGATAGGCGGACACATTACAGTCGGCGACGCGAGCGAGTTCGGCGACATAGGGGCGCATCAGGTCCGGCCCGAGCGCACAGTTGACGCCGACTGACAGGGGCTTTGCGTGGCGAACGGAGTTCCAGAACGCTTCCGGCGTTTGCCCTGACAAAGTGCGCCCGGACTGATCGGTGATCGTTACCGACAGCATGATCGGGACCTCAAATCCCAAGTTCGTCAAACAATCCTTGCACGGCGTAAATCGCCGCCTTGGCGTTCAGCGTGTCGAAAATCGTCTCGATCAGGATCGTATCCGCCCCGCCTTCGACGAGCCCCCGCGCCGCCTCGCCGTATGCAGGCGACAAGCGCGTCGAAATCGACATTGCGCGCGCCGGATCGTTGACGTTCGGCGAGATCGAGCAGGTGCGGTTCGTTGGGCCGATGGCGCCGGCGACCCATTTCGGATGGCTCGGTTCAGCGACCGCGTCGGCCTCAATTCTGGCGAGCCGCGCGCCCTCGACGTTCATCTCGAACGCAAGCGCCTCCATGCCGTAGTCGGCCTGCGCGATCGTCGTCGATGAAAAGGTGTTCGTCTCGATCATGTCGGCGCCGGCCGCGAGATAGGCGCGGTGCATTTCGCCGACGATCTCAGGACGAGACAGAATGAGAAGATCGTTATTGCCGCGCAACTCGGACTTCCAGGCCTTGAACCGCCCGCCGCGATAGCCCGCCTCGTCGAGGCCATAGGACTGGATGAAGGTGCCCGCCGCGCCGTCGAGGACAATAATTCGTTCTTTCAGCGCATTTTTCAGCGCGGCGATGCGCTCGGCGCGGCCTGGAAACGGGTCTTTGGCGAATTTGGCCATGGCGGGCCCCTGAAGGCAGCTCATTCATATAAGGATATCTTTATATCTAATGCAACAATTTTCCCGAGCATCGACGGGCGACGCGCCTGCCGCTAGACGGGCTCGCCAAGTCAGAAACGAGCTTCCCCATGTCGACGTCGCCAGACGGTCTGTTCCCGATCACCAGGAAAACGCCAGCGCCGCATTCGACTTCGTTTTTGCGCCCTGGATCAAGGAAATGGGACTTACGGATATCGTGGTGCGCGAGGGTTTCTGCTCGATGCGACTGCCCCAGAATGACCGCCTGAAATTCAGCGCCGGCGCCGTTTGCGGGCAGGCGCTGATGGCGGCGATCGACACCGCGGCGGCGATGGCGGTGTCGACGACTGATCGCAGCACAAAAGGCACGACCTACCAGCACACGCATTTCCTGCGGCCGGCGAAGGGCGACGATTTCATCATCGCGGCCGAGGTGAAGCGCTTCGGTAAAGCGAGCGCCTATATCGACTGCACGGTGACGTTCGCAACTTCTGGCGAACTGGTCGCCCATGCGGTGCTGGAGTTTGCGTTCTAGGCGTCAATCGTCCCGGTGAACCTTTTCGGCCCTCTCGTGGCGCTCCTGAGCTTCGAGGGAGAGCGTCGCGATCGGGCGCGCTTCAAGGCGGCGGATGCCGATCGGTTCGCCGGTTTCTTCGCAGTAGCCATAGTCGCCGGTCTCGAGCCGGCGAAGGGCGGAGTCGATTTTCGCGATCAGCTTTCGCTGACGGTCGCGCGTTCGAAGTTCGATCGCCTTGTCGGTCTCGCTGGATGCGCGATCCGCGATATCCGGAAGATGGAGGCTTTCCTCCTGCAATTGTTCAAGCGTGTATTTGCTCTCTTTGAGAATATCGCTCTTCCACTCGACCAGTTTGCGTTTGAAATATTCCTTTTGGCGCTCGTTCATGAAGGGTTCAGTCTCGGTCGGCCGATAGTCCTTGAGGTCGGTCGCCGCCGACTTCTTTTTCTTCCCGCTTACGGTGCTCAACTCGCGTTTTCCCATCCCAGATTTCCTCGCCCCTCCCGTTCGGGCGCGGCCTGTATAGGCGCGCCGTTGTGAGGCCTCAAGCGGCAAAAAACGCGCCGACAGAAGCGATGCGGCGATCGAAAAACATATCGCGAGAAAACACGCTTGGGGCCTTATGAACGGCCCAATTTCGCGAGTTCGACGCGGGCGCGGAGCGCGATTTCCCCATAGAGGGCGGCGAGCTTTTCGTCCGGATCGTTCAACTTCGCACCTGCAGCATCGGCCAGCGCAGTGAGATCGGCGACGGCGATTCGTCCGTTGACGAGGCCGTCGCGGAGCCGTTCGAGCAGCATCAAGGCCCGTTCGGCCATGGCGCGGTTCTTAGCCGGATTGCGGCCTTCGCTCTGCAGCGCAATGAGCGCGCCGAGCGCCGACGGGGCCGCTGTCTCGCCTGGGGCTGCGGCGCCCATCGACGAAGACGCCTCCGACGCGTCATCAAGTTTGAAAGCGCCAGCAGATGGACGTGACGATGAAACGCCGCGGGTTCCCCGCGCGCCGCCCGCACCGCCTGCGCCAGTGACTTTGATCATCTGTAGACCAATTAAACCGCTCGACGCGCTCGCTGAACGAATTTCAGCGCCACTGTCTTGTTTCTCCTAGTCCGCAAAACCTAAAACCTCATAAACCTTCGGTTAAACCGGCAAGAATTTCCCGGCAGGAAGTTCCGGAGCCGTCGCGACGCCGACCGCTGAACATTCCCTTAATTGCGCGCAATCGCTTGGAATTGCGGCGCTTTCAGCTGTCGCGTCAATTTTCTTCTGGCTGGCACAGGTCTCGCTCTTGGTGGCGGGGCGATCGTTCCGCGCTCTGAAAGCCGATTTTCGTGAAAAGCCCGATGAAGATTTTCCTGTTCGCGTTCTTCCTGTCGCTGACCCTTACGGCGTCGATCGGGCCGGCGCGCTCGGCGACGCGCATCAAGGACCTCGCTGATGTCGAAGGCGTTCGCGAGAACATGCTGATCGGCTACGGTCTCGTCGTCGGCCTCGACGGCACGGGCGACCGCATCCGCAACACCCCGTTCACACGTGAAAGCCTTGTCTCGATGCTCGAGCGAATGGGCGTCAACATCCGCTCAGAGGCGCTCGACACAGAGAATATCGCAGCCGTCATGGTGACCGCAAACCTTCCACCCTTCGCAACGCAGGGAGCCCGCATCGACGTCTCCGTGAGCGCGCTTGGCGACGCGGAAAGCCTCAGAGGAGGCGTCCTTCTGGTGACGCCGCTTTACGGCGCCGACGGCGAGGTCTACGCGGTCGCGCAAGGATCGCTCGCCGTCGCCGGCTACGCCGCGCGCGGCCAGGCCGCTTCGATGACGCGCGGCGTGCCGACCAACGGCCGTATCGCCAACGGCGCCGTCGTCGAACGCGAAATTGCCTATGACATAGGCAGACAAGAGTTGGTTCGCCTCGCGCTCAGAAATCCTGATTTTACGACCGCAGGCCGCATCAGCGCCGCGATCAACGCATCGCTCGGATCAGGCGCCGCTTCCGTCACGGACCCCGGCACTGTAAAACTTGACCGGCCGCAGAATTTCAGCGGCGACATGGTCGCGCTTTTAGGCCGCATCGAGGGTATTTCCGTCGACGCCGACACGCGCGCGAAAGTCGTCATCGACGAGACCGCTGGCGTCGTCGTCATCGGCGATGACGTCCGCGTCTCGACCGTCGCCATCGCGCAGGGAAACCTGACGATTTCTGTCGGCGAAACGCCGCAGGTCAGCCAGCCCTCGCCCTTTTCACGCAACGGCGAGACGGTCGTCGTGCCGCGCACGAGCGTCGGCGCCGACGATGAACCAGCCGATTTGAAGATTATCGAGGAGAGCGTGCGCCTTCGCGACCTCGTCGACGGCCTCAACGCGCTCGGCGTCAGCCCTCGCGATCTCATCGCGATCCTGCAGGCGATCAAGGCCGCTGGCGCCCTCCAGGCCGACATCGAGGTGCTGTGATGATCGATGCCGCATCCCCCATCGCCGCCACTGCGCTTGCGCCCCAGGCGCGCCGGGTTGACGCCGCCGCGAAAGAATTTGAGGCGGTCTTCATCGCGCAGATGCTGGCGCCGCTCTTCTCCTCAATCGACACGCCGGCGATCGCCGGCGGCGGCAAGAGCGAGGAGTTCTTCAAGAGCCTGCTACAGGACTCTATGCAAAGTCGATGGCCGAGCGCGGCGGCTTCGGCATCGCCGACCACGTCAAATCCTCCCTCATCGACATCCAGGGCGTGGCCGACAGAGGCGCGCTTGCAAGGAGCCCTCAATGACGACAGCGACGATTGACCCGGCGACGCGCGTGAAGACGCTTATCGCGCTCACCGAGGAACTGACGGCGATCATCACGCGTGAGAACGAACTCCTGAGTTCGCGTCGCCCGAAGGAGATCTCCGCCTTGCAGCCGGACAAGGCGCGGCTCGCCGCTGCTTACGCACAATCGATCCGGCATGTCGCGGCCGACCGCTCAAGTGTCAGCGGCGCGGGCGACGGCCTCATCGCCAGACTGAAAGAAATCACCAGGACCTTCGAGGAACGCGCGCAACTCCAGCGCGCCCTGCTCGACGGCGCGCGCGCGGCGAGCGAAAGCGTCGTTCGCGCCATCGCCGAGGAAGCGGGCAAGACCGCCGAACCGCGCTACGGCGCGGCGCGCGGCGCATCGGGGCCGATCGTCATCGACGACAAGGCCTAGGCGCGTGCCGCTGGAATAAACGCCTTTCTTCCGCATGATACGGATTATCCGGCGGCCGTGCTTGCGCACGAACCCTTGTTTCCTGCGGGTTCCAGCGGATTTATCCGTAAGATGCGTAAAGCGGTTGACCATGGCCGATCGCCGGACACAGATCGGCTATCGCCAATTGCGCGCATGATGCGCTGGCGTTCATGCTTGGCGAAACGGATTTGCCATTCTGTCCGCTTCGCCCGCGCCGGCCAGTTGATCGAACCGGACCGCCGCGAAACCTGACTTGTCAAAGAGCCGCCGCACGCATCCCCGCCTCGACGGTAACGCCCGCGACCATTCTCGAAATGGGACGCCAAAGGACGCATTCAAGCCGCTGTTTGCTTGTATTTTCAGCCACGTTTTCGCCTCGCACGCGAGCCCGGCGGCGCTGCTGGATGTCTACTTCGCGGCGGCCCGCAAAAGCGCCGGCGCCGAAGCCGCCGCAGCCTGCGCCGTCGGCATGACGCCCATGCGCTTTTCGAGGCGCTCGGCGAACCAGTTGATGATGCGCCGCCAGAGCTCGTCCTTCAAAACCTCGCCCTCGTCTTCGGTTTCGAGATTCGGGTTGTCGTTGATCTCGATGACGAAGACACCGCGTTCGTTCTGTTTCAGATCGATGCCATAGAGCCCGTCGCCGATGAGGCGCGCGGCGCGGACGGAAGCGTCGATCACTTCCTTCGGCGCCTGCTCGACCGGAATGGTGTTGACGCCGCCGAAAGAAAGCCCGCCGTCCTTCTGTTGCTTGGCGATCTGCCAATGGCCGCGCGCCATCTTGTACTGGCAGGCGAAGAGCGGCTCGCCGCCGAGGACCCCGACTCGCCAGTCGAACTGCGTCGGCATGTATTCCTGCGCGAGGATGAGCGCGGTGTCCTCGTAGAGTTTCTTCGCCGTCGCTTGAAACTCCTCAAGCGTCGAGACCTTGTGAACCGACCGCGAGAACGACCCGTCCGGCGCTTTCAACACGACCGGCGATCCCAATCGCGCCATCACCTCGGCGTAATTCGTCTTCTCGTCGAGGATCTCCGTGCGCGGCGCCGGGATGCGCGCATTGTCGAGGAGTTCTTTCAGGTAGACCTTGTTCGTGCAGCGGATCATTGAATTCCGTGTCGTCGATGACCGGCATCCCCTCCTGCTCCGCGCGCCGCGCGAAGCGATAGGTGAAATTGTCGATCGCTGTCGTCGCCCGGATGAAGAGCGCGTCAAATTCCGCGAGCGACGCCAGCTCGTTCGGGTAAAGCGGCTCAACCTCGACGCCCATCTTGTCGGCCACGGCGGCGAGCCGTTTGATCGACGATGGAGACGACGGCGGCTCTTCTTCCTTCGGATCGAGCAAGACCGCGAGCGACCATTTAGCGGCGGTCTTCGTCTTCGGCGCGGTCCAGCGGCGGCCCGTATGCTGGTCGAGCGCGGCGAGAAAGAAGCGACGCTCCTCGCCCTTGAGCTTGTGCGGCGAGACGATCTTCAAGGACTGGATTTTCGGCTTCACGCCGCCGGAGATTTCAACCTCGATCAAAGGCGCGCGAAACCAGTCGAACAGAAGCTTTGCAAAACGCTCAAATCCGCGCGGCTGCGTTGTCGTGAACGCGACGAGCATTTTCTCGACCGGCGCCGCGCCCGCTTCGACATCGCGCTGGATTGCGGCGTCCAGTTCCGGCACGGCGTGCTGATAGAGAGATTTCTGGCGCAGCTCGACCATCGCCTGCACGGTCGGCGCGACGCGGTGACGGCGCGCTTCGGCGAGGAGCGACGCGTAATAGCCTTCGCTCTGATAGGCGTAGCTGCGCGCAAGGTTGATAATGTTCGGACGGCGGCCGGTGAAAAGGTTTGGCGTCGTCAAATAGTCCCTGATGCGCATCACCTTGTGCGGCGTTTCATGCTGCGCGAGGTCGCTCGTGTATTCGACGAGAATGAGCCAATCACTCACAAATTCTTACTCATGAAGGGGCGGCCCTTTCGCCCGTTGAACGTCGCGGCCGAGCAGCAGCTCCATGCGGACCGCGTCTTCGCCGTCGTGGTAATAGCCGGGTTTGCGCTCAAGAAAGGTAAATCCAGCGCGCTGATATAATCGCATCGCCCCCGCGTTGGAAGGTCTCAGCTCAAGCCGCAGCCGGTCCGCGCCGCGATCTCGCGCCGCGATTCCCGCCGCTGCAATCAACGAATCACCGACGCCGCGGCCTCGAAATCTAGGGTCGACCGCGACCGAATAAAGCCGCGCCGCGCCCGTTCCATTACGAAAAAGCAGGAGAGCGTACCCGGCGGGCGCGACGTCTTGCGCCGCGAGGAGGCAGATCGCCGAACCGCTGGCGAGGAGCCGCCGAAGATTGCGCCGGGGGAAGCGGTCGCGGTCGAACGCCGCCATTTCAATCGCGTGTATGGTTTCGAGATCAGCAAGCCCCGCCCGGCGAATCAGAATCGCCGGCCCCAGGGCGATCGCAGCCGAAGATGGCGACTTTAGCATGAGAACTCTGATCGGCGTGGCGCGCACTCTATCGCCAACTCCGGCATACAAGAAGGCCCTCGGGGACCCTACCTTGCCCGCGGAGCGGCGAGGCGGTGCACGATCAGCGCAACCAGCGTTACGACGACATAGGTCTGAGCATGCTCGTAAAAATGCGGCGCGATCAGCATGACGATGTCGTCAGCCTGACCGGAAGAAGCCGAATCGAGCGTCACCGCAAGACCGCAAAGATAGAGGCCGGTGACGACGCCGCCGGCGATGGCGCCGATCCAGCGCGCCTTGCCTTGGAGCCGTTCTGCCACCGGCGCCGATGGGAGCACCTCGCGCGCCGTCAGGATCCCGGCGCCCCAGGCGATCGGCAACGTCGCCAGAACGTGGGTGAAAAGCTCGCGTGCTTCGTGGCCGATGAAGATCGGATCTACGAAGGGCTCCATCATCCCCTGGAGCGAATGCGCGAAGACGAGCGTTCCAAGCGCGAAGACGGCAAGGCAGATTGCGACGATCTTTTCGCCGCGGGCGGCTTCCGTTGCACCGCCCGCTCCGGCAAGCCAGCGCAGCAATCCCCCTCCCCCGAACGTCAGCAGAATCAGCGAGAGGCTCGCGAGCAGGTGATAACGCCAGTGCGCGCCCCATTCGAGCGGCGCGCCGGGCCGCGTGTGGTTTTGGAGAAGATTGTCGAAAACCGCCTTGAAGCCGACATCGCTGACCGCGCCCGCGACCATGACGCCGATGACGGCGAGGAGCGCCAGCGCCAGACCACGCGGCGCCTTCTTCTGAGGCTGAAGCGGCAAGGCGAAAGCGAGCGCGCCGCCGGTCGCGACGCCGAGGATGATGTCGAGCGGCAGCTCCCTCACCGCATGCTCGAAATAGAGCACCGTGTCGCCAAAGGTCCTGACGCCATCTTCGTGCGCCGCGAGGTCCCAGATCGCGAGCGCGCCAAGCTTTTGCATGATAAGGAGCAATGAGAGCGCGAGGACGCCGGCGCCGAGCGTGAGCAGCGTCGCGCCGATGAGCCGTCGCGCCTTTTCAGGTTCGATCGTTGCGGTCATTCAGCCTCGCACCGCACCACGACAATCTCGCCGCCGGATACGGTTCCAGGGAAATTCGCCTGCAACGAACAGCGGTCGCCGATCGCCCGCCAGAGATCCGGCAGACGAAGCTCGACATATTGCGGAAAAGTGAGCACCAACCAGAAAGAGCCGCCGATGGCGGAGAACTCGGCCTCGGTCTCGATCTCGCCGTAATCCTTCCCGTAATAATCCGAGAGCGGAACATGCGCGCTCTTGCCGAAGGCGAAGACGGGATCGCCCGGCGCCGCTTGATCCTCCAGAAAATCAATCGCGCCGGCGAAATCCTGCTTCGGCGTCGCGTAATTCGCCGGCAAAGAGGCGAGCGAAAGAACGCCGAAGGCTGCAATCAGTGCGACGCCGATGAAGTTTCGCGGCGGGGCGAGGCGCGCAGGCAAGAGCCGCTCCGCGCCTTCTCCCGCGAGCAGCGCGCCGCGCACAAGGACGAGCAGCGCGAAACCGGCGAGCACAAAGAAGAAGCGGGGAAACATCGGCCGGTCGAGAAAGACCGCCGCCGCGACAAGGAGCGGCGCCGGCAGGATGAACAGCACCAGGAGAAGCGGCGACCGCCGGAGATAGCTGACGGCGCCGATCGCGAGAATGACGAGGACGATCGCCGTCCCCGAGACGCCAGCGAAGCCGGCGTTGACGCCTTCGAGCATCGCAAGCATCGCCCATCCGGCGGTCGCCACCTGTTTTGCCGCCTCGACGCGTTCCTCGACGAAGAACTGCTGCACATCGGCAAAGACCGGAAGATAGAGCGCCACCGTCAACACGGCGGAGAGGATGAAGCCGAGAGCCGGCGTCACGAACGACTTGATGTCGATCTTGCCCTTCATGCCGAGGAGAAGATTGAGGCCGACGACCATCGCTTGCGCGACGACGACATAAACCATCGTCAGATGCGTGTAGCAGGCTAGCGCTGCGATAACTGCGTAAAGGGAATAGGTTTTCAGGCTCGGCGTCTTCATCGCTTTCAGCAGGAGCCAGCCAAGCAGCAGCGTGAAGAACAACATCATCGTGTAGCCGCGCGCGTTCTGCGCGTACCAGACATGATGATAGGAAACGGCGAGCAGCCCCGCGGCGAGCAGTCCTTCAAGACGGCCGACGGCGTCGCGCCCGAAGACGTAAAGCATCGGGATCGTCGCAATGGCGAAGAGAACAGCCGGAAGGCGCACCGTCCACGGCGCTTCGCCAAGCGCGGAAATCGACACATGAGAGAGCAGCGAGAAGAACGGGTGGTCGTTATTGCTCGGGAAGTCGGTCAGCGTCTGCGACAGCGGCGGGCGGACCAACTCGAGCACGGTCTTGATCTCATCGTACCAGAGTTCGCTGTTGAGCCCGTGAAAGCGAAGCGCCGCCGCAAGCCCGGTCAGAAGAACGAGCGCGATCAGCGTCAATCGGCTTGCGTCGGCGGCGAAGGCGGGGCGGCTCATGGGGCTGGCGATCTTGGGCAATATGCGAGAAGCCTGCCTACGACGTGCCTGTCAATAACCCGTTAACCTTCGAGCGCCGCCCCGACGGCCTGGCGCAGGGCGGGCAGCAGGTCGGCTTCGAACCATGGATTATTCCGAAGCCAGGCGTTGTTGCGCCAGGAGGGATGCGGCGTCGGGAAATAGGCCGGCGCGACATCACGCCAGCGTTCGACCGTTTGCGTCAGCGACGCGGCCCGTTCGCCAAGGTGCCAGCGCTGCGCATAGGCCCCGACCAAGATCGCGGTCCTGATGTTTGGCAGGCCGCCGAGGACGCGCGGACGCCATTGCGGCGCGCATTCCCGGCGCGGCGGCTTGTCCCCGCCCTTCGCGTCATAGCCGGGAAAGCAGAATCCCATCGGCACGATCGCGACTTTCGCCGTATCGTAGAATATGTCCGGGCCGATGCCGAGCCAGTCGCGAAGCCGGTCGCCTGACGCGTCGGTGAACGGGCGTCCGCTTTTGTGCACGCGCGCACCGGGAGCCTGACTGAATATGGCGAGGCGCGCTGTCGGCGAGACTTGCAGCACCGGGCGCGGCTCATGCGGCAAAGGCGCGCCGGCGGGCTGATCGACGCAGATGCGGCAAGCGCGGATCGACGCGAGCAGAGCGCCGAAATCTTCAGCCATCATCTCTCGACAAATGCGCGAGGGTGTCCGCGTTTTTCTCCCAGTTCCGTCCGTCGAATTCCCGAAATCTCGATCGAGCGAAACTTCGCGCGGTCCATGCAGTTCAAGTTGAGCGAATATCCGTCCGGGTTCGAGCGCGGCACGTAGAACGATTTGATCCCGCACTGTTTGCAGAAAAGGTGCTTCGCAACGCCAGTGTTGAAAATGTAGGTCGAGAGCGCATCTTCGCCCTTCAAGAGCCGAAACCGTGAGGCCGGCACGATGAGGTGCAGGAAACCCGTCATCGAACAGATCGAACAATTGCAGGCGTCGATGACGACGACGTCGTCGGTCTCCGCCTCCCATGCGACGGCGCCGCAATGGCAGCCGCCCTTTTTCCAGCTTCTGGTCATGTCCGTCGTACCTCCGCGCGCGCACCCATAATGAGGAGCCAAAGGCAGGTTCCGATCTCGCCGACAGATCCGGGCATCGAAATCAGGCTGCGGAACGGCAGGTCGCGATAGCCGTCATACAAGAGCGGCCCGAAATAGGCCGCGAGATAGCCGCCGCAGCCAAGGATGAGCAGTACGCCGAGAAGGCGGGGAACGGCCCGCGACTTGAGAATCAGCCAGCCGAGCGGCGCGAGCCACAGCCCCCAGAATATCGACGCGACGTCCATCCATTGCTCATAAGCCGCAACGCGCGCGGCGACATCGTTCGGCGCCAGCGCGGCGCCGGCCGAGGCGAGTGCGAAATGCTGCGCGATCGCGAACAGGGAAAACGGCAAGCTCGCCGCGACGAAGGCGATCATCAGCCGCGCCGCGTTCCGCCCGTACGGGGAAAGGAATCGCGCCAGCGCAAATGGCAGGGCGAGAAAGAACGCGCACATGGCGAGCATCGCGTAATTGCTCGCCTTGAGGAGGCCCTGCATCGCGCCAAGCGTCGCAGCGGTCGCAGCCGGATCGTCGCTCGCAAAGAGCCGCGATGATGCGTAGGCCAGCGTAAAAATGCCGGTGAGGACGACGCCGAGATAAATGAGGCCGGCGACACGGCCTTGCATCCGGATTGTCACAGCGTACCATCCTTCGTCTTCGACCAGGCGAGCGCCGTCAGGACGATGAGAAGGGAGAGCGGTATCTCGATCGCGCCATAGACGAGATAAAACAGCGGCGCGCCAGGCAAGGTCAGCGCAAGGATCGCCGCATAGACAAGACCGAAAAGGACGTTCAGCCATTTCGACAGCGCCGCCGGCAAGAGGATCGACAACGCGATCATCAGCGCCGGGATCACCATCATCATCGAGATCGCCAGCATTCCGACCTCATCGGCCGCATTGACGGGACCTACGTCGCCAGCGGCCATTTTTTCGAGTTTGCCCGGCGAATACATGTTGAAATAGTCGCCATAGACGTAAAGGAACATCAGCGACGTCCACATCGCTGCGAGCTTCAGCTTCGCCGGCGGGCGAAACTCCTCAAGCCTTGCTCTTGACGTCATGCGCCCCCCCTTGCCCAAACTGTACAATGCCTCCGCTCGCGCGCGCGACACAGGCGCTTTCGTTGAAACGAGGGCCGCGCGCGCCGATCCGCTCAACCCACCCAGATCAAACCAATCACCGCGCCCGTCATCAAGGTTGCGAGCGTTCCCGAGATAAGTGCGCGCGGCGCAAGCTCGATGACGTCCTGCCGGCGGTCGGGCGCGAGCGCCGTCAGGCCGCCGATCACGATGCCGAGGGAGGAGAAGTTGGCAAAGCCGCAGAGCGAATAGACGAGAATGAGGATCGTGCGCTGATCAAACGTGCCGGGCTCGACCTCGGACAGCCGGACATAAGCGACGAGCTCGTTGATCGCCGTCTTGATTCCCATGAATTCTCCGGCCGCCGTCGCGTCGGACCACGGCACGCCCGCAAGCCACATGAACGGCGCGAACATCCAGCCAAGGAGCCGCTCCAGGGTGAGTGGCGCTCCCATGACGTCCGGCGCTGCGGAAAGAATGATGTTCACCAGCGCTGCAGCGGCGGTAAACGCGATCAGCGACGCGATGATGTTGAGATAAAGGCCGAGCCCGTCCGTCACGCCGCGCACGAATGCGTCCATGGAGCTTGCATATTTGAACCCTTGCGCGGCGCTCGCCGGCGTCGGCGTCACGCCTTTTTCTTCCGGCACCATCACCTGCGCCATCAAGATCGCGGCGGGAACAGAAATGATGGAGGCGATGATGATGTGTCCGAGAATGTCGCCCTGGAGCTTCTTCAGATAGAAGACATATACCGCCATCACCGATCCGGCGACCGTCGCAAGGCCCGCCGTGATGACGGTGAAAAGTTCGGCGCGCGTCAGCTTCGACAGGAACGGCCTGATCAGAAGCGGCGCTTCCGTGACGCCGAGAAAGACGTTCGCCGAAGCGCCGAGCGCGACCGCGCCGCCGACGCGAAGGCCTTTTTCCAGCAGGAAGGCGAACGCGCCAACAAGCACCTTCAAAATGCGCCAATGCCACAGCAGCGCGGAAAGCCCCGAGAAAAAGATGACAAACGGCAGGGCTTGAAAGGCGAAGTTGAACATCGCCGGGCCGTTGGTCACCGCGAACGGCGCATCCGCGCCGCCAAGATGCCCAAACACGAACGACGTGCCGACCTTTGTCGCCGCCTGCAACGCGTCGACCGCAACCTGCAGGCTCGCGAGCGCGTCGCGCGCCGGAGGGAAATAGAGCAGCAGCGCCGCGATGGCAATCTGCGCCGCGATCGTCCAGATGAATGTAAAAAACGGAAAGCGCAGCTTGTTCGACGAAAAGAGCCACGCGATCGCCGTGAAGGCGACGAGGCCGATCGCGCTTTGGCCGCGCGGCCCGATCGCGCCCAGATCAATTGGCAAATCCATGCGGCAAAAGCCCCTTCGCCCCGCCTGCGCCAACGGCCCCCGGGAAAGGGTCGGACTATGATCAAGGCGGCGCGGAATGCAACCGCACCCGGCGGCGGCGCCCGCGCCGCTCGCCTTTTGCCGGGAATCGATCGCCGGTTTATCAATGGCGCGGACATTCGCCGCCAGGAAGACTCCAATGAGATTGCTTGCACTCGCCTGCTGCATGCTGGCGACAGCATCGGCCGCTGAACCAGAAGCCGCCGTCGCCGCCGCCAGAGCTTGGCGCGCCGAGCATGGGCCGGCGATTATTCGCGACTTCGCCGAATTGCTTGCGATCCCCAATGTCGCGGCGGACCCGCAAAATCTTCGGCGAAACGCTGAGCATATTTCCGCTCTCTTCACCAAGCGCGGCTTTGACATGGAGCTCCTTGAAATCGCCGGCGCGCCGCCGCTCGTCGTCGGCGAACGACGGAGCGAGGGCGCGACGCGGACAATCGCGATTTACGTCCATTATGACGGCCAACCGGTCAGCGCCGGGGACTGGACGACACCGCCTTTCGCGCCAACCCTATTCACGAAATCGAAGACGGAGGGCGGCGAGCCGATCGACTTGCCGGCGGCGGGCGCTGCGGTCGATGACAACTGGCGGCTCTATGCGCGCTCCGCCGGCGACGACAAGGCGCCGATCGTTGCGCTCGCGGCGGCGATCGACGCGCTCGACACGGGCGGGATCACGCCGACGTCCAACATCGTGCTGGTGTTCGACGGCGAAGAAGAATCGGGTTCTGAACACCTGCCCCAATATTTGCGCGACCATCGCTCGAGATTCGACGACGTCGATCTATGGCTCTTTTGCGACGGCCCGACGCATCAGAGCGGCGCCGCACAGATCGTATTCGGCGTGAGGGGCGTCACCAGCATGGAGGTGACCGTCTACGGCGCCAATCGCGGGCTTCACTCTGGCCATTACGGCAACTGGGCGCCGGGTCCTGGCTGGCGGCTCGCGCGGCTCCTTGCGTCGATGAAGGATGATGACGGCCGCGTTCTCATCCGCGACTTCTACAAGAGCGCGGCGCCGATCTCGAAAGCCGACCGCAAGGCGATCGCGGCTATGCCCCCGATCGATGACGACTTGCGCGCGGCCTTCGGCCTTGCCGAGACCGAATTGGACGACGCGCCGCTCGCCGAGCGCATTCTCCTGCCCGCGCTCAATCTCCAGGGACTGAGGAGCGCGGACGTCGGCGCCGGCGCGGCGAATGTCATTCCGCCGACGGCGACGGCGTCGATCGGGTTGCGGCTGGTCGAAGGCGATCATCCGGATGCGATGCTGGATCTCGTCGAAGCGCATATCGCGCGGCAAGGCTATCATATCGTGCGCGAAGAACCCGATGCGCAAACGCGCGCGGAACATGCGTTGATTGCGACGGTGACGCGCGGCGACGGCTATCCGGCCGTGCGCAGCCACCTTGACGATCCGGCCTTCGCGCCGCTTATCGAGGCGGTGGGCGCCGCCGCCGCAGGACCGCTCGTGCTGACGCCGTCCCTTGGCGGGTCGCTGCCGCTCTACATGTTCCGCGAAACCAGCAACGCGCCGATCGTCGTTCTGCCGATCGCCAATTACGACAACAACCAGCATTCGGCCGACGAGAATCTCCGCATCGGCAATCTATTCTACGGAATAGACGCCTACGCGGCCGCGCTCACCATGAAATAGATTACATCGCCGCCGGCGCCGCCGCGACGATCGTCCGGCTCGGGAAGCGATAGAATTTGTGCGTCCCGATGACCGCCGTCGGCGTCAGCGTATCGGCCCAATCGGGCGATACATAGTCGGCGTGATAGTGCGTCGCTTGGCGCGAGACCGGCTTTCTGATGCCGGCGATGACCGCGCCCGCGAGCATTTCCGCTTCGCGCCATTTGCGCTCGTTCAACCGCGCCTTCATCGAACCGTCGCAGGTGAATGAGAACTGGCAGCCTGTGCGGCGCTCGGATCCCTGATAGACGACGTCGCAGATCGTGTCGGGATAGGCGGGGCTTGCGACGCGGTTCAGCACGACGTCGGCGACAGCGAGCTGGCCGACGCGCGCTTCGCTGCGCGCTTCGTAATAGATCGCCTGCGCCAGGCAGGTGCGTTCTTCATTGTCGAGCTTGGCAATCTCGATGTTGGAGAAATCGAAATCGACGAGGTCGGCGATCGGCGCGCCCTGTGCGATCAACGTCGCCGTACCCATCGCCGGCTTCAGCCGCGGGGCGTTCATGGACTGACGCGCGATAGCCGTCTGGCCGGCGAGGAAGTCCGCATAGTCGGCGACGATCAGCGCTTCATCGGCGACGTCGCTCGCGAAAGCGCGCACGGCCTCGTTGCGCTTCACCGAAGCGGTGGCGCTCATCGCCGTCATCATGATGCAGATGGCGACGCCGGCCGTCGCAAGGAGGCTGCGCACGGTCCAGCTGACATCGTAGAAATGGCGTCCGTCATGACCCATCGTTCGTGGCTCGTCCCTGTTACGCCTATCCTCACGATAGGCCCGTTCGACTGAACACCCGTTCACCCTCGCCTGTTCCGCTTCTGCGGCGGCAAGGAATTCGGGCTCTTTTCTCTACGCTCTCGTAACCGACGCCTTTTGCGACCGGCCATGCTCCCTGTCTCTCGGACTTGCATTGCCCCGAGAGAAGCAAAAGACGCGCCCCCCGGCGCGCCTGATGGGACGAATATGGCGCACCAGACCGCAGGCGCGCAAATTAAATCGGCCAACCTGACTGATTGGTTAACTGCCATTAACCAGTTGAAATTCTTCAGCGAATTGTCTTCTCTAACAAATTTTCAACCATGCAGGGCGTTGTTTTCGCTCAGTGCAGGGTCGATTTCTTTTGCGTTGCAGCAAGCGAAGCCTGGGCTGCAGCAAGACGGGCGATGGGCGTGCGGTAGGGCGAGCAGGAGACATAATCGAGGCCGACGCCATCGACGAAGTCGATCGAATGCCGGGTCGCCGCCGTGCTCCCCGCAGATGCCGAGTTTAAGACCGGGCCGGGTCGAGCGCCCTTTTCGGCCGCGATCTCGATCAGCGCGCCGACCCCTCGCTGATCGAGGGTGACAAAGGGATCTCGCTCCATGAGGTTCTGGCGCAGGTAATCCGGCAGGAAGGAGGCGGAGTCGTCGCGCGACAAGCCGAAAAGTCGTCTGGGTGAGGTCGTTGGTGCCGAACGAGAAGAATACCGCCTCCTCGGCGATCTTGTCCGCCGTCAGCGCCGCGCGCGGGAGTTCGATCATCGTGCCGACGAGATAGTCGGAGGTCGTTCCGCGCTCGGCGAATACGGCCGCTGGCGACGGCGTCGACCTTGCCCTTCAGCATCTTCAGTTCCTCTCTCGAGGCGATCAGCGGGAATCATGATCTCCGGCTCCACGGCTTGTCGCCGGTCGCTCGGGCCGACATTGACCGCCGCCTCGATGATGGCGCGGACCTGCATTTCGTAGATTTCGGGATAGGAAACGCCGAGCCGGCAGCCGCGATGGCCGAGCATCGGGTTGAACTCGTGCAGCTTGTGGGCGCGGTCCTTGAGTTTTGCGCGCGTCCATGCCTGAGGATTTCGCCACCTCGTCGATCTCTTCGTCCGAGTGCGGCAGGAATTCGTGCAGGGGCGGATCGAGAAGGCGCACGGTCACGGGAAGCCCGCGCATCACGCGTGAAGAGCTCTTCGAAATCCGCAGCGCTGCATGGGCAAGGAGCTTCTTCAACGCCGCTTCGCCTCCCCGCGCTTGTCTGGCGAGGATCATTTCGCGAACCGCGACGATGCGCTCGAGAGTCGAAGAACATGTGCTCGGTGCGGCAAAGACCGATGCCCTCGGCGCCGAAGCCGCGCGCGACCCTCGCGTCGAGCGGCGTTTCTGCGTTGGCGCGAACGCGTCATGCGGCGCGCCTTGTCGGCCCAGGTCCATCAGCTCAGCGAAATCGCCGGAAAGCTCGGGCTCGATCGTCGCCACTGCGCCGGCGAAGACGTCGCCCGCGGCGCCGTCGATCGTGACCAGCTCGCCCTTCTTCACTTTGCGTCCGGCGACGGAGAATGTCTCGGCGTCCGCGGTCGATCTTCAGATCCCCGGCGCCGCAGACGCACGGCCGCCCCATGCCGCGCGCGACGACCGCCGCATGGCTCGTCATGCCGCCGCGCGCCGTCACGATGCCGACGGCGGCGTGCATGCCGTGAATGTCCTCAGGGCTCGTCTCGACGCGCACGAGAATGACCTTGCGGCCTTCCTGCGCGAGGCGCTCGGCCTCGTCGGCTGAAAAAACGACCTCGCCCGACGCGGCGCCCGGCGACGCGGGCAGCCCTGACAGAATGAGGTCGCGCTTGGCCTTCGGGATCGAGCGTCGGATGCAGCAGCTGGTCGAGCGAATGAGCGATCGACGCGCATCATCGCTTCTTTCTCCGTGATGCAGCCCTTCGCGCTTCAGATCGACCGCGATCTTCAGAGCCGCCTTCGCCGTGCGCTTGCCGTTCCGCGTCTGCAGCATCCAGAGCTTGCCGTCCTGGACGGTGAACTCGATGTCCTGCATGTCGCGGTAATGCTCCTCGAGCTTGTCGAAGATTTGCGAAAGCTCGCTTGTAGGCCGCCGGCATCGCCTCTTCCATCGACGGCGCGCGTCTCGCCCATCCTTCTCGCGGGCGCGCTTTGTCAGCGTTTGCGGCGTCCGGATGCCTGCAACGACATCCTCGCCCTGCGCGTTGATCAAAAACTCGCCGTAGTAGGCGATTTTCGCCAGTCGACGGATCGCGCGTGAAGGCGACGCCGGTCGCCGACGTCTCGCCCATATTGCCGAAGACCATCGCCTGCACGTTGACCGCCGTGCCCCAGCTTTCCGGAATGCCGTGCAGGCGCCGGTAGACTTCCGCGCGGTCGTTGCGCCATGAGCCGAACACCGCGCCGATCGCGCCCCAGAGCTGTTCCTTCGGATCCTGCGGAAAAGGCGGCCGAGCGCTTGCTTCGACCGCAGCCTTGTATTGATCGACGACGGCGCTCCAGTCTTCCGCCTTCAACTCCGTGTCGAGGAAGTAATCCCGTTCCTCCTTGTACGTTTCGAGGATCTCCTCGAACACGTGATGATCGACGCGCGAGCACGACGTCCGAATACATCTGGATGAAATCGGCGATAGCTGTCATAGGCGAAGCGCTCGTCGCCCGAGAGCGCGGCGAGGCCCGCCGCCGTCGCGTCGTTGAGGCCGAGATTGAGGACCGTATCCATCATGCCCGGCATCGACGCGCGCGAGCCCGAGCGGACCGACACGAGCAGCGGCGTTTTTCGCATCGCCGAAAATCTTGCCGACCAGCCGCGCCGATTTCGCCGAGCGCCGCGTCGACTTCCCCTTCAAGCCCGGCCGGATATTTCCGGTTGCTTGCGTAAAAGGCGATGCAGACTTCGGTCGTGATGGTGAACCCCGGCGGCACCGGCAGACCGAGATTGGACATTTCGGCAAGATTCGCACCCTTGCCGCCGAGGAGGTTTTTCATCGACGCCTCCCCTTCCGATTTCCCCGCGCCGAAACTGTAAACGCACTTCGTCATGACGCCGCCTGTCCTGTCGCTTGTCCGGTCGCCGACCATGTCGCCTGTCGTCATCTGTTCGTCGGAGCCGCGCGAGCGCGCAATTAGCCTTAACACCCGCCAGTGCGCGAACTGCAAGGCGCATGCCCCGTTCGCCGCTCGCGCCCCGCGTCTAAGCCATCGGGGAACGCCCGCCAAGTCTGCGCCCTTTGAGTTTCAAAAGCCGGCGGCTCGGACTAGCATCCAGAGACAACACCGGGCGCGATGAAGTTGCGCGGAAGGCAGAAGATTTCATGGGATTTATCAATCAGGCGACCAGGGACGGCGTTCGAACGATCGCCTTTAACCGGCCGGACGCGCTCAACGCCTTCACGCCTGAGCTTTTGCGGGAACTGACGGCGGCGGTCTCGGCGGCCGGCCGCGACCCTTCCGTCGGGGCGATCATCCTTTGCGGCGAGGGGCGCGCTTTCTCGGCGGGCGTCGATTTGAAACTCCTCCAGGGCGCATCGCCGGTCTCGGGGCAAATCAGCAGCGCCTTTGACGGCGAGGCCTTCGAGGCGGCGGCGGCGATCCGCCATTGCCTCATCCCGGTCATCGCCAAGGTTCACGGGTTTTGCTTCACCGGCGCGCTCGAACTCGCGCTTCATTGCGACTTCATCTTCACCACAGAGCAGACGAAGTTCGGCGACACGCATGCAAAATGGGGCCTTCGGCCGACCTGGGGCATGAGCCAGAACCTCGCCCGGGCGGTCGGCGTCCGCCGCGCGCGCGAGCTTTCCTTCACCGCGCGCGGCTTCACCGGCGCCGACGCCGCGCGCTGGGGCCTCGCCAATGAAGCGCTGAAGGACGACACGGCGCTTGACGCCCATGTCGCTGCGCGCGCCGCCGAAATCGCGAGCGCGAGCCGCGGCGCCGTCAGCGCCTACAAGAAGCTCTACGCGCTGCACGAAGAAAACCGCCCGATAGAGGAAGCTCTGGCGACCGAAGTCGAACTCGACTTTCCGGAAATTGACGACACCGCGGCGCGGCTGAAAGGGTTCGGCCGGTGACCAGGGAACGCCTTCTCGTCGATATCGTCGCTGACGTCGTCTGCCCCTGGTGTTATGTCGGGGTTAAATCGTTTTTCCGTCAGCCGCGACTCTCTGTCCGGCGCCTACGACGTCGTAACGCGCTTTCGCCCTTACCAGCTCAATCCCGGACTTCCGGCCGGGGGCGTTGATCGCCACGCATTTTACGCCCGGAAATTTCCTGACCCCGAGCGGCTCGCCACCGCGCGCGAGGCGATCAAGGAGAACGCAAGGCTTGCCGGATTCTCGTTCGACCCCGCAGCGCCAGCGCTGCTTCCAAACACGGTGAAGGCCCATCAGATCATCCGGCTTTCGCATTTCACAGGGAAAGAGGATGCGGCGACGCTTGCGATCTACCGCGCTTTTTGGGACGACCTTCGCGACATCGGCGACGATCGAACGCTGATCGACATCGCAAAATCCGTCGGCATCGATGACGGGCTTGCGGCCGCAGCGCTCGGCTCGCCCGAAGACGCCGCAATGGTCGAAGCAGAGTGCGATTCCTTCCAGCGCGCCGGCGTTTCGGGCGTGCCGACATTCATTGTTAATGAAAGAACGGGATTTTCAGGCGGGATGGCGCCGGACATGCTGGCGAGCGCGCTGTCGAAAGCGGCGGCTATCACCAGGGAGATGACGTAATGAAGCGCACAACGATGATTTTTGTTTCGGCGATCGGCGTTGCGGCCTGCGGCGGCTCGGCGGCGGCGAGCGGCAGCGACTGGCTGAGGAGCGCGCTAGCCTCGGCGCGGAGCGGCGCTGTCATCGAGGTTCCCGCGGGAGACTACGACCTTAAAGACGTCAAAATTACGCGGAGCGTCACCTTGCGCGGCGCTGCGGGCGGCGCCGTCGTGTTCCGCTCCGCTGAAACGACGGAGAAGGGAATTCTGGTTCCGGCGGCGGGCGTTGACCTCACGGTTGAGAACATCACCTTCGCCGGCGCCAAATCATGGGACAGAAACGGCGCGGGCGTCCGCCACGAAGGGCGCAATCTCACCATCGTAAACTGCAAGTTTATCGGCAATGAGGACGGTATCCTGTCAACCGGGGACCCGCGCGGCGTCGTAACGATCCGGAACTCGAAATTCGTCGATAGCGGGTTTGGCGACGGCCAGTCGCATGCCATTTACGTCTTTGAAGCAGCGAGGCTCGAAGTCGCGGATTCCGAATTCGTCGGCACCAGGATCGGCCATCACATCAAAAGCCTCGCCGACGCGACGATCGTGCGGAATAATCGGATCGACGATGCCTATGGGCGGTCGAGCTACGCCGTCGATGTTTCAAAAGGCGGCGAGGTCACGATCGAGAACAACACGATCGTGCAGTCGGCGGACGCGGACAATTACGCGATCGTCAACTATGACCTGTCGCGCGGCGGCGCAGCAAAGAAAATTGTGATCACAGGCAATGTCGTCACCAATTACATTGACGGCGGCGTGCTGCTCCGCAACGACACCAAGCTCGTCCCGGTCCTTTCCGAAAACCGCATCGAGAACAAAGGCAAACGCCCGCTTGCGCTCGTTTCGCCCGGATCGCCGAAGCCGGTCGAGAGGTAAAGAGCGAGATAACATAACCCCCGCGGCGGACCTCGTGATCGCGCCGACGCCGGCGCCCGTCTTGACGGCCAGCCTCGCGCGCGCATTTATTGCGGGCGCGACCATGACTTGAATTTCCGGACCATCGAGCGCCTGCGCGACTTCGCCTGGATTTCCTGACATCGTTGCTGCGAGCGGCGCCGCGATTGCGTCGCATGACGCCGTTGAGGGAGAGACAAGATGGCGACCGGAAAAGTAAAGTGGTTCAACGCGACCAAAGGCTTCGGGTTCATTACGCCGGATGACGGCGGAAAAGACGTCTTCGTGCATGTCACCGCCCTGCAAAAGGCTGGCCTCAGCGATCTCAAGGACGGGCAGAAAGTGACCTATGATCTGACCGAGGAACGCGGCAAGTCGACCGCGTCAAACCTCAAAGTCTAGCCGTTTCCGATCCGACAGAACGATAGAGCGCCGGCGACATGCACCGCCGGCGCTTTGCATTCGTGGTCAGGCGATGTCCGCGGCACGGGACGCCGGCAGGAAGAGCGTCCCCACGAAGACCGCGACGAGCGCGACGACGATGGTCGCGCCGGTCGGCAAATCGCTCGCCGCCGAGGCGACAAGCCCCAGACAATATCCAAGAACGCCGACCGCGTAGCCGACGAACAGGCGCGCGGACGGCGCGAATCGCCGCGCGGCGAGCGCGGGCACGATCAGGCTCGCGAATACGAGGTAGATGCCGACGAGTTGCACCGACTGCGTGACGACGAGAGCGAAGAGCGCATAAAATCCGATGTTGCCCAATCGCTTTCCGATGGTGAACCAGATTGCGAGCGCGGCGGCGTAGCCAATCGCGATCGGTATAAGGCTTGCGGGGGCGACCCAAAGAATTTGGCCGACGAGCAGATCTTTAAGGTGCTCCCCGCCGCGCGGATTGTTCGCCAATACAAGCAATTCGACGCAGGCCGCGAGCACGAAGAGAACGCCGATCAGCGCTTCTTGCACCTGCGGCCATTTCTTTTCAGTGCCGGTGAGCAAGATGGCGGCGGCCAACGCCGCGCCGACCGCCGACGCCTGCACGCTCCAGCCATGCGGTTCAAACCCCGCCGCGCCGGCGAGCGTAACGCCAAGACCTGCGACCTGCGCGATTGCAAGATCGATGAAGACGATGCCGCGCCCCAGCACTTGCTGACCGAGAGGCACATGGGTCGACAAGACGAGCAGACCGGCGAGGAGCGCCGGAAAGAGGATGCTGAACTCGAGATTGCCGAGCGTCATTTCGCGTTCGCCTCGATCATGCGGGCGATCGTATCGTCGTATAGGCTGAAAAGGTCCTTCGCCTCATCCGTGCCGCCGATCGTGAAAGGCAGCAAAACAGCCGTTCGCGCCAGATCGCTCGGTGATGAACTCGGACGACCGCGGATCTTCATAGGCGGCGCGAATGATCATCTTCACCGGCTGCTTTTTCAGCGTCTCGAGCACCTGTGCGAGATAGCCGCTGTTGGGCGGCACGCCGGGCTTGGGCTCGAGCGCGATGATTTCCTTCAAGCCGAGCCAGTTGATCATGTAGATCCAGCTTCGATGCTGGACGGCGATCGGCGCGCCTTTCAGCGGCGCCGCCTGCGTCTCCCATTTGACGAGGGCCGCTTTCCAGCGCTTCTCGAAATCTGCGTAGCCGTTCTCATAAGAAGCGGCGTTCGCGGGATCGATTTCGGCGAACTTTCTCGCAAGCGTTTTTGCGATCGGCAGCATATTGCGCGGATCGGTCTGCACATGGGGATTGCCATAGGCGTGGAGATCGCCGCGCGCGCGATCGAGCGACGCCGGCGCTTCGAGCAGCTGAACGACGCTCGTCGTTTCAAAATAGCCTTCGGCGCCGAGCTGGATTTTCGGATTGGCGGCCTGACGCGCGACCTGCGGCATCCAGGCGATTTCAAGTTCGGCGCCGGTGCACACCGCGATGTCCGCCGCGCGCGCTTTAGCGATGAGGCTTGGCCGCGCCTGAATCTGGTGCGGATCCTGTCCGCCCGTCGTCGCGGAGTAGACGCTGACGCGTTCGCCGCCGATTTCCGTCGACAAGCGCCGCCCATTCGGGCTCGCAGGCGAACACTTTCAGCGCGGCGTGAGCGGGCGTCATAACGCCGAGTGCGAAGACTGCGGCTGAAGCGATGATGGTGCGCATTGGAATTTTCCTTAAAAACGGTGGGCGCCGTGCGGTCCGAAAATGACCGTGTAGCGCGCGAGAAGTTCGCTGTTCGATTGAAGGTCGCTGTCGTCATAGGTGTACATGAGGCGAAAGCGGCTGAATTCGCTGGTGTCGAATTCAAGAAGCGCGCTGATCGCGTCGGGCGAACGCCCAAGATCGTCGAGCGCCGTCGTGATGACGCCCGCCGGCGCCGATTCGGACGTCAGGCGCGCATAGCGGACGCCGCCCCGCCAGCCCTTTCGGAACTGATAGACCGCCTGCGCGTAAAAGCCCGACCGGTCGATGTCGATCGGGACAAGATTGAAGTCGCCGCGCTCGTTGCCGAAGAAGTATTCGCCGTTGACGATCAGATTGTGTACCGCCGCATTGCCGTTCGGCGCCCATTTGTAGACGAGGCTGACGATCCCAAGCGTGTCGCGCCCGTTGAAGATGTCGCCATTGATGTCGCGTTCGTCGGACTTGGCCCTGAGGTAGGAGACTTTGGCGAGCCAGCTCGATGAAACGCCGATGTCGCCGCCTGTCTGAACGAAGCCTGCAATCGTCCCGGTTCCCTTATCGGCCGCGCCGCCGGCCGGAAAACTGTCGCCGCGCATCCATTCGGCGCCCGCTTCGAGATAAAAATCGGTCGGCGCGATCCATCGCGCCTGAACGCCGACATCGCCGAGCTGATTGCCGAGAAACGCCCTGTAGGGAAGCGGCGCGTCGATGAAGTCCCAATTGTGGGCGTGGTTCTCGTTCAGATAACCGATGCCGGAAAAGAATTTCCCGCCTTTCAGCGTCACGCCCCCGGGAAGGCTGTTCGACTGAATATAGGCTTCCTCGATCTCGACCTCCCCCTCGTCGGTCAGCGCGAAAATCAGATTGCCGTAGACGCGATGATCGATATTGGCGTTGAGGGCGAGTTCCGACTCGCCGAGCGTCCACCCTCTGCTCGGCAAACCGGCCTCCTCATCCAGCGGGAAGCCCGGAATGACCGCCGCCTCCGGATCATTTTCGATCGCCGTAAAGCCGCCGTTGAGCACGACGGAGATGCCAGGATTATAGGCGTTCTGCCCGACCGGCGTGCGCGACGCCGGCGCCGCGTCGGCGACGATCGGCGCCGGAGAGGACGCCGCCCCTCCGACCGCGTCAGGCGCGGCGGCGACCAAGGCCGCGGCATTTTCTTCGGCCGCCTTCAATCTCGCTTCCAGCGCTTCAATCTTTGAATCGTATTCCTGGTCGAAGCGCCGAAATTTCCTGCTTCAGCGCAGCGAAATCTTCGGCTTCGCCGGCGTGCGCAGTCGAGGTCATCGCCATGGCGGCGGTAAGACGCAGCAAATTCTTTCGAGTTCACGGGCAGATTTCCTTCACTGACCAATTGAGTTCGCGTCGATGCGCAAGCGCAGGCGACGAGATGGCGTTTAGTTCAATTGTTCAGCAGGAAGGCGGCGCGCGCGCGTCGGCGGCGCGTGCGAGGGGCGAGGCGATCGCGGCGCGAGGCGACGGCGCTTCAGATTCCGTGATCAGCAGCGCGGGCCGATCCAACGCGATGACAAGCAGGGTCGGATCATCGGAGGCCGCGCCAGCGAGGCAGGCGACGCAGGAAGACGGCGAGTGGTCGATGAAGTCGTCGGGTTGGGCGGCGGCGTGCGCGGCGAAAATGAGCTGGGCCGCAATGAAGACGCCGGCAAGCAACGCTGTCAGCTGTGCACGGGCGTCCGCCCGCGCGAGCCTGGACAGAAATGAAAGCCATCGGGTCAAAGGCGATCTCCGCAGATGGAGACTAACGACCATCTTAGGCAATTATGAGGCAATCGCGATAACATCACAAGGCGGCGCGGGCCGCTGCTCGCAACCATTCGCCGGGGCGATACATCGTTTCGCCGGTTTCATCGGCGACGGCGTCGAGCGCGCTGACGACCTTGCCGAATCCGAAGTCCCGCGCCCAGGCGAGCGGCCCGACCGGATAATTGACGCCGTAAAGCATTGCGAGGTCGATCGCGTCGGCGTCCGCCACCTGATCGCGGACGGCGTCGGCGGCGCAATTGGCGAGTTGCAGCATGGTCCGAAGGACGACGAGACCGGCCCTGTCTTTGAGGCGCGCAGCGCCCTTGCCGCTGATCGAGGCGAGTTCGAGCGCGGCGGCGGCGGCCCCTTCGTCCGATGCGGCGAACGCGATGGCGCTCGCCGCCTTCACGTCGCGGATGAGATCGATGACGGCGACCGGCTTTCCGGTTTCCGCCGCAACACGCGACGCCGGCCGTCCGTCCGACAGCATGATGAGGACGCCGCCGATGCCGACAGAGCCCTCGCGCAGCGCACGATCGAGAAGCGCCAGGTCCGATTCCGCTCTGTTCTTGGCGATCAGGGAAGGCGATGATTTTCTATCGTCCGTATACGAATAAATGCCCCGCCCGGACTTCCGCCCGAGGCGGCCGGCCGCGACGAGCTGGCCCTGCATCAGCGACGGCGTGAACCGCGTGCGGCCGTAATAGGCGCTGAATACCGAATTCGCGGCGGCGTAGTTGACGTCGTGGCCGATGAGATCGCCAAGCTCGAAGGGTCCCATGCGGAAGCCGGCAAGGTCGCGATACAGAAAATCGAGCGTTGCGGCGTCGGCGGCGCCTTCTTCAAGCGCGCGCCAGCCTTCACCGTAAAAGGGGCGCGCGACGCGGTTGACGATGAAGCCCGGGACGTCGCGCGCGATGACCGCGATCTTGCCCCACTCCTCCATCAGAGCTTTGGCGGCGGCGGCGAGCGAGGGTTCGGTTTCGCCGCCCGCGATCACTTCGACGAGCTTCATCACCGGCGCCGGGTTGAAAAAGTGCAGTCCCATAAACCGCGCCGGCCGCTTCATGCCGGCGGCAAGGCTCGTCACCGCAAGCGAGGAGGTGTTCGTCGCGATGACGGCGCTTTCCGCGATCACGGATTCGATCCGCTGGAACAGC
Source organism: uncultured Alphaproteobacteria bacterium (assembly GCA_963765165.1). Taxonomy (GTDB): domain Bacteria; phylum Pseudomonadota; class Alphaproteobacteria; order Caulobacterales; family Parvularculaceae; genus Amphiplicatus. Next base: position 213,276 of record CAVXVQ010000022.1, on the reverse strand, counting down.
GCGCGCTTGATCTCCGCGTTCTCGACGATCGCCTCGATGACGAGGCCCGCTTTCGCCAGCGCGCCGACATCGAGCGTCCATTCGCACCGCGCCGCGATCTCGCGGGCGTCGTCTTCATTGAGCTTGCCGCGCTTCACTTCGCCGCGAGGCCCTTTGCAAGGGTGTCGCGCCCGCGGCAAGCGCCGCCTCGTCCTGGTCGAGGATGACGACGCGATGGCCCGCCTGCGCCGCGACCTGCGCGATCCCCGCGCCCATGGCGCCGGCGCCGCAGACGCCGACAATCGCGCCCCGTCCTAGCAACGGCCGCCCCACGCGCCGTGCGCGCTGGAGAGCGCGACGCTCATCCGGTCGCGCCATTCTTCGAGCAGCGCTTCGTTGGTGCGGTGGCGAAGGCCGAATTTCCGAAGCAACTCCGTCCGTTCCGATTTTGGCGAACCAAACGTCGTCGCGACGCGCGGCCACCAGTAATTGACGCTGTCGTCGATCTCGCGGCGTTCCGCGTCGCCATGGGCGGCGAGTTTCCTCAAACCCTCTTCGCCGAGTTCGGCGTGCCGGCGCTCCCTCGGAAGGATGTCGCGGAAGGCGGCGCCGAGCGGCTGGTAGGAGCAATTCGCCAGATCGCCGAGCTGGATGACGGTCGCGGTTCCCATCATGACATTCATGACGACTGAATCGGTCCAGCTCGCAATCGGATAATGGAAGACGTTGAGGCGCATGTCGCCCGCGCGGCGTTTGATGCCGATGTCGTCGCGCGGCCGATCCGCGCCGACCACGGATGCACGGTCTGGTAGCGCGCGACATTGGCGCCGAAATCGCCCATGATCCGCGAGCACGCGCTCGGCGTGGTCGAGCTTTTCAAGAACGATCCGCGTGCAGGCGATTTGTTCGGTGATGCCAGGCCCCTTGTTGATCCTGTCGGCGAAGCCGGCGGAGCCGGCCATCTCGCGATCGACGAAGCTCGCCATCAGGCGCAGCAGCTCGCGCGCGATAGCGGGGCGGCGCGTTGCCGGGCGAGGTAGAACTTTCCGCCCTGGGTCAGATAGTCAAATGATGTCGTTTTCGTCGGCCATATCTACTGGTCGTAGCTGACGACGATCTTGTCGCTGAGCGGGAAGCACTGGCAGGTGAGGACGTAGCCCTTTCGACCTCGTAGTCCTCGAGGGCGTGGTTGACCGCCATCTCGGCCTCGCCCTCCAGCACCTTGGCGCGGCAGGTCGAGCAGACCCCGGCCTTGCAGGCGTAGGGGGCGTCGATGTTCGCCTCCAGCGCGGCGTCGAGCAGGCTGGTTGCCCGCCTTTCGGCATGCGGAAGCCGCGGGTGGCGCCGTCGAGGGTCACCGTCGCCTCGAGGAGTTGCGAGGTGAGCCGCGACGTCGCCGGACGCCGCGCTGCTTCTTCGCGCTGCCGGGCTGGCCGCGAGGCGAAGAGCTCGAACTTGATCTGCTCGTCGGCCAGGCCGTGCTCCTTCAGGGCGCCGCGATCGCCAGCATCATCGGCTCGGGGCCGCAGATGAAGGCGGTGGCGACCGAGGGGAGGTCGATCCAGCGCGGAAGAGCTGGGCGCATTTCGCGGCGTCGACGCGGCCGGTGAAGAGGTCGATGTCCTGCGCCTCGGATTCGAGGACGTGGACGATCGAGAGGCGGCCGAGGTGGCGGTTCTTCAGGTCCTCGAGCTCCTCGCGGAACATGATCGAGCTGATCTGCCGGTTGGCGTAGACGAGGGTGAAGGTCGATTTCGGCTCGGCGGCGAGCATGGTCTTGATGATCGAGAGCATCGGCGTGATGCCGGAGCCGCCGGCGAAGCCGAGATAGTTCTTCGCCTCCGTCGGGTTCAGGGCGCTGTGAAGAATCGGCCCATCGGCGGCATGGCCTCGAGCGTGTCGCCGGCCTTCAGCTCCTCGTTGGCCCAGGTCGAGAAGGCGCCGCCGTCGACGCGCTTGATGCCGACCTGGAGGTGGCCCTCGCCCTTGCCGGCGCAGATCGAGTAGCTGCGGCGCATCTCGTCGCTCGTCGAACTTGCGGCGGAAGGTCAGGTACTGGCCTTGGGTGAAGTCGAAGAGCGCGGCGTCCTCGTCCGGCGCGGCTTCAGGGTGACGACGACGGCGTCGCGCGTCTCGCTTGCGGACGTCGACGACATCGAGGGAATGGAAGCGTGCCATTTCGGTGTCCTTGTCCGCTCAGATGCACTTGAAATAGTCGAAGGGTTCGAGGCAGTCGTCGCAGCGGTAGCTGGCCTTGCAGGGGGTCGAGCCGAACTGGCTGACCTTGTTCGTGTGGCGTCGAGCCGCAGCGCGGGCAGGCGATCTCGAGGTTGCCGCCGGCCATCCGGTTTACCCGGCCCATCAGCCGGCCGTCAGCGGCGGTGCCGTCGACCGGCGGGGCGATGCCGTAGGCTCGCAGCTTGTCGCGGCCCTCGGCGCTGATCCAGTCGGTGGTCCAGGCGGGCGACAATCTGGCGCTTGAGCGTCAGCTTCGTCGATGCCCCGCTCGCGCAGCGCCTTCTCGATGTCGAGGTTGATGATCGCCGTGGCCGGGCAGCCGGAATAGGTCGGCGTCACGGTGACGACGAGGGTGTCGTCGTCCCAGGCGACATCGCGGATGATGCCGAGGTCGGTCAGCGAGATGACGCGGGATCTCCGGGTCGGGGACATGGCTCAGCCAGTCCCAGACCTCGGCGGTGCTGGGTCGCGTCTCGGTCGTCATGCGCTCGCCCTCACCAGGTGGCGCCGGGATAGGCGCGCTGCAGGAACTGCATGTCGGCGAGGATGTAGCCGAGATGCTCGGTGTGGACGCCGCGCTTGCCGCCCTTGTGGGCGAAGCGTCGACTCGGGGATCGTCAGCGTCGCCTCGGTCAGCACGTCGCGGACCGTCGGCTCCCAGGCGCGCCGATGCTCGCCGGGTCGGGCGCGATGCCTGCGGCGGCGACCTCGGCGTCCTTCTCGTCGGCGACGAACATCTCGCCGGTGATAGGACCAGAGCGCGTCGAGCGCCGCCTGCATCCGGCGCGTGGCTCTCGTCCGTGCCGTCGCCGAGGCGGATGACCAGGTCCGAGGAGCGCTCGAGGTGATAGGCGACCTCCTTGGCGGCCTTCTCGGCGATCTCGGCGACGCGCGCGTTCGGCCGATGCTGCGAGCGCCTTCAGCAGCTCGAGGTGCAAGGCGTCGAAGAGGAACTGCCGCATCAGCGTGTGCGCCGAAATCGCCGTTCGGGCGCTCGACGAGCAGCAGGTTGCGGAAGTCCCAGGCGTCGCGCAGGTAGGCGAGATCGTCCGCGCGTGCGGCCCTTGCCCTCGACCTCGCCGGCGAGGCCGAGCCACATCTGCGTCTGGCCGATCAGGTCGAGCGCGACGTTGGCGAGCGCGATGTCCTCTTCGAGCGCCGGCGCGTGGCCGCACCACTCGCGAGACGCGGTGGCCGAGGATCAGCGCGTGTCGCCGATGCGGAGCAGGGTCTCGAAGAAGGCCTCCTGGCCGGCGTCGGGCGTCGGGATCTCGGTGTGGTGGCTGTGCGACGCGGCGTCGCGGGCGAGCTCGGCGACGTCGGGCGTGTTCATGTCCGGGAGCGACGGCATCACATGTGCCCCACTTCTTCGGGGATGTCGTAGAAGGTCGGGTGGCGATAGACCTTGGAGTTCGCCGGCTCGAACAGCGGCCCCTTGTCGCGACGGGCTCGGACGCGGTGATGTCGCTGCCGACTTCACGACCCAGATCGACACGCCCTCGTTGCGGCGGGTGTAGACGTCGCGGGCGTTCTTGATCGCCATCTCGGCGTCCGGCGCGTGCAGGCTGCCGACGTGGCGGTGGTTCAGCCGTGCTGCCCCGGATGAAGACTTCCCAGAGCGGCCATTCCTTGGACATCTTATTCCTCCACTGCATCCTTCGCGACGCGGCCCGTCGGGCTGCTCCTCAGGTGAGGACGTTCCTGGTTCAACCTGTACTGCCTTCATGGGAGCCTCGCGGCAGGCGTCGCGACGGATGCTCAATCCGGCGTAAATCCCAACCATCATTTCACTCCGCCGCCATCTCGGCTGCGCTTCTCGGCGTGCGCCATCAGCCCTTCGCGGAACCATGCGCCGTCGTCCCAGGCCTTCACCCGGGCGCCGAGGCGTTCCTTGTTGCAGGGGCCGTTGCCTGCAGCACTTCGTAGAACTCGGTCCAGTCGAGCTCGCCGAAATCGTAGCCCCCTTCTCCTCGTTCCACTTGAGGTCGGGGTCGGGAACGGTGAGCCCGAGATACTCCGCCTGCGGCACGGTCTGGTCGACGAACTTCTGCCGAAGCTCGTCGTTGGTTTCATCTTGATCTTCCAGGCCATTGACTGCGCGGAATGGACCGATGTCCCTGTCGGACGGGCCGAACATCATCAGCGACGGACACCACAGCCGGTTCAGCGCGTCCTGCGCCATCGCCTTCTGCGCGGGCGTTCCGGCGCACATCTTCATCATGATGTCGTAGCCCTGCCGCTGGTGGAAACTTTCCTCCTTGCAGATCCGCACCATCGCGCGGCTGTACGGGCCGAAGGAGCGTCCGCTGCAGCGGCACCTGGTTCATGATCGCCGCGCCGTCGACCAGCCAGCCGACCGCGCCCATGTCGGCCCAGGTAAGCGTCGGGTAATTGAAGATCGACGAGTATTTCACTCTTGCCCGCGTGCAGCTGCTCCGTCATTCGTCGCGGGAGACGCCGAGCGTCTCGGCCGCGCAGTAAAGATAAAGGCCGTGCCCCGCCTCGTCCTGCACCTTGGCGAGCAGGATCGCCTTGCGCTCCAAGGTCGGCGCGCGGGTGATCCAGTTTCCTTCGGGCAGCTGCCCGACGATCTCCGAATGCGCGTGCTGCGAGATCTGGCGGATCAGCGTCTTGCGGTAGCCCTCCGGCATCCACTCCTTGGGCTCGATCTTCATGTCAGCGTCGATGCGCATCTGGAAGGCGCGCTCCTCCGCGCCCATTTCATCGAGCGTTTTCGGGCGCTCGCCGGTCGATTTCACCATCTGGGCGTACATGGACGTCCTCCGCTCGCATTCGGGGCGTTTTTACAATTCATTGACCGATCGGTCAATGAATTCCGGGTCGTCGAAAAGGCCCGGCTTTCGGTCGGCGCGCGCTCCTCTTTTTTCCGCTTTCCGCGCGGGATGCAGCCGCAAAAGGCGCCTTTCCCGAGACAAATTAGCCCGGCGAAATTAACCACGGCGCACCCGCTGCTCGCCTCGCCGCCCGCTTCACTGCCCATGCACGTCATGCCGCGTCATCCTTTCCTCTGCGCCGGGTGCGCAACGCCCGAGCAAAACCATCGAACGCCCACTCTAAAGCCACCGAAGAGGTGTAGGATGGATTTTTATTTCGCTGCGGGATCAACGACTTGATGGAAACTCGTCAGTGATTGCCTCGACGCCACCCTGTGTGATCTCGTCCGTCGCAGTTTCGAAAGGGAAAACCCATGGCGACTTACAAGGCGCATTGCGCGTGCGGCGGCGTCGAGGTCGAACTCTCCGGCGCGCCGGTCCTCCAGTGCTATTGCCATTGCACCGACTGCCGCGACTGGCTCGGCGCGCCGGTTCACGCCGCGACCGGATGGCCGAAGGCGCAAGTGAAGATCACGAAGGGCGCCGGCAATCTCACGACCTACAAGCGCACCGAGAAGAGCCATCGCAACTCCTGCAAGAGCTGCGGCGGGGCGGTGTTCGTCGAACATCCCGCGATCGGCGTCTACGACGTCCTCGCCTCGACCATCGACGACTTCAGCTTCACGCCGGCGATGCACATCTATTATGGCGAGCGCATGATCGACATGAAGGACGGCCTGCCGAAATTCCGGAAAGCGCCGAAGGCGCTCGGCGGCGATGACGAGTTGATGAAGGAATAGCGGGTCAGACAAGCTCAATGACACTCGCGATGCCCTGCCCGACGCCGATGCACATGGCGCAAAGGGCGTAGCGGCCCTTGCGGCGCTGGAGTTCTTCGGTCGCGGTCAAAAGGAGCCGCGCGCCGGACATGCCAAGGGGATGGCCGAGCGCGATCGCGCCGCCATTGGGGTTCACGTGCTCGGCGTCGTCGGGAAGCCCAAGCTCGCGCAAGGAGGCGAGCGCTTGCGCCGCGAAGGCTTCGTTGAACTCGATCACCGACATATCGCCGACGGACAATTTCGCCTTGGCGAGAACCGCTTTCGAGGCGGGCGCGGGGCCGATCCCCATGATGCGCGGGGAGAACGCCGACGACAGCGCCGGCGACAAAGCGCGCGCGGGGGGTAAGGCCGTATTTCTTCACCGCCGCCTCGGACGCGACGATCAACGCCGCCGCGCCGTCATTGACGCCGGATGCATTGCCCGCCGTGATGACGCCGTCTTTTTTCACGAAGGGTTTCAGCGCCGCGAGCGCTTCAAGCGTCGTCTCGCGCGGGTGTTCGTCTTTGGAAACGACGATTGGATCGCCTTTCCTCTGCGGGATCGTCACGGGAACGATCTCCGCCGCGAGGCGCCCGTTCTTTTGCGCCGCCGACGCGCGCATCTGTGAGCGATAGGCAAACGCATCCTGATCGCCGCGCGCGACCGCGAAATCCGCCGCGACATTCTCCGCCGTCTCCGGCATCGAATCGATTCCGTATTGCGCTTTCAGCACTGGATTGACGAAGCGCCAGCCGATCGTCGTGTCGAAGATTTCGGCGTTCCGCGAGAACGCCTCGCTCGCCTTGCCCATCACGAAGGGCGCGCGCGACATCGATTCAACGCCGCCCGCGATGATCAAGTCCGCCTCGCCCGCCTTGATCGCGCGCGCGGCGATCGTGACCGCATCCATGCCGGAACCGCACAGGCGATTGACCGTCGTCCCCGGCGCCCTCTCGCCGATCCCCGCGAGCAGCGCCGCCATCCGCGCGACGTTGCGATTGTCCTCCCCCGCCTGATTGGCGCAGCCCATGATGATGTCGTCGAGCGCGTCCCAGTCGATTTTCGCGTTGCGCTCTTTCAGCGCGCGCAAGGGGATCGCCGCGAGATCGTCGGTACGCACGGACGAGAGCGCTCCGGCGTAACGCCCGATCGGCGTTCTGACGGCGTCGCAGATATAGGCGTTGGTCATGGTACTGTCGGTCTCCGCATCAGTTCTTTACCCGCATCCTTCGCGACGCCTCGCGTCGCGAGGCTCCTCAGGATGAGGGAATCCCTTGTTGCAACAGTAACCTCCTCATCCTGAGGAGCGCGCCAATGGCGCGCGTCGCGAAGGATGGGCCAAAAGCGCTCACTCCTCCACCACCGCCCCGCCCGCCGTCCGCGACAATCCCTGAAACACGGCGATTGTCCGCCCGTCCTCGGCGGTGATCTTCACCGTGTAGATGCCGGTCCGTCCTTCGTTCGCCTCTTCATGCGCGTAGGCGGTCACCTTCTCGCCGATCTTCGCCGCCGAGATGAAGGAGATCGACGCCGACTGCGCGAAAGCGATGACGTTGCGCGAATTGCACGCCCAGGCGAAGGCGTTGTCGGCCAGCGAGAAGAGGACGCCGCCATGACAGACCTTGTGGCCGTTGGTCATGCTTTCCTTGACGACCATCGAACAGCGCGCCCATCCGAGCCCCGCGCCCTCCATCACGAGGTCGAAAGTCCTGGTGACGCCTTCCGTCGAATGAAGATACTCGGCGATGCGGCGCGCAAGCGCGTCTTCCTTTCGATGGCGTCACTGGACCCCTCGCGAATTGACCGACCGGGTGTTCAATTATAAGACTTCGCGACCGCAAGGCAAGCAATGAGGCAGCGATGGCGTTCGAGACCATTGGATTTTCGATCGAGGCCGGCGCGGCGCGCCTGACCCTCAATCGCCCGGACCGCCTCAACTCCTTCACCGCAGCGATGCATGACGAGATCGCCGAAGCGCTGACCAAAGTCGAACAGGACAAATCCCTCCGCACCCTGCTGATCACCGGCGCCGGACGCGGCTTTTGCGCGGGACAAGATCTTTCCGACCGCGCCGTTTCGCCCGGCGGCGACGCGCCCGACCTCGGCCTGTCCGTTGAAAAGCGTTACAATCCCCTGATCCGCCGCCTCACATCGCTGCCGATGCCGGTCGTCTGCGCGGTGAACGGCGTCGCGGCCGGCGCCGGCGCCTCGCTCGCTTTCGCGTCCGACATCGTGATCGCGGCGAAGATCGGCGAAATTCATCATGTCCTTCGCCAATATCGGGCTTGTTCCGGATTCTGGAAGCTCCTGGGCGCTGCCGCGCCTTGCGGGCCAGGCGCGCGCGCTGGGGCTCGCGCTCACCGGCGATCCCCTCCCCGCCGAGATCGCCGCGCAATGGGGCCTCATCTGGAAATGCGTCGAGGACGACAAGCTCGCCGAGGAAGCGAACGCGCTCGTCGCCAGGTTCGCGTCGGCGCCGACGCGCGGTCTTGCGGAAACGAAGAAGCTCATCCGCACCGCCTTCACGCGGTCGCTCGACGAGCAGCTCGATCTTGAACGCGACCGGATGCGCGAGCTTGGACGGTCGGAGGATTACCGCGAAGGCGTCGACGCGTTTTTGACGAAGAGAAAACCCGCGTTCAAGGGAAGATGATGAAACACTCGCGGCCCATCCTTCGCGACGCGGCCCTGTCGGGCCGCTCCTCAGGATGAGGAGTCACTTGTTGCAAGAGGGGCATCCTCATCCTGAGGAGCGCGCCGAAGGCGCGCGTCGCGAAGGATGGGCGGCGGAGAATGAGCCTCGCATGCGCTTTTTCTCCGGCCCGCAAGCGCGAACGCTTAGGCAATTCAAAAGGAGACGTTGATGCCGCCCATCACCCTCAAAAACTACGCCCTCGGCGACTGGCGCGCAGGAACCGGCGCAGCCGCCGACATTCCCTCCGCCGTCACCGGCGAGATCGTCGCGCGCGGCGGCTCGGGCGGGCTCGATTTCGGGGCGATGGCGCGATACGCGCGCGAGTCGGCGGCAAGAACCTCCGCAAGCTGACATTCCAGAGCCGGGCCGCGATCGTCAAAGCGCTCGGGACTGCGATCATGGAGAAGAAAGAGGAGCTTTACGCGCTCAATCTCCACACCGGCGCGACGAGGAAGGACGGCTGGATCGACATCGAAGGCGGCGCGGGGACGCTCTTTTCGATGGCGTCGAAAGCAAAGCGCGAGCTTCCCGACGATTTCATCCTTGTCGACGGCGCGATCGAGCAGATCTCGAAGGAAGGAACTTTCCTCGCCCAGCATATTTACACGCCGCTGAAGGGCGTCGCCGTCCACATCAACGCCTTCAACTTCCCCGTCTGGGGGATGCTGGAAAAACTCTCGGTCTCGCTGATCGCCGGCGTTCCCGCGATCGTCAAACCGGCGACCGCAACTTGCTACCTCGCGGAGGCGGCGTTCCGCGTCCTGATCGAAACCGGCAAGGTTCCGGACGGCGCGCTGCAATTCATCGCCGGCTCGACCGGCGATCTCTTCGATCATCTGACCGGACAGGACGTCGTTTCCTTCACGGGCTCGGCGTCGACGGCGGCGAAGCTGAAAAGCCATCCCGTCATCATTCGCGAAAGCGTCCGCTTCGTTTCCGAACAGGACAGCCTGAACGCCTCGATGCTGGCGCCGGACGCCGGGGCCGACAGCCCCGAATTCGCGCTCTTCGTGAAAGAGGTCGTCCGCGAGATGACGGTCAAGGCCGGGCAGAAATGCACCGCGATCCGCCGCGCGTTCGTTCCCGCCGCGATGATGGACGCCGCGCAGAAGGCGATATCGGAAGGGCTCGCGAAGACGACCATCGGCGATCCGGCGCGCGACGATGTGCGCATGGGCGCCCTCGTCTGCCACGCGCAGCGCGAGGATGTGCGCGCGAAAGTCGCCGCGCTGAAGGCGGAAGCGAAGTCGTCTTCGGCGAGCGGCGCTAGCGCGGATCGACGTGATCGGCGCCAGCGCTGTCGCCGGCGCTTTCGCCGCGCCGATGCTGCTCCGCTGCGACGATCCGTGGCGCGCGCGACGCCGTGCATGAAGTCGAGGCGTTCGGCCCGGTCTCGACCCTGATGCCCTACAAGTCGCTCGATGACGCGATCGCGCTTTGCAACAAGGGCGGCGGCTCGCTGGTGATGTCGCTCTTCACCCATGATCCCGAAATCGCGCGCGAGGTCGTCATCGGCGCCGGATGTTTCCACGGCCGCGTCATCGTCATCAATCGTGACTGCGCGAAAGAATTGACCGGGCACGGATCGCCCTTGCCGGTTCTCGTCCATGGCGGACCGGGCAGAGCCGGCGGCGGCGAGGAGCTCGGCGGCATGCGCGGCGTCAAACACTACATGCAGCGGACCGCCGTGCAGGGCTCGCCCGAGACGCTCCGCGCCGTCACCGGATCCTGGGTCAAGGGCTCGCGCATCGAAGCGCAAGCCGCCCCACCCGTTCCGCTATCGTTTCAGCGAGCTTGAAATCGGCAAGACCATTGAAACGCCGGCGCGGACGATATCGATGGACGACATCGAGCACTTCGCGCATTTCACCGGCGACAATTTCTACGCGCATATGGACGAGGCGGCGGCGAAAGCGAATCCGTTCTTCCCGGGCCGGGTCGCGCACGGCTATCTCATTCTCTCCTTCGCGGCGGGATTGTTCGTCGACCCGGCGCCCGGCCCCGTCCTCGCCAATTACGGGCTCGATGAATTGCGGTTCCTGACGCCGGTTTCGGCGGGCGATTCGATCAAGGTGCGGTTGACGGCGAAATCGAAGAAAAAGCGCAATGACGAGTATGGCGAAGTGAAATGGGACGTGCTCGTCACCAACCAGAAGGATGAGGCGGTCGCGAGTTATGAATTGCTGACGATGAACGCGATGTAATCGGCGAAGTTCATTTGGCCCGCAAGCAAGCCGCCGACTATGAGGAAAAGCGCGACGCGATCGTCGATGAAGCCGCGCGGCTTTTCGCGACGAAGGGATTTTCGGGCGCCTCGCTCGCCGATCTCGCCGACGCCTGCGCCATGTCAAAATCGCTCTTCTATCATTATTACCCCTCGAAGGAGGCGATCCTTTACGCGGTGATGAAGGGGCACATGGACGACCTTTTGACCGCGATCGACGGCGAATTGACCGGCAACCCGGTCTATGACCTTCGCGCCTTCGCCCGAAAGCTGCTGCGCCTATACGCCGGCGCCGCCGACAGGCAGAAAGTCCTGCTCTACGAACTCAGCCATCTTCCGGCGGCGGAGCGTCGCGACATCGTCGCCAAGGAGCGCCGCCTCGTCGCGCATGTCGAGGAGATCATGAAAAAGGCGCGTCCGCGCGAGGAGAAGGCGATCTTGCGCGCGCAGGGGATGCTGTTCTTCGGCATGCTGAACTGGACGCACACATGGCTGAAGCCCGGCGGGCCGGTGACACGCGACGAGGTCGCCGACATGGCCGCGCGCACTGCGCTGGCGAAGGCGTAGCGGCCTGCGCGTCGGCATGGACAACGTTGCGAGATCACGCGACAAATTCGCCAAACAAAAAGGGCCAGGATATCGCCATGCCAGACAGATCGACTTGCCGCGCATCCTTCGAGACGCCGCGCTTCGTGCGGCTCTTCAGGATGAGGATGAAGAGGGCGGAATCAAAAACCGCCCTCATCCTGAGGAGCCCCGGCGCCAGCCGGGGCGTCGCGAAGGATGCAAAGCGCGCCGGTTGGCTCAGCCTCGCGCTCGTCCTTGCCGCTTGCGGCGCGCCGACGGCGCCCATTGTCGATGACGCGGTGCTGCGCGCGCTTGATGCGGCGCCTGCGGCCACAGGCGTCAACGCCGCCGCCATCATCAACGCCGACGCCAATCCCGGCGAATGGCTCAGCGCACGGGCGGACCTATTCCGAGCAGCGCTTTTCGCCGCTCGACCAGGTCAATGCCGGAAACGTCGAAGGATCTCGGGGCTCGCCTGGTCGTTCGATCTCGGCGTGTCGCGCGGCATCGAGGCGACGCCGATCATCCATGACGGCGTCATGTATGTGACGGGAAGCTGGAACATCGTTCATGCGCTCGACGCGCGCACCGGCGCGGCGATCTGGTCGTTTGATCCGCAGGTGGATCGATCCCGCGCGTCGGTCATGTGCTGCGACATCGTCAATCGCGGCGTCGCGATCTGGGAAGGCAAGGTTTTCACCGGCACGATCGACGGGCGCCTGATCGCGCTCGACGCGAAGACCGGCGCCAAACTCTGGGACGTGCTGACCGTCGATCTTGCAAAACCCTATTCGATCACCGGCGCGCCGCGCATCGTCAAGGGCAAGGTCCTGATCGGCAATGGCGGCGCCGAGCTTGGCGTGCAGGGGGTATCTTTCCGCCTACGACGCCAATTCCGGCAAGATGCTCTGGCGCTTTTACACCGTTCCGGGAAATCCCGCCGACGGCTTTGAAAACGCGGCGATGGAGAAAGCCGCCGCGACGTGGAACGGCGAGTGGTGGAAGCTCGGCGGCGGCGGCACGGTCTGGGATTCGATGGCGTATGATCCAGCGCTCGACCTGCTTTACATCGGCGTCGGCAACGGCTCGCCCTGGAACCAGCGCCTCCGCAGTCCCGGCGGCGGCGACAATTTGTTCCTCTCGTCGATCGTCGCGCTGCGCCCCGACACCGGCGACTATGTCTGGCACTATCAGACGACGCCGGGCGAGACCTGGGACTACACCGCGACGCAGCACATCATTCTCGCCGACATCGACATCGATGGCGCCCCGCGCAAGGTGTTGATGCAGGCGCCGAAGAACGGCTTCTTCTACGTCATCGACCGCGCGACCGGCGAGCTTTTATCGGCGAATAATTTCGTGCCGATCAACTGGGCGAGCGGCATCGACATGAAAACCGGCCGGCCGATCGAGAACCCCGCCGCGCGCTGGCCGGGCGCCGCGCCGTCGTTCCAGCTGCCCGGTCCGCTCGGCGCGCATAACTGGCACCCGATGTCGTTCAGCCCGCGGACGGGGCTCGTCTACATCCCCGCGAGCGAGATTCCCTTCGCCTTCGCCGACCAGCCCGACTTCAAGGAGAAGAAAGGGGGCTGGAACACCGGCGCCGAATTCATCGCCGGCGCGCTGCCGACCGATGAAGCAACGCACATTGCGCTCCGCGCGATGATGAAGGGGCGCCTGCTCGCCTGGGATCCCGTGAAGCAGGAAGCGCGCTGGTCGGTCGAGCATTTCGGACCGTGGAACGGCGGCGTCCTGTCGACCGCGGGCGACGTCGTCTTTCAGGGAACGTCCGACGCGCATTTCGCCGCCTATGACGCAGCGAGCCGGCGACGAGGCTGTGGACTTTCTTCACCCAGACCGGCGTCGTCGCGGCCCCCGTTTCCTACGAAATCGACGGCGAGCAATATGTGACGGTCGCGACCGGCTGGGGCGGCGCCTACGCCCTGATCGCCGGCGGCGTCATCCCGACGGGAAGCGAAGCGAAAGTCGGCCGTGTGCTGACGTTCAAGCTCGGCGCGAAAGGCGAATTGCCGGCCGTCGAGACGCCGGAACAAGCAAGGACGGCGCCGCCTGCCTCGACCGCATCGGCGGAGACGATCGCGGCGGGCGCGCTCGCCTACGCCGCGAACTGTGCGGTCTGCCATGGCGAGCAGGCGATGTCGTCGGGGCTTGTCCCGAACCTCCGCTACTCGCCGCTGGTCGGCGACGCAGAGCTTTGGAAGTCGGTCGTCATCGACGGCGGCAGAAAAGAGCTCGGCATGATGAGCTTTGCCGCGATCTTCGACGAAGAAACCGCGGAGGCGATCAGGGCCTATGTCATCTCGGAGGCGAACAGCCGCCGCGACGCCGCCTATTATCGCGAAAAAGCCGGAACGGAGACCAATCAATGAACGGCGCCGACGCCCTGATCGAAACGCTTTACAATGCAGGCGTCAAAGTCTGCTTCGCCAATCCCGGCACGTCGGAAATGCAGCTTGTCGCGGCGATCGACAAGCACCCCGACATGCGCGGCGTGCTCGCGCTGTTTGAAGGCGTCGTCACGGGCGCCGCCGACGGGTACGGACGCATGGCGGACGCGCCCGCCGCGACCTTGCTGCATTTGGGACCGGGCTTCGCCAACGGCGCGGCGAACCTTCACAATGCAAGGCGCGCGCGAACGCCTGTCGTCAATCTTGTCGGCGATCACGCAACCTATCACCGCGACTATGACGCGCCGCTGACTTCCGACGTCGAAGGCGCGGCGCGACCCTTCTCCGACTGGGTGAAGACGTCATCTTCCGCCGACGCCCTCGCCGCCGATGGCGCTGAAGCCGTCGCCGAAGCGATGCGCTATCCGGGCGCCGTCGCGACCTTGATCGCGCCGGCGAATTTCGCGTGGGAAGACGCGAAAGGCGCAGCGCCTGTTGCGAGGCCAAGCGCCGCGCCGCGGGCGAGCGACGTGATGATCGACAGAGCGGCGGCGGCGCTGAAATCCGGCGAGGCGTCGGCGCTCTTTCTCGGCGGCATGGCGCTGCGCGAAGACGCGCTTCACGAAGCAGGCCGCATCGCCGAGGCGACCGGCGCGCGCATTCTTTGCGAGACCTTCACGTCGCGTCTGCAGCGCGGCGCGGGCCGCGTCGCCGTCGAGCGCCTTCCCTATTTCGCCGAAATGGCGGTCGATTATCTCAGCGGCCTCAAACGCATGATCTTTGTCGGCGCGCGGCCGCCGGTCGCGTTCTTCGCCTATCCGGGGAAACCCGGATGGCTCTCGCCGAAGGACGCGGAAATCCTTGAACTCGCCGAAGCGCGCACCGACGCGCTGCACGCCTTGCGCGCGCTGGCGGACAAGATCGGCGCGCCGAACACGCACTCAAAAGCGCAAGCGTCGTTCATCCCGCCGAAAATGAGCGGCAAGCTCGATCCCGCGGGCGTCGCCGCGGCGCTCGCGGAACTCACGCCCAAAGACGCGATCATCGTCGATGAAGCAGTGACCGCCGGCATGGCGATCTATCCGATGACGATGGGCGCGGCGCCGCATGACTGGCTCTCCGTCACCGGCGGCGCGATCGGTCAGGGCCTCCCGAACGGCATCGGCGCCGCGATCGCGTGCCCCAATCGCAAGGTCATCTGCCTCCAGGCCGACGGCAGCGCGATGTACACGGTGCAATCGCTGTGGACGATGGCGCGCGAGAAACTCGACGTGACGACGATCCTTTTGAACAATGCGAGCTACGCGATCTTGAACATCGAACTCGCCAGAGTCGGCGCCAGCAATCCGGGACCCAAAGCGCTGTCGCTCCTCGATCTTTCAAACCCGATGATCGACTGGGTCGAGCTGTCGCACGGCATGGGCGTTCCTGCGGTGCGCGCGAAGACGGCGGAAGAGTTCCGCGCGGCGCTGAAGGAGGCGCTGGCGATCAAGGGGCCGCGATTGGTTGAGGCGGATTTGAGGGGGTAGGTGCTTTAATCGAAGCGCAATTCGCCTTACCGGATAACTCCGTGTGCGCATCTAATTTCATGATTGGACGCTTCATATGTCATTGTAGTTTCGCGCAAGCAAGGCGTGACTTTTGAGTATGGCGATGACCGTGGCCGGGTCATTGTTTGCCTTTGGCGAGCAGACGGCCGGCGTGTTACTCGCCTGCTTGAGTCGGATCATTGCAGCTCGTCCAGAGTATCGAGGCCATTAATGCTGCCTTGGCGCAGAGTAAAGCTTACGAGCGTTCAACTGCATCATTCGAGTCGCGAAGCAACGATTTTTCAGTCATATCTTGCGCACTAGAATTTTTCAAATTCGATGGCGAAGTGTTTTAGCATGAACATCGAGAGCACTTTGTCGCGTCCCCAGTCTATTTAAGACATGGCCACCAGAACGTATCCGGAAATTTGGTCCGAGCCATGTTGGTGAGGTTTGTTGTCCTGCGATGGTTCAGCACAGCTCTTTGATGAAATATCGCACGGAACAATGCACTAATGCGCATCGTGACGCAGGTTGTCGTTGAGGCCTATGCGACGATCGGAAATATTTCGTGCACGGTCTTGAAATGGCGTGCGCTGGTCTCGGGTCTGTGAGCAGGTCGATCGTACGCTTTAGGTACTGAGTTATGTCGCAGGCGTACACCGCATCACAGTTCTGCAGATGTTGAACTCGGCTGTAAGCAGGTATCGCTCCGCTCAACCCGCCCTACTTAGCCGCCCCTCGTCGAAAGCTCTGCCCGCACGATCGCGTCGGAAAGCCGTCACTTTGCGCGCCAAACCGCCATTTAAGCCCACAAAAAGCGCACCGCTTGCGCAATGCGGAGGAGCCACGCCCTTGTCGGCGCGCGATCCGCCGTGTCAGGAGTTCGGCCGGAGCGTAATGGGGACCTGAAATGGCGAAGAAAAAATCCGGGAAAAAAGCGATGAAGGATCCGGCCGCCGCCGCGGCGGCGGATTCGAAACCGGCGAAGAAGACGAAGACGGCGCCGGCGTTTGAATTCACGGGCAAAGTCGAGAGCCTCAACGTCAAGGGCGACGGGCCGGCGACAAGCCACCAGTGCCTGTTCAGCCTCGCCCACGGCAAGGGCGAGCATCATGCCTATCTGCTCGATCGTTCCGACATGTCGCGATATCTCGCGATGCTCAGCGTCCTGACGACCGCCTATGCGCAGGGCGCCAAGGTCGCGATCAACGCGAGAGACAATGGCGGCGCGCCGCGCATCGCGATCGAACTTGAAATCCGCAGATAGCCTTACGCCATCGCGCCGGCCGCCCATTTGAGCGCCGCCTTGGTCAAGGGGCTGAACCCTTGCGCGAGGGCCTTCGGGCAAAAGCGCCGCTGAAACGCGACGAGCGCGGCGGCGTGCGCCTTGTCGGGCGCGTCGTAGCCGATGGCGCGCAGCATCGCGAGCGCGTCCTCATACGAAATTGTAGCGTCCTCGTCGCCGAGATAACGCCCGACGGCGAGGCCTTCGGCGGCGAGCTTGCCCCAGGGGAAAAGCTCGCCCGGATCTTCCTTCCGTTGCGGCGCGACGTCGGAATGGCCGAGGACGCGCGCGGGCGGCACATCGTGGCGCGTTTTGATGTCGGCGACGAGCGCGATCACCATGTCGATCTGGCGCGGCGGGAATTTCCGGTATCCCCATTCATGGCCGGGATTGACGATCTCGATCCCGATCGAGCGCGCGTTCAGATCGCTCTCGCCTTTCCAGCTTCCGACTCCGGCGTGAAAGGCGCGCTTTCCTTCCGGCACGAGGGCGTAGATCGTTCCATCCTCTTCGACGACATAATGGCATGAGACTTTGGCGGCCGGATCGCAGAGGCGATCCAACGCTTCCTTGGCCGTCGCCATGCCGGTGTAATGAAGGACGATCATGTCGAGGGCGCGTCCACGCTCGTCGAAATTCGGCGACGGATGATCGACGAGCTGCACCTTCTTCATGGCTTTGCTTCTCCCGCTTCGGGTTTCGCCGGCGCAACGATGAAGGGTTCGGGCGCGCCGGGTTCGGGCGCGGTCGTCGGCGCCCTCAAGACGACGATGCCGACGCCGACCAGCGTCATCGCGCCGCCGATCAGGATGATGGTCGTCAGCGGCTCGCCAAGAATGAGAATCGAGAAAAGAACCGCAAGAAACGTCGTCAGCAGGGTCGACGAGGCGACCTGCGACACCGGCCGGCGCTGCAAGAGCCAGTAATAGGCGGTGTGGCCGAACACCGACGAGACAATCGCGGAATAAAGCACCGCGCTGACGACCAGTTTCTTGTCGCTCGCCGCGAGCGAGGCCAGCTGATCCTTCTCCACGACGGCCGAAATCGCCCACAGGATCGGCGCGCCGATGAGGCCGAACCAGGCGAGCAGCTCCCACGGTTTGAAGCCTGACGTCTTCTTGACGAGAATGGCGCCGAACGCTTCGACGAGGGTTGCGGCGGCGACAAGGCCGACGCCGATGCCGATCCGCGTGTCGGCGGGCGCGCCTTCCTTGTCGAGCGCGATGATCGCGACGCCCGCGAAGGCGAGCGTGATGCCGAGGATCCGCCGCCAGCCGATTTCCTCCTTGAGGATGAGCACGGAGAGGATCGTCGCGAAGGGCACATATAGCTCATTCGCAATCGCCGCCGCCGAAGCGGTCGCGAAAATGAACCCTGAAAAGAGGAGCGCGTAGTTGAACGCGCCGAAACAGAGCGCCGCGAGAAAGATCGTCTGCATCTTGCCCATGCGCCAGCGCAAGAATGGCGCGAGCACGATCGCGACCAAGCGTCATCCGCATCGCGGCGTAGAAGATCGGCGGGACTTCGGCGACCGCCGTCTTGATGACGACGTAATGAAAACCCCACGCGATGCAGAGGCAGATCAAAACCGCCAGCTCGCGCGCGCTCACACCCGTCCCCGCTTCCGGAAAAGCCGTGACTTACGCCGCGCCGCCGCAAGCGGCAATCGGGCGCCGCTGATTCAAAATCGAAGGAAGATGTTAATGCGCGCCGACGCTGACCCAGCCGCCGCGGCGCCCGGTGCGGGCGGAGAGGGCTGAAATCGTGGCAAGGACGGCCGGAGACCGCGAGCGCCAGCGGCGCCGCCAGCGCGAAGGCGAGGAGTGCGATCGCCGAGAACCCGAGGATCGCCAGAAACAGGACCGCATCGACGATGCCCGTCAGTCCAATCGCCGTCAGTCCAATGGCCGTCAGACCGCGATCGGCCGATTTCGCACCCATCCCCGCGCTTTTGCCCTCCAGATCGTCCGTCATGTCATTCACGCCACAACCTACAATTGGCAGTCTATGCGCACCAAACTCGCCTCGTCCAGCGGCTTTCGCCGGTCCGGACGATCACAAGATACAATGCAACAGTTAAGCGAATTTCAGGGGAAAACAACGCCTGGTTAACGGGCTCTTTCCGCCAGAATCTTCTCATGGGCCGCGTTGATCGCCGCCGTCCGGTTCTCGGCGATCTTGACGAGCGACGCCGGCACGCCCCGGGCGATGAGGGCGTCTGGATGATTTTCGCGCATCAGGTCGCGGTATCGGGCGCGCAACGCCGCGTCATCGGCGTCGTGCTCTAGGCCGAGGATGACATAGGGGTCGTCATGTTCGAGGCCGAGATGAGCGGCTTTCAGCCGTCGCCAGGCGCCGGGCTTCAGGCGGAAAGCCTCCGACGCCTGTTCCAGCATCGCCATTTCGCGCGGGTGCGCCTGACCGTCCGCGAGCGCGACATACAAAAGACAGTCGATCACGTCTTCGAGAACGACCGGATCGTCGTCGAAAATCTTCGCGACGCGCGCGACGTAATGATCAAAGCCCGCGACATCCTGCTTGGCGAGGTCGAAGACCATGCGGACCTTCGACTCCTCGGACACGGGAAAGGCGAAGAATTTTCGGAATGCCGCCACTTCGTTGTCGGTGACGAAGCCGTCGGCGCGCGCGATCTTGGCCGACAGCGCGATCAGCGCGATCGAAAAGGCGGACTCGTCGCGCCGCGCTTTCATCTCCGCAAAGCGATCGAGCGCCGACCCGAGCGTCCGCTTGTGCGCCTCTTCGATCGCCTCTCCGATTCGGTCCCAGATGCCCACCGGCGTCGTCCTTCAGCCCTGCAAAACCCATATCCGGCGAACCGCCCGATCGCCAGAGCCGGGGCGGCGTCGATTCTTGCGAATTTCAACAGATTTGTGGAAAAAATCTTTTTTCAAGCGCCGACGGGCCGTTGCGGGCCACGCCGCGCACCTGATGCGCCGGACGCGCTGATTTCGGCCTTGCATTGACGTCTCGGGCGGGCAGTATCCCGCCGTCCGATCAAACGGACGCTGACCAAGAGGCTTCGCAATGAACACGCTCTTTGATCAGTTGCGTTTGGCGCTCGCCGCCTTTGTTTGCGGCGGCGGCATGATGATCGCGGCGCTGGTGATCGCAGATTACGCGCGCTACTGACGCCTCAGGCGTCGTACGCCAATATAGGCGCCAGCCACCTCTCGATATCGGCAAGAGGCATCGCCTTGCGGCGCGCGTAGTCTTCGACCTGATCCTTCGCGATGTGGCCGACGCCGAAATAGAGCGCTTCCGGATGACTGAAATAAAGTCCTGACACTGACGCCGGCGGCGTCATCGCGAAACTTTCGGTGAGCGCCATGTCCGCGTTCTTTTCTGCGTCGAGGAGGCGGAAGAGCGTCGCCTTCTCGGTGTGGTCGGGCTGCGCCGGATAGCCGGGCGCCGGCCTTATGCCGCGATATTTCTCCGCGATCATTTCCTCGACCGACAGCGTTTCATCCGTCGCATAAGCCCAAAGCTCGCGCCTGACGCGCGCGTGGAGATGTTCGGCGAACGCCTCGGCGAGACGATCGGCCAGCGCCTTTGACAGGATCGCCGAGTAATTGTCGTTGCGCTTGTCGAACGACGCCGCAAACGCTTCCTCGCCGACGCCCGCCGTCACCGCGAAGGCGCCGATGTAATCGCGCTTGCCGCTTTCCTTCGGCGCCACGAAATCGGAGAGGCAGTAATTCGGCGCGCCGTCTTCGCGCTTGGCGATCTGCTGGCGAAGACCGTGCAGCTTCGCGATCGGCGTCTCGCGGCGTTCGTCGGCGTAGAGTTCGATGTCGTCGCCAACGGCGTTCGCCGGCCAGAAACCGACGACGCCGTTTGCGGCAAGGCTCTTCATTTCGATGATGTCGGCGAGCATTTTCGTTGCGTCCGCAAAGAGCGCCCGCGCTGCTTCGCCGACGATGGCGTCCTCGAGAATACGCGGATACTTGCCGGCAAGCTCCCATGACGCGAAGAACGGCGTCCAGTCGATGTGGTCGGCGAGCGTCTTCAGATCGTAGTTGCGGTAAGCGCGCACGCCCGTGAACGCCGGCGTTGGCGGCGTGTAAGTCTTCCAGTCGATTTTCGGCGCGTTCGCACGGGCCTGCGCAATCGGGATTTGCGGATTTTTCTCACGCCCCTTTTCGTGCTGCTCTTTGATGCGCACATACTCGCTCTTGACCTCGGCGAGATAGGCGGGACGGCGCTCCTCGGACACGAGCGCACCGGCGACGCCGACGGCTCTGCTCGCATCCGTCACATAGACGACGCCATGATCGTAATTCGGCGCAATCTTGACCGCCGTGTGGGCCCTGCTTGTCGTCGCGCCGCCGATCAGCAGGGGAATCTTGAACCCCTGCCGCTTCATCTCGGCGGCGACGTGGCGCATCTCGTCGAGGCTCGGCGTGATGAGGCCGGAGAGCCCGATAATGTCGACCTGACGCGCCTTTGCCTCGTTCAGGATCTTCTCGGCGGGAACCATGACGCCAAGATCGATCACCTCGTAATTGTTGCACTGTAGAACGACGCCGACGATGTTCTTGCCGATGTCGTGAACGTCGCCTTTGACGGTCGCCATCAAGATAACGCCGTTCGGCTTTCCCTGCGCGAGGCCCTGCTCTTTCTTTTCCTTTTCCATGAACGGCGTCAGATACGCGACCGCCTGCTTCATCACGCGCGCGGATTTGACGACCTGCGGCAGGAACATCTTGCCGGCGCCGAAGAGATCGCCGACGACGTTCATGCCGTCCATCAGCGGGCCTTCGATGACGAAGAGCGGACGGCCGAGCTTCACCCGCGCCTCTTCCGCATCCTCGGTGATGAAATCGGTGACGCCTTTGACAAGCGCGTGCTTCAACCGTTCCTCGACGCTCGCCTCGCGCCAGGAAAGATCAGCCTCGGTCTTCTTTCCGGCCTCGCCTCTGTATTGCTCGGCGACTTCAAGCAGGCGCTCGGTCGCATCGTTCCGACGGTTAAGGATCACGTCCTCGACGGGCTCGCGCAGAGACGGCGGGATTTCGTCATAGATCGCGAGCTGGCCCGCATTGACGATCCCCATGTCCATCCCCGCCTTGATGGCGTGATAGAGAAAGACCGAGTGCATCGCTTCGCGCACCGGCTCGTTGCCGCGAAACGAGAACGAAATGTTCGAGACGCCGCCCGACACGCGCGCGCCCGGCAGGCGCTTCTTGATTTCGCGCGTCGCCTCGATGAAATCGACCGCGTAATTGTTGTGGTCGTCGATGCCGGTCGCGACCGCGAAAATGTTCAGATCGAAGATGATGTCGTCCGCGGGGAACCCCAATTTCTCGACAAGAACCTTGTAGGATCGCTCGCAGATCTCGATCTTGCGCGCCGCCGTATCGGCCTGTCCCTTTTCATCGAACGCCATCACGACGACAGCGGCGCCGTAGCGCATCACCTTCTTCGCATGGTCGAGAAAAGCCGCCTCGCCTTCCTTCAGCGAAATCGAATTGACGATCGCTTTCCCCTGAACGTTCTTGAGCCCCTCCTCGATCACCTCCCATTTCGACGAGTCGATCATGATCGGCACGCGCGAAATGTCGGGCTCCGAGGCGATGAGGCGCAGGAAGCGGCGCATGGCGGCGACGCCGTCGAGCATTCCCTCGTCCATGTTGACATCAAGAACTTGCGCGCCCTGCTCGACTTGCTGGCGCGCGACGGCGAGCGCCTCGTCGTATTTGTCTTCCTTGACGAGCTTGCGGAACTTCGCCGAGCCGGTGACGTTCGTCCGCTCGCCGATATTGACGAAAACAGGGATGGTCATGCGACGGCGCCGGGCGCCTTCGCCGCCGGTTTCGGCCTGACGCCGAGCATGGTGCAGAGCGCATAAGCGAGGTCGTCGCGATTGAGCGTGTAGAAGTGAAAGTATTTCACGCCCTGTTCGGCGAGCGCGAGGCACTGTTCGGCGGCGACGGTCGCGGCGATCAGCTGGCGTGTCGCTGGATCCTCGTCGAGAGTTCTGGAACAGCTTGACGAGGCGTCCGGGAATCGTCGCGCCCGTCGTGTCCGCCATTTTTCGGACGCCCGCGAAATTCGTGATCGGCATGACGCCCGGCGCAATCGGAATTGAAATCCCCGCCGCACGCACCCGATCGAGATAACGGTAGTAGACTTCGTTGTCGTAAAAGAACTGCGTGATGCCGCGCGTCGCGCCGGCGTCGATCTTTTTCTTCAGCATGTCGATGTCGGCGGCGGCGGACGGGCTGTCCGGATGCTTTTCGGGGTAGCACCCGACGCTGATCTCGAAGTCCGCGATCTTGCGCGCGCCGGCGGCGAGTTCCGCCGCATTGGCGTAGCCGCCCGGATGTGGACTATAGCGCTCGCCTGGTCCGCCCGGCGGATCGCCACGCAAAGCGACAATGTGGCGGACGCCTTCCGCCCAGTATTCCTTCAAGACTTCGTCGACTTCCGCCTTCGTCGCCGCGACGCAGGTCAGATGCGCCGCGACCTTGAGATCGGTCTCGCGCAGGATGCGCGTCACGGTCTCGTGCGTGCGTTCGCGCGTCGACCCGCCGGCGCCATAGGTGACCGACACGAAATCGGGCGCGAGCGGCTTTAATTTCTCGACCGACGCCCACAGTTTTTGCTGCATCGCTTCCGTCTTCGGCGGAAAAAATTCGAATGAGACATGAAGGTCGGACATAGCGGCGCCTTAGGTGTTGATCTCCTCCCCCGCACTGCGGGGGAGGTGTCCGCGTAGCGGACGGAGGGGGGTCGTCAACGGGTGAACGACTCGCGAAGAACGCCCCCTCAGTCGCCTTCGGCGACAGCTCCCCCGTAAACGGGGGAGCACGGGGCGCGATCGATCGCTCACGCCACCCGCCTCTTCAGTTTGCGGACGCTCTCCGGCGCGCGCGCGAGCCAGATCTTGACGGTGAGCGCGTTTTTGCCGTCGCTTTCGGGCGACAGCGTTTCGGTTTTGACCAGATCAAGGCCCGACGCCGCGCACCATGCGGCGACCTCCTCGTCCGGGAATCCGAGTCGGCGATGCGCATGATCGATCCGGAGGAACTCAAGCTCATGCGGCGCGAAGTCGGAAATGAGGAGGTGTCCGCCGGATTTCAAAAGCCGCGAGGCTTCGCGCACCGCGGCGCCCGGTTCGGCGAGGAAATGCAGCACCTGATGAATGCAGACGACATCGGCCGACGCTGTTTCAACCGGCAGCGAGAAAAGATCGCCATGACGCACCTGCGCATGGCCGACGCCGGCGCGGTCGAGATTGGCTCTGGCGACGGCAAGCATCTCGCGCGAGAGGTCGAACCCGACGCCGCTCCCGTAAGCGTCGGAGAAGACCGTCAGCATACGCCCTGTTCCCGTGCCGATGTCGACGAAGAGATCGACAGGGGCCCCGGGAAGGAGCGCGCGCATGCGCTTTTCGACGGCGGATTCCTCGATCTGGAGGCCGCGGACCGTGTCCCACTCGGCGGCGTTCTTTTCAAAATAGGCGGCGGCGGCGGCGGCGCGCGCCTGACGGCTCTGATCGAAGCGGTCGCCGTCGCGCGCGATCACGCGGTCGCCCGACGCATTGAGCGCCGCGACCGCGCCGAGGATCGCATCGGTCGCTTCGGGCGTCGGCGCGATGACCCGGTAGAACATCCACGACCCTTCGCGGAATTTGTCGACGAGGCCGGCGTCGGTCAGGATCTTGAGGTGCCGGCTGACGCGCGGCTGGCTCTGGCCCAAAATCTGGGTGATCTCGCTGACGGTCAGCTCCCCGCGGAGGAGAAGCGCCATGATCCGGAGGCGCGTCTCCTCCCCGATCGCCCTGAAGACGTTAAGGATGCCGTCGAGATTCATGCGCGGAAAACCGGACCCGTTTATGCTCGCGACACATAAACATATCCTTATATGTTCGGCAAGGCGACCGCAGCCTGCGCGCGGTGCCGGCCGCCGGTGGACAGCCAGCCTCAATCCCGCCAATCTCCCGGCCTTAAATCGGGGTGGCGGCTCTTGTAGGGCCGGGGACGAGCTGAAATGGCGTTTTCAAACTTGGCAGGGTTAACAGCGGCGGCGTTCGCGGCCGCAGCGATATGCGGCTCCGCCGCCGCGCAAGGCGTCGTCGGTGATCAGCCGGGCGCGCCCGTCGCGCAATCCGAGATCGACTCAGCCGTCACGAATGTAGGCGCCAGCGACGTTGCCGACCCTTGGGAAGGCTTCAACAGGAAGATGTTTTCGGTCCACGTCTTCATGGACAACAACTTCCTCGTGCCGGCCGCCAAAGCTTATCGCGCGACGACGCCAAAGCCTGGCCGGCGCGGAATTCGCCGCTTCCTTACGCACATCAAGGCGCCGGGGATTTTCGTGAACGACATCCTGCAAGGCGAATTCGGGCGCGCCGGCGAAACGCTCGGCCGCTTCGTCGTCAATTCGACGATCGGCGCCGGCGGTTTTGCTGATCCGGCCGCGCAAATCGGCATTCCGTCGCACGGCGAGGATTTCGGCCAGACGCTCGCTGTCTGGGGCGTTGATTCCGGTCCCTTCCTCTTCTTGCCGATGGTCGGCCCGACGACGTCGCGCGACGGCTTTGGCAAGATCGTGCAGATGGGGATGGACCCGCTCTTTTATGTGAGAACCCCGCCGGCCGACATCGCGCGCTATTCGCGCGCCGGCGTCGGCGGCGTTTCGGCGCGCGAACAGTTCCTCGATCCGCTTGCCGAAATCGAAGCGAAGTCGCTCGACTATTACGCCTCGTTCCGCAGCTTCTACCTGCAATCGAGAAAGCGCGAGATCGCCAACGGCGTGGTCGATTACAGCGACCTCCCCGATATCGGAGAGTTCGAGGAATTCGACGAACTTGAATAGGTGACCTGATGATGAACGCCATGCGCAACATTCGAGGCGCGGCGGCCGGCGCAATCGCCGCGCTCGCCGCTTCCGTGTCGCCCGCCTTCGCAGATGAGGCGGCGGAAACCTTCGTCGCCGGGGTCCTCACCGAAGCGAACGTGCTCTTCAACTCGACCGACAAGGCGGCGCGCGACGCCGGCATCGAGGCGCTCGTCGACAAATATGTCGACATGGACCGCGTCGCCCGTTTCGCGCTCGGCCAGTACGCGCGCCAGGCGTCTGACGCGCAGATGGCCGAATACGGCCCGCTCTTCCGCAACTATGCGACGAGCGTCTATCAGGCGACGCTCGCCGAATACACCGGTGAAAAACTCGAGGTCGTCGACAGCGTCGTGCGCAGCGAGCGCGACATCATCGTCAATTCCAAAGTCGTCGGCGCGAAGGCCGGAAGCCAGTACGCCGATCTTGTCGTTCACTGGCGCGTCTATCGCGGGCAGGACGGCGCGCAATCGGTTGTCGACGCCGGCGCATCCGGCGTCTGGCTCGCGATCGAACAGCAATCGACGTTCAAATCGGTGATCGCCAACAATGGCGGCGGGTCGGCCGGCATCGACGCGCTGATCGCCGACCTGAGGGCGAAAGCCGCGCAGTAAAGAGCGAGGCGACGCGCGCTGGCGCTGTAACAAAAAAGCCGCCCCGAAGGGCGGCTTTTTCATTTCGAGGGTCCGCTCGCTTA
This sequence comes from uncultured Alphaproteobacteria bacterium, assembly GCA_963765165.1. GTDB lineage: Bacteria > Pseudomonadota > Alphaproteobacteria > Caulobacterales > Parvularculaceae > Amphiplicatus. Next base: position 187,136 of record CAVXVQ010000022.1, on the reverse strand, counting down.
CGACGAATAGAATTCGACGACGAGGTTCGGCTCCATGCGCGCAGCGTAGGGAACTTCGGCGAGTTCCGGCACGCGGATGTACGTCGCCGTCATTTTCTTCGGATCGACTTCGACATAATCCGGGATGTCGCGCTCAGGCGATTGCAGCGCTTCAAGGACGAGCGCCATGTTCTTCGACTTGTCCTGGATCTCGATGACGTCGCCGACTTTGCAGCGGTAGGAGGGAATGTTCGTCCGGCGTCCGTTTACCTTGACATGGCCGTGGTTGACGAACTGGCGCGCAGCGAAAACGGTCGGAACGAATTTCGCGCGATAGACGACAGCGTCGAGGCGGCTCTCAAGAAGGCCGATCAGGTTTTCGGCCGTGTTGCCGCGAAGGCGGATCGCCTCGTTATAGAGCTTTTCGAAATGGCGCTCGGAGATGTTGCCGTAATAGCCCTTGAGCTTTTGCTTGGCGCGCAGCTGAATTCCGTAATCGGACGTTTTCGCCTTGCGCTGGGCGCCGTGCATGCCCGGCGGCGTCTCGCGTTTGTTGAAGGGGGATTTCGGCCGGCCCCAGATGTTTTCCTGCACCCGGCGATCGATTTTATATTTCGCATTAAGGCGTTTGGTCACGGATCCTCGCTTGTGGCGCGCTCCGGCCAAGGGGCTGATCCCCCGGGCGATTGCAACGGCGGCTGGCGCGCCTCCCGTCATGAAGGCCGCGCGTCTTACCGGGGGGCCTCCCCCCTGTCAAACCACGCGCCTTTCCGCAATAGAAAAAGGGTCCGCCGGAGCGGACCCTTTGAAAACTCGTTTCGAGGAAACCTAGACCGACTTCTTGCGGCGCTTGGCGAGGCCAAGGCCTGCGAGCGCCGAGCCCATCAGCCAGACCGCGCCCGGGACCGGGATTTCCGGCGTCTTCGCATCGAAGACGTAGATGTTGCTGACGCCAAAGCGAAGTTCGCCGATCTGGAAGCCGCTGATCGTCCCCGGATAAAGGAAGGTGATGAAGCGGTTGCCGAAATGGACGCCGTAAACGCGCCCGGCAAGGTTCGAGATGCCGCCCTTGTTCGAATTGCCGCCGGGGTTAAAGGCCGTGCAGCCGTTCTGATAGGTCGGTGAAGCGCCGCAGGCGCCGCCGCCGACGAAGCTGAGCTTCAAGCCGAACCAGCTCTCAAGCACATTCTCGACGTTCGCCGGGCTCTGGTTGCCGACATCGACGTTCGATTGGGTCGAATAGAACCCCTGGGTGAACGTGTTCGGGACCACCGTTACATTCGGAAAGCCTGGCTGGCCGTAGGCGATGACAGTCGCATCAGCGGCGCCAGCGGCCGCCAGCGAGAAAGCCGCAACAAGCGCTGCGCCGAGAGACTTCCGGAAAAACATGAGAACCCCACAAATCAACAGGAACACGATAGCTGAACCTTACAAAGCATCAATCTTGCCAGATGACAAGATGTTTATACTTCGTTAACCACAAAAAAATTGCTGATTTCATCGCTTAAGAGGCGCAACCGCACCTGACTTCCCCGGTTTGGAGAATTTCAGGCTCGGCAGGACAGCCGCTCAACCGCCGCGCGAAACAAAAAAGGGTCCGCCGAAGCGGACCCTTTCGAACCGCCCTTTGGGGGAGGCTTAGGCGGATTTCTTGCGACGGCCGGCGAGGCCGAGACCCGCGAGAGCCGAACCCATGAGCCAGATCGCACCCGGGACCGGGATCTCTGGAGCGCCGTCAAAGACGTAGATGTTGCTGACGCCAAAGCGCAGGCCGCTGATCGTGAAGCCGGAGATCGTCGTGGGATAAAGGAAAGCGATGAAGCGGTTGCCGAAATGGACGCCGATCACTTTGCCGGCGAGATTTGTCGTGCCGCCCTTGGTCGGCGACCCGAACGCGGTGCAGCCGTTCTGAAACGTCGGCGAAGCGCCGCAGGCGCCGCCGCCGACAAAGCTCAGCGTCTGGCCGAACCAGCCTTCGAGGACCAATTCGACGTTGGCCGGGCTTTGATTGCCGACGTCAGCGTTCGATTCGGAGGAATAAAATCCCTGGGTGAAGGTGCTCGGCGTCACCGTGACGCCCGGAAATCCCGGCTGTCCGTAGGCGATGACGGTCGCGTTGGCGGACGAAAAAGCAACGAAAGACATGGCCGCCGCCATGGCCACGCCGACTGACTTCACGAAAGACATGGGAACCCCCAAAACTCAACTGGAACAACATCGTTCACGGATCATCAACCATCAATAGGTCGCCCGCGCAAGACGTTCATTCTGAATTAACTACGAAAAATTCCCTGATTTCATCACTTTAGCGGCGCCGCCTTGTAGAAATTCCCCTATTTGGCGAAATTTCGGCGCGTCCTCAATATTGCTCAGTGTGCTGAGTATTCCGGTGTTCGGAGCAAACGCCCCGACCTTCGGCGATCTCCGGCCCATACAATTCGCCAAATCGCCCTTCTAAGGCGGTCGCTGCTGATCTAGGGTTGCATCCGATGCCGAGGACAGGAGCCCTTTATGCGTATTCGCCTTGCCGCCGCGGTCAGTCTGGTCGCTCTCGTCGCCGCTTGCGGCAAAGCCGACAAAGCGAAAACGCCGATCGCCCCGCCACAGGCGCCCGCCGAGGCGATCGCCGAAGCCTCGCCGCCACAGGTTCCAGCGGCGCCCGATCCTTTTTCCTACGCCAATATCAACGAGGTGCGCGTCACCGACCTCGCCCTCGACATTGACGTTCTCTTTGAGGCGAAGGCGATCGACGGGACCGCAGTGCTGACGATCGAGCGCCTGCGAGCAGACGCCAACCGGCTCATCCTCGACACCAACGATCTCGACATCAGATCGGTCGAGGCGGGCGACGGCGCCAAGTGGGCGCCGGCGCCGTTCCGGCTTGGGGCGGACGACGTCAACCTTGGGTCGAAACTCGAGATCACGCTGCCCGCGGGCGCAACCAGGGTGAAGATCGCCTATCGAACCTCGCCCGGCGCCGAGGGCCTTCAATGGCTGACCGCCGAGCAGACCGCCGGAAAGCGCCATCCCTTCATGTATTCGCAGAACCAGGCGATCAACGCGCGCTCGATGGCGCCGGTTCAAGATACGCCCGCCGTCCGCATGACCTATTCGGCGACCGTCCGTACGCCGAAGGAATTGCTCGCCGTGATGAGCGCCGAACAGGATGCGGGCCCGCGTGACGGCGCTTATCATTTCTCGATGCCGCAGCCCGTCCCCGCCTATCTTCTCGCCATCGCTGTCGGCGACATCGATTTTCGCGCCGTCAGCGACACGATCGGGGTCTATGCGGAGCCGGAAATCGTCGAGGCCGCCGCGCGCGAATTCGAAGACACGCCGAAAATGGAAGCCGCCAATTCGGCGCTTTACGGCCCCTATCGCTGGGGCCGCTATGACCTCTTGGTCCTCCCGCCCTCCTTCCCTTTCGGCGGCATGGAGAACCCCCGCCTTTCCTTCATGACGCCGACATTGATCGTCGGCGACAAAAGTCTCGTCGGAACGGTGGCGCACGAGCTTGCGCATTCGTGGTCCGGCAATCTCGTCACCAACGCGACCTGGAGCGACGCGTGGCTCAATGAGGGCGTCACGTCCTATGTCGAAAACCGCGTGATGGAGATTGTTTACGGCGCCGATCGCGCAGTGATGGAGCAGGCGCTGTCGCTTGGCGATCTCAAGGAGGAAATCGCGGGGCTCGACCGCGCGGATCTATCCCAACTGCAATTGCCGTCGGACCTCGACCATCCGGACGACGCGTTCTCCGACGTCGCCTATGTCAAGGGGCAGTTCTTTCTGCACTTCCTTGAAGTGCGTTACGGGCGCGACGCGTTCGATCAGTTCCTGAAATCGTGGTTTGACGCTTACGCTTTCAAGGCCGCGACGACTGCGGACTTCCGAAATTTTCTGACGAAGAACCTCACCGCAAAAAATCCGGAGGCGGTGAGCGAAGCCGAACTTGACGAGTGGTTCTACGGACAGGGCCTGCCGTCAACCCTCGTCCCTCCAGTCTCAAAAGCCTTCGACAAGGTCGAGGCGATGCAGGCCGAATGGCTTTCCGGCGCCGACGCCGCGAGCGCCATCACGGCCGACGCATGGACGACGCAGGAATGGCTGCATTTCATCAACGCGCTTCCCGACGACATCAACGCCGGACGTCTGAAAGAGCTCGATTTCGCCTTCGACCTGACGTCGAGCGCCAACGCCGAAATCGCCTTTGCGTGGTATCAAACTGCGATCAAGGCGAACTATTCGCTCGCCATGCCCGCAATTGAATCCTTCCTCGGCCGCGTCGGCCGCGGCAAGTTCATCTATCCGCTCTACAAATCGCTGACGGAAAACGGCGATCGCGCGCTCGCCGAGCGCGCGTTCGAAAAATCGCGCCCGCTCTATCACCCGATCGCGCAGCGCCGCGTCGAAGAGATATTGCAGGCGGGGAATTAGGCGTGCGGTTGATTTCCGGGCCGCTCAGCCTGTTCGGCAAGAAAGTCGAGATCGCGCTCGCCGAGAAAAATCTCGATTACGAACGCGTTCTTGCGCCCTTTACGCAGACGCAAGGCTACGCGCCAAAGCATCCCGATGTGCTGAAAGTCAATCCGAAGGGCCAGGTGCCGGTGCTGATCGACGGCGATCTGGAGCTCTACGATTCGACGGTGATCATCGAATATCTGGAAGACGCATATCCTTCGCCGCCGCTCTATCCGAAGGCGGCGCGCGAAAAAGCGACGTGCCGGGTGATGGAGCTTTTCGCGGACGAGATCATCCTCGCCGATTTGAAACCGCTGATGCACCGGAACGAACCCGGCGCCGCTGCGCGTCCCGATTGGTCGGAGCGGGAATCGAAGGCCGCGAAATCGGAAGCGGGCCTTGCTGCCCATTACGTGACGCTCGACGCAGCGCTGGCGGGGCGAGACCACCTTTGCGGCGACTTCGGCGCCGCCGACATCGCGGCATTCCTTCAGGTGTTTTACGCGCAGCGCCTCGGCGGCCCGTCGATGAGATCCTGTGCGCAGCTTTGGTCCTGGTACGCGCGCGTGAAGGCGCGGCCCGCTATCGCCAAAGTCGTCGAAGAAACGCTGGCGGCGGACGCGAGATTGTCGGCGCCGGTCGCCGGCGCGTTCAAGGATTCGCCCTGAAGGCGTGCTATTTCGCCTTCGCCTCCTCCGCCGCGATCCAGTCCTCGACATGCGTGCGCAGCGCCGCCAGCGGGACCGCGCCGTATTCAAGGACGCGATCGTGGAACGCCTGAATGTCGAAACGCGCGCCGAGCCGTTTCATGGCCTCCGCGCGCAGCGCCGCGATTTCGAGCCCGCCAGTGTCGTAGGCGGTGAGCTGTCCCGGTATCACCGCCATCCGGTCGAGCATCACATCCGCGCTTTTTTCGTCGAAACGACCGGATTCGATCGCGAAGGCTTTCACCTGTTCGTTCGACCACCCGTAAAGATGAAGACCCGGGTCCATCACCATGCCGCGCGCCGGCCAGGCGCGCCGCGATATCTCGCCATAACCGTTGGCATAAAGCCCCGCCTCCTCGGCCAGTCCTTCGGCGTAGCGCGCCCAGCCTTCGATATAGGCGGTCGAGCCAAGGAGGCGCGTGATCGGGTGGAGCCCTTCGACCGAATAGGCCGTCGCAATCTGGAGATGATGGCCGGGCCATCCTTCATGCACCGCGACGATCTCGGCTTCGCCTCTTGTCTGCGTCGCCCACTCGTCGGTATCGATGCGGTAAGTCGCAGCGCCATCCGCGGCCGGCTTTGGTTCGTACCGGGACGATTGCCCCGTGCCTTTCAGGAAATCCGGAAACGGCTCGACGACCATGTCCTGCGCCGGAAGTTTTGAAAAGAACGGCGCGACTTTCTCGCGCGTCACCGGCACAAAGGCGCGCGTTGCGTCGATCACTTCCGCCTCGCTGGAGAAGCGGTTGCCGGGCGCATCCTTGACGCGCTGAAGGATCGCCGAAAAGTCGCTCTCGCCGAACATCGCCTCGCCGCGCGCGATGACCGCCTTGCGGTTCGCCGCGACCGTCGCCTGTCCCCGCTCGAACGTCGCTTTTCCGCCGATCGAGGCCGTATGATATTGGCGAAGCAGCGCCTCGTAGCACGCCTCGCCGTCCGGGATCGCCTTGATCGACAACGCGTCGCGCGCTTTGGGCATATACTCGTCGCGCAGGAAATCGCGATAGGCGAGGATCGCCGGCGCGACCTCTTCTTCGGCAAGCGCCTTCATCGCCGCCGAGAATTTTTCATCGCCCTCCGCTTTCGCTGCGAAGGAAAGAAAGGGCGAGTCTTCCGCCGGCGCCGCGATGATCGAATCGAGCTGCGCGACGACACGCGCGACGACTCGCTTGGGCGCTGAATAGCCGCCAGCGAGGCCCGCCCTCAAATTTTCCTGGTCCTGGTCGAGATAGGCCGGAAATTGGCGCCAGCGCGCGAGCGCCATGCCGCGCTTTACCGCCGTGTCGACCGGCTGCGCGTCCGCCACCTGCGGGAATGAATTCTGCCAGCCCGCCCATGTGGTTGACGTTCCAGAGCGGCTGCTTGCAGACGCGGACGCCCTTGCTCGCTTCGAGCCCTTCCTTCAGCGTTTCGAAGAGGACCCAGTCGGCGCCGGAAAATTCGAAGCCGGCAAGCTTCATCAAGCGTTCGTAGAGTTGATCCTCGATCTGCTGGAGGCGCGATTGCGCCGCGGGCGAATTGTCCTCCATCGCGGCGTGATCTTCCTTCACGACATCGCCGAGCCCCGCATAGACGACGGCGAATGGATAAACGCCGAGCGCCGCGGCGAGATATTCGTCAGCGATCGCGTTGAGGGCCGCTGGCGCGTCCGCAGGCGTCTCCTTCTCAGGGCGTCCGCCGCAGGACGAAAGAGCGAGCGCGGCGCAGGCGGAGATCAGAATTCTTTTCATGGGTCCCTTCCCTCAGGATTTCACCGAGAACGGCGTGAAATCGGTTTCCTTGTCGTAGACGTCGACGCCTTCGGCCCGTTTCATGAAGCCGACGATGCGATAGGTGACGGGCGTCAGCAGCGTCTCCCAGGCGACCTGCAGCAGATAATTCGTCGCCATCACCTTCAGGACAAGCGACGTCTCCCAGACGCCGCCGAACGCCAGAGGGTAGAAGATGATCTTGTCGACCGCCTGCCCCGCCGCCGTCGAGCCGATCATCCGCATCCAGAGGTTCTTGCCGCCCGACGCGACCTTCATCTTGGCGAGCACGAAGGCGTTGACGAATTCGCCAGCCCAGATGGCAAGGCAGGAGGCGGCGACGATGCGCGGGGCCTGCGCGAAATTGAGCGCGAACGCGTCCTGACGCGATATGCCGCCGACATCGACGTTCCAGTCGGGCGATGGCGGGACGGCGGTGATGAACGCCGCCATCGCCGCCGCGAACGCCGCCGCTGTGACGCTCGCCCAGAAGACGCGGCGCGCCCGCGCGTAGCCGTAGACCTCGGTCAGCACGTCGCCGGCGATGTAGGAGAGCGGAAAGAAAAGGACGCCCGCGCCGAACGAAAATCCGCCGACGCTTGCGACTTTTCCCGCGCCGATGATGTTCGAGCAGACGAGCACGACGCAGCTCGCCGCCATCATGAATTCGTAATACCGGAAGCGGTGCGCGGACAATTCGCCGGCGCGCTCGATCTTTTCGATCGTCATTGGCCTATTCCGCTTTCTCCCAGCCCGTCCAGCCGGGACCCCTGACGACGCGGCCCGCCTTCGCGCCGGTGTGCTCCTCATTTTCGATTGTGAGGACGCCGTTGACGAAGACGTGCCTGACGCCCGTCGCGAGCTGATGCGGCTTGTCGAACGTCGCATGATCTTGAATTGTCGCCGGATCGAAGACGACGATATCGGCGAAATACCCTTCGTCGAGCGCGCCGCGATCCCGTATCTTGAGATTTCCGGCGGGCTGCGACGTCAGTTTGCGCACCGCGTCCTCAATCGTGATCGCTTTTTCCGCGCGGACATATTTCGCGAAAATGCGCGCGAAGTTCCCATAGGCGCGCGGATGCGTCGACTGATTGAGAAAGACGCCTTCGGGCGCCATCGACCCGCCGTCGGAGCCAAAGCTCATATAGGGGAGCTTGATCTCCTTCGTGATGTTTTCTTCCGACATGGTGAAATAGGCGACCTGCACGCGGCTGTCGTCTTCAATGACGAGATCGATCGCGGTGTCTTCTGGCGACGTTCCGCGTTCCGCCGCGACTTCGGCGAGCGTCTTGCCCTGATATTTGCGAAGCGCGGGATTGCGGAAGCCAAGCAGCAAAACGCCGTCCGGCCCGCCCGAATGATCAAGCCGGTTTTCGGAATCGGGCGTCGGGTTGCGCATTTCGTCGACGACGCGCGCGCGGATCACGGGGTCTTTCAGACGCTCGACCCATTTTTCATGCCCGCCCTCCTGCACCCAGAGCGGCATCGCGGCGTCAAGGCCCGTCGAGCTTGCCGGATAGACGTACATGTCGGTCGTGATCGGAACGCCCTCGGCGCGCGCCGCTTCGATCTTTGCAATCGCCTCGTCCGCCTTCCCCCAGTTCGGCCGCCCGCTCGCCTTGAAATGATAGATCTCTGCGTTGGCGCCAGTTGCACGCGAGATGCCGATGATTTCATCGACCGCCTCGATGAATTTCCCGGACTCGGAGCGGATGTGCGAAATATACATGCCGCCCGATTCCGCCGCCGCGGCGACGAGCGCCGTCAATTCTTCGGTCGAGGCGAAATTCGCCGGCGCGTAGATGAGCGACGAGCCGACCCCCATCGCGCCCTCGCCCATTGCGACGCGCACGAGGTCTTTCATGCGCTCCAGTTCTTCCGGCGTCGCGGGCCGGTTGTCGTAGCCGACTTCGTGAATGCGCGCCGTCGTCGCGCCGACGAAGGATGCGACGTTCGGCGACACGCCGCGCTTTTCGAGATAGTCGAGATACCCGCCGAGCGTCGTCCACTCGATGTCGAATTTTATGTCGCTCTGGCGCTCCGTGAATTCGGCTTTCATCGCGTCGTTGAGCGGACCCCAGGAAACGCCTTCGCCGAAGACCTCGAGCGTCACGCCCTGACGGATGTCGCCGAGCGAACGCCCGTCATGAATCAAATCATCGACCGCCCAGGAAAGCATGTTGATGAAGCCCGGCGCGACCGCGAGGCCGGTCGCGTCGATGACCTTGTCGGCTTTCGCCTTGCCGAGATCGCCGATCGCGGCGATGCGGTCGCCCTCGATCGCGACATCCGCGACGACGCCCGGCGCGCCGGTGCCGTCATAGACTGTGCCGCCCTTGATGATTGCGTCATATTCCTTCGGCGCGCCGCATCCCGCGACAAGCATCGCCAAGGCGGCGGCGGCCGCAATCATTCTGAATTTCATCAATCAATCTCCCGAGAGCCCTGAGGCGACCCTAGCCCGCTTCGCGGCGAAAGGTCAGTCCTTCGGGCGCCCGGCGCCAAGCGCCTTGACGACGCCCCGGAGCGTCCGGACCTCGCCTTCCGTAAGCCCCGCGCGGGCGAAGGCGGTCCGCAGCTTGCGCTCCATCGTTTCGCGCTTTTCGGGCGGGTAGAAATAGCGCGCGGCGTCGAGCGCGTCGAAAAGCTGGCCGATGAGGCCCTCGAACTGCTCCTTCGTCGCCTGCGGCGCCTGATCGAGATCGGCGGGGGCCGGCGCGCACCCGTCCGCGATCGCCCATTCATAGGCGATGACGACCGCCGCCTGCGCGATGTTGAGCGAGGCGAAGGCGGGATTGACGGGGATCGAGATGACGCCGTCGGCGCGCGCAACGTCTTCGTTGGAAAGCCCCGCGCGTTCCGCGCCGAGCATGATCGCGCAGCGCTCGCCCAGATCGATGCGCCGCTTCATTTCTTCGGCGGCAGCGCGCGGGGTCAACACCGGCAGCAGCGATTCGCGCGGGCGCGCCGTCATCGCAAGCGCGAAATTGAATCCGGCAAGGCCCTCCGTCGTCGTCGCCGCGATCAGCGCCGTGTCGAGCACGACGCCGGCGCCCGACGCCATCGCGGCCGCCTTCTCGTTCGGCCAGCCGTCGCGCGGATTGACGATCACCATCTCCGACAGGCCGAAATTCAGCATCGCGCGCGCCACGGCGCCGATGTTCTCGCCAAGCTGCGGCTCGACAAGGACGAGAGCGGGCGCCGGACGCAGCTCTCCTTCCTTCTGCGAGGGACGGAGCTTCGGATTGCGAAGGATCGGGGTCATTTCCGCGCGAGGGGTGACGTGTCGGCCGGGCGACACTTGCCGTCGTCGGCGGGCGCGATGCAAGGGGCGGTTCGGCTCGCTTTGCGGCGATGCTTTGCGCCCCTTGCGGGGAATGCTATAGGCCGGGCCGCGTCGTTCGGCGCCCTTCGTACCCGTTCGCTCCAGGAATGAATTCATGAAGAAAATCAAGGTCGCAAACCCGGTCGTCGAAATGGACGGGGACGAGATGACGCGGATCATCTGGACGATGATCAAGGAGAAGTTCATCCACCCCTATCTCGACATCGACCTCAAATATTTCGACCTCGGGATCGAGCACCGCGACGCGACCAACGATCAGGTGACGATCGAATCCGCGGAAGCGACGAAGAAATACGGCGTCGCCGTCAAATGCGCGACGATCACGCCTGACGAGGCGCGCGTCAAAGAATTCAACCTCAAGGAAATGTGGAAGTCGCCGAACGGCACGATCCGCAATATCCTCGGCGGCGTCATCTTCCGCGAACCGATCGTCATCCAGAACGTGCCGCGGCTCGTGCCCGGCTGGACGCAGCCGATCATCATCGGCCGCCACGCCTATGGCGACCAGTATCGCGCGACCGACATGCTGTTCCCGGGCAAGGGCAAGCTCACCATGAAATGGGAGGGCGCGAATGGCGAGGTCGATCGAGAAGGAAGTTTTCAACGCGCCGTCGGCCGGCGTCTATATGGGCATGTACAATCTCGACAAGTCGATCCGCGACTTCGCCAGAGCCTCGTTCAACTACGCGCTGAACCGCAAATACCCGGTCTATCTCTCGACCAAGAACACGATCCTCAAGAAATATGACGGCCGCTTCAAGGACATCTTCCAGGAAATCTGGGACGCCGAATTCAAGGAGAAGTTCGCCGCCTTCAAGGGAACCTACGAGCACCGCCTGATCGACGACATGGTCGCGTCGTCCTTGAAGTGGTCCGGCGGTTATGTCTGGGCGTGCAAGAATTATGACGGCGACGTGCAGTCGGACACGGTCGCGCAAGGGTTCGGCTCCTTGGGCCTCATGACCTCGGTGCTGCTGACGCCCGACGGCAAGACGATGGAAGCCGAAGCCGCGCACGGCACGGTGACGCGCCACTATCGCCAGCACCAGCGCGGCGAGGAAACCTCAACCAACCCGATCGCCTCGATCTTCGCCTGGACGCGGGGCCTCGCCCATCGCGGCAAGCTCGACGGAACGCCCGAGCTCATCAAGTTCGCCGGCACGCTGGAGGCGACGATCATCAAGACCGTCGAACAGGGCTGGATGACCAAAGACCTCTCGATCCTCATCGGCGCCGAACAGAAATGGATGACGACGGAGAAGTTCCTCGACAAGATCGACGAGAATTTCGGGAAGGCGATGGGGGCGTAGGCGTTGAGCAGCGCTCTTTGGCGGCGAATTCAAGTAGAACTACCGCAAGTTTGCGGTTGGCTGAACGCTGACGCCTAGGCGCGACGATTTTCGTCGTGTCCGGTCAATTCTCATGTAAGGGCTAATTGCAAGTGCCAGAATGAGATTGTTTGCGCCTGGCTGCAAAATTGTTCAGCTGGATACAGTTCGCCACATCTGTTGACCATTGGCCGACCATACCAGCGAGGTTTGGATTCGGCAACAATAGATCCAGCTTCCCTTGGACACTTGGCCGTTCAGCTCAGACATAATCTAGATGCACTCTCTCTGATTCTCACTAATGGGGGCGTGGTCCAGCGACTCCATGAGCCAATTGATCGCTGCTACTTTCTTCATAAGTTATATGAGGCAATGTCTAGAAAACGCTTTTCGTATTCATCATAATATTTTATCACGTTTTCTAAAGTTGGCGCTTGCTTGCCGCCAGCTTCGATGCCGATTGTGCTTATTTTCATTGACGTTGGGCCAAATTGGCCGCCTCGGCATTCGGGAATTAAGTCAGCGATCTGATAAATACTCCAGTTCGACGTGTTGTTTGCCCGTCGCCGCGGTTTCGCCGCCCACATGAAGATAAACCTCCGCTTTCCAGCCAGATGGGCGCAACCTGCTCGCCCTCATAGTTGGACATTTCAAATGCGCGCACTTCGTTTCATGGCTTTGAGCAATCGGAACGGCGTTGGTCGCTGCGCCCACAAGAGTTTGGAAAGTACGGCCATTAAGCCGACGAAGGCCAACAGGCCGTATCGGCAACGTCTCACCGCAAACCTCAAAAATCGCGATTTTTTCAGCATGGGTGCGCCTTGGACCAGTAATTGTTCACCTGCGATCGCCCAGTCTATTCCGGTGCAGGTCCGTGGCCTAGTAATCCCCAAATGGTTTAACATTTTTGCACCAATCTCGTGCCTTAGAATCTATGACCAGGGTGCATTAAGCGAAGCGCAATGCACCATGCGTCGCCGAGGCGGTGCATTGCGCCTACGGCTTAATGCACCCTACAAATTTGCTGATGAAACGCGCACGGACCTTCACCTCTCCCTTGGGAGAGGTCGAAAGCGCTTAGGGGCCGGCCCTTCGCCGGACCCGGCGCGGTTTCGGGTGAGGGGGTCTGCGCTGCCACGGAAGGGGTTGGCCCCTCACCCGCTCGCGCTGCGCGCTCGCTGGCCTCTCCCGAGGGAGAGGCGGGCTCCATTTGTGGAAGTACGCATTGCGCTTCCACTGACGCACCCTACAACGCCACAACCATGTCCCCGCCCCGCGCCGCTCTCAAATCCATTTTCGGTTTCGACGCTTTTCGTCCGGGTCAGGAGGAAATCGTCGAGGCGCTGCTCGCCGGGCGCGACGCGCTCGCGATCATGCCGACGGGCGCCGGGAAAAGCCTTTGCTATCAGCTGCCGGCGCTCACCGGCGACGGGCTCACCGTCGTCGTCTCGCCGCTGATCGCGCTGATGGACAACCAGATCGCGCATTTAAAAGCGCTCGGCGCGGCGGTCGGCGTCATTCATTCGGGGCGCGATCGCGACGACGCCGTCGCCGACTGGCGCGCGGCGGCGGCCGGCAGGACAAAGACTTCTCTACATGTCGCCGGAGCGGTTGATGAGCCCGCGCATGACGGAGGCGCTCGTCGCGCGCTTCCCGTCGCGCGCTTCGTCGTCGATGAGGCGCATTGCATCAGCCAGTGGGGCCATGATTTCCGCCCCGATTACATGGCGCTGTCGATCCTCAGAGCAGGCGTTTCCGCGCGCGGCGATCGCCGCCTTCACCGCGACGGCGGACGAGGCGACGCGGCGCGACATCGTCGAACGATTATTGCGCCCCGGCGCCGATGTTTTCGTTCACGATCTTGATCGCCCCAACATCGAAATTTCAATCGAGCGCAAGGCGCGCGCGCAGACCCGTGTTCTCGACCTCCTGAAAGACCACGATGGCGAGCAGGGCATTGTCTATTGCCTGTCGCGCCGCCAGACCGAGGAGCTCGCCGCCTTCCTCAACGAGAACGGCCGCCGCGCCGCCGCCTATCATGCGGGCCTCGACGCGCAAACGCGAACGCGCCTCCTCAACGATTTCCTCGCCGAGCCCGATCTCATCATTGTCGCGACGGTCGCCTTCGGCATGGGCATCGACAAGCCGGACATCCGTTTCGTCATCCACACCGACATGCCGGCGTCGATCGAAGCTTATTATCAGGAGATCGGCCGCGCGGGCCGCGACGGCGCGCCAGCGCGCGCCGTTCTGCTCTACGGCCCCGGCGATGTGATGCGCCGCATACGGATGCTCGACAATGATTCGAGCGAAGCGGCGCGCATGGGCCAGAAGCGGCGCATTGAAGAACTCGGCGCGCTTTGCGAAATGACCGGCTGCCGCCGTCAGGCGCTGCTCGCGCATTTCGGCCAGACGAGCGAGCCCTGCGGCAATTGCGACAATTGCCGGACGCCGGCGGGCCTCATCGACGCGACGGCGGAGGCGCGTCTTCTTCTCGATGCGGCGCGCGCGAGCGGCGAGATGTTCGGCGCGGCGCATTTGATCGACATTCTGCGCGGCGCCGACACGCAGAAAATCCGCGAGCGCGGCCATGACAATCTGGCGGCCTACGGCAAGGGCGCCAAATGGAAACAGAATGACTGGCGCGCGCGTCGTTCGCCAGATGAATGCGGCGGGCTATCTGCGCGTCGATCCCGAATTCGGCGGCATATCGCATGGGCCCCGCGCGCCCGGCCTTCTTCGCGGCGAGACGACTTTCGCGATGCGCCCGGAGCCGAGGACCGCGCGCCGCCAGATCGCCGCCGCCGCAAGCAGCGCGATCGGCAAGGACGGCGCCCTCTTTGCTGCGCTGAAAGCCAAGCGTCGCGAGATCGCCAGCGATCGGAACGTTCCCGCCTATGTCGTCTTTTCCGACCGTACGCTCGCCGACATGGCCGCCAAAAAGCCGCGGACAATCGCCGCCTTCGGCGAGGTCTTCGGCGTCGGCCGCGCCAAGACGCAGGCGTTCGGCGCTCTCTTCATCGCGGTGATCGAACAGCACGTCGCAGAGGCGGGCGCGGCCGCCTGATCGAGCCGCCCGCCGCCGCAATTCCGGCACTCTCTGTCGCAGGGCGCTTGTTGGCATGCCGGACCTCCTTCATGGTCGCGTCAAAGAACGCGAAGAATGCGGTGGCTCCCTGAGGCTCTTCCTTGGCTCAGGTTGAGCGGATCATCCGTTCGTTGCGTTGGCGGAGATAGGGCATGGGCGCTCTCGCTGCTGTATTCTGGAATTCGCGCGAGCGAAGACTTCGCGCACCGTGGCGCATTGCGCTGCTGCCCCTGTTCATCGCGGCCCTCGCCTTTGCGCCTGTCGCAGGACTTGCCGGTTGGCTCGAGGCGAAATACGCGGCCGGCGTTTGGCTCGCAGGCGAGAGCCCGGCGATGTTTGATAAAGTCATGGACTTCATCGTCAGCCCGCTATTTTCAATTCTCATCATTGCAAGCGTCATCCTCGCCGCGCGCATGGTAGATCGCCGCGATCCGCGCGATCTTGGCCTGCGGATCGACGGCGCATGGTGGTCGGAATTCCGCTTCGAACTCTGCTCGGCGCAGCGATGATTGTGTTCATATTCGCCGCCGAGGCGATGCTTGGATGGGTCGTCGTCGCGCCGCGCGCGGCGCCCGGGATCATTGGCGTTCCGATCTGGATGTTATGGGCCTTTATCGTGATGAAGGTCTTTTGCATCGGCGCATATGAAGAGATCGTCAGCCGCGGCGGCCTCCTGAAGAACGCCGCCGAAGGATTTCGCGCCGTCTTTCCGCCGGCCGTCGCTGCATTTCTTGCCGCGGTCGCGACATCTTTCGTGTTCAGCCTGCTTCACGCGACGACCGACAATTTCAGCGTGGCGAGCCTCTTTGGACTGGCGCTGAACGGCATGCTGCTGGCCGCGCCGGTGCTTTTGACCGGCCGCCTCGGAATGTCGATTGGCATGCACATCACGTGGAATTTCACCCAAGGCGCGGTGTTCGGCTATCCAGTCAGCGGCGATGTCGAGAATATCTCGCTCTTGGTCACCCGGGATACCGGGCCTGCGGCATGGACAGGCGGATCCTATGGACCGGAGGCCGGATATCTCGCCGCGATCGCCATGATTTTCGGGTTTATCGCGATCATCGCCTTCGTCGCGAGGAGCGCTGGACGCGTCGCGATCCTTCCTCAGATCGCTGAATTCCGCGCGCGAAATTAGGGACGAACTTCAATCTTCTCATCGCGAGCGTTGCCGGCGGCCTCTGCACGCCCGGCGCCACCCGATCTCCCGCCAGCACGATTGAAGCACGGTCCGTCGCAGGGCGCTTGTTTGCGTGCGGACCGTCCGCCATGATCGCAGCATCAAAATTCCGATGGAAAGGGCGCATCCATGAACAGACTTCTTTTGACCGCGGCGACCGCGACGCTTCTTGCAACGCCGGCTTTCGCCGAAACGAAAACCTATGACCTCAAGGGCTTCACGCGCGTTTCCGCCGCCGCGGGAACAAGCGTCAATGTCACCGTCGGCGGCGATTATTCGATCGTCGCGCAATCGACGGCCAAGGGGCTGGAACGGCTTCGCGTCGAGCTCGTCGGCGACGAGCTTCAGATCGGGAGACAGCACAGGACGATGAGCTGGGGCCGCAGCGATCAGGTGACCGTCACCGTCACTCTGCCGGCGCTTGCCGCGCTCGATGTTTCATCCGGCGCCGAAATCAACGCGACCGGCATCGACGCCGCAGCCTTCGCGATAGACGCCTCTTCGGGCGGCAGCCTTGACGCCGTTGGCCGCTGCGACACGCTGACGGTCGATGTTTCTTCCGGCGGCAATATCGAGGCGACGTCGCTTCAATGCCGGACCGCGACGGCATCGGCGTCTTCAGGCGGCAACGCCGAAATCTATGCGTCGGAAAGCGTCGTCGGCGACGCCTCCTCCGGCGGCAATGTCGATGTCAGCGGCAATCCGAAAACCGTCAGCAAGGATACGTCATCGGGCGGCGACGTCAGCGTCGACTGACGCCAATACGCCACTCAATAAAAAGGGCGCCGACCGGCGCCCTTTTTCATCCTTATACGAAATATCAACCAGCGATCGAAGTCTCTATCGCGACGATCGCCTCGTGCGCTTTTGCGCCGTCGGGGCCGCCGGCCTGCGCCATGTCGGGACGCCCGCCGCCGCCGGCGCCGCCCATCGCCTCCGCGCCGACGCGCGCAAGATCGACGGCCGACAGCCGTTTGGCGAGGTCTTCGGTGACGCCGACGGCGAGCGAGGCTTTTCCGTCGGCGACGCTGATGAAAGCGGCGACGCCGGAGCCGAGCGATTTCTTGGCCTGATCGACGAGGCCGCGAAGATCCTTCGCCTCTACGCCGTCGAGCATTCTGCCGATGAATTTGACGCCCTTGATCTCGACGAAGTCGTCCGCCTGCTGACCGCCGCCGCCGCCAAGCGCGAGCTTTTTCTTGGCTTCGGCCAGGTCGCGCTCGAGCTTTTTCTTCTCCGCGAGCAGCGCTTCGACGCGCGCCGGCAGCTCGGCGAGCGGCGCTTTCGCGGCGTCCGCCGCGGCGCGGGCGCGCCCCGCCTGCTCTTCAAGATAAAGCCGCGCCGCCTCGCCGGTCAGCGCTTCGATCCGGCGGACGCCGGCGGCGACCGCCCATTCAGCGGTGATCTTGAAGAGCGCGATGTCGCCGATGCGCCGCACATGCGTGCCCCCGCAGAGTTCAACGGAATAAGCCTTCGCGCCACCTCGACGCCCGCCCATGCTCAGGACGCGCACGTCGTCGTCGTATTTCTCGCCGAACAGCGCGACCGCTCCCGATTTGACCGCGTCGTCATAGGGCATGACGCGCGTTGTCACTTCGTGTTCTGACGGATGACCGCGTTGACGCGCCTTTCGATGTCGGCGATTTCGCCTGCCGACACTGTCTCATCTGCGAGAAATCGAATCTGAGGCGGTCGGGCGCGACGAGCGAGCCCTTCTGCGCGACATGCGCCCCGAGAACGTCGCGGAGCGCCTTGTGCAACAGATGCGTCGCCGAATGGTTGCGCGCGAATCCTGTCGCGGCGCGCGGCGTCGATCGCGAGCTTGACCGCGTCGCCTTTCTTCACTGCGCCTTTGGCTATCCGTCCATGATGGCCGTTGAGCGCGCCGGCGCGCTTCCTGACGTCCTTCACCTCGATCAACAATCCGCCCTCGGACGAAATCGCGCCGGCGTCGCCGACCTGTCCGCCCGATTCCGCATAGAACGGCGACTGGTTGACGATGATCTCGACCTCTTCGCCGAGCGCCCGCTTCGCTCACCTCCTTGCCGTCCTTGACGATCGCGAGGATGACGCCTTCGGCGGCTTCGTGAACGTAGCCGAGAAATTCCGTCGCGCCGACGCGGTCGCGAAGATCGAACCAGACGGCTTCGCTCGCCGCGTCGCCCGACCCCGCCCAAGCCGCGCGCGCCGCTTTCTTCTGCACGGCCATCGCCTCGTCAAATCCGGCGGCGTCGACGCGAGCCCTTTGCGGCGGAGCGCGTCCTGCGTCAGGTCGAGCGGGAAGCCGTAGGTGTCGTAGAGCTTGAACGCGGTTGCGCCGGGCAGCGTCTGGCCTTGCGCCCAGTTTTGCGATCTTCCTCGTCGAGCAGTCTTGACGCCGCGCTCGAGCAGCGAGCGGAATTTCTCCTCCTCCGCGCGCAAGCGTTTCGCGAATGAGCGCCGACGCGCGATGGAGCTCCGGATAAGCCGCGCCCATCTCCGCCTCGAGGACCGGCGCAAGCCGCGTCAATCAGCGGCTCCTTCGCGCCAAGGCCGTGCGCGTAGCGCATCGCGCGGCGCATGATGCGGCGAAGCACGTAGCCGCGGCCTTCGTTCGAGGGCGTGACGCCGTCGGCGATCAGGAAGGACGAGGCGCGCAGATGATCGGCGATCACGCGATGCGCCGGGCGCGTCGTCGCCCGTCGCCGGCCGGCCCGTCAGCTCGACCGAGGCGGCGATCAGCTTCCTGAAAAGGTCGGTGTCGTAGTTCGAAAGAACGCCTTGCATGACCGCGCCGATGCGCTCGAGCCCCATGCCGGTGTCGATCGAGGGCTTGGGCAGGTTCGTCTGCGAGCCGTCCGGGTGACCGCTCGAACTGCATGAAGACGAGATTCCAGAATTCGAGGAACCGGTCGCCGTCCTGATCCGGGCTGCCGGGCGGGCCGCCCTGGAGCCGGTCGCCCTGATCGATGAAGATTTCCGAACACGGCCCGCACGGCCCGGTATCGCCCATCGCCCAGAAATTGTCGTTCGTCGGGATGCGGATGATGCGCGCGTCGGGAAGCCCGGCGATCTTCCGCCAGAGCGCGGCGGCTTCATCGTCGGTGTGGTAGACGGTGACGGTCAGGCGGTCCTTCGGCAGGCCGAAATCCTTGGTGACGAGCGTCCACGCGGCGTCGATCGCCTCCTCCTTGAAATAGTCGCCGAAGGAGAAATTGCCGAGCATCTCGAAGAAGGTGTGATGGCGCGCGGTGTAGCCGACATTGTCGAGATCGTTGTGCTTGCCGCCGGCGCGCACGCATTTCTGCGAGGAGGCCGCGCGCACATAGGAGCGCTTTTCGGCGCCGGTGAAGACGTTCTTGAACGGCACCATGCCGGCGTTGGTGAAGAGAAGCGTCGGGTCGTTCTGCGGCACCAGCGGCGCCGACGGCGTCACCGCGTGGCCGCGGGCGCGGAAAAATTCCAGAAATCCGGTTCTGATGTCGCTCAATGACGTCATGGCGTCGTCGGGTCCTTGAAAGGCGTGAAACTGGCGCGCAAACGCGCAGCGCCGGGGAGCGCCCGGCAAAGGCTCTCCCCGGCGCAGCCGGTTTTCTTAAGGTTAAAGCGTCCCGGCGTAAAGCGAGCCGCCGCAAGGCGGCGGGGGCCGTAAAGCGACGGGCGCGGGGCGGCTTGCGCCCTACATCTTCATGCAGAAGCAGTTGAGCTTGTTGCCGTCCGGATCGCGGAAATAGCCGGCGTAGAAAGTGTCGCCGCGCGGGCCGGCCGCCCCTTCGTCGATCGCGCCGAGCGACATCGCCTTCTTGTAGAGCTTGTCGACCTTCTCGTTCGTGTCCACGCACGAGCGCGACCATGGTGCCGTTGCCATACGTTGCAGGCTTGCCGTCATTGGGCTTGATGACGCCGAGGCCCGGCTTGTCCATGGCGACGCCCCAGGCGATGAAATTGTCGCCCTCCATGATGCGCTTGGCGCCGATTTCGCCCAGGAGCGCGTCGTAGAATTTCGCCGCGCGCTCGATATTGTTGGTTCCCAAAGTCACATAGCCGATCATCGTCTCTCTCCTCGATCGAGGATTTTCGCTAACCTGTTCATCATTGCCCACAAACCGGCGACACTCGATCACAATCTTGTCGCCTGTCGTCACCTCGATCGCATAGCGCCGCAACCGACGGCTGCCACTGGCAATATTTGCGAAGCCATTCTCGCTCTCGGTTCACCAATTTGTTCCGCCTACCGGGCCTATGCACTTTCCATTCGATTAGCGCGATTGGATGGATTAGCGGTGACCAATCATTGCTCCAACAGCTAGCGCCTGCAGTTTCCCACAGGACGATATCGCGCCTTGTTGACATCCGTTCGTAGCCGGACGGTTGTGGTACCGCAACTTCAATGCCGATCTGCGCCGGATCGGAAATGACCGCTCCTACCCTCACGCGCGGCAGCAAATGTCGAAACGCGAAGTAGCTAACCCAGTCGCACTCCTTCGCGTTCCAACCCAAGATATGCGGATCTGCGGCAAGCCCTGCGAGCGAACCGTCGAGAAGCGCATCAATCTCGCGTCGCCGATCGGCCACAGACTAGCCCGACAAGCCCAGATCACCCCTCCGCCGCCTCGTCGAGATCGTCGTCGCCTTCGCCGGCGAGCAATTCCGTCGCGACGAGGCCGGCGTTCTCGCGGACCGCCACGGCGATCGAGGCCGCGACATCGGGATGGTCTTTGAGGAACTGCTTGGCGTTCTCGCGGCCCTGGCCGATGCGCTCGCCATTATAGGAGAGCCACGAGCCGGACTTCTCGACGACGTTCGCCTTGACGCCGAGATCGACGAGCTCGCCGACATAGGAAATGCCCTCGCCGTACATGATGTCGAATTCGACCTGCTTGAACGGCGGCGCGACCTTGTTTTTCACGACCTTGACGCGGGTCTGGTTGCCGACGACTTCCTCGCCCTTCTTGATGGCGCCGATGCGGCGAATGTCGAGACGCACGGACGCGTAGAATTTCAGCGCATTGCCGCCGGTCGTCGTTTCGGGCGAGCCGAACATGACGCCGATCTTCATGCGGATCTGGTTGATGAAGATGACGAGCGTGTTCGACTTCGAAATCGAGCCGGTGAGCTTGCGCAGCGCCTGGCTCATCAGGCGCGCCTGAAGACCCGGCAGGCTGTCGCCCATCTCGCCTTCGAGTTCGGCGCGCGGCGTCAGCGCCGCGACCGAATCGATGATGAGAACGTCGATCGCGCCCGAGCGCACCAGAGTGTCGGTGATTTCCAGCGCCTGTTCGCCGGTGTCCGGCTGCGAGATCAAAAGATCGTCGAGATTGACGCCGAGCTTTTGCGCATAGATCGGATCGAGCGCGTGTTCGGCGTCGATGAAGGCGACGACGCCGCCATTCTTTTGCGCTTCGGCCGCGACCTGCAGCGCGAGGGTCGTCTTGCCGGAGCTTTCCGGACCGTAGATTTCGACGATGCGGCCTTTGGGCAGGCCGCCGATGCCGAGCGCGATGTCGAGACCGAGCGAGCCGGTCGAGATCGATTCGATCTCCATGACCTCGCGATCGCCGAGGCGCATCAGCGAGCCCTTCCCGAACGCCTTGTCGATCTGGGAGATCGCCGCCTCGAGCGCCTTTTTCTTGTCCACTCCGTCCGCCTCCACCAGCCGCAAACCCGGTTTGCTCATCGCCTGCTCCCTTGCCCGTCGGGCCCATGCCCGTCAATCAGACGGCGGTATGTACCGCTTTTGTTCTCAATTTTCAAGGGGATTAGTAAGTTGATTTTTATTGATAAATCTGTTTTTGT
Organism: uncultured Alphaproteobacteria bacterium; assembly: GCA_963765165.1. GTDB lineage: Bacteria > Pseudomonadota > Alphaproteobacteria > Caulobacterales > Parvularculaceae > Amphiplicatus. The sequence continues at coordinate 165,521 of CAVXVQ010000022.1, read as the reverse complement.
TCTCAAATTGTTCCGGACGGTAGTGGCTTCGGGCGTTTATCGTTGACTAACCTTCGAAATTCAACTGCACCGGAACAGGGTGGGTTTAGGCGGAGGGTCTAAGTCTTCGAGGCAGCGTTTCCGCCTCCCCCCATTTTCCAGCATGATCCCTCTCGATAGCGCTCTCCCGATTCGCCTTCGGCATAGCTGAAAATAGCGCTACCTGCGCGCGGTTTCTGTTATCGGCTTCTCCGGCTTTTTCACAGGCGCTTATGGCGATCTTACCTACGGTCGGCCTCGACATGCGGCGTCGTCGGCGTCGGCACCCTAGGCTCGAACGGGTTCCTCATCATCGAACGAGCTGCATCGATCTGAGGGTTTTCCGGTTGCCGCGTCGGCCATGCAGGCGTATGCTGCTAGGACGGTGAGCGGCGAATGGTTTATCTGAAACCGAGGGGTCAAAATTTGGCCGAAAAATCGGCGATTTGCCATTTAACGTGTTGGAGCGCCCCCCGCAGAGCCTTCGTGACTGGGATCAGATCGGCATCGCCAAATTTCTCGAACGTTATTTGTCGAACAGCCTCTGCCCTGCCGTCAAAGCAAGGAAAAGGACCGTCGAAAACGAGCGACCTGAAATATTCTGCGCCTTTTTCGCTGATCACGCGCCTGTTCGGATTGCCGAAAACCTATGTTCGTGATTGCTGCGAATGGTATCATCTCATTCCAGAGGGTCCGCATCTCGCCGAATCATATTACGGCCGGCTGGACGAATTGCCGGGCTTGCAGCCGCATACGAACAAAAGTAGCCTATGTTTATCGATCGTTATCGGCATCATCCAACCCCCTTTAACACATGGTCGTGGCAGTTGTGTTGTGGGACGGGCTGCTGCCCTCCCAATCAAAGCAGTCAGCGCCCGCGCTAAAGGACCTGCATACATTCTGCGCTTTGCAGCCGCTGAATGCCACGCGCCGTTGCTTGCCGAAGACATGTTCGCGACGCTAGGGATGGTTCAGTCCTTCCAGAGCCGTGACAATGTTTTTCGTTCGGCTACGAAATGGCGAAAATTTCACCAGCGATTGACGGAAATGTAATGGGAACCTCACCGGAACCATTTACGCTAAGGACGTATTCCAGAATCGGCTCGAAGTGGCGCTGACAGATGTATCCTTATTCGGGCTCGTTCTCGAGCAAATCCAGCAACCTCGGATTACGAGATGATCGATGTGTCATTCGCATTTCCAGAGGCTCGCTGGATCTGATGCCTGCTTATCGTGGCGGGTTTCGTACGGCTGTGTTTGTGAATAGCGTTACGCATTTCCACTCAGCAGGAGCTTATTGGCATTATCGACGAAGGGTTCAGTTCCCGTCGTTTCGGTATCGTAGAAAATTACGATCACTAACGCGCACCATTAATTGAAGATGCAAGGAACCGTGACCGCAAGGAAACGGCAATGCCAAAATGATCGCTCAGCTGCTGACCGTTCTCGGCCACATTTGAGATCCGCGTGGACATTTCATGACGTGAAATGCTCCATTATCGCAATATGAACTATGTATGCGAATCGTCGCAGAGAAGATTTGACCCGAAGTCGCGAGGTTGAATTTCTTGCCTAACGCAGAAATCTTCGCGTTGTAAATTCGATTAGGCGCTCGCCATCTCGGAACCGTCTGATTAAAGTCTCCGACTAGATTGCAGGCGCATCGATAGCTTCCAATACGCGGGCCAATCCGGTAAGTAGGCAATGTGTTCGTCCCACACGTTCCGGTTTTTCCTGCCGGTTGCAACGTGTGCGCTCTTCCAAGATAAAAACGCCAATGATTTGAATGTTCCCGAGGCGCGATTGGATGTGCGGCGACAAATCGACCTGGCGGCATGCTTGAATTGCCAATTGTATCAACTTCACCAGCGGCGTTCGGAACTAAACAAACGCACTTTGCGCCGTCCTTGGATTATCGGGTAGCCGTATCAGATGAGCGTCTGCGCTTTATCCTTTGAGTCCAGATGCGAATTCGCCCAGTTGGCGATAACGTCCGGTCGCACGCTTCCGTCCGGCGTTGAATGTGGCGGCCGTGCGCGTTCCAGACTACGCCAAGCAATATTCCAATTGACGATTGTTATGCAATCAGGCCGTCAATCTTTTAATCTGCCTACAAGTTGAGATGGACCGGAATTTATGCCAGCGAGCTTCGCCATCCGCAGGCTCCAGCGCGCATTGCTACCCGCCGCTGTTCGCGGTGAGGATCACCCGCCAGAGCCATAGCTCGTAGATCGCGAAAAGGCCCGCCGCGGCGAATATGACGTAATGCGACTTTCGCCAGATCGACCAGCCGGAGCGCGTGAAGACCGGAACGATTCCCGCGAGAGCCGCGACGCCGGCGAGAGCTGCGACATGGGCGGCGATCTGCGTCGCGAGGAGCGATGTCGGGGGCCAGCCGATTTCCTGGAGTTCGGCGAGTTCCTTGGCGCCGATATCGGCCGTCGCCCAGCCGACGATCCCGATGAAGACGAGCCAGACGAGCGCCATCAGCGCCTGGCCGGCGGCGAGCCATTTCCCGACATCGGTCGTATCAACGTCCCTCCCCTGCCGGCGCCAGGCGCCCAGGAAAACGAGGAGCGAGAACGCGCCGACAAGACCGATGGCGGCGTTGAACCCGTCCGAGGAGCCGAAGAACGACACCGGCTCGGCCGTGTCCGTCCCCATCGAAAGGGTGATGCGCTTCACCGAGCCGTCCTTGCTGCGATAGACGAAGAGCCTGTCGCGCGAGCGGTCGGTCCACAGATCCTCCGCCAGCGGATAATATCGCTTTGGCGCGCCGCCCGCCGAGACGACGAGGGAGCCGTCGTCCTTCGCCGCGATCTTGATGTCGGAGCCGAGCGCCGCGAGCTTTTCAAACTTCGTCCAGACGCGCCGGTTGCCGACATAGACGCCGGCGACGGATTTCGCGGCCTTTTTCATCTTGTCGTCCGCCGCAACCGTCCAGCGCGTGGGGTACGAGTATTCGCCCGCGAACTGTTCAAGGATCGCGCGGCTGACAAGATCGGGGAGGCGCGGACGCTCCGCGCCGTTGACCGCGACGAAGACGCCGACCCCGAGCGATGGGCTGATCGTCATGTCGGAAATGAAGCCGGAGAGCGTGCCGCCATGGCCGAACGTCGTTCGCCCGGCGATATCGGTCTCCATGAAGCCGTGCGCCATGTCGGGCGCGCCGGTGCGGTCGCGATAGGCGCGAAGACGCATCAGGGTGAAGCCTTCCGGGCTTATCAGCCTTTCGCCCTTCGCGACGCCGTCATTGAGGAGAAACTGAAGCCAGCGGCCGGCGTCATGCGCGTCGAGCGCGACCGCGCCCGCCGCGTGAAGGGGGTCAAGCGCGTCATGGCGCATGACGGCCGGGCGCGCCGGCGTCGAGCTTGTGCGGCGCGGCGAGGCGGGCATCGAGCGCGGGATCGTTCGCCCCCTTGGCGCCGGGCGCGGCGGGATCGTGCTGGATCGTCGAGACCATGCCGAGGGGCGCTAAAATCCTTGTGCTGACGAACGCGTCATAGGCCATGCCGGAAACGTCGGCGACGATTTGCGCCGCAAGACCCGTTCCCCAGTTCGAATAGGACGTGCGCTCGCCCGGCGGCGCGACGCGCGCCGGCCGCGTCTTGGCCAGCGCCTCTTCGATGGTTCGCCCTTTGCCGGACTGGAAGAAGTCGCCGAACGTGTCTTCAAAACCCGGCCGGTGCGCCATCAGATCGTTGAGCGTGACGGGCTTGCCGAACTTTTCCGGCACGTTGACGGTTTTGAGGTAGAGATTGACGTCGGCGCTGAGATCGAGCTTGCCCTCGTCGGCGAGCATCGTCACCGCGATCCATACAAAGGTTTTCGAGATCGAGGCGATGCGAAAGAGCGTTTCCGGCGTCGCTTTCTCGCCGGTCTCCATGGTGGCGACGCCATACGCCTTGACGAAGACCTGATCGCGCGTCGCGACGGCGACCATCATGCCCGGCGGATATTGGTCGGCCATCGCCGCAGCCGCATAGCCGTCGAGAAACGGCTCGATCGAGGAAATATCTGACAGCGTCGCCTTCGCCGCGGGACCTGCATGCAGGCGCCGTTCGATGGCGCCCGAAATCGCCTTGCGCGAAGGCGGGCGCGGCGGCCGCGGCGACGGCGATCGCCAATAGCGCCAACCGCCATGATTTCTCCACGCGCCCTCCCTCGCCGGCTGCCCGCCGGCTTCTTCAGAGGTGATCATAGCCGAGCCGGGCGACCCTGTCGTCGATGGCGTCAGGCTTTGTCGGCACGGGCGACGCTCTAACGCGCCGGGTTGCTGAGGTAGATATAGACGCCGCCGCCGCCGAGGGTCCCCGGGAGCTTTTCCTGAAGGGTGAAAGTCGCCTCGAACCGACGCCACGCCTCCTTGTCCTTCGCTTCGACCTGATCGCGGAAGGCGACAACCGCCCAGACCCTCTGCCCGCGAGCGGCGGCCTCGATCATGGCGGGCGAAAGCGCGATCCAGTCCGGCGCGTAGTAATCGATGACAGGCCCCGCAGCGACGCCGTAGACCGTGCGTGCATCGGACGGCGCGGCGGCGCGTTCGACCGCCGCGACGGCGCCGGCGAGATCTTGTTTCGGCGATTTATAGTTCCGCGCGAGCAGCGGCAGCGAGCCCGCCATCATCACCGCGGCCGCCGCCGCTGTCAGCAGCGCAGCGGCGTTCGGAATTTTGCGCTCGCGCTCAAGATAGCCGCCGACGGCCCCCGCCGCCGCCGCGACGCCCGCGACGAGCGCAAGATAAAGGAACGAAATCTCGACGAAGAAATAGCGCGGCCAAATCCGCATCCCGGCCATGTCCAGCGCAATGATGATGATCGGGATCTGCAGCAGGTAGATCGCCGCGATCAGCCTTTCTTTTTTCCAGATCCTGTAGGCGCCGTAAGCGGCGAAGAGAACCGCCGAAGGCAAGGCGACGTCCATCAGCGGACCAAGATCGAGGAATTGCCCGATCAGATTTCGGACGACGAACGCCGGATCGGTCCACTGGGCAAGCGGCGCATTGGCCGCCTCGTCCCTGACGTCGCTGAAAGCTGCACCCATATCGCCGAGCATCGGCGCATAGGCGATGAGCGTGAGCATGACGCCGAACGCCATGCCGAAGAACGGCGCCGGGCCCGCGAGCGGATGCGACGCTTCCCGGCGCAGGAGAAAACGGTTGAACAGGAACGCGGCGTAAATGACGCCGTGCGCCGCGAAATAGAATACGGCGGAAAGATGCGTGTACATCGCAGCCGCGAATACCGCCCCGTAGGCCGCCCAGATCCGGACGCTGTTGTTCTTCGCGCCCGCAAGAAAGAGAATGGTCCCGAGCGTCGTCCAGAAAAGCAGCATCGTGTAGCCGCGCGCGTTCTGGGAAAACCAGACGTGATGATACGAGATCGCGAGCAGCGCCAGGGTCAAGAACGCCAGTCGGACGTCGAGCACGCGGCGCGCGACCGGCAGGAATGCGGCGATCGAGGCGATCCCGAACAGCGCCGCCGGCGCTCTGAGGCTGACGGCCGACTCGCCAAACGCGGCGACAGACGCTTTTGCGGCGAGCGAATAAAATGGATGGTTGTTGAGCGATGAGAAATTGCCGACGAGCTCGCCGACGGGAAGGCGCACGAATCGCAAAAGCGTCGTGACTTCATCATACCAGAGGCTGGAGTCGACGCCGATGGCGCGGGCGGCCGCGGCGAGCGCGATCACCGCGCACAGACCGACAGCGACGCCCGGCACGGCGCCCCGCCTGATCGTAACCAACGTCGTCAAAGGCGAATTCTCCTTTGAGGTCGCTCGCAATGCCCGTTCCACGCCTGATAACCCAAAGTGCGCCGGAAATGGATTGCGTCGATTCGCGCGTCGCGTGATCAATCGATTGCATTAGGGTGCGCGCATCGCAGGTTGCAAGCGCTGAAGATGACAACGGAATCGGCTGCCGAGACCAAGTCCGGGCAAAACGCTGGCGATCGCCGCAGCGCGGTCGCGGAGGACGGCGGCGCGAGGAAATCCTTCGACGCGCCGACGCGCATCATGCATTGGATCAACGCCCTCGCCGTCATCCTGCTCGCCTTCAGCGGCGGCATGATCATGTTCGGCGATCTCCTGGAAATAACCCTGCGGTCGACCGAGGCGAGGCTGAAGACGTTGCACGCCCTGATCGGCTATGTCGTCGTCGCCAGCCTGCTGACGCGCCTGATCTGGGGATTTGCAGGATCGCCGGCATCGCGCTGGAGCGCCGTCCTTCCCGGCAAGGCGGTGCGCCGCCTTTTCTGGCGCGATCTTGTCGGGGTCGCGCTGCGCCGCCCCGACGCGTCCGCGGCGCGGCTCCTGTTCAGCCGCATGGTGACCACCGCCATTTTCATCGTCTTCGCAGCGATGGCGATCACAGGCGCCTTCAGGGCGGCGACCGATATCTACCTGCCGCCGTTTGGCGGAGTGGTCGCGGAGCACCTAGCGGCGCCGGGTGTCGATCCCGCCAGCCTTCAGCCGATGGATCCGGCGGGCGCCGATCCCAAACGCTGGCGCCAGCTGATGAAATTCAAGACGGCGGTCGCAGGACGCATCCACATCTGGGGCGCCTATACGATGCTCATCCTCGCGACGCTGCACATCGCCGGCGCGAGTCTTGATGGAGGCGCGATCCGGCGGCGGCGTCATCGGTCCGATGTTTACGGGACGTCGCGCCGGCTCAAGAAAGGGAAATGGTCCGCGCTGACGCCGCCCAAAGCGAACCCTCCCTTTTCAAGGAAGGGAAGCTGATCGCACCTCTTCCTTCTCCCTCCCTTGAAAAGGGAGGGCGGGGAGGGTTTCTTGCCGCGGGTCCGGACGTCAACTTGGAAAGCGCCCCCGCCGGTTGATGCTCCGTTTACGGAGCACCTGTCAGCGGGAGAAATCCAGGGACACTCCGCCGCGCTCGATGGTGCGGCGGCGGATTTTTTCGTTAACCATGAAGCGCGTTGATTCCGCGCGATAAAAAAACTTATCCCACACCTCTGCGGTGGGCTTATCATACGCTCGAAATGACGAACCCGGTTCGGTTCGCCGCGCAATGGAGAATGATCGTGCACGCGCCTTGGCCTTCGCCTGAATTCCGTCGGCCCGACGTCGCCCGCGCCGACGCGCAAGGGAGCGCGCGCCGGACGGACAGACAGCGCCGCGAGCGGCCCTGAATTCGCCGGGCTTTTATTTGACGGAAAAGCCGGGCTTTTCCCTCTGGACCCGGCGCGGAAAGCTGAAAAACCGCGAGGACGCCGCGAGGAAGAGCCGGGCCAATCGGGCGCGTTGCACTGCGGGGGAACATCCCTATTCTCGCGCGCCAAAGCCGACAGTCAGAGAGTGAATGAATGAACGACGCCCTTCCCCGTCCCCGCGCCGACCTTAAAGCCAATACGCTCGCCTATGAGACGACGCCGCTCGTCAAGGCGACCGGCTTTCGCGAATATGACGCGCGCTGGCTCTTTGGGCCGGACATCAATCTCCTCGGCGTCCAGGCGCTGGGCCTTGGCCTTGGCACGTTGATCCGCGAGGCGGGAAAGCCGCCGCGCATCGTCGTCGGCCATGATTTCCGCTCCTACTCGACGTCGATCAAACAGGCGCTGACCGTCGGCCTGATGAGCGCGGGGATTGAAGTGACCGACATCGGCCTCGCGCTCTCTCCTGTCGCCTATTTCGCCCAGTTCGCGCTCGACATTCCCGCCGTCGCCATGGTGACGGCGAGCCACAATGAGAACGGCTGGACCGGCGTCAAGATGGGCTTCGACCGCCCGCTCACCTTTGGCCCCGACGAAATGGGGCGCCTTAAAGAGATCGTCCTTGAGGGCAAGGGACGCCTGCACGCCGGCGGCGCCTATAAATGGGTTCCGGGCGTCCGCGATCTTTATCTCGACGATCTGGCGAAGGCCGGGAAGATCAAGCGAAAGCTCAAAGTCGTCGCCGCCTGCGGCAACGGCACCGCCGGCGCCTACGCCCCTGAAGCGCTGGCGCGTTTCGGCGTCGAGGTCATCCCGATGGACGCCGAGCTTGACTATACATTTCCGAAATACAATCCGAACCCGGAGGATATGGAGATGCTGCACGCGATGCAGCGCGCTGTCAAAGAGCACGGCGCCGATCTCGCGCTCGGCTTTGACGGCGACGGCGACCGCTGCGGCGTCGTCGATGACGAGGGCGAAGAGATTTTCGCCGACAAGATCGGCGTTCTGATCGCGCGCGATCTCTCCGCGCTGCACAAGGACGCGCAGTTCGTCGTCGATGTGAAATCGACCGGGCTTTTCGTCACCGACCCGGTCCTCATCGAAAACGGCGCAAAGACCATCTACTGGAAGACGGGGCACTCCTACATCAAGAGGAAGAGCCACGAGCTTGGCGCGCTTGCCGGCTTTGAAAAGTCCGGCCACTTCTTCTTCAACAAGCCGATCGGGCGCGGTTATGATGACGGGCTCGTCGCTGCTATCGCGCTCCTGCAAATGCTCGACCGCGCGCCGGACATGAAGCTGTCCGACATGCGCAAATCCCTGCCGAAGACGTGGCAATCGCCGACGATGTCGCCCCACTGCGCGGACGAGGTGAAATACGGCGTCGTCGACAAGGTCGTGAAGTCGATCGAGAAGCGCGCGAAGGACGGCGGCAGGATCATCGGCCAGAAAATCCGCGACGTCGTGACGGTCAATGGCGTGCGCATCACCGCCGAAGACGGCACCTGGGGATTGATCCGCGCCTCGTCGAACAAACCCGAACTTGTGGTCGTCGTCGAAAGCCCGACATCCGAAGCGAACATGAAGGCGATGTTTTCCGAACTCGACGCGGTGCTCAGCCAGCACAAGGAAGTCGGCGCGTATAATCAGAAGATATGAGTATGACCATGACCGATCCTATCGCGCGCAACCTCGGCATCCTTCGAGACGCGTTCCTTCGGAACGCTCCTCAGGATGAGGGTGCTCTTTTTATCAACAGCGAAAGCCCTCATCCTGAGGAGCTGCGCAAAGCGCGGCGTCTCGAAGGATGGGCCAAGGAGAGCCGTCGCCCTCGCCACGCTAGCCATTTTATCCGCTTGCGGACAAAAAGAAGTCGTCGCCGCACCGCCATCCGACGACTCGCCCTCAGTCGAACAGGCCGCAAAAACGGGCGCCGGTCCCGCCATGTGGCTCGTCTCCGACGAGGATTCGACGATTTATCTCTTCGGCACGTTCCACATTCTTCCTCCCTCCCTTCGGTGGACGACCGGCGCGTTCGACGACGCGATGAAGGAAACGCCGATCACGATGACCGAAGTCGATACGAAAAGCCCGGAGTCGCAGGCGAGGATGGCGGCGCTCGTGCGGCAGCTCGGCCTCAATCCCCCCGGCGTCACATTATCGTCGACGCTCGGCGACGAACGCGCGGCGCGCTTTGCCGAAATCGCTGAAAAATACGGCGCGCCGATGGCGACGCTTGAACCGTTAAAGCCTTGGCTTGCGATGATTTCGCTCTCCGTCCTCATCATGCAAAAGGAGGGGTTCAACGCTGAGAGCGGCGCAGAAACGACGATCCTCGCGCGGGCGGCGAGGCAAGGCGACACGGTCGTTCATCTTGAATCGGCGGAATACCAGATCCGCGCGCTCGCAAGCCTCGACGAAGGGGAAATTCTTGCCGACTTCAATTCCTCGCTCGAGCAATTCGCCGAGTTCGACGCCTACGCCGACCGCGTTCTCGCCGCGTGGAAAAAAGGCGATGTGAAGACGATCGAGGAAGAAACGCTGGCGCCGATGCGCGACACGGCGCCCGGCGCCTACAAGACGCTCCTCACGGACCGCAACGCCAACTGGGTCGCCGAAATTGACGCGCTGATGAAGGGGAGCGACGACTATTTCATTGCGGTCGGCGCCGGCCATCTCGTCGGCGAAGGCAGCGTCGTCGACATGCTTGAAGAAAAGGGCCATGCGGTTCGCCGCGTGCAATAGGCTCAGGCGACGGCGTCGATCCTGTCGCGCGCGGTCATCGCTTCAAGCGCGCGATCGAGTATGTCCGCGGGCGTCGCCGCGCCGCGCTCGGACAACAGGCGACGCCACAGACGCGCGCCATGTCGCCCGTGATAAAGACCGAGCATGTGCCGCACGATATGATGGGGCGAGGTTCCCGCAAGCGCCATGCGCTTCACATAGTTCGACATCTCGCGGACGATGTCCTCGATCCGCGGCGCATCAATCCTATCGCCGAAGATCCGCGCATCGACCGTCGCAAGGATCCCCGGCTCGCCATAGGCGGCGCGGCCGAGCATGACGCCTTCAAAGGATTCAAGATGCGCCGCCGCCTGATCGATTGTCGTGACGCCGCCATTGAGGACGATCGTCAGCGCCGGCCGCGCCTTCTTCAGCGACGCGACGAGCGGATAGTCGAGCGGCGGGATCTCGCGGTTCTCCTTGGGGCTGAGGCCGTCGAGCCACGCCTTGCGGGCGTGCACGATGAAGACCTCGCAGCCGGCCTCCGCGACCTTGTCGACGAACGTGAAGAGGCTCTCGGCGGGGTCCTGGTCGTCGACGCCAATTCGGCATTTGACGGTCACGGGAACCTTGACGGCGCTTCGCATGGCGCTGACGCAATCGGCGACAAGCTCCGGCTCTTTCATCAAACACGCGCCGAATGCGCCATACATCACACGGTCGGACGGACAGCCGACGTTAAGATTGACTTCGTCGTACCCCTTGTCCTCGCCAATCCTCGCCGCTTCCGTCAGGGATTTCGGCCGGGAGCCGCCGAGTTGGAGCGCCACCGGATGTTCAATCGGATCGAATGCGAGGAGCCGGCCGCGGTCGCCCCGAAGGATCGCCTCGGCGACGATCATTTCGGTGTAAAGCCGCGCCCGATTCGTCAACAGCCTGTGGAAAAACCTGCAATGCCGATCGGTCCCATCCATCATCGGGGCGACGCAAAACCGCCACGGCGACATGTTTCCGGCCAGGATGTCGGGAACCATTTTCATTCCGGCACCTTTCACACAGCCGCCCAAAACCGGCAATTCCGGAGGCGGCCTTGAGGAGCGCACTTGCAGCAATTCGTTAACGGCGGGCTCCCCAATTCGGCGATCCGCCTCCGAAACAATGCAACCACCAGTAGGATAGATTAACCCAACAACCGGTTGTAAGAGAAAATTGTGCGTATGCGAAAAGGAGGTCTGGTTCGGTCTAGGAATTGCAGTGGTTACAAACTAGAAAGAATCAGTCTGGGGGTTCGAGTGCAAAAGCCTTTGCGTATTCTGGTTACCGGCGGCGCCGGTTTCATCGGCTCGCACATGTGCGATCGCCTGCTTGCGCAGGGCCACACGGTCACCTGTCTCGACAATCTCGACACGGGCTTCAAGAGCAATTTATCCGAGGCGATGAAATCGCCGCGGTTTTCATTCGTTCTCGGCGACGTCCGCGAAGGCTTGCCGGAAGGCGAGTACGACCAGATCTACAATCTCGCCTGCCCCGCGTCTCCGCCGCAATATCAGCGCGACGCGATCGGAACGATGAAAACCAGCATTATCGGCGCGCTCTCAGTGCTCGATTACGCGGTGAAGCACGGCGCGCGCGTGTTGCAGGCATCGACGAGCGAGGTTTACGGCGACCCCGACATTCATCCCCAGCCCGAGGAGTATGCGGGCCTCGTCAACTGCTCGGGACCGCGCGCCTGTTACGATGAAGGAAAGCGCGCCGCCGAGACGCTCTTTTATGATTATCACCGCCAGCACGACATCGAGATCCGCGTCGCCCGCATTTTTAACACTTATGGGCCGCGCATGAGTTCCGAAGACGGACGGTGCATTCCGAACTTCCTCGCGCAAGCGTTAACGCTGCAGCCGATCACGGTTTACGGTGCTGGCAGCCAGACGCGCTCATTCTGCTATATCGACGATCTCATCGAAGGCCTTATCCGGCTGATGAACGCCCAAGGCGGCCGCATCGGACCGGTCAACCTCGGAAATCCGGTCGAGCACACCGTTCTGGAGCTTGCAAAAATAATTAAGGAACGCACGGCATCTTCCTCGGAAATCGTGTTGAGGGATTTGCCGGCCGACGACCCGAAGATTCGGCGTCCGAACATCAGCAAGGCGGAGAAGGAGCTCGATTGGCTTCCATCGACGCCCCTGCTGGAGGGGCTCGACAGGACCATCAACTGGTTCGTAGCGAAACTTTCAGGCGCGCCTGAAAAGGTCGCGTCGGTCCATCGCCTCGAAGACGCCGTCGCCAACGACAGAACCGCGCCGGTCAACCCGTTCAGGAAGCAAATGACGAATACGAGCGCCGCCTCGCTTTTGCCGGTCGAAGACGCTGGAGAAAATTCCGTCGCCGTCATCGGCGCAGGCCCCGCGGGCCTCACCGCCGCCTACGAGCTGCAAAAGCGCAGCAAGAACGCCTTCAAGCCGGTCGTGTTCGAAGCGTCGGACGACGTCGGCGGCATCGCGCGCACCGAAAGCTACAAGGGATACCGCTTCGATATCGGCGGCCATCGCTTCTTCACCAAGGTGACGGAGGTAGAGGCGCTGTGGCACGAAGTCGGCGGCGAAGATTTCGTTCTCCGCCCGCGCATGAGCCGGATTTTTTATCGCGGCAAGTATTACGATTACCCGCTCAAGATCTTCAACGCGCTCTCAAACATGGGTCCGGTTGAAGCGATGCAGATCATGCTCAGCTACTTCAAGTGGCAGGTGAGCCCGTTCCGCGAGGAAGAAAACTTCGAGCAGTGGGTCACGAACCGTTTCGGCCGGCGCCTCTTCCAGCATTTCTTCAAGTCCTACACGGAGAAAGTCTGGGGCATACCCTGCACCGAAATCCGGGCGGACTGGGCGGCGCAGCGGATCAAGAACCTTTCGCTGACGAAGGCGGTGCTGAACGCGCTCACCGGCGCCAACGACACGACGAGCCTGATCGAAGAATTCGAATATCCGCGCCTTGGACCGGGCCAGATGTGGGAGCGGTTCCGCGACAAGGTCCGCGTACAGGGCGGCGAAGTCCGCATGCAGAACGCGGTCACCAAGGTGATCCGCAACGGCGAGCGCGTCGAAGCGATCGAGGTCGCCGACTATTCGGGCGGCAAGGTGCGCAATTATCGCATTCGCGCCGATCACTTCATCAATTCGATGGCGATCAAGGATTTGATCCACGCCTTCGATCCGCCGCCGCCGCCGCATGTCGTCCGCGCTGCGGACCGGCTTAAATATCGCGACTTCCTGATCGTCACGCTGATCCTCGACCATCCCGATCCCTTCCCGGACAACTGGATCTACATCCACTCGCCGGAAGTCGATGTCGGCCGCATCCAGAATTTCCGGTCGTGGTCGCCGGACATGGTGCCGGATCCCGGCAAGGCGTCGATCGGCATGGAATATTTCTGCCATGAAGGCGATGGCCTTTGGACGAGCTCGAACGAAGACCTCATCAAGCAGGCTGCGCGCGAGCTTGAGTATCTCGGTCTCGCCAAAGAGTCGAACATCGTCGATGGTACGGTCATCCGTCAGCCGAAGGCCTATCCGGTCTACGACGGCGAATATCGCGAGGCGCTCGACACAGTGCAGAACTGGATCATGTCGTTCGAGAACTTCCAGACGGTCGGCCGCAACGGCATGCACCGCTACAACAATCAGGACCACTCGATGCTGACGGCGATGCTGGCGGCGCGCAACGTCCTTGGCGAAGAGCATGACATCTGGAACGTCAATGTCGAGCGTTCCTATCACGAAGACTTCACGGTCGGCGAAAAGGCCAAGGCCGACGCGCTCAGGGCCGAACGCGAAAAGGCTCGCTCCAGCGCGGCTGCCTGATCTCCGCCAAAAGGTATGAGAGGGCGCGGCGTCGATCGCCGCGCCCTTTTCTTATTCGCTTTGACGGCAGGCGGCGCCGGTCGCGGGATCGATCGACCCAGGCGCATCGAGCACCCGGATAATTTCAACCGGCGGCGGCGGAGATACGATGTTTCTGATCCTTTCGCCCAGCACTCGATCGGCGCCGGACCAGCGAATGAGCGCATGCGTCCAGCTCTCCGGGCGCACATCGTCACGGCGCTCGATCACGCACCAATTCGCGCTGCGCCGCTGGCCGTAGGAATACGCCTTATAAAAGAGAGCGCCCGGCGGTGCGTCGCCATGACGGATTTTTGCTGAAACGCCGTCGCGCGTTTCGCCGAGCAGCCGCAAATAATGGCGCGCCCGGCTCGCGGTCATCGGATCGACGAAGATCGGCTCTGATGACGCCTCCGCGATCTTTCCGAGCAGCCGCGCCTCCGCAAATTCGTTGTAATTGCTGAAATCCTCCCCCGCGACATTGAGGAACAAGACAAGGCCCGCAAAACCTGCCGCTAACGCCGCGTTGAACCGGCGTGCGATCCCCACCGTGGCGCAGGCGAGAACAAGGACCACGGTGTAATGAAGAACCGGAAAATACCGCGGCTTTGCAAAATCGAAGACATAAGAGGAGATCACGGCCGAAATGACCGAGACGACGCCGAAAACGACGAATGCGTCGCGCCGCTTCGCCTGACCGGCGACAAGCCCTTTTCCGAGCCAGACCGCCGCAGCAACGCCAAGCAACAGCAGCGGCGTCGTGATGGGATCGTCTATCGCGTCTTTGAACGGACGGATCAGCTTTAGGACCAACGGCATCTTTTCATCGATCGTCGCGTCCCATCCGACGGTGCGATGCTGAAGGTCGACGTGATATCGATAAAACGCGTCGCCGGATGCGAGGAAATAGCCAAGCAGCTCGAAGAGGAGAATTGAACCAAAGCCGGCGCCGAGCGCGAACAGCGAGATGAGAATTTTTCGGCGCTCCATCAGCGCTAAAGCGCCAAAAGCGATGATGAGGTAGACGGTCTGTTCCCGAAGGGTCCAGGAAAGACCTGACATCAGTCCCGCTGCGACGAGCAACGGAATGCGCCGGGCGCCATCATGTCTTGCTTCAAGATAAAGCCAGCAAGCCGCCGCGGCGAACATGACCTCCGGGCCGTAAACGCCGATCTCCATCGGCCTCGCGACGAAAAACGCCGAGACTGCGACGAACGCTGCAGTGAGAAACGCTTCGCTTTCGTCGAAATAGCGCCGGCCGAACAAATAGGTGATGGCGACCAGCCCCGCAGCGTAGAGGATGTTCGGCAAGGTCGTCGCAAACTCGCTTGGCCCCAGCAATGCGTAAGACGCGGCCATCGGCAGTACGTAAAGGTGCCGGAGCGCCCAATGGTTGTCACCGAGATGCGCGCCCTCTTCCTTCCATTTCAGAGCCGCGGCGACATAGCGTTCGGCGTCTCCGGCAGGGCCAAAACCATGCCAGTAAAACGCAACGCTGACGAGAAAGATGATCCCGAGCGCCCAAGCCGTCGCCGGCGCCCCAAGATACGTCTTCGTGGCGGATCGGGAGATTAGCCCCGCAATCATCCTGGCGCTCTGAAATCAGATTTCGCGGCGACCATAAGTGCGTCGGCGCGCTCTTGCACCCTCAATTTGGGCGACAGTAGGTCGCTGGATAAGGGGCCGTCAGATCGCCTGGCGGCGATCCCCGATGCGCGCGACGACTTGATCCTTCTTGCCCCCCAAATGATAGCCTAGTGAGCACAAGGTGAAGGTCGCGGCGCTGTAAACATAATAAACCTGATGGAAAAGGGCGGCGGCGGCGGCGAATAGCGCGCCCTTGTTGCCCGCGAAAAAACCGATCAAATCCTTGTTCATGGCGCCGATGACGCCGCCAAGAATCAGCGCGGCGAGCGGCGCCGCCGGCCAGAACGTCGGCACGAGGCAGGCAAATAGCGACAAGAACCACAATCCGGCGACGCCGGCCTTGACCCGCTCCGCCGAAGACACGTTCAGATCGTCGTTCATCCCGCGACCGGACAGGATCAAATAAGACCAGGGAACCGCGCGCTGAAATATGTCGGTGCGGACGACTTCGGGAAGCGTCCAGCGCTTCAGATGCGTGCAGAGCAAGCCATGGGACAGCCGGATCGACCAACCGGCGGTTTTCATCCGGAAGCCGAATTCAATATCTTCAATCGACGGGCGGCCATAACGCGCGCCGTCAAACCCGTTGAGGTCGCGGTAGACGGATTTTCTGATCGCCCCGCAGCCTGACCAGAAAGTGTCGGAATCGGCCTTGCCGCGCTGGTGATAGTAGCGATGGACGAGATTCTTGTACTGCGACGCAAAGTTTTCGGCTGGCGGCTTCCTGTCGTAGGAGCCGAACACCGCTGCCACGTTCTGGTCGCCGAATTCGCCTTGCAGAATGCGGGCGCTCGGCTCATGCGCGACGACATCGGCGTCGACGAGCCACAAGATGTCGCCGGTCGCCTGCTTGGCGGCCATGTTGCGCGCCGCCCCTGGCCCGCCGTTCTGCGGCATTCGCAGGACCGTCGCGCCAAGGCGCTCCGCTGTCGCGATATTCGTCGGATCGGGCGAGCAGTCGTCAACCACAATGACTTCCGCGACCTCTCCCCGCTCGCGCATCGCAATCAGGGGCGGCAATGACAATTCAAGGTAATGCGCGGCGTTATAGGCCGGCATGATGACGCTGATCGTAAGCGCATCGCGCGAAGCGGCAGGCGCTGTGACGGACATCTGGATACGCCTGACGGTTACTTGATCGCGAGAAAGCCTTCGAAGCAGATATATTTGCAGATCGACATCATGTCGGCAAAGCCCGCGCGTCGGAGAAGGCCGAAATTTCCTTCCGTCGAAAATGGTTCGAGCACGCCTTTGAGGCTCCGCGTTTTCGACAGGATCTCGTCCGACGAGAAGCCCTGACGAACCTTGAAGTCATTGTAGAGCGATGCGCAGATATCCTGGAACCGCGCGTCCGGTCCGCGAACCTTTTCAAACATGATGAACGCCCCGCCCCAGTTCAGGGAGTTATAGATCTTGTTGAAAATCTCCTGACGGTGCCGGGGCGGCGTGAACTGCATCGTGTAATAGGAGACGATCAGATCGGCGGGCTCGAAGTCGAAGGTGCGGACGTCATCGACGAAAAGTTCGATGTTCTCAACGCCGGCGCAATGCTTTTTCGCCTTTTCGATCATCGGCTTTTCGGTGTCGATGCCGATCCAGCGCGCCTTCGGCTTTCCCTTGTTGTGAAGCGCGAGCTTCTTCGTCAACTCGCCGGTTGAGACGCCGATTTCGTAGCAGGTGCTTTCGTTCGTGACGAAATAATCGCCGAATTGGCAGACGAGATCATGGCCCTCTTCATAGAGCGGCACGGACTGGCGGATGTGATCGACAAACGTATCGGCGACGTCGCCGCCGAAATTCCAGCCGGCGTTGCCCGCTTCAATCTTGTGGCCGACATTCATGGGCTCGATCCTCGCTTACCAGCGCAATTAAGCAGCAAGCGTCGTGCCATCCAAGAGCGATCTGACCTAAAATGACGCAAGTCCCCGGGCCTTGCGCGAAAGGTCGGCCAGCCCCTTGCCGTCCGCTTTTTCGGCGACAAGGTTAAAATACGCGGTCATGGCGGCCCTCTCGCTCCAATGTGCGTCGACGGCGATGCGCGCTTTTGCCCCAATCTCGGCGCGGCGCTGAGGATCGGCGATCAGCCGTTCGACCGCGTTGCGGGCCTCGGCCGGGTCCGTAAATAGGAACCCGGCGCCGCTTTTTTCAATGATTTCTGGAAATGGGCCGAGCGCCCTTGCGACGATCGGGACGCCAGCGCGGAAGGCCTCGAGCGCGACCAGCGGAAAGACCTCATAACAGACGGAGGGCATGACGACGGCGACAGCGCCCGCGTAAATTTCGCCAAGGGCCTCTGGCGGCTTCTTGCCAAGGAACTGGATATGCGGCGCCCCAGCGGCCAGGCGACGAAGCTCCGCGCTGTACTCCCCCTCGCCGACGATCAGAAGGTCGATCGCCGGGTCGTCGCGAAAGGCGGGAATGAGGTCCTGCAACCCTTTCAATTTCTCAAGCCGGCCGACGAACAACGCATAGGGGCGACCATCGTTGGAATTCGACGTCCTCGTCGCAGGTCGGATTTCTTTAGGAAGAAATGACGGCAACACCCGCATGTCGAACGGAAAACCGAACTGCTTGTGATTCTCCGCGCTCGATTGGCTGAGCGCGATAAACGCGTCGATGTGGCGGGCTTCACGCTCAAGAAGGCCGGTATATCGCCACAATTGCGGGGGGCGGCGGTAGGTCAGCTGGCATTTGACGCACTCTCGCTTGTCGCACAATTCGCGATTGTGCCGCCACAGAATGTGCGTCGGGCAAACCAGCCAATGCTCATGCGCCGTATAAAGGCGCACGCCCGACCCTTTCGATAAAATGCCCGGCCCGCCGACGAGCGAAACATTATGGAAATGCGTGATGTCGAACGGCGCCTCGAAGAACTTGTTGATCGCCGCGTCGTGCACAAGCGGCCGGCCGGTCTCATAGGTGATGATGCTGGCGAGCGGACCAAGAATGCTCGTCAGCGCATGCACGGTGACGCCGGGCGGCTCATCGAGCGGTTCCAGCGGGCCAATCGGCCTCGGCGCCAGCGTCTTGAACGCTTCCGTGTCGTAAAGAACGTGAACGTCACAGCCCCGCCGCGCCAACGCGTGCGCGAACCGCCGCACATAGACCCCATCGCCGCCGAAATTATGGGGCGGGTAGAATGTCGTGACGAGAGCGACCTTTAAAGCATTCATGGCGTTCGTTTCGGACCGAACAGCATCAGTCGCGCGCGGCCGCGCGCCTTGGGGTCGTTCGGAGCAGACCACTCGCGGATGACAACGCCGACCATATGAAGGAGCGCGACCGCCATGATCAAAAGCCCGCCATAAAAATGAAATCTTGCCGATCGGCGCCTTCACCCTCTTCACTTTGCTGTAGCGCTTTTCGTCGATGTAGGCGCCCTCGCCGGGTTTTAACAAGAAGGGATCGACGCCTTCTTTCGCGATGTACGTTTGAACAAAGGGGCCGAACGGTGGGAAATAAAGATCCGTTCCCGCTCGAATCATTCCCGTTGTGACATTCGCGGTCAGAAGCACGAAAAGCGTTCCGGCGATCAGGCGGCTCAACGGCGATCGACCGGCGAATTTCCAGCGTTGGCGACCAGCATCTTTTGCGAAAAGTCGTTTCAGATCCCGCGCCTGCGGGAAAACATGATCGAACCGCATCGGCTCGGCGCCCCTAAATCCAAGGTGCAGCCGCGTAGCGAAAACGATGAGAAATCCGTACCCGATCGCCGCATGGACGAACATGATTGTCAGCTTCAGGTCATCAATGCCGAGCGGCTTTCGGAAGTAAAAGACGAGGCCCGTAAGCGCGAGCGCGACGACCAGCAGCGCCATGGCGAGATGCAACCGGCGCTGCGTCGCGCCGTAGGGGCGCGCCGGATCGCGGACGGCGGTTTTTGTCAGGTTCTGCAATCGCCGCTCGCTCCCGCCGCCCTGCGGGGCGGCGCTTCTACTATCCTGCGGCGGCTTTGGCTCCCGCCAGCATGCGTAACGATGGAAGGAATTTGCGGTCCAGCGCAACGCCAAATGTTACGACTGCGACGACGATTCCGCAGCCGGCCAGCGGCGATGGCCGAAAGCCGGTCAGCACCGCAATGATCAAGGCGGCCGCAGTTAACGCCGGCAGATTGTCGGCGAGACGTGGGCGCGCAGCCATGCCGCGGGTCCGCGAATGAACGACCGCCCATTGAGCCAAGAACCCTGCATTGCAGGCGATCGCCGCTCCGACCCCCCCGAGCGACGGCGTCAGCAAGAACCCAAGGCCGACAACGACAGCGGCGGTGACGAGGTGCGCCACGAGCAGGGATCCCTGACGGCCTCCCGCAGTCAGCAGCCATTTCGCGTTGCCCAGCATCAGCATCGTCGCGGTGATCCAGATAAGCGCGCCGAATTCTGCGCCAGCCGCCTGATAGTCCGCGCCAAAGACGAGCCCCATGATGAATGGACCCGCCGCGCAAAGCGTTCCGCTGACGGCGACGCCGGCCCACGACACGACGCGCGCAGACGCCGACATCAACCGGTCAAGCGCTTCGGGGTTCTCGGTCAGCCGCCGGGCGATCAGCGGATAAAGGTTGAAAAAATAGATGAAGCTGAAAGTCGCTAGAGACAGGACGAGGCGCTGCGACGCTCCGAACAACGCGGTCTCGGAATTGTCGGCCATCGTCGCCACGATGAGCAACGGCAAATATTGCGCGAGCGCGTTGACGAGCGACGACAGGCCAAGCGACGCGCTCTCGCGGAACATGGCGGTTCCAGCGTCGATGCTGCGGCGAAGCTTCAGTCTCCTCGTCCAATTGAAAGCGAAAGCGGAATACCAGATCGCCATCGCCGCCGCTGCGATGATCTCGGCGAACGCCACATGAACGACGCCCGTTCTTTGCGGAACAATGATAAGGGCGGCGAGCAGAAAGATGCCCATTTTCAGGGTTTGTCCGAACCCCGCGACGAACATTCTTTCCTGCGACTGGAAAAACCAGGAGTGATTGAGCGGCACCGCGAACAGGCTGGCGGCAAAGAGCCAAAAGAGCGCGTCGAACGCGCTGGATTTCGTCAGCTCAATGTAAAGCAAAGCGAGCAGCGGCGCGACAACCAGAGCGATGGCGAAGCGTACGGAAATGACTGCGCCAAGGATGTCAGGAGCCTCGCCTTCGGACTGTGCGATACGCCGCACGCCGGCTGAGCCCGTGCCGAGTTCGAGCGCAACGGCGCCGATCGCGGCCATGCCGACCGCGGTCTCGAGCGCGCCATATTCCTCAAGCGTCAACTGGCGCGCGAGCCAGGCGAAGGCGAGGAACCCGAACACTTTGGAAAGCAGCTGCCCTGTCGCCAGAACGAGCAAGTCTTCAAGCCAAAGCCCCAGCCGACCGCTCTTGCGGCCTGACTTCCCTGACTTTTCGGTTTCGGCCACGCCGCCGCTCACCCGGTGACGGCTGGCTTGCGGATCCGCACGCCGAGAATGACTTCGAAGTCTTCGTCGGAAACGTCGAGTTCGCGCGCCTCAAGGTCCTCCGCGGCAAGGCCATAGAGAAACGCCGCCGCCGCCAGCACATTGCCGTAACTGCGAATGTCGAGTTCGGCGTTTGGAGCGGCATCCTTCACCAGCGCTTCGACGCCTTGCGCGGTGAGGCGCCAATATTCGCCCCAGTCGTCCCGGCCGAGGCGCCGTGCGATCTTGCTGGTGCCGTGGGTTGTCATCAGCACGACGCCGCCCGGCTTCAGGATGCGATAAAGCGTCCGCATCGCCGCCTTCATGTCGTAGATCATCTGCAGCGCCTGCGTGAAGATGATGCAGTCGAAGGCGTCCGACGGAATGTGCTCGGCGTTCGTAAGATCGGCGATGATGGTCGCTTCCGGATTCCCGGCGACCACATGCAGAATGTCCGTTTGCGTCACGCCGGTCCCGAACCGCTTGATGTAGGTTGCGTCGCCAAGTTCGAGCGCGCGTCCTTTGATGTCCGCGCTGCACGATTGCAGAAACGCCTCAATATAATAGCGGTCGATCGGCTTGCCCCGATCCATCCCGAAAATCGGGCTGACCGGCGTCAGGCGGCGAAGGTCCGCCATTTTGACATGACCCGTGCGCGGCCATTGCAGGCCATGTTCGCGCTGCGCTTCGACAATCCTCGAGCGCGTGCTCTGCGGCAGGATTTTCCGCGCAAGCTTTAGAATGAAACTGTCTGAACTTGCGTTCGCCACAATGTGCCCTACTGCGAATGTCGGCGCGAACGCCCGAAGATCGATTGACGCGCGCTTCGCGCCAGCCGCCGCGCCTGAAGATACACACGGTCACCGCCCGCCAGAAAAGCGCGCCACCGCTTAAGATCGCGATAATAGTGCATCTCGATCCGCGGCAAATCGAACTGCGCCGAGGCTCGCGTCGCTTCTCCAAGATCGACGCCGACGGAAAGATCGTAGGATTTCGGCGATTGCGCGCCTGACTTCCGCATTGCTGCGTCCATAAGGAGGCGCAAAATGAGGCGCAGCACGACCAAGGCGATCTTCAAGTTCCTTGCGGCTGTCGCCAAGTTCCGCGCGGAGCGCGTCAACGCCAAGGGTTGTCAGATCGGCATGCGTTCGCGTGTGGGAGCCGAACTCGACGCCCTGCGCCGCCAGCGTGACGATCGCCTTCCAATCCATCAGCGATCGCGCCGGCGCATTGGCGCCTTCCCAGTTCTCCGCCCTACCGACAATCGCTGTTGGCACGAAAACGGTCGAGACAAAATTATGGGATGCGAGCGCCGGATGCGCCGCTTCGGCGAAATCGTCGAACGCGTCGTCAAACGTGATGGCGACGGTCCGGCCAGAAAGGCGTTCCTCTCCCGCAAGCCAGCGCCTCACGAAACCAAGACCGACGACGCTGATCCCCAGATCGGCGATCGCTTCCATCTGGCCGGAAAACACCGCGGGCGGGATGCTCGTCGGCCCCGCCGCATCTGAAATCGAGTGATACGTCAGAATGGCGATCGATTGATTGTCCATCGCATCAATCCTCGACGACGTGAGTTCAAGAATTCTTCGCGATAACGCGCCCAGCGTTTTTTGTCGAAAACGCCGTTGCTGAAGCAGTCGACGGCGCCGTAGGCCATCGCAAGCGCATGGTGCGTATTATCATGCGCGAAGAGCCCCTGACGTCCGAATGTCAAAAGGCCTTCGACACCCTCGATCCACCGGTCGAGAACCTTGAAGTGCGCTTCGTACTCCCTGTCATAGACGGGATAGGCGTGCGCGAGGCGACGCGTGAAAGCGCGGCGTATGCGCGGTCCTTGCGGCAAACCGCATTCGCCGAGCCATGAATAAAGCGCCCGGCCGAGCGCCGCATCGTCCATCGACCAGTACTGATCGCCGGGGTCCGACGGCAATTCCGCGCAAAGGATGGTGACGCCTTTCGGCGCCGTCGATGCCGAATAATTTCTTGGTTCCGACAGGCGCGAAATCGGGATCGAAAGTTCCGGGAAATAATGGGCGTCGTATTCCGTGTACTGGTCGGTCGCAAGCACGAGGTAGACGAGGATCATGCCGCGATAGCGGATCGCCTCGGCAGCGCGCTTTACTTCCGGGGAAGCGACCGCTCCCGCACCCTTCGCCAGCAGCGTCAGCGGCAAGGTCGACCAGATCGCATCGAACTCGCGCCGTTCGGAAACATCGCCCCGGCGAACCGTCACCGCATGCGCTCTGTTCTCGACGATATCGACGCCTTCAACGCGCGCGCCAAGTTCGATCTTTGCGCCAGCTTCGCGCGCCGCCTCCGCGATTTTGCGCGAAATCTCGCCAAACCCTCGTTTGGGATAATAGAATTTTCCGGTCTCGGGCTGTTTCAATCCCGGCAAGGCGCCAAAGATCTTTCTCATCAACTTCGGAAGCGAGCTTCCCGACACGCGCCGCTTTGCGAGCGTCGGCGCGAGCGCGTCGGGGTCGAGACCCCAGAGCTTTTTCATGTACGGAAAATAAAAGCTCTCGCACATGGTCCGGCCAAGCCCGCCGAGGAGGACCGACCCGAATGTCTCAACATCGACTTTCGGAGCGCGCAGTTTGGCGGTCGCAGCATCGACAAAGAGAGCCGTCGAGAACAGGGGCGGAAGCCGCGTCGCGAGGTCGATCGGCTTCAGCGGGAAATCAATCCACGAGCGTTTGAGGCGAATTCGGCCGTGCCGCGGGCGAAGCAGCAGATCCTCGCCGAGAAGGCGCTTGATGTCGGCGAGAATTTCAGGATCGGAGGCCGGGTGAAGGCGATGGCTGCCATAGTCGCACCAAATCCCTTCAGCTTCGAAACTTGCCGCGTTGCCGCCGACATCGGCGCCCGCTTCATAGAGGGTGACATCGGCCTTGTTTTCCCTGGCGAGACGCCAGGCCGCGCCAAGCCCCGCAGGACCGCCGCCAAGAATCGCAATGCGCGGCCGTTCAGCCATGGATCGCCTCACCCTTCGCGTCTGGCTTTCCAATGATTTGAGCCAGCGCGCCGAGCATTCCCGCTGCGATCTGGATCGTCTGCCAAACAAGCGACGCCGCCACGACGCCCGCCGCCGGATATCCAAGCGGCGCCATCAGTCCTGCAATGCTCGCCTCGCGCACGCCGATGCCGCCGAAACTGATCGGCAATGTGGCGACGAGTTTTGCAAGCGGCCAGGCGAACGCCCACGCGGCGAGCGATGTTCCGGCGCCAAGGCCAGCCGCAATGGCGCCGTTCATCATCGCGAAGGCGAATTGAATGACGACTGACATGACCGCGCACCCGATGAGCGCGCCGCGCCGCATGGCCAATTCATCGAGGGCGTCCGCGCCGTCGGCGACGAGCGCGCCCAGTTTTCCCGGCATCGTCACTTTGCGGATTATTGCGGCAATCGGCTTCATGAAGACGACGCAGGCTGCGCCAGCGCCGACGATCGCCGTCGCGGCGACGGCGAGGCCAAGGGGATTTACGCCCGCCTGCGCGCCGAGCCAGAAAGCGCCGCAAGCCGCGACAACAATCAGCGCGGCCGTGTCGATGAGGCGTTCAGCGAGCGAGCCGACCGCCAGCGCGGTCTTTCGCTCCGATCCCTTCATGGCGAGGCCCGCACGAACGATGTCGCCGCCCGCAACGCCCGGAAGTGCAAGGTTGGCCGCAAGCCCGGCAAAATGCGCCTTGAGAGCGCGCGGATAGCTGATGACGCCGCCGATCATCCACCGCCACTTCGCGGCGGAAAGCGCGTGACCGAGCAGAAATCCGGCGAACACGGCAAGCCACAGCGCCGGCGACACCGCGCTCATCCGCGAGAGGAGTTCGTCGACAGGAACAAACGACAGGATGGCGAGGAGGACGGCGAGCGATACGCCGACTCTCAAAAGGAGACCGCGCCCCTTTTTCGCCGTCTTGCCGTCATCCGCCTGCAACATCTCATTCGCCGTGTGGCTGCGGTCGAAGATGCAGACGCGAAATCATGTCGGCGATGAGACCGAGCGACCAGACGACCAGCGCCGCGAGGAGCGCGAAGATCGCGCTTTCGGAGAGGTTCATCTTTGTCATGTCGTAAGCGAACTTCGCCATTCCCAAAAGGAACAGGACGCCGCCGAGCGGCATGAAAACGCGCAACGGCTGGAAGAATACGATGATCCGCAGGACGAGAAGGATGAACGTGAAAAACGCCGTCGGTTTCATCGACGACTGGCCGACGCGCTTGGCGTATTCGATCGGCGTGTAAACGACGCGCAGGTTCGAGCAGATCATCGACAGAGTGATCGTCGTCGTGAACGAAAACCCGTCAGGCAGAAGCTGCACAAACCGTTCGAGCGAGGAACGCTTGAATACGCGCAGGCCGGAGTTCAGATCCGGGATCTTTCGCCTCGCGAGCACGTTCGCCAGCGTATTCAGGATCCATTTCGGCGGGCGGCGGATCCATTGGACGTTGCGCATCGCCGCGCCGCGATCGCCGACGACCATATCGGCGTTGCGACAGATATCGAGCATCGTGGGTAACTTTTCCGCCGGATAGGTGCCGTCGGCGTCGATGATCGCGACAAACTGGGAATTGGTGGCGGCGATGCCGGTCTTCAGCGCCGCGCCATAACCGCGATTTTCGTCGAGCTTGATGACGCGGACGCCAGCGGCGGCGGCCGCGTCGCCGGTTCCGTCCTTTGACCCGTCATCCACAATCACGATTTCAGCGTCGAGGCCTGACAACGCGGCGCGGAGGCCGGCGATCGTCTGCCCGATGGCTTTCGCCTCGTTAAAGGCGGGCACGATGACTGAAAGCTCTCTTTGCATCAGCTCTGACCTTCGGATCCCTGTGATTTCCCGTTCTAGGGGCCTGTTCATCCGCTTTGCGCTCCAAGGTCAACGACGCCCTTCGAAAGCAAGCTCTGAGCCAGAACAATGCGTTAATGGCGACGCCAAACGGTTAACGCAAGCGCGCAGGCGGACAGCAAATTGGGGGGCAAGGGCGGAAAGCGCCGAACGCGCGATGTGTTGGGTGCGGGGGCTGGATTTGAACCAACGACCTTCAGGTTATGAGCCTGACGAGCTACCGGGCTGCTCCACCCCGCGCCAACAAGTCGCCGACCGGGCGGAAAGCCGTTTCAACACGCCTTAAAGTCCGGAAGGAAGCGGCGATATAGCGGCAGGCCGTCCAAGGCGCAAGCCCCTCGCCTTATGGGCGAGCCCGCCTTTGTATCGGCGCGGCGGGTCGCTATTGTCCGCCCCGCTTTGCGACACCAAAGGACCAGCCGATGCGCCGCTTCCTGTTCGCCTTTCTCGCCGTTGCAGCCTGCTCGAAAGCGCCCGAGGCTTTGCCGACGGCGGAAAAAGCCAAGCCGATTGAGCCGAAGGTCGACGCCTTGCGGATGTATGTCCTCGACTGCGGACATATCGACATTTCAGATCTTTCCATATTCGACCGGGGCGGCGCCTATAACGGCCGAGCCGACACGTTCGTCGATACCTGCTATCTCGTGCGCCATCCGAACGGCGATCTTCTTTGGGACGCCGGATTGCCGGACGCTATTCACGACGCGCCAGACGGCGTCACGGAAGCGCCCTTCACGCTGAAAGTTCCAAAAACCCTGAAGGGCCAGCTCGAACGCATCGGCGTTCCCCCCGAGGCGATCGAATTCTTTTCGATCTCGCATTCGCATTTCGATCATCTCGGCAACGCCAATCTGTTCAAGGACGCGACCTTTATCGTCAACGAGAAAGAGCGCGCGCATATGTTCCGGGATGAGGCGAAAAAGGACGCGCAAGCCTTCGCCAGCTACGCCGACCTTGAGGCCGCCAAGAAAACGACCTTCACCGACAGCGTCGACGTGTTCGGAGACGGCCAGGCGATCATCATTTCAATGCCGGGCCACACGCCTGGGCATTCCGTGCTGCTCGTCAATCTTGAGCATACGGGACCGGTGCTGCTTTCCGGCGACCTTTATCACCTGACGGAAGCGCGCGAGAAGCGGACAATTCCGACGTTCAATACGGACGCCGACGAGACACTCGCCTCGATGGACAAATTCGAGGAACTCGCCAGCGCGAGCGGCGCGCGGGTCATCATCCAGCACGAGGATGCGGATTTCGACAATCTGCCGCGCGCGCCGGCCTATCTCGATTGACGGCGGCGCCGGTCACTCAAGGAAACCGCGCCCTTCACGATCTTCGATTTCGATGATCCAGAGATCGGAATCGAAGCGTTTCTCCTTGTCGAGATAGGCGTCGACCTGCGCTTCCTCGACCGGTTTCTCGAACGGCTCGCGCCACATCGCGCATCCTTTTTCGTCGCGCCCCTCGACAAAAAGGCGGGCGAGGCGCGCGCCCATATAAACCTTGACCACGATCGACCCGGCGTCAGGATCGCCGCGCCGCGCGACGACCGCGAACGCGCCGCCGGCTTGCGCGCGCCGGATTTGCGCAGCGGCGCGGATATCTGATTTCAGTCGCGGTTCGTGCATGACGTCAGCTTGTGCCGCCGCCGGCGACGCGGTTCAAGCCGCGTCCGCTTTCAACCGTGCGGCGCGCGCGGCCTTGACGCGGTCAAGCTGCGTGACCGTCGCGACGTCGGGCGCCGCGTCTTTCAGGCGCGCGGCGGAAAGAACGGCGCGAACGGCGCCCTTCGCGGGCGCCGGCGCATCGGCGATCGGCAGGCGAACGCTCGCCGTCAGCCCCTCGCCCGGCGCTGAGGCGAAATCGACACGGCCGCCATGAAGCTCCGCAAGGCCGATCGCCAGCGAAAGGCCGAGTCCCGCGCCGCCCTGCCCGCGAACGCCGGCGCCGTGCGCGCTCGTGAAGCGCGAGCCGATTTTCGCCAACGACTTCGGCGTTCATGCCGACCCCGTCATCCCTGACGACAAAGACGAGGTCGCCGTCTTCGCGCCGCGCCGTCAGCGATATTTCGCCGTCCGACGTGAATTTGACGGCGTTCGACAGGAGATTGATGAGGATTTGCTTGACCGCGCGCGGATCAAGGAAACTTTCGGGCAGATCCTCGGCGACGTCGACGACAAGGCGAAGGCCGGCTTCGTCCGCCTGATGCCGGACGATCGCGGCGCATTCATGAGCGATCGCGCCGGGGTTCGCGGCGACGCGCTGAAGCGAGAAGCGCTCAGCGTCGATCTTCGAACTGTCGAGAACGGCGTTGACGAGATCAAGCAGGTGGCGTCCCGCCATGCGGATATGCTCCGCATACTGCGCATAGTTCTCATGGCCGACGGGGCCGAAGGTCTCGCGCTCGATCGTTTCCGCAAATCCGATGACGGCGTTGAGCGGCGTCTTCATCTCGTGCGAGAGATCGGCGAGCATCGCGGCGCCGTCCGACGTCTCGGCGCGCATCCGGCCGAGTTCTTGTTCGCGGCGCTCGCCCTCGCGTTTCTCCTCCGTGCGATCGACCAGAAGCGCGACGGATCGCCCGTCGGCGCGGCGTTCGAGCGCAATTTCGAAATGCGCGATCGCGCCGCCTGGACGGCGCGCTCGCGCCTCGACCCGGCTCACCGCTCTGGAGCGCACGGCGTGATCGACCGCCGCGCGGTCATCGCCGAGAAAGAGATCGGACAGCGCTTTGGCCTCCCGCGCGGCCGAGAACATCCGGGCGGCCGGGGCGGACAGATCCAACAGCCGGCCATCTGCGCCGATGAGGGCGACCGCGACGCCGGAACCGCCCGAAAACCGCGCGCCCGCGCCGACCGCATCGAGAAGCCGGTTCTTGAAGCTTTGAAAGGCTGCGGATAAAGGCATCGACACCCTTCGGGCCGTCCGCCTGAACCCTTGAAAGGGTCTGGCGAGGCCGGTTAACGATTCCTCTCCATCTGGTCGCGACTCTGTTAACAAATACTAAAATCCCTCATCCTTTCTGCCTCGATACGCCAGCACGATTCGCTCCGGACCAGGCTCCATGTGGAAATTTCAACCTCCTCCTCACCATTAACATCTCGAATTTGGCTTGAATGTCGTTAGTATCCCGAAGTCCCGGTTAAGGGGCGAGGGGTAGGTTTTCGCGAGGTCGGCCGGCGCGCGACGGGTGCGGGCGGGCCGGCGCCACGATTTGGACAACTGGCAGGGACCAGCTCTTTTGCAGGGCAATCATCGGGAGCGGAACATGTTGCGTCGCCTTTCGCCGGCGAATCGCCGGGGAATGCTGAACAAATTCAATCTTAAGTCGACGCCGCCTGCCCGCCGCATCGGTGCGGCGATGGCGTCCGCGACGTCTATTCTCGCCTTCGCCGCGACGAGCGGCGTCTCCGCCGAATCGCTGGCGCAGCCGCGCGACACGGCGCTTGAGCGGGTGGCGGCCGATTATGTTCGCTTCCGCCAGGACGTCGCCGAAATCGAGGCGACCCCTTTCAACAGCGCCGAGACGACACGCGAGGCCCACCGGCGCCTTTCGGCCCATGAGTCCCAGCAGCTTTCGGCCGGATGGGTCGCCTATGCCGCGCTCGTCGCCGCCGACACGCCGGCGTTCCGCGAAGCGCTCGAAAAGGAAATGTCGAGCAACAAGAAATCCAAGGCGTTTCTCGCGGCGCTCGCCAAGGATCCCTCCTACCCCCGCCAGCTTGACGGCGCCGATGAAGCGATTTCGCGTGTTCTCGGCATGACGACGCAGGACGCCTCGCGTTTTGCGACGCTCGGCGAGGCTTTCAAGGAACAAGCCTACGCGATGCAGAAGACCTCGTGGGGCAAGTCTAAAATACCGGCGAGTTCGACGCGCCTCAGTGATGCGGAATCCTTCGCGCGTTCGCGGCCGGCGGCGACGATGCCCGCCCTCGCCTCGACGACCGAAAAAGGCGTCACCGCACCAGGCCTTGCGAGCGGCGACGCCAACTGGAATCCCGAATGGGGCAAGAGCGCCGGTTCGGGCCGCATGACCGAACCCAACGCGCAGGTCATCATGAACCGCGTCCTTCATCTTGCAGCGCGCTACGCCATCGGCGGCGTCAATGAGAAGATGGTCGCCGCCTATGCAAAGAACGACCGCTCGAATTCCTGCCTTTCGTTCGCGCATCTGACGTTGAAGCAATGTATCGCCGCCACACGCGCGCCCTACGAAGAAGCGTTCTGCCTCGGCGAGCACGCGCTTAACGACACCGCGTCCTGCATCGGCTGGGTCGCAGGCGTCGAATAAGCGGCGATCGCAGTTGCCGCTGACGAATAGCGCGGCGACACTGAAAATTTGCGAAGTCACGCCGACGCGCCGGGTCGCTCCCCGCGCGTCGGTTTTCTTTTGCGGACGTCCGATCGGCAACCGGCAACCGGCAACCGGCAACCGGTAGCCAAAGCCGTCATCCCGGATGCACAGCGGCATGATCCTTCGAGACGCCGCTTCGCGGCTCCTCAGGATGAGGGCCGCTGCGCCGCCTCCTTGATCTGGCGCGGGTGATGTGCGCCGGCCGACTTCGCCCGCCGCGCATCCCGACCTCATCCTCCGCTCATCCCGGCGAAAGCCGGGATCCATCTTCTCATCGCGCGGCGGCCATCTTCGTCTGCGCGCCCGCAGGCGCGCGCTGGATCCCGGCTTTCGCCGGGATGAGCGGCGATGGTGATTGGCGCGCTCACTGATTTTACTTCCCTCTTCCCGGTTGCCGATTGCCGATCACTTTCCTCACCCAACATTTTCCCGTCTCCGCGGAGCCGACGCTCCCGGCAGTTCGCTTGTCGTCCGATAGAATGGAGAGGGTGCGCGGAACGCGGACCGTCCAGTCTAATTATTTTAGTGGGACGACCCTGCGTCCCGCGCCTCCGCCGGAAGCTGAGCTATATCGTCCGGCCAGGGACGACCGCCTCCGGAAGAGCCGGCGCTTTTGTCGGTACGTCTCCCGCGCGGCCCTTGCCCCGCTTGACGCGGAGCAGGTACGGCCCGGGCCTGACGCCGGCCGGATCGTTTGCATCCTCCGTAACGCGGATGCCTCGTCTCCGGCGCGCTGGGTCGAAGCCGCTGAAACGGTGGCCAACGCCTCTCCTGCTTCGACTGGAAGCGATCTTACGCCCGCCCGAAAGGAGGGGGATGATTGTAGGATAAGGTGGGGGATAAGTGGGGGATAACCCGGGGGATAAGTTGTAGGATAAGTTTTTTTTACCACGCGAAATCAACGCGCTTCATGGTTATGCGAAAAAACAACGGCTTAAAATTCCGCATGCGAAACAATCGCGCCGGATAACGCGTAGCAGAAGATTCCAAGTTTTCGCACCGCCGGCAGGCGCTCCGTAGGCGGAGCGTCAACCGGCGGGTGTTTCTTCTCTCCCTTGATCCTTCGAGACGCCTCGCTACGCGAGGCTCATCAGGATGAGGAGGGAGGGCTTTCGAACCCGGCGTCGCAGACGCCGGTCTTGTTCGAAAGGGAGGGTTCGCTCCGGGCGCTTCAATGGCGACATCAGAACTCGCCGTGCGACGACCTAATCAATACCTTGATCCATGGTGATCGCGGGCGATTTCGCGCAGTCGCCGACGGGCTTTGCCGGAACGCCGGCGACGGTGCAGCCGGGACGCACCGATTCAAGGACGACGCTGCCCGCCGCAACCTTGGCGTTCGCGCCGACTTCGATATTGCCAAGGACTTTCGCGCCGACGCTGATCAGCGCGCCGCGTCGGATTTTCGGGTGACGGTCGCCGATCTCCTTGCCCGTGCCGCCGAGCGTCACGTTCTGCAGGATTGAAACGTCGTCTTCGATGACCGCAGTCTCGCCGATGACGACGCCCGTCGCATGATCGATGAAGACGCCCTTGCCGATCATCGTCGCCGGGTGAATATCGACCTGAAAGATCTCCGACATCCGGCTCTGCAAATAGAGCGCGAGCGGCCGGCGGTCATGACGCCAGAGCCAGTTCGCGACGCGCTGCGCCTGCAATGAGAGGAAGCCTTTGAAAAAGAGAAACGGCTGCACGAATTCATTGCACGCCGGATCGCGCTCATAGACCGCAAGGATGTCGGCGAGCGCCGCTTCGACGATTGAAGGCTGATCTTGATAAGCCTCGGCGCAGACGTCGCGCCAGAGCATGGCGTTCATGTCGGCGTCGGACACCTTTTGCGCCAGACGATAGGAAAGCGCGTCTTCGAAAGAGGCGTGATTGAGCACGTTAGCGTGGAGGAAACTCGCGAGCGCCGGCTCGCGCGCCGCGGCGGACGCCGCTTCGACGCGCATGCGCGGCCATGTCTGATCGCGAGAGAGTTTCACAATTTTGGATACGCTCATCGAACGCTCCCTAATAATAGCCGCGTCGGCTCCTCGGGCAGACGCCCGGCCTCGGCCAGCGCCTTGGCCGTCAGCACCATGATAATAGTCAGAGAATCGCGAATGTCTCCCGCCAGCACCATTTCGTGAAGCCGAGAAAAATTAACCCTGTCGTGAGCGAGGACCTCGTCGGCGTCGGGGTCGGCCTCCCCGGCCTCGAGGCCCCAGGCGAGGAAACACACGGACTTCTCGTCGGTCACCGAATTGGAGACGTCGAAATCCGAGAGCTTCAGCCAATGGCGGGCGCGCAATCCCGTTTCCTCGGCGAGTTCGCGCTTGGCGGAGGCGAGCGGGTCGATGTCGCGCGCGCCGCCCCCCTCCGGAAGCTCCCAGCTATAGGCGTCATGAGGAAACCGGTGCTGGCCGACAAGCGGAACCGTTCCGTCGTCATGGAGCGGGAGAACGCCGACCGCCAGATTCTTGAAATGAACGGCGCCGTATTGGCCTGGCGATCCGTCAGGACGAACGACCGCGCAGTCGGACACCGCAATCCACGGATTGGCGTAGACGATGCGTTCCGTTTGCACCGTCCACGGGCCGATTTGGCGTCCCGCGCGCGTCGTCACGCGGCGGCTTTCTTTCTGACTGGCGCCGGCATCTGGCAGACATCGAGATAATTTGGCCGGAAATGGAAAAACGATTCCGGACGATTGCGGCGGGCTTCAGCGTAAGCCGCAAAAGCCGGGCGCGCGCTGTCGAGGATTTCAAAGGTCTCGCGTTCCGCTTCAGGAACATCGGCGGCGATGCGGAAGGACACGATCTTTTCGCCGATATCATCGTCCTTCGACTCCGGCGGCTCGACGCGGCGCAGCGCCTGCAGATGCTCCATCCCGTCGATGACGCGCCCGAAGACCGACATGTTCCGGTCGAGGTAACGCTGCGGCTGAAGCGCGATGTAGAACTCGGTCGAGGCTGTATCCGCGCCGTCCTCCCGTCCGAAGGCGAAAGCGCCGGCGCAGTGAAGATGCCAGAAGGTCCCGGTCTTTTCGTCATGGCCCGCGGGAAGGCTTCCAACAAAGCCCGACGCCGGCGCGAAGCCGTCAGCGTCCTTCAGCGCCGCGAAAGGAATGTCGTCGCCGGCGTTTTCAAATTCCGCTTTCATCAACTTTTTCGCCTTGCGGATTTTCTTCTCGCCGAAGGGATCCCCTCCCTGCGCGACGAAGCCGTCGATCACGCGATAGAAGGAAAGGCCGTCATAGAACCCCTCGCGCGCGAGCGTCTTCACTTGCTTCACGTGCCTTGGCGCCAGCGCCGGCGAGAGCGCGATCGTGACCTTTCCGCGATCAAGCTCGATGACGAGGGTTTCTTCGGCGGGGATCGTCCGCCAATCTTCTGCTACCGTCCCGGCGAGGATTTCGGCCCCGGATTTCTTGTCCGGCAGCGCGTCGGCGAAGGCCGGTGTCGTCAACGACGCTACGATTGCGGTCATCAGCAAGCGGATCATTATCCCCTCCCCCTGTAGGGCTGAACGCCCGCGTCCGGAATCCATAAGCCTTTTGGCGGCTCGCCGGACTGATAGAACACGTCGATCGGAATGCCGCCGCGCGGATACCAGTAGCCGGCGATGCGCAGCCATTTAGGTCTCGCCGCCGCGATGATTCGCTTGGCGATCGTCAAGGTGCAGTCCTCGTGGAAGGCGCCGTGATTGCGGAAGGAGGCGAGGAACAGTTTCAGCGATTTCGAATTCGACGAGCTTTTTCGCCGGCGCATAGTCAATGACGAGATGCGCAAAATCGGGCTGGCCGGTGACAGGGCAGAGCGACGTGAATTCCGGCGCCGTGAAGCGGGCGAGAAAGAGTTCCCCCTCCTGCGGGTTCGGCACGGTTTCAAGCATCGCCTTTTCCGGCGACGCCGCGACGTCCACCGCCCGCCCGAGCTGTCGCAAGGACGGGCGCGCCGATCCCTTTGGCGCGACAAGCCGCTTGCCGACGCGCTTCGCCGCCGCTTTTTTCGTTTCTTCCGCCGCCATCGGGGACGCTCCAGATCGCAAGGAAGTTGCTGTGGTATCGGCGACGCCGATCGACGTAAAGCGCGGAGAAATCCTAGGCCACGGAAGGCGTTCCAACCGATGGACAAGGCCGCCGCCCTTGCCTATAAGCCGCCCTCCGGCCGGCGGAGCGCCCATCGGCCCGAGGGCCCAGGTAGCTCAGTTGGTAGAGCAGCGGATTGAAAATCCGCGTGTCGGTGGTTCAATTCCGCCCCTGGGCACCATTCAACGATTGACCCCGCATTTCCTTCAGCCGGCGTCGGGCGACCGGCGGTCAGCCGCACAACCCATGCAGGGTGATCGAATGCTGGCGCAGACAACCGCCAGTGTCCCCAGCCCAATTTCATCTACAAACGATGACGTTGCAACGTGGTGGGCACCGTGGTGGGCGGTGACGGGTTCGAACCGCCGACCTACTGGGTGTAAACCAGACGCTCTACCAACTGAGCTAACCGCCCGACATTGCGCTTCGCGCGCAAACGAATGCGCGCGTCATGGCAATTAGCGCGTGCGACTTCCAGCGGCAAGTTGGATGACCGGACCTTTGCTTACGGCAAGCGAAGGGTCCGCGGGCGAGGCTGATTAATTCAGCGCGTCCTTGAGGCCTTTGCCGGGCGCAAATTTCGGCTGGATCGAGGCCGGAATCTGAATGGTCGCGCCAGTGCGCGGATTGCGGCCTTCGCGCGCCTTGCGCTTTGCGGCGGAAAATGTGCCGAAGCCGACGAGACGAACGTCGTCGCCTTTCTTCAGCGCCGACGTGATCGCGTCAAACACCGCGTCGACGGCGCGCATGGCGTCCGCCTTGCTCATATTGGAGAGGTCAGCGACCCGGTCGATGAATTCGTTCTTGTTCATTCGAGCACCCTTTCTGTCGTCAATTGGAATAACTGATATGCCGGCACACGATCGTTATGCGTCTCCCGCGCGAGCCGAGGAAAATCCAGCCTAGGCGGAATTCGCTGAGGGTCAACGGGAAGAAGACGCCTTTTTCGCCGGACGCAACTGATGCCAGCATATTTGCTCATGTTCGATGCAGCGTTCGATCAGTTCGCGCCAGACCGGCTCGGCGATTCGCGCTGAAAGGCCTTCGCGTTCGGCGGCCGCGAGAACCTTCGCCACCACGTCTTCAATACGCCACTCGACCCGGACGTCGTTCGCCCTGTCCTTGATGCGGGCCGCCGCCTCGATATAGCCCTGTCGCTCAGCGATCAGGCGGACCAGCGTCCGGTCGATCCGGTCGATCTCGGCCCGCACCGCCTCCATGGAACGGCAGTCTTCTGCGGCGACTTCAGGGATTTCCGGAGGTTTCATGACGCCTATCTAGGCGACCTGGCGTGATACTTGAAGGCGCTGTTCCTGAGACTTTCCGTCCCGGCGGCGGCCATGGGGCGCTTAACCATTTGACAATAGAAGAAAATTTGAACGATCCCGACGGCAACCCTTGCGCTGGCGCAAATGTTGCGCTATATGACACTTCAATGACAGTTTTGTCTCAGTAGGATGACAACCAAGGGCGGTGACGCCGGCGGCCTAAGTCCCAGCAGGATGTAAGGAGTTTTCCATGGCTGTGATTTCCCGTCCCCATGTCGCACATGGCGCAGACTTCAGCGGGCTCGCCCGTGGTTTGATGTATTTCGCGATGGCGGTCGCCGCGATCGTGGTTGCTGTTCCGGCAGCGATTGCAACCGTCGGCTGAGCTCGCTTCCCAGGCAATTTCCCACCTGAATGAAAACGCGGCGCTTTGAGCGCCGCGTTTTTTTATTGGCGGCGGGGCTGAACGCCCACACCCTTCAATGCGTCATCACGCTTTCGCTGGAGTCGACTTCTTTGGTCGGCGCAGGCGTCGTCGCCGGCTCCGTCCACTCGATCGGCGTCAGCGGACGGGTCAGCGTCAGCGCCAGCACTTCGTCGACGCGGCTGACCGGGATGATCTTCAAGCCCTTTTTCACGTTTTCGGGAATCTCTGCGAGATCCTTTTCATTCTCCTCAGGGATCAACACCGTCTTGATGCCCGCGCGCAACGCGGCGAGGAGCTTTTCCTTGAGCCCGCCGATCGCGAGCACCCGCCCCCGCAAGGAAATCTCGCCGGTCATGGCGACATCCTTGTGGACCGGAACCCCGGTAAGAACGGAGACGATCGCGGTCGCCATGGCGACGCCGGCCGACGGTCCGTCCTTCGGCGTCGCGCCTTCGGGAACGTGGATATGGATGTCGGTCTTGTCGAAGACCGGCGGTTCGATGCCGAAGTCGGCCGAACGGCTCCTGACATAGGACGACGCCGCAGAGACGGACTCCTTCATCACTTCCTTCAGATTGCCGGTTGGCGTCATGCGGCCCTTGCCCGGCATCTTTACGGCTTCGATGGTCAAGATGTCGCCGCCGGCGGACGTCCAAGCGAGACCTGTCACGACGCCGACGCGGTCTTCGCCTTCGATTTCGCCGTAGCGGTATTTGGGAACGCCGGCGTAAACGCTGAGATTTTCCAGCGTGACTTCGACTTTCTTCGCCTTGCCGGCTTCGATCTCGCGCACCGCCTTGCGAGCAAGGCGCGCCAGTTCGCGCTCGAGACTGCGGACGCCCGCTTCGCGCGTGTAGCGGCGAATGAGATCCATGAGGCCGTCGTCGGTGATCTTCCACTCCGACGCCTTGAGGCCGTGATCCTTCATCAATTTCGGGATCAGGTGTCGGCGGGCGATTTCGCGCTTTTCATCCTCCGTGTACCCCGGGATCCGGATGATCTCCATCCGGTCGAGGAGCGGCTGGGGCATGTTGAGGCTGTTCGCCGTCGTGATGAAGAGGACGTCGGAAAGATCGTAGTCGACTTCGAGATAATGGTCCGCGAAGGTCGAGTTCTGCTCGGGGTCGAGCACTTCAAGGAGCGCCGACGAGGGATCGCCGCGGAAGTCCTGGCCCATCTTGTCGACTTCGTCGAGGAGGAAGAGCGGGTTCGACTTCTTCGCCTTCTTCATCGACTGGATGACCTTGCCGGGCATCGAGCCGATATAGGTGCGGCGGTGCCCGCGGATCTCCGCTTCGTCGCGCACGCCGCCGAGCGACACGCGCACGAACTCACGCCCGGTCGCCGACGCGATCGACTTGCCGAGCGAGGTCTTGCCGACGCCCGGAGGGCCGACGAGGCAAAGGATCGGCCCTTTGACCGTGCCCATGCGCTTTTGCACGGCGAGATATTCGAGAATGCGCTCTTTCACCTTCTCAAGGCCGTAATGGTCGGCGTCGAGAACCTGCTGCGCCTTGTCGAGGTCGTATTTGACCTTCGATCGGTTGTTCCACGGAATTGAAAGCAGCCAGTCGAGATAATTGCGCACGACGGTCGATTCGGCCGACATCGGCGACATCTGGCGGAGCTTTTTCACTTCCGCGTCCGCTTTCGCGCGCGCTTCCTTCGAGAGCTTCGTCTTCTTGATCCGGTCTTCGAGTTCCGCGACCTCGTCGCGCGCCTCGTCGCCTTCGCCGAGCTCTTTCTGGATCGCCTTCATCTGCTCGTTCAGGTAATATTCGCGCTGCGTCTTCTCCATCTGGCGCTTGACGCGGTTGCGGATCTTTTTCTCGACCTGCAGCACGCTCATCTCGCCTTCCATCAGCGCGTAGACGCGCTCAAGGCGCTGCGCGACGTCGAAAATTTCGAGCAGCTCCTGCTTTTCGGCGATCTTGATGTTGAGATGCGAGGCGACCGTATCGGCGAGCTGCGCTGCGTCGTCGATCGCGTTGACCGACACGATGACTTCCGGCGGCACGCGCTTGTTGAGCTTTCCGTACGCTTCGAACTGCGTGACGACCGAGCGCGAGAGCGCGTCGAGCTCCGCATCTTCGCTTTCAATTTCCGGCGGGATCGTCGCTTCGGCCTCGAAGAAGTCGTCCAATCTTGGTGAAGCGCTCGACCTTGGCGCGGATCTTCGCCTTCGACGAGCACCTTCACGGTGCCGTCCGGCAGTTTCAACAGCTGCAAGACCGAGGCGACGACGCCGATCGAATAGATGCCTTCGGGCTTCGGATCGTTGTCGCTCGCGTCCTTCTGGGCGACCAGCAAAATCTTCTTGTCGTGCTCCATGACATGCTCGAGCGCGCGCACGGACTTATCGCGGCCGACGAACAGGGGGATCACCATCGTCGGGAAGACGACGATGTCGCGGAGCGGCAGCACGGCATATTTTGTTACTTCAGACATGAACTACCCACCTTTTGGGCCTCGACAGAGCGCCCGGTTATCCGCGTCCGCCCCGATTATGGCGGCTTACCCTTAACGCCCTGCACCAAGGCTCGACGTGTGGGGAGAGACTGAGACGGCAACGAACGCGGATACCATGTGGCGTTCCGGGTCGCGGTTTCAACCCGGAAACGCTGAAAGGTGAAAAGGGGCTGCCGCGAGCGCCGGCCCCATGCGCCCAGCCCCGCTCAAACAGAAGCGGCGCCCAGGGGCGCCGCTTCACATTCCGGTTATGGCGCCCGCGCTTCAGGCGGAGGCGTCGGCTTCCATTTTTTCCTTGCCGCGGTCCTCGTAGATTTGCAGCGGCTTGGCGCGGCCTTCGACGACTTCGCCATTGACGACGACTTCGGCGACGCCCTGCATCGAGGGGAGTTCGAACATCGAATCGAGGAGGATGCTCTCCATGATCGAGCGAAGCCCGCGCGCGCCAGTCTTTCTCGCGATCGCTCTGCGCGCGATCCCCGATTTCGCGTCCTCGGTGAAGGTCAGCTTCACGTCCTCCATCTCGAAGAGGCGCTGATATTGTTTGATCAGCGCGTTCTTCGGCTGGGTGAGAATTTGAATGAGCGCGGGTTCGTCGAGATCCTCGAGCGTCGCGATCACCGGCAGGCGTCCGACGAATTCCGGAATGAGGCCGAATTTCAGCAGGTCTTCCGGCTCGATTGTCTTCAGAACATCGCCGACGCGGCGGTCGTCGGGCGCGGCGACCTTGGCGCCGAAACCGATCGAGGTTCCCGCATGGCGGCTCGAAATGATTTTCTCGATCCCGGCGAACGCGCCGCCGCAGATGAACAGAATGTTCGTCGTATCGACCTGCAGGAATTCCTGCTGGGGATGCTTGCGCCCGCCCTGCGGGGGCACCGAGGCGACGGTGCCTTCCATGATTTTCAGCAGCGCCTGCTGGACGCCCTCGCCCGACACGTCGCGCGTGATCGAGGGGTTGTCCGACTTCCTTGAAATCTTGTCGACCTCGTCGATATAGACGATGCCGCGCTGCGCGCGCTCGACGTTGTAATCGGCCGACTGCAGCAGTTTGAGGATGATGTTCTCGACGTCCTCGCCGACATAACCGGCCTCGGTCAGCGTCGTTGCATCGGCCATCGTGAACGGCACGTCGAGGATGCGGGCGAGCGTCTGCGCGAGCAGCGTCTTGCCGGAGCCTGTCGGGCCGAGGAGAAGAATATTCGACTTCGAAAGTTCGACGTCGTTGTTCTTCGCCGCGTGGTTCAGCCGCTTGTAGTGGTTGTGGACGGCGACCGAGAGGACGCGTTTGGCCTGTTTCTGGCCGATGACGTAATCGTCGAGCACCTTGCAGATCTGTTGCGGGCTCGGGACGCCTTCGCCGGCTTTGACGAGCGAGGATTTCGATTCCTCGCGGATGATGTCCATGCAAAGTTCGACGCATTCATCGCAGATGAACACCGTCGGGCCCGCGATCAGTTTCCTGACCTCGTGCTGGCTCTTTCCGCAGAACGAGCAATAGAGCGTGTTCTTGCCCTCGCCGCCGCTTTTTCCGCTCACTTTGCTCACGCTATGCTACTCCTAATCCGGAGCCCGGACGCAGAACACGCGGCCCGGGACGATGGTCTGGCGCAGGCTTTGCCCTGGAACGAGCCCAGGGACTGGGGCCGGAAGCTGCACATTCTGCGCCATCTCGCCGGTCTCGTCGCCTTCACCATATTCGATCACAACCGCAACCTGCCAATCAAGGCGACTTTTCGCCGATCCAGTAACGTTTCGGGAGGCGACGTGTCTATTCGTCGCCCGCGGACCGTCGCTCCAGCACCTTGTCGATCAAGCCGAAATCGACGCCCTCCTCGGGCGACATGAAGTGGTCGCGATCGAGCGTTCTCTCAATAATTTCATAGGGTTGGCCGCTATGTTCAACGTAAATCTCGTTGAGCCGGCGCTTCATCTTGATGATGTCCTGGGCGTGGCGCTCGATGTCCGACG
The DNA here is from genome assembly GCA_963765165.1 of uncultured Alphaproteobacteria bacterium. Classification (GTDB taxonomy): domain Bacteria; phylum Pseudomonadota; class Alphaproteobacteria; order Caulobacterales; family Parvularculaceae; genus Amphiplicatus. Next base: position 125,255 of record CAVXVQ010000022.1, on the reverse strand, counting down.
CCTGGCCCTGGAACCCGCCAGAGGGCTGGTGGACCATGATCCTCGAGTTCGGGAGGGAAAACCGCAACCCCTTCTGGCCGGCGGTCAGGAGGAGCGATCCCATCGAGGCCGCCATGCCGATGCACATGGTTGAAACGGCGGGCCGGATATAGCGCATGGTGTCGTACATCGCGAGGCCGGCCGAGACCGATCCGCCTGGCGAATTGATATAAAAGGCGATTTCCTTTTTCGGGTTCTCCGCTTCGAGGAAGAGGAGCTGGGCGACGATCAACGTCGAGACCGCGTCATGGACGGGCCCTGAAAGGAAGATGATCCGTTCCTTCAACAGGCGGGAATAGATGTCATACGCCCGCTCGCCGCGGCTCGATTGCTCGACGACCATCGGCACCAGCGTATTCATGAATATGTCGTGGGGGTCCTTCATGGATCTCTTTCGTTCTGCGACCCGCGAGCGCGGATCAGACTCTGCCTCGTCGCCTGGAACTCAGGCGATACGGTTAATATGGGGTTGCCGGACCAGCCGAAAAGCCGGGAGCCCCGCCACACCGCCGTCACCATAAGGCGCCGCGTTTAAGCGACGGTTATTCTGGCCGAAAGGCAAGGCCGGATTAAGGGCCGGATCAGGGCTTGGCCGCCCCCAAAGTCGGATCGCTCCGGAAACGACCGGGTTCGGGAGGTTCAAGCGTCGCCGCCACGCGATCCGCATCGTCAAACGAATAGCCGAATTTCGCGAGGACGGGATCGACAAAGGGGCGGACCATGGCGGTCATCGCCCGCTCGATGGCGCTTTTTTGAAGCGTCCGCCAGGCCGCGAAGTATTTCTCGTTGAGATCTTCCTGCACGACGGGCGGAATCCTGGCGATCGGCGCGAGCCCGATCCGGTCGGTCAGCGCCCCGAGCGCCGCGCCGGGGTCTTTGACCAGATCCTCGTAGCGAACGACCGAGAAGCTCTTCAGCTTCTCCGCATCCTTCAGCGCCCGGTCGTAACAGACCGCCCAGTTGGCGATGATGCCGGGGACCGGATTTCTTCCGCACCACTTCTTGGTCGCCAGCGCCGCGGCGATCGGGTGGCGGGCGATCAGGATGAAATGGCTGTCCGGGAACGACGCCTGCAGATAGCGCATCCGGATGACGTTGGGCGGCGACTTCTCGATCAGCACCGGTTTCGAGACGTCCCAGTAGCGGGCCCAGTCGCGGAACAACATGTCCGCCTTTTCCGGCGCGGCGAGCGGCGAGGTCTCCGTCAGGTAAGCGTGGCGGTCAAAGCCCATGCGCGCCGACAGACCCCGCGCCCCGCATCGTGCCGGACGGATAGACGGTCTGGAGATATTGGCCCTCATCCATTTTTTCGCCGGTGTTCCGGAAGCCGGAAACGTCGGGATGTTCGGCGAGGAGGTTCGCCAGCATCGTCGTCCCGCACCGGTGAAGGCCGGCGACGAAAACGAAGGTGCGCGTCAAGCGGCTCGCCGGACTGTCGTTCCTCATCGGTCGGCAGGGTCCCTTGGACGGTTGGGCGGACGGTTCGGGCGGACGGTCAGGCGGGCGGTCAGGCGATGCTGGCGCCAGAATACAGAGCCTTGCGCCGGCCCGGCAAGCGTTCGCAAAACAAAGTCCGGCGGCGTCAAGAGGTGATGAAGCGCGCGGGAAACGCCCGGCGACCTCGCCGCGGCTTCTGTCGTTTTTTCGAGGTCCCGCGCGGCGCGCAGCGCGAAAGGCCCTGCTTTCTCGCCGGTGAAACGCCCGGCGAATTTTACGGGCGCGCGGCGCGCGAAAAAGTGTCAGCGGTTTTTCGCAAATGCGCCGCGCCGAGCAATGGCCGGATCGAGCCGCCTTGAGCCCCGATCAAGGCGCGATGATCCGGGCGCGGCGGCGCCCTCGCCGGCGAGCGGCGTTCCTTTCAATGAAGCGGGCGCCAGTTCGAAAACCGGAACGCGCGCGACCATTCACGATGTCAAAGAGCCTCGGAAGCGAGGCGGACCCGCTCCCGACCATATCAACGCCTGAGGTCGGAATTTCAGTCGCGATTTCAAGCGGCGATTTAGAGGTATTCGCACGCGCGGATTTGCCCGAATCGAGAATTCATCCGTTCACCAACCATTCACCGACCGATCGGTCAGGAATGCCGCCCGGCGCTCGCGCCAGACGGGAATTATTCGCGCGAGGGATGCATTCGTCGACCGACTGGTCGGGGAATGAGCGTGGGGAGCTTGTTGGTCGATTTCCGCGGCATCACCGATCGGGCGCTCCAAACAGCGGCGTCCTTCGCAACAACTCCGCTCATCCCGGCGAAAGCCGGGATCCAGCGCGCGCCGCGGCGCGCTCTTGTAACATATTCCTTGTACAAATCATTGACTGGATCCCGGCTTTCGCCGGGATGAGCGGGTGGGCTTCTTTCGTTCGTTCGCCGGAATGAACGGGAATTGATCGCGATGGTCGCGTACTGCACGCCATAAAAAGGCCGCCTCGCGGGCGGCCTTTCGACTTCATGCAAGTCCTTCGAGACGCGGTTCTTCGAACCGCTCCTCAGGATGAGGACCGCCTACTCCTCCCCGTCGGGATCCTTCATCAGTTCTTCTTTCGACACCGGCTTGTCGGCGATGTCGGATTTTTCGAGGATGAAGTCGACGACGCGCTCTTCAAAGAGCGGCGCGCGGATTTGCGCGACGGCGTTCGGATTGCGCTGATACATTTTGAGGACTTCCGAGGGCGAAACTTTTTGCCCCTGCAGCGCGAAGAGCTGCGCGTCGCGGATCGCGGCTTCCTGCACGGCGCGCTGGAGATGATCCTGCGGCACCTGGATGTCGGCGCGGCGGCCGATCTCCGCGAGGACGAGCCCGAGGCGAACGCGGCGGACCGCGATCTTCCTGTACTCAACTTTCAGCTCGTCGTCGGTCTTGTCCTTGTCTTCCTCGTCGCGCTCGGCGTTCTCGACCTGCGACCAGATCTGGTTGAATTCAGCCTCGACCATCGACGGCGGCAGATCGAAATCATGCGCGGCGTCGAGCTTGTCGAGGAGCGCGCGCTTGACGTGGCTCCGCGACATTGCGCGGTAGTCGGCTTCAAGGCGTTCGCGCACGCGCTTTTTGAGATCGGCGAGGTCTTCAAGACCGAGCTTTTTGGCGAGCGCGTCGTCGACCGTCGGCTCCTGCGGCGCCTTCACTTCCTTCACCTTGACGGCGAAGACCGCGTCTTTCCCGTTCAGCTCCGCCGAGCCGTAATCTTCCGGGAAGGTCAGCTTGACCTCGAGATCGGTCTCCGCTTTCGCGCCGACAAGCTGGTCTTCAAAACCCTTGATCAGCGAGCCCGAGCCGAGGACGACGGAATGGCCTTCGCCCTTGCCGCCGCGGAATTCGGCGCCGTCCACGCGAGCCGACGAAGTCGATGACGACCATGTCGCCGTCTTTCGCCTTTTCCGTTTTCTTGCGCGGCTCATAGGCGCGGTTCTGTCTCGGCGATTTTGGCGAGCTGCTCGTCGATGTCGGCATCCGAGACGTCCGCGACCGGGCGCTTCAGCTTCAGTCCGTCGACCGACGCCGGCTCGAACGAGGGAAGGATTTCGGCGTGGACGTCATATTCAAGGTCGGCCTTGCCGTCGATGATGGCGTCGAAGTCGGTGACGAGATGCGGATGCGGCGCCGTCGCGGGCTTCAGATCGCGGTCGGTGAACGCCTTGTAGCTCGTCTCGTTGACGATCTCCTGAAGGATCTCGCTCATCATTCCCTTGCCGTACATCTTCTTCAGGAACGGCAGCGGGGCCTTGCCCTTGCGGAAGCCCTTCAGATTGATCTTGCCTTTGACGTCGGCGAGACGCGCGTTCAGCTTGGCGTCGAGTTCGGCCGCCGGCACCTTCACGGTGAATTTGCGCGTCAGGCCCTCGGCGGTCTTTTCAATCACTTCCATGTCGTCGCCTTTCTGCAAGCCGCCTCTTGTCGCTCAATCTCTCGGGCCGAAGCCGGACAGGCCCGCGCCTCGTTCCGCCGGCTGCGCCAGGCGAAGCCCGAAGGGCGAAGCCTGGTGCGGGTGGAGGGAGTTGAACCCCCACGCCTTTCGGCGCTGGAACCTAAATCCAGTGCGTCTGCCAGTTCCGCCACACCCGCGAGCGAGAGCCGGCCGGCCGCGCAAGAGGCGTCCGGGCCGTGAAAGCGGGTCTCTATAGCAGAGGAAAGCCCCCTGTCGAGCGTCCTAAAGCCGCTTTTCGAACCACAGGACGCTGTAATAGCGACCGAATTTCCGGCCGACTTCGTCGAGGGTCGAGACGCGGTCGAAAGCCGAACGCGCTCGATGGAGGGCGACCGACGCCGGATTGGGCGCGACGATCAGCGCATAGGCGCGGTGGACGTCCGCCGCCGCAACGCGCGGCGAAGAGCGCTTCATAGAGCATCGCGCCGAGGCCTTTTCGCTGCGCGCCGGGCGCGATGAAGACCGAGACCTTCGATCGACGTTTCATAGGCTTGCCGCTCGTCGAAGGGCGAGGCGTTGGCGAAACCGGCGATCGTCCCCTTCTCCTCGGCGACGAAAACCGGCCAGCGCGGATTGGAAAGGCGGCTCTCGATCCAGCGCCGGCGCGTCTCGCGGTCGATCGGCGCCGTCTCGAATGTCGCGGCGTTTCGAGGATGTAGGGATTATAGACGGCGTTGACGCCGTCGGCGTCGTCGAGCGTCGCAGAACGGATGATCATGGCGCGCCGCCCGCCTCCTTTGGCTTTGTTTGCGGCGGCGAAAAGAGCGCGCGACAGACTTGCGCCACCGCGCCGGGCAGGTCTTCCGCGATAAGGCCAGGCCCGACGATCTGTCCGCCGCGCCGTGCAGCCAGACGCCGGCGGCGGCGGCGTCGAACCCGGCCGCGCCTTGCGCGCGAACGCCCGCGATCAACCCCGCAAGGACGTCGCCGGAGCCCGCCGTCGCAAGATCGGGCGGCGCATTGGTATTGATGATCGCGCGTCCGTCGGGCGCGGCGATCACCGTATCGGCGCCTTTAAGGACGATGACGGCCTTCGCGGCGCTCGCGGCGGCGCGCGCGGCCGCAAGGCGCGGAGCGCCTTTCGAGATCCGGGAAGAGCCGCGCGAACTCTCCCTCGTGCGGCGTCAACACGTCGTCCGGCGCAGCGCCGAAAAGAGCGTTGCGGCGCTCCCTTCAAAACTTGTCAGCACATCGGCGTCGAGGACGGCGGCGGGCGCCCGATTTCAAAATCGCCGCCCCGGTCTTTTGTCTGCCGGGCCGACCCCGGCGCCGGTCCGATCAGCGCGGCGGTGAAGCGCCGGTCGGCGAGCATGGTCCGCGATGCCGCGGCGCCGTCCGCCTCCCTCAGCATGTCGGCGGTCAGATGCGCGGCGTTTTCGTCGCACGCGTCCTTCGGCGACAGCAGTGACGAGCCCCGCGCCCGCTGCGGAGCGCGGCCATGGCGGAGAGCCGCGCGGCGCCGGTCCTGAGGCGCGGGCCCGACACGACCGCGACATGCCCGCGGGAATATTTATGTGGCGAAGGAGAGGCCGCCGCCAGCCGCGCGCCCAGAGCGCCGGATGATTTTCGAAGGTCGACGGTTTGAGGGCGGCGACCCATTCGATCCTTGATGCCGATGTCGACAAGCGTGACAGCGCCGGCAAAGCGCACGCCCCGGATAAAGTACATGGCCGGGTTTTCTCAGGATAAAGTGATCGTCGCCGCCGCCCGACCGCGACGCCGATTACGGCGCCGGTATCCGCGTCGACGCCCGACGGCATATCGACCGCCAAGACCGGCGCGGCATGCGCATTCGCCGCAAGGATGATCTCGCGCGCCGGCCCTTCGATGGCACGCGCAAGGCCCGGTCCCGAACAGCGCGTCGACGATGACGCCGTTGCGCCGTCGAGCGCGGCCGGCGCGAACGGCTCGACCGCGCCGTCATAAGCGTCGCCATCAGCGCGGCGTCGCCCTTCAGGGCGGCTTTTTCGCCGAGCAGCGCGACGCGGACCGTCCACCCCTCCTCTTTCAATTTTCGCGCGACGACGAATCCGTCGCCGCCATTATTGCCGGGGCCGCAGAACATCGCGACCGGGCGCTTGCCAGCTCCGTGTAATGAAGGATGCGACAACGCCGCGCCGGCAGCCTCCATGATGGCAGGCGCGGCAAGCCCGTTCGCGATCGCGCGCCGCTTGACCCGCGCGCGTCTCGTCGGCGCCAAGGAGGATGAAAGGAGGAAATCAGTTGACTCGCTCGATCAGGAAACGATGAACAATTCGCCACACGCCGCACGCGAATCGCCTGCGCCATGAAGAAGATCGAAGCCATCATCAAGCCGTTCAAGCTCGACGACGTGAAGGAGGCGCTTCACGAGATCGGCCTTCAAGGAATGACCGTGATCGATGCGCGCGGCTTTGGCCGCCAGAAGGGCCACACGGAACTCTATCGGGGCGCGGAATATGTCGTCGATTTCCTGCCCAAGGTGAAAATCGAACTGGTCGTGACGGGACGATCAGGCCGAGGGCGCGGTGGAGGCGATCGCAGGCCGCCGCGCATTCCGGGCGAATCGGAGATGGCAAAATCTTCGTCTCTCCAGTCGAGAACGCGATCCGCATTCGCACCGGCGAGACAGGCGACGACGCTATCTAGCCGTTTTGCCGACATTGCTTTTCGTTTGGTCTGGCCGATATCAAACGCCAGGCGACATAATTCTGCCTCTTGGATGCTGCACCGCAAAATTCTCTTGATTTCGATCCGGACCGCTCGTCATCTGATGCGCGGGCGATAATTTGATCGGCCCCTCGCGCGGGCGTTCTCTCCGGCCCGGGCGCGCATCAGCAACCAAGAAGGAGCTTCTCCAAACGCCATGCCGCCAACGCCGTCCTGAAACGCATCAAGGACAAAGAGATCCGCTATCGTCGATCTGCGCTTCACCGACCCGCGCGGCAAATGGCAACACGTCACCTTCGACAAGGATCTGGTCGACGAAGACCTCTTGAAGAAGGGCACCATGTTCGACGGCTCGTCGATCGCCGGCTGGAAGGCGATCAACGAATGCGACATGATCTTGAAACCCGATCCTTTCGACCGCGATCGAAGATCCGTTTTTCGCGCAGCCGACGCTGACGCTCATCTGCGACATCCTCGATCCGGCGACCGGTCAGCCCTACGCGCGCGATCCGCGCACCATCGCCAGGGCGGCGGAGAAGCCTACCTTCAGTCCACGGGCCTCGCCGACACCTGCCTATTTCGGTCCGGAGGCGGAGTTTTTCATTTTCGACGACGTGCGCTGGTCGACCGAACAGCACAATATGGGCTTCCAGCTCGACTCGATCGAGAGTCCCTACAATTCGGCGACGCCGTATGAAGGCGGCAACCTCGCGCACCGCCCGGGCCCCAAGGGCGGCTATTTCCCGGTGCCGCCGGTCGATAGCGGCGCAGGACATGCGCAGCGAAATGCTGACCGATCATGGCCGAGATGGGCGTCAAGGCCGAAAAGCACCATCACGAAGTCGCGCCGAGCCAGCACGAACTCGGCATGAAGTTCGCCACGTCTGACGAAAATGGCGGACTCGGATGCAGATCTACAAATACGTGATCCATCAGGTCGCGGCATGCCTACGGCAAAACGGCGACATTCATGGCCAAAGCCCGTCTTCGGCGACAACGGCTCGGGCATGCACGTCCACCAGTCGCTCTGGAAGAGCGGCAAGCCGCTGTTCGCCGGCGACCGCTATGCGGACCTTTCGGAAACCTGCCTCTATTACATCGGCGGAATCATCAAGCACGCGCGCGCGATCAACGCCTTCGCGAACTCGACGACGAACAGCTACAAGCGCCTGGTGCCGGGCTATGAGGCGCCGGTGCTGCTCGCCTATTCGGCGCGCAACCGCTCGGCCTCGATCCGGATTCCGTGGGTCGCCTCGCCGAAGGGCAAGCGCATCGAAGTGCGCTTCCCCGACCCGGCGGGCAACCCTTATCTCACCTTCGCCGCGCTGATGATGGCGGGCCTCGACGGGGTCGAGAACAAGATCCATCCGGGCGATCCGATGGACAAGGACCTCTACGACCTGCCGCCCGCCGAACTGAAAGACATCCCGCATGTCTGCCCGTCGCTCCGCGAACGCGCTCTGAAACGCTCGACCGCGACCGCTCATTTCTGAAGAAGGGCGACGTCTTCAATGACGACCAGATCGACGCTATATCGAACTCAAAATGGCCGAGGTGAAACGCTTCGAAATCGACGCCGCACCCGGTCGAATTCGCGATGTATTATTCGTCGTAAGCGCTTGCGGCGTATATGGGGGAAAGGCCGGGCGCGAGCCCGGCCTTTTTTTTAGGGCCTTGGAACGTATGGGTCCACGCCGAGAAAGCTGTTCATCGGCTCAAGCCAGGCCCGCACAGACTGCAACACCGTCCGATCAGCAACCGCCAACATCACAATCGTCGCAGCGGCGCTGAAGACGAAAAGGAGGCGGACATTTCGGTCGTCAGAGCGCAGCGCGCCAATTGCGGCAAAGAGCAACGCAACCGCGCCGATGATTAGCGTGAAGACGGCGCCAGTGCGCGCCACGTCGAAAACTTCCTGCGCATCGGGACTCCATCCGCCAAGGAAGAACGCGCCGACAACGCCGAACATCGCGCATATGATCACTGCAAAGAACCCGGCGAAAACCGGGTTGGAGAAGAAGAAGCCCGGCAGCGGTCCCGGCCGCGAGGCGGAGTCGAGAAACGGCTTTTCTTTAATGGTCATCGCGGGCTCCCCGAGCCGAATTCTGCGTCAGGATAGCAAAGACGGCCTACCGACGAAAGAACCGCGGGCGGGATCGTATGGCTCACGTCGTCCAGTTCTTGGCCTCTAGCCTCTGACCCGCCGGAATTCGCACTCGTTGTTGGTGACAAGGATAACGCCGAGGATGAGCAGATGCTCTGCGATCAAGCAAAAGGCCGGCAGCGATCCCGGCATTTTTCATTTCACCGAAATTTCATCAGTGTCACCCCGGGGCGCGACAAAGTCGCGAACCCGGGGTCGATCTCCACGTAGTCCCGTGCGGCGTCGTGGATTCCGGGCTCGTCGCCGTGCGTCACCCCGGAATGACCGCGTTTGTTGATGCGCCTCGCGGGCATCCGGGTCATAATCGTCTTCTGATCAAAACCCATGGAGCCCGCCATGCCCGCGCTCGCGCACGCCGACCTCAAATCCTTTGTCGAAAAAACCTGGCGCGAAGAGGTGACGCCGACCCTGGTCGACTACATCCGCATTCCGAACAAGTCGCCGATGTTCGAGCCCGACTGGGAAAAGCTCGGGCATATGGAAAAAGCGGTGACGATGTTCGAGGGCTGGGCGCGCGGCAAGCTGAAGGAACTCCCCGGCGCGACGATCGAGGTGATGCGCGAAAAAGGCCGGACGCCGCTCATCGTCATCGATGCGCCGGGCCGCGTTTCCGGCGAGACCGTTCTCCTCTACGGCCATCTCGACAAGCAGCCGGAAATGACCGGCTGGGCGCCGGGCAAGGGACCCTGGATTCCCGTCATCGAAAACGACAGGCTTTACGGGCGCGGCGGCGCTGACGACGGGTACGCCCTGTTCGGCGCCCTTGACCGCGCTCATTGCGCTCGAAAGACAGGGGATCCCCCGCGCGCGCTGCGTCACCATCATCGAAGCGTCGGAAGAATCCGGATCGCCCGATTTGCCTTTTTACATGGAAAAGCTCGCCGGCAAGATCGGCGATGTCTCTCTCGTCGTCTGTCTCGATTCGGGCTGCGGCGATTACGAGCGGCTGTGGCTGACGACGTCGCTCCGGGGCCTTGTCGGCGGGACCTTGCGCATCGACGTCCTCGAGGAAGGCGTTCATTCGGGCGACGCGTCCGGCGTCGTTCCGTCCTCGTTCCGCATCTTGAGGATGCTGCTCGACCGCATCGACGATGTCGCGACGGGCGCGGTCAAACCCGCCGCCTTCCAGACGGCGATCCCCGACGATCGGCGGACGCAGGCGACGATCGCGGCGGCGGCGCTCGGCGACGCCGTGTACTCGAAATTTCCGTTCGTACGCGGAATGTCGCCGGCGGCGGGCGAGCGCGCGGACCTCATTCTCAACCGCACCTGGCGGCCCGCTTTGTCAGTGACGGGGCTTGACGGCGCGCCGACGCCGGCGAATGCGGGCAATGTCTTGCGTCCCTTCACGATCGCCAAGCTCTCTCTGCGCCTCCCCCCGACGGTTGACGCGCGAGGCGTCGAGCGCGGCGCTAAAGCGCCTCCTTGAAGAAAACCCGCCCTATGGCGCGCGCGTCGCGTTCACGCCTGAAATCAGCCGGCGGCGGGTGGAACGCGCCGGTGACGGCGCCCTGGCTCGCCGAAGCGCTCGACGCCGCCTCGCTCGCCTCATGGGGCAAGCCCTCCGCGATGATGGGCGAAGGCGGGACGATCCCGTTCATGGGCATGCTGGGGCGCGTCTTCCCGAAAGCGCAGTTCGCAATCACCGGCGTCCTCGGGCCCAATTCCAACGCCCACGGACCAAATGAGTTCCTGCACCTTCCTACGGGCAAGCGCGTCACCGAAACCGTGGCGCAGGTCGTCGCCGCGCATGGGTCGAAGGCGTAGGGTGGGTTGAGCGGAGCGATACCCACCTTTGGCATTTTAAGGCGGCGGGTATCGCCGCGCTCAACCCGCCCTACCCGAACTGCGTCAGGCTCAGATTATTCCCGTCCGGATCGCTGAACCACGCGACGCGCACGGATTTGTCGGGCGTCGCCCAGACGCCGTCCGCATCCTGACCAAAGCCCGGATAGGTGATGAACTTGACGCCTTTCTTGGTCAGGTCCGCGACCGTCTTCTTGATGTCGTCGACGGCGAAACCGAAGATCGTGTGCTCGTGCGCCTTCCAGTCGCCGACGGTCGAAAGCCGAAGCGGCGCGCCGCCGATGTCGAACACGGCGGCGAAATCGTCCGAGCCCGTCGCCTTCAGCCCGAGGACATCGCGGTAGAATGGTTCCGACACCGCACGGTCGCGCGTGCAGATGATGACGACGGGCTTTGCGTTGCTGAGCGCTCCCATGCGGGTCTCCTTCTCAAATGATCATTTCTACCAGATCTGCGGGCGTTCCGGGCCTTTGACGCGTTTCCTCTTTTCTTCCGCCGGCCGGCCGAGTTCCGCCATGATGTCGCCGCGCGCTTCGTCGAGGTTCGGGGCGGGCGGGCGCGTCGGCGACGACGGGTAGCCTGAAATCTTGAAGGCGCTGCCGGTCATCGTCAACCTTCCCATTTCCGGATCGTCGACCGTGACGAACATATCACGCGCTTTCAGCTGAGGGTCGTTGACGACCTCGGCCATCGTATGAATCGGCGCCGCCGGAAGGCCGCGCGCGCGAAAGAGCGCGACCCACTCGGCGACGGTCTTCGCCTTCAGCGCTTCCTCGATCTCGGCCTTGAGCGCGCCGTGATTGGCAAAGCGCGCGTAGAGATTGTCGTAGCGCGGATCGGCCTTGAGCGCGGGGCGCTCCAGCGCGTCGCATAGCTCGTCGAACAATTTGTCGTTGGCGCAGCCGATGGCGACGGGGCCGTCTTTCGCCGCGAAGACGTCGAACGGCGTGATCACCGGATGGCGCGAGCCCGTAGGCGTTTGCGTCTCGCCGGTCGCAAGCTGACGGACGAGCGCGCTTTCAAGCAGCATCGTCTGAACATCGAGCATGGCGATGTCGATGAAGCGGCCCTTCCCGCTCGCCCGGCGCTCGTAAAGCGCCGATGAAATTGCGAGCGCCGCGAAAGTTCCCGCCGCAAGATCGCCGAGCGAGACGCCGAGACGAACGCCCGGCCTTCCCTCCTCGCCATTGATCGAAATCATGCCGCCGAGCGCCTGCACGATGAGATCGTAAGCGGGAAGGTCCTTGTAGGGACCCGAATGGCCGAACCCCGAGATCGACGCGTAGACGAGCGCGGGATAGCGATCCTTCACCGCGTCATAGTCGAGCCCGAAATGCGCCATCGTCCCGGGCCGGAAATTCTCGACCAGCACGTCGGCGCGGGCCAGCAAGTCTTCAAGCACGCGCCGGTCGTCCGCGTTTTTGAGATCGAGCGCGAGGCTGCGCTTGCCGCGGTTGATCGACGCGAAATAGACGCTCTCGCCATTCTGGAACGGCGGAAAGGCCCTTGTGTCGTCGCCCTGCCCCGGCTGTTCGATCTTCAAAATCTCGGCGCCGAGCTCATAGAGCAATGTCGTGCAATAGGGGCCGGCGAGCACGCGCGACAAATCGACGATGCGAACGCCGGCGAGCGGCCCGCGCGGGGCATCGGTCATAGCAAGTGCTCCCTGAAGATTCGGCGCGACTGAACCAGCTTTCAGCGCCGAACGCCAGCAGCGCTCGCAATCACCCGCTCATAGTCGGTGAGCGGCGGAACATGCTCGCGGACGTAGCGCGGACGAACGCCTTCCTTGAGGCGAACAAAATCCTCGACGATCGACGCCTGCTGCTCGTAACCGTAGGCGAGGAAGGGTTTCTCGCGATCGAGCTCGTAGGCGTAGCGCCGGCTCGCGAGAATCTCGACCCCGGTGCGGCGGAGCGCCCGGTATTGCCAGACATGCACCAGCTCATGCGCGAGATGCGCGCGCTCCGGAACGCTCGCCGCCTCGGCGGGCGCATTCCTCCAGAAAATGCGACGGCCCCGGACGACCGTCACTTTGAGCATCGCGGCGAGCGGCGTGTGCCAGCGCGCGACAATCAAAACCTCGTCGAGATCGATCGCGTCCGCGAGCGGCGGGGGGAGAAGGCTTCGTTCGCCTGCGGTCAGTCGGCGTTCGTGAGGGTGCACATGACGCTCGCGGTTTCGCGCCACCGTGAACGGCCGGCGTCGCCGCCGTCAACCCGATTGCAGCGCCAAGGGCTTAAGGCTTAATCTCGGCCGGGCGCTCGAGCGCGCCTCTGCGGGAGGACAAGATGACGCCAACGCCAACGACATCGCCATCGTCAACGCCGGCCTGGTTCAAGATCGCCGTCTACGCCGCAATCGCCTGGAGTCTCATCGGCGTCGTTTCCTTTTTCATGGATGCGACGACGACCAAGGAGGCGCTGGCGAAACTCCCCGCCGACCAGCAGGAACTCTTTTCGCGCCGCCCCGACTGGATCCTCGCTGTCTATGCGGTCGCGGTGTTCGGCGCGCTCGCCGGCGCCGTCGCGCTGCTGCTCCGCCGGAAATGGGCGACGCCGCTGTTCGCGGCGTCCTTCGCGGCGATCCTCTTCCAGTTCGTCTACGTCCTGTTTCCCCTCGGCGCGATCGCGCTCCTTGGCTGGACCGCCGCGATTTTTCCGGCCGTCATTCTCGCCGCGGGCGCAGCGATGCTTCAGCTCGCGCGCGCGGCGACGAAGCGGGGATGGCTAGGATAGCCATACCTCTCGACCTCAGTGCGTCGCGCCGTTCAGAACTGGATGTCGAGCACCACTTCATCGACGATACGTTCGCCACCTACTTCGCGTCGCGACGCTGAATGTATTGATGCCCTTTTTGAATTCCTTGCCGAGCTTCTTAATTTCGATCTCGCCGCGCCAAGTTTCCACATCTGCAGCGACCCCCGTCGACTTGGATTCGATCGCTAGCGCCTGACCTTGACGCCGTTGACGCTGTCAATCACGAATTTTCCAGTCGAACCGACAGGCGCTTTCATCAGCATCGCGAAGTCCTCGGGCTTATCGGACGCCGCGAGTTCGTCGTAGAGCACTTCAACTTCCAGACGAGGACCCATCGCTTTCGACAAATTCAGGCGCGGTCCGACGTTGCCAAGATTTGCCGTTTCAATCGTTGTTTCGGTTTTCGTGAAAGCGTCAAATACGGTGCCTCGCGGCAATTCCGCCGCCTTCCCTTTCATGAAAATCAGCGGAAGAAAGACTAGCGCCGCAAGCGTAGCAGTAAGCGCAATACGTCCGTTTCCTTCCTTCAAATATCCCCCGCCTAGTTCAATTTTGGTTCCATCAACGGCGGTGGTGTCATAAGCGCCCAAGGTCATCTTTCCCTTGATGCCAGCAATCTTCGCGCCTTTTAACGTATCGACGCGCACCAACACCGGCGTACCCGCTTTAATAACTGTTCGGCCATTCACGTCGATATCGCGCCAGACAGTTGCACGGACGACTTGTCCTTCTTGTGTATGCTTTTTCTTGCCTTTAACGGGCTGGTCTGTTTCTACATAGACCATCGTCTGGGTCGGTATTGTAACGGGCTCGGCCGATACCGTTCCGAATAAAATTAGCGAAGACATCAGACAACTGATTGAAGCTGATATAATACTCATGACTGCCCCCCTATTGCGCCGCTGCGCAAGTCTATTTAGGACACGCCCTTATATTACCATTCAGCAATGCGCAAGTCGGACGCCCAAAGAATTCTTCAATCCCCGAACCACGCCCCGTGGAACCCGAACGGAACGCGCTGCGGGAGGGCGACGGTCGCGACGGGGCCTTTTGCGAGGTCCTTGGCGTCGAGGACGACGAAGTCCGAAGCGTTTCGCGCCGCGTCATAGACGATCGACAGGAGATAGCCGTCGTCTTCGCTGTTTCCGGCGGCCGCGAAAACGGCTTCGCTCGGCGCGCGGCCCTTGCCCAATTCGGCGATCTTCGTTTCGCCTTTGTCGACGTCGAATTTCACGATGCGCGTGCCGAGATTGAACCCCGCCTCGTCGTCTTCATGCGTCGTGATCGCGTAGCCGTAGCGATGCTTGACCCCGGCCTTGTCGTCGCGGATGCGCGGGAACTCGACCGGCAGATCGTCGATGTCTTCGCCCTTCGCGATCCCGGTTTTGAGATCGAGGCGGAAGCGGTGAAGATGCGCCGGGACGTCGAAGCCCTTCACCCACATTTTCTCGTAGCGCGCGACGTCGAGAACGATCGCGTCGCCGTCATCATAGGCGTTCAGCGGATGGAAAATGTAGCAGGAGGGAATTGAAAACCATTTCAGATCTTTCGCCGTTCCGTTGCGCGGCATGATTCCGAGGCGTGCGGGATAGTCCTCGCTCCATTTGTACGGCATGCCGCCCGCCATCGCGCTCGCCATGTCGAACACGATGGGGAGATCCATGAAGACAACCTTTGAGCGGGTCGCACAGAAATCATGCATCATCACCGGGCCGCCGGTCGGGATTTCCTCCGACTGAACGAGACGCCCGTCGCGGTCGAAACGGTGATAGACGCAATAAGGCGGCATGAACCCGTAACCGAAAGCCAGCATTTCGCCGGTCTCGGGACAGATTTTCGGATGGGCGGTGAGCGCGGTCTTCAGCCTGCCGTCGAAATCGACGCAGCCTTTCGTCTCAAGATCGCCGGAGATCTCATAGGGGAAGTGCGCCTCTTCAAGCGCATAGATGCGGCCCGCGTGACGCACGATGTTGGTGTTCGCGGTCGATGCGGTCTTGTCCATGAAAACGGCGGGATCGCGCGTCGTCACCGCCTTGCGGCGAAGCGGCGTCTCCACATAACGGTTGCGGTACCAGCGCGCTTTTCCTTTTTCGAGCCTGACGCCGTGGATCATGCCGTCGCCGAGGAACCAGTGCGCGGAGGGCTCGCGCGCGGGGTTCGGCCCGGTGCGCATGAAGACGCCCGAAAGCTCCGGCGGCAGGCGCCCGTCACGGGAAGGTCGAACGCCTCGACCTCTTTCTCGACGGGCGCGAAATTGCCCTTCAGCCACCAAGCCGTTCCTTGCGCGCCGTCCGCCATATGCGTCTCCCTGTTCGGCTGCGAGCCTACGCGAAGGCCCGCGCCTTTCATACGGCGCGTGTCAGCGAGGGGTTCAGCGCCCCGACCGCCGATCCGTCGAGCGGCTTTCGGACCGCTTCGGCGAACTTCTCGCGGTAAAGCGGATGTTCGGTTTTCATCACGCGGTCCCAGAAGGTGAAATAGAGCCCGTAATTCCAGCCCGCCTGCGCATGGTGGAGGTCGTGATGGGTGACCGTCGTCAGCCAGTCGAACACCGGTCGCCCGTTCCGCCATGACGGAAAGAACTCGTAGCCGGAATGGCCGACGACATTGCGGATGATCATGTGCGTAAGGAAGAGGAAGATCGCGAAATGGGAAACCGGCAGGATGAGAAGGATCAAGGGCATGAAAGCGGCGTTGATCGCGGCCTCGCCGATATCGAAGGAATAGGCGGTCCATGGCGACGGGTTGTGCGACTTGTGGTGCAGGCGGTGGACCCGGCGGAAGAGCCGCGGGTCGTGGATCAGCCGGTGCGTCCAGTAGAACCAGGCGTCGTGAAGGACGATGAGCGCGCCGAGCGAGAGCCAGAAATATCCCCAGCCGAACTGGGCGGGATCGTCATAGGCTTTCATGATCCCGGCGCTCGATCCCATGATGGAAACGATGCCGCCGATCGAGAAGATCGCCGAGGTGCGGAACGACGCGCCGAATTCGCGAACCATCTGGTCGCGCTTTCGGCGCGTCCTTGCGGATTTTCCGGCCGGCGAGGCGACCCGCGAATAAGGCCGTCACAAGGAAGACGACCAGGGCGACGACGAAATAGCGGCCGAACTCGAACGGCAGGATGTGGAAAAACCAGCTGATCGCGGTCTCGATCAGGCTGGTTCCAGCGGCGGTGGCGAAGGCGTGATTCATTCCGGGCTCCATCAATGCGGTGGGCCAAGGATGGGGAAGCCGGCGTCCGACTTCTCTGCAAAGCCGCAATTTCGTTAGCGTTTTCGGATCTGATCAGAGGTTTTCGGAAACGATCAGCCGTTCAGCCATTCACTCGCCGAGCGCCGCCTTGCGGAATTCGGTCGGCGTCTTGCCGGTTGCTTCCTTGAAGGCGCGGTTGAACGGCGCGATCGAGCCGTAGCCGACGTCGAGCGCGATCTGCAGCACCTGCCGGCGCGCCTGCGCCGGGTCGGCGAGCAGCCGCTTTGCCTCTTCAAGCCGGTAGGAATTGAGGAAGGTCGAAAAATTCCGGTGGCCGAGCTGGCCGTTGATCAGCGCCCGAAGCTGGTGCTCGGGGACGCCGACTTTCGCCGCGAGCGACGCGACGGTGAGCCCCTCCTCCCGCCAGACGCCTTCGGCCATCAGCGACGTCAGGCGGTCATAGGCGGGCCTGTCCGCGGCGCGCATCGAGAGCGACGGCGCCGTTGCCGTCTCAGCGCGAGCGGCGTCCGCGCTGACCGGCGCGCCGTCCAGCACCTCCCCCTTCATGGCGAGGAGCCAGACGCCGAAGGCGAGCGTCATGACGAGAAGCGCGCTCGCCTGAAAGAGCAGCACCCAGACGGGCGGCTGATCTCGAAACCCGACCGTCTCGGAGTAATTGATGATGAAGCCGGTCACGCCGACCGCGACCGCGAAAATGATGCGGAAGCGACGCCGCCCCTCGATGAGATCGTCGTTGAGATAGCGCAGCGCCGAATAGATCGCATGGCCGAAGGCGCCGATCATCACCAGACGCGCGAGCACGAAACTCGCGGTCCAAGCGCCGCCGGTGACGCCGGTGAAGTGAAAGAGGACGATCGGGGCGACGAGCAAAAGCGGAATGAGCGCGAACCATCGCATCCGGAAGCGGTCGTCGAACAGCGACTGCGCAAACCACCAGAAGATCACCGGCGCGATGATCGACATGATGCCAATCGGAACGATCAGGGGGCCGACGGCCTCGACCAGCGGAACCGACGTGTTGATCATGTAGCAGGAAGCCGCGAGGATGAACGCCGCGCCAAGCCCCCGGCGCCATGTCAGCGGCCATCGCGACAGGAAAACGAGCGCGATCAGGATTTCGGCGCCGACCGTCATCCCGCGCAGCAAGGTGTCGATCAGCAACAGCTGTTGTGACATAGGCGCGGACAGTTTCGACGCCCGGCCTTTCTGTCAACGACCTGCGGCTTGACGGGGGCGTGCACGTCATGTAACTTCCATGTTACCTATGATCGCCCATGACAATGACATGAACGCCGTCTTTTCGGCCCTGGCGCATGAGACGCGCCGGCGCATTCTTGACCTCTTGCGTCAAAAGCCCGGCGCCGGCGTTGGCGAGATCGCGATGGAATTCGACGTGTCGCGCATCGCGATCATGAAACATCTCGCTGTCCTTGAGGAGGCGAACCTCATCGTGTCGCAAAAGGACGGGCGGACGCGCCGGCTCTATTTCAACGCGGCGCCGATCCGGATGATCTACGACCGCTGGACCGACGATTACAGCGGCTATTGGGCGGGCGAAATCACGCGCCTTAAATATCTCGCCGAAACGCGGGTCAAGGACGCGGACAAGAAAGCAAAACGCAGGAAGGTCAAATGAGCGACAAGAATTACGCGGCGCGTCAGGTCTACAAGGTGATCATCAACGCGCCGATCGAAACCGTCTGGTCCGAGCTGATCAAGACGACGTCTCCCCGCCCCTTCTTCTGGAATTCGTCATGGGATACGAAAGCGGTCGCGCCCGGCCAGTCGTTCAGGATGCTGTCGGCGGACAAGCGCGCGGTCGGCGTCGTCGGCGAATTTCTCGAAATGAACCCGCCGCATCTGCTCTCGCACACGTTCCAGCTGACCTCGCTCGACGATCCGCCGTCAAAAGTCACCTACACGCTGAAGGAGACGCCCAAGGGCGTCGAATTCTGCCTCGTTACGGAAAACATCCTTGCGGGCTCCAAGAGCGTGAAGTCGATGGACGCCGGCGGGAAATTCATCGTCGAGAACTTCAAGGCGTTTGTTGAAACCGGCAAGCCGACGATGGGCGCACGCGTGCAAAACGCGATGTTCGCGCTGATGGGGCCGATGACGCCCAAGGCGCTGCGCGCCGAAAACTGGCCGTTGAAGGGATAGGAGACACTCATGGCGAAATCGCCCGCCGACGCCGAAGCCGACATGATTGCGGCCTTCAAGGAAAAGACCGGAAAGACGTTCGACCAATGGCTAGCCGTCGCCAGGAAATCAGGCGCCGAAAAGCACGGCGCGCTGGTGACGCTCTTAAAGTCCGGGCACGGACTGACGCATGGGTACGCCAACATGGTCGCGCTGAAGCATTTCAGGACGGACGCTGGCAGCATGGCGGAAGGCGGAACCGATCTCGTCGCGGCGCAATATGCGGGCGAGAAGGCGGCGCTGAGGCCCGTCTATGACGCGCTGGCAAAACTGATCGAGGGCTTTGGCCGCGACGTCGAGTTCGCGCCGAAGAAGGCCTATGTCAGCGTCCGCCGGTCGAAGCAGTTCGCGATCATCCAGCCGTCAACGAAGACGCGGCTCGATCTCGGAATCAACCTCAAAGGCGTCGCGCCAGCGGGAAAGCTCGAGGCGTCCGGCAGCTTCAATGCGATGGTCTCGCACCGCGTGAAGCTCGAAAAGCTTTCGGATGTCGACAAGGACGTCAAAGCGTGGCTCAAATCCGCGTATGAGCAGGCCTGAGCGGCGGCGCCCTATCGCGCGGCGCCGGTAAAGCGCCCGCTTTTTCGAGGCGACATGACGCTCCGCATTCTCATCGACGCCGACGCCTGCCCGGTAAAGGAAGAGATTTACAAGGTCGCGTTGCGGCATGCGGTCGCCGTCGTCGTCGTCACGAATGGCGGCGTCCGGATTCCGGATCATCCGTTGATCGCGCGCGAGATCGTCGGCGATGCGTTCGACGCCGCGGACGACTTCATCGCGGCGAAAGCCGACGCGCGCGCCATTGTCGTCACCGCCGACATCCTGCTTGCCGAGCGATGCCTCAAATCCGGCGCAAGCGTCATCGCCCATAATGGCAAACCGTTCACGACAAGCTCGATCGGCGCCGCTATCGCGACGCGCGCCATCATGCAGGACCTCCGGGGCTCCGGCGATCCGACAGCGGCTGGCGGACAAAGGCCGTTCTCAAAGGAAGACCGCTCGCGATTCCTTCAGGCGCTCGATACGGCGGTCGTTGGAAAAAAACGCGCCTAACGCTCCAACTTCCTTGCCGCCTTGCGCTCCGTCATCTGATAGCGGACGAACGCCGGCAGCAGTTTCATCGCGGCATCCGTCTCCCGCCCGTCGGCGAGGCGGTAGAGATTTTCGTAGAAGAACGCCATGGCGGCAAAACCATTGAGCGCCTTGATCGTCGCGTTCTTCGAATTTGGTCCCCAGAACCCGTTGCCGAGCCGCAGCGATTTTTCATGGCGCGGCGCTTCGGCGACTTCGCCGGAAAGGAGCCGGGCGCAAATGTCGGGATCGACGCACATCGGCCGCGCGATCCCGATCAGATCCGCCGCGCCTGACGTGAGCGCGTCGTCCATCGCCGCGCGCGAGCGAAATCCGCCCGTCACCATCAGCGGCATCTTGGCGACGCGGACCGCTTCTTCCGCGAACTGAAGAAAATAGGCCTCGCGCGCTTTCGTCGACGCCCTGACTTCCTCGGCGGGTTCAAGCCCCTCCATATCCATCATCTTCGGCTGTTCATAAGAGCCGCCGGAGATTTCGAGGAAATCGATCCCCTCTTCGTTGAGCCAGGCGATGACCTGCAGCGACTCGTCGGACGAAAACGCGCCCTTCTGGAAGTCCGAGGAGTTGAGCTTGACCGACACCGGATAGCCGGAGCCGACCTTTTTCCTGACCGCCGCCACTGTCCGCAGGAGCAGGCGCGCGCGATTTTGGAGGGATCCGCCCCAAAGATCGGTGCGCCGGTTCGCTTTCGGATTGAGGAACTCCGAGATCAGGTAGCCGTGCGCCCCATGAACCTGGACGCCCCCAAAGCCGGTCGCCTTGCAGACCGAGGCGGCATGAGCAAAGCGCGCGATCACGTCCTCGATCTCCTCCGCGGTCATCGCGCGCGGCGTCCCGAATTGGCCTCCCGGCAGGGCCAGCGCTTCCGGCGACGGCGCAACCGGCGTCCTGGCGACGTAAATCGGCGTTTGACGCCCTGCGTGGCTTAGCTGAACCATGATTTCGGCGCCGGAACCGGTTATCGACGCCGCAAAGGCCTCGAGCCGCTTCAGCGCGTCGGCATCTTGCGGCCCGTCGATTGCGACATTGCCGGGGCGTTCAAGATATCGTCGATCGACCTGGATATTGCCCGTGAGGAGCAGCGCTGGCCCGCCGGCAGCCCATCGGCGATACAAGGCCACATGCCGTTCCGTCGCCCTATTTTCCCGGTCGGCGAGACCCTCGGTCATTGCGGCCTTCACCAGCCGGTTTTTCAGCCGCACGCCGCAGGGAAGGGCGATCGGGTCGGCGATGGTCACGGCCATGGGGCGCGTCCGGGGTTTGAAGCCAAAATGGTTAACACGGCGGGCGCCAGTTTTTGACTCTGATTCGGGGGGTTAACCTTATCATTACCTTTATGGTAGGAAGGTCGCGCTCAAGAGCCCGGCGCAGGCCATTCTGCTTCGCGCCAGAATTTATGGAAGAGTTCAAATGCTTCGTATCGCCTTAAGCCTTGCCGCCGCCGCCGCCATATTGACCGGCGCCGCCGCCGCCCGCACCGTCGTCGTCGCCGATGTGCTCGCGCAGAACGGCGGCATGAACGGCGGGAACGCCATCGATCTTGGCGACGTCGCAATCCGCTTTTATGCGCCAGAAGTCGCCTTCGCCGAGGAACGCACTGATCGCTGCCGGCGACCAGTTCCGCTGGACGCAGACGAAGGCGAAATCCTCGTCCGAGCGGACGCCGTTTTACGTCGAAATCGTGATGAAGACCGCCGCGAAAATTTCCGCGTTCAATTTCAGCAATCGCGCCAGCGGTTCGATCCTCGCCAATGGAGGATCATATCGGTTTGCGGAGATAGGAAATCTCGCGCTGAAGGCGCCGGTGATCGTCATCCGCAGCTGGAGCGACAAGCCGCTTGCGCTCGAATCCTTTGAAATCACGGAAACGCCGCTCCCGGGCGCCGGTCTCCTGATGATGGCCGGCCTTGCTGGCATCGGATTTGCGATGAGCCGGCGGAAGAAAGTTTAAAGTCCTTGCACCGGACTTCCTGCTGAAAGGCCGCCCTTAAGGGGCGGCCTTTTCATTTTAGCGGTTCCGGCGCCGCACCGTCTCATTCAATCAGCCGACCGTGCTTTTTAAGCGCCGCCTGCAGCCGATCATGCGGCAATTCGTGGACCGTGTAGCCGTCGATCCCCGTCATCGTCTCGGCGGCGACGAGGGCGTTGACGATCGCTTCCTCGGTCGCTTCGACTGCGGCGAGAAAGATCGGCCCCAGCGCGTCGTTCGGAACGAATTCGACTTTCTGCATCTCGGTCCGGTAGGCGGCTTTCGAATTCGCCGTCGAAAAGGCGATGAAAATGTCGCCCGACCCGTTTGACGCGTAACTGCCCATGCGGCCGAGCGCCAGGGAAGCGCGCTGCGCGACGCGGCGCAGCTGGTGCGGCAAAAGCGGCGCGTCGGTCGCGATGACGACGATGATCGAGCCTTGTTCGTCCGCCTTCGGATCGTCAGGAAGGAGGTCCGCAATCTCCTCGCCGATTGGAACGCCGGCGATCCGCATCGTCCTGCGGATGCCGTAGTTCGACTGGACGAGCGCGCCGACGGTGAAGGCGCTGTCGTCCTTGTCGAGCACGCGCGACGCGGTGCCGATCCCGCCTTTGAATTCATGGGTGATCATGCCGGTGCCGCCGCCGACATTGCCTTCAGCGACGGGGCCGGGCCTTGCCGCATCGAGCGCGTCGAACGCATCTTTCTTCGTCACGTGAAAGCCGTTGATGTCGCTCAGATCGTCCGTCCCAGGTTTCGGCGACGACCGGCAGCGACCAGAACACGTCAGGTTCGCCCGGCAAGGCTTCGTAGAATTTGTGCTTCACCTGCCATTCGATGACGGCGTCATGCACGACGCCGACCGAATGCGTGTTGGTGATCATCACCGGGCCTTCAAGAAAACCGGCTTCGGTGATCCATGTGGTGCCGGTCATTTCGCCATTGCCGTTCAGCGCATGCCAACCCGCAAAGACCGGATCGTAAGTGCGCCCGCGCGGCAGCACCGCGGTGACGCCGGTTCTGACCGGCCCTTTGCCGCGCTTCAGTTTTCCAGAACCCTTGATCAGCGTCTTGTGGCCGACCTCGACGCCGGCGACGTCGGTGATGGCGTTCAATGGGCCGGGCGTTCCGTCGAACGGCACGCCGAGGTCGCGAGCGCGCACGGCGTCGGCGGCCGCCGCATCGGTCAGGAAAAGCAGGAAAACAAAGACTGCTGAGACCGTAAATTTCATGGCGCCGCTCCGGATTTTGCGCGGTCACCCTACCCCAATTCGCGACCATTGCAGCAGCGCCCCTTTCCCGCCGCATTCGCGCGCTTTAGGATGCGCGCATGAAAGTCCTTGTCGCCCTCGCGTTCCTGTTGACGCCCGAAGCCCCCTTCATGCCGGCCTATCTTGACCGCATCGAGGGAACGACCGCCCGCTATGACGATTGCATCAAGGTGATCGTCGAAGACGTCGCGCTCGGGCGGCGCTCGGCGGAGGCCTGGGCGACCGAAGGCGGCGGCGCGCCGGCGCTGCATTGCCTCGCCATCGCCGATCTCGCCGCGGGCTTTCCAAAACTCGCCGCCGCGCGCCTCACCGAAATCTCCGAACGCAGCGACGCCGGCGACCGGCGCTCGCGCGCGCGCCTTCTGGCGGAAGCCGCCCTCGCCTGGCTTGACGCGGAAAATCCTCAGCAGGCGGAACAATCCGTCGCGGCGGCGAAAAAGATCGCGCCAATTCTCCCCGAACTCGATTTCGTCGCCGCGAAAGTCTACGCCGTCGCCGGCAAATGGCAGGCGGCGGCGGACGCCGTCACCGCCGCTGAAAAGGCGGGCGTCACGTCGACCGAAGCCTATGTCATCCGCGGACGCGCGCATCGCGCGCTCGGCAAGGACATGGAAGCGGCGGACGACGTCGTCGCTGCGCTCAATCTCGATCCCTATGATCTCGACGCTCTCGTGCTGCGCGGCGACCTTCAGCAGGCCGGCATCGAGATCGAGGCCTATTATGGCGACAAGGCTGACGACGCCCGGTGACCGCCGACGAAATCATCGCGCGACTCGGCCTCAAGCCTCATCCGGAAGGCGGCCATTTCGCGGAGACCTTCAGGGATGAGCGCCCCGCCGACGGGCGTCCGGCGTCGACCGCGATCTATTACCTCCTGAAGCGCGGCGAGCGCTCGCACTGGCATCGGATCGACGCGGCCGAGATCTGGCATTTCTACGCCGGCGCGGCGCTTGTTCTCTCCGTCGCCGACGAGTGCGGCGCGCGCGACATCGCTCTGGGCGCATCACTCGGCGACGGCGAAGTTCCGCAAGGCGTCGTTCCCGCCGGCGCCTGGCAGGCGGCGCGATCGACCGGCGAATGGTCGCTCGTCGGGTGCACTGTCGCGCCGGGGTTCGACTTCGCGACATTTGAACTCGCGCCGGCGAATTTCGATCCCCGATAGACGCCGCCGCCAAATCACCGCAGCCTCGCATTCTTAACGAGACGTTAACGGGATGCGCGCTCAATCGTTGCGTAGCCCAGCGACGGGAAGCGTGACGCATGGCCGGCCCGAAGACCCGAGATACGCTTGAAGGCAAGACCGTTCAGGAATTGCAGTCGCTCGCGGTTGAAGCGGCGAATGCGCCGCCAGCGCTCCCGCGCCGCGGACTGTCGCGCGCCGCGCGTCTTCATCTTGTTGACCAGCTGTCGCGTTGGGGCGGATCGGGCCTCGCTATGGTCGCGGGCGTCGCCATCTTCCTCATGATCGTCGTTGCGCGCGAGACGCCGGTGCGGTCGGCGTTGTGGGCGGCGATCCTTTTCGCGGCGCTTTATCTTTGCCGCCGCTACCGCAAGGAATTCCGGCGCGGCGACCGCATCGCGTCGCGCCCGTTTCGCTGGCGCGCCTATTACACCTCGACAATCGCCGTCGTCAGCGCCGCGTTCGGCGCCGGCGCGTTCCTCCTCGTCCCGAAAGGATTGACCGGCTTTGGCGCGATGGAGACGATGTCGCTGATGCTGTTGACGACCGGCGTCGCGGCCGCCCTTCATGCGGCGCATCGCCCGACCGCCATGGCGGCGGCGCTTCCGGCGCTGGCGGCGATCGCCGGCGCCTCCTTCACCCGAATCGGTCCCGGGCCGTTTTCGTTCTTCATTCTCCTCGCCGGCGCCGCTTGCGTCGTCATTCTGGCGCTGATGGCGTCGGAGACGGCCCGGCGGGCGGCGTCCCGTTTTCCGCGCACGTCCTTCATCCGCCGCGAAGTCGAAAAATCGGTCGCCGGCGGCGCGACGGCTCGGGTGCTCACAGGCGCGCGCGCCGCGGCGACCTGACGGGTCATTGCCGCTTCATTCCGTTAGACTTTCGGCTCATCCCTAAGCTATGACCCCCGGCAAAACGGCCCACGGTTGACGGCGTTCGCCGGCTCGAAACCCTGGGCGAAAATGCGCCGCAGCCGGTTTTCAAAGCCGAGCGCGGTTCAGCCCATCGGGAGGAGACGCCATGGCCGAAGGCTTCCATTCGACCGCCGACACCAAGACGCTGCAAAAGGTGCTGGCCCTCGCCCGCGCGCACGCTGATGCGCCGAAGACGAAAAAGGGCGCCCTCGCCCCGGATTTCGAGAGCTATGTCGAGCAGCTGGTCCGCTTCGCGACCGGCGAAGATCGGTATTGGGACGAGCCCGCGAGTCTTCTCGAACGAGCGATCGGCGCATGGAAGGCGACCGAGAAGCGCAAGCGCGGCGCGCCCCTCGTCAGCCTTCGCCTCCACAAGGGCGCCGATTGGCGCGAGACCCGCCTCGTTCTTGAGATCGCGACCGACGACATGCCGTTCATCGTCGATTCGATCACCTCGGCGCTCGCCGAAGCCGGCAAGCCGGTATCGTTTTTCGTCAACGCCGTCGTCAACGTCGCGCGCGACGCCAAGGGCCTTCGATTGATCGACAGCGACGCGCCGACGTCGCCCGAATTCGATGATCCACGCGGAAATGGATCCGCCCGTCGAAGAGGGCGAAGTCGCCCATCTCGAAGCGGATTTGAAGGCGGTGCTCGGCGACGTCGCGTTGTCGGTCACTGATTACGATGCGATGCGCGCGCGGATGAAAAAAGCGATCGACCAGCTCGTCAAGGCGCGGCCGAAAGGCGTCGACGCCGAGACGCTGTCCGAGTCGGTCGAGTTTTTGAACAAGCTCTGGGAAACAAAATTCACGTTCCTCGGCGCCCGCCGATACGAGTTCTCGTCAAAAGGCGCAAAGCGCAGCTTCACCAAGGATGAAAAGGGCGATCTCGGCATCCTGAAGGACAGCGCGCGCCGCATTCTCAAAACGACGTTTTCGGACGAAGGCGAACTTTCTCCCTCCGTCGCGGCGTTCATGGCCTCCGATGAACCGCTGATCGTGACAAAGGCGAATGCGCGCTCCACCGTCCATCGCCGCGTCCACATGGATTATGTCGGCGTCAAGACCTACGACGAGTCTGGAAAAGTCACCGGCGAAGAGCGCTTCGTCGGCCTTTTGACGTCAGACATCTACAATCGTCCGGCCTCGGACATTCCAATCCTCCGCGTCAAGGAGCGCAAGGTCGTCGACGGCGCCGGGTTTCGTCCGGGCGGGCACAACGCCAAGGCGCTTGTCCACATTCTCGAGACTTTCCCGCGCGAGGAGATGTTCCAGGCGGATGTCGATACGCTGCGCGAAACTGCGCTTGGCATTCTGAGACTCTACAAGCGGCCGCGCACCAAGCTGTTCGTGCGGCGCGACCGGTTCGGCCGATTCGTGTCGGCTCTCGTCTACGTGCCGCGCGATCGATATTCGTCCTCGGTGCGCGAAGCGATCGGGGCGACGCTCGCCAAGGCGTTCGACGGCCATGTCGCCGCCTTCAATCCGCATTTCGGCGAAGCCTCGCTCGTGCGCGTCCATTACATCGTCGGCGTCAGGCAGGATGCCCCGGAAGGGCCCGGCATCGCCGAACTGACGCGCCGCGTGCGCGAGATCACGCGCAACTGGTCTGACGGCCTGCTCGACGCCTTGCGGGCGGCGCACGAGGGAGCGACGCCGCTCGGCCTCTTCAAGCGCTGGGAATTCGCCTTCGACGGCGCCTATCGCGAACGCGTCGCCGGCGTCCGAAGCGCTCGACGACATCGCAGTCATCGAGGGAATGGGCGACGCAAGCCTTGCGCAGCATGTTTTCCACCGCGCCGGCGACCCCGCCTCGCGCATCAACATCAAGCTCTACGGCCGCGGCGAAGGCTTGCGGCTCTCCGATCTCGTTCCCCGCATCGAACATCTGGGGCTCAGCGTCGTCCGGGAAGCGAACCATGTCGTGCGCCCGGGCGAAGAAGACGCCGTCTTCTGGATTCACGATTTTCATACGGAGCATCGCCTCGGCCGGGAGATTGACGCGTCGGCGGTCTGGCGTCTTCTGGAGGACGCGTTCGGCGCCGTTCTCGAGGGACGCACCGAGGACGACGGCTTCAACGCGCTTGTCGTGTCGGCGGGACTTAACTGGCGCGAGGCGTGGTATTTGCGCGCCGCGGCGAAATACCTGCTTCAAGCGGGCATTCCGTTCTCGCAACCGTATATTGAGGAAACGCTCGTCAAGCACCCGGACATCGCGCGCGCGCTGATCGCCGTCTTCCATGCGCGCTTCAACCCCGCGGGACCGGCGAAACTCGAGCAGCGCGCCAAGGAGCTTGATGACGCCGTCGCGCGCATGAAATCGCTCCTCGAAGGCGTCCAGATCCTTGACGAAGACCGCATCTTCCGCCGCTATCTCAATCTCATCCTGGCGACGGTGCGCACCAACTATTACCAGCGCGACGCGAGCGGCGGCTTCAAGTCCTATATTTCCTTCAAGATCGTCAGCGCCGGAATCGACGATCTGCCGGAACCGCGCCCCTATCGCGAAATCTTCATGTCGGGACCCCAGCGTCGACGGCGTTCACCTGCGCTTTGGCGCCGTCGCGCGCGGCGGCCTTCGCTGGTCCGACCGGCGCGAGGATTTCCGCACCGAAGTGCTCGGCCTCGTCAAGGCGCAGCGCGTCAAGAACGCCGTCATCGTGCCGACGGGATCGAAAGGCGGATTTTATCCCAAGCAATTGCCGGCCGGCGGCGATCGCAACGCCGTCTTTGAGGAAGGCCGCGCGGCGTACATGCTGTTCATCCGAAGCCTGCTCGACATCACCGACAACATCGTCGGCGGGAAGACGGTGACGCCGCGCGACGTCGTGCGCTGGGACGACCAGGATCCTTATCTTGTCGTCGCCGCCGACAAGGGAACGGCGACATTCTCCGACACCGCAAACGGCATTTCCGCCGAATACGATTTCTGGCTCGGCGACGCTTTCGCATCGGGCGGATCGGCCGGCTACGATCACAAGGTGATGGGCATCACCGCGCGCGGCGGCTGGGAGGCGGTGAAGCGCCACTTCCGCGAGATCGGCAAGGACATCCAGAAGGAGCCGTTCACCGTCGCCGGCGTCGGCGACATGTCGGGCGATGTCTTCGGCAACGGCATGCTGCTTTCCGAGCAGATCCGGCTCGTCGCCGCATTCGACCATCGCGACATCTTCATCGACCCGAACCCGGACGCGGCGAAATCCTTCGCCGAGAGGAAGCGCATGTTCGACCTGCCGCGCTCTTCCTGGGCCGATTACAACGCCAAGCTCATCTCCCGGGGCGGCGGCGTCTTCTCGCGCAATCTGAAATCGATCCCGCTCTCGCCGGAGATTAAGGCGCTCCTCGAAATCGACGCCGACAAAGCGGCGCCGCAAGAACTCATGCGCGCGATCCTCAAGCTTCCGCGTCGACCTGTTCTGGCTCGGCGGCATCGGCACCTATTTCAAGGCGCCGCATGAAGACAACGCGCGCGTCGGCGATCGCGCGAACGATGCGGTCCGCGTCACGTCGGACGAGATGCGCATGAAGGTCGTCGGCGAAGGCGCCAATCTCGGCCTGACGCAGGCGGGGCGCATCGCCTTCGCGCTTCGCGGCGGACGCATCAACACCGACGCCATCGACAATTCGGCGGGCGTCGATTCGTCCGACCATGAAGTCAACATCAAGATCCTCCTCTCCGGAGCGATCGAGAACGGCGAGTTGAAAGCCGCCGCGCGCAACGACCTTCTGAAGAAGATGACGGAAGACGTCGCGCAACACGTGCTCGCGCATAATTACGACCAGACGCGCGCGATCTCGCTGATGCAGGTGACGGCGGCGCAGGACATCGACGCCTACGGCCGCTTCATGAAGGCGCTTGAGGCGGATTGGACGCCTCGACCGCGTCGTCGAGGGGCTTCCTGACGACAAGGCGCTGGCCGCGAGAAAGACCCAGGGCCATGGCCTGACGCGCCCCGAACTCGCCGTCCTTCTCGCCTACGCCAAAATGCACATCTACGAAGAGCTCCTCGAAACCAAGGCGCCGGACGATCCCTCCTTCGAGCGCGAGCTGATCTATATTTCCCGGATGAGCCGCACAAATTCAAAAAGGCGATCGCCGGCCACCGACTGAAGCGCGAAATCATCGCGACCCGCATGTCGAACGAGATCGTCGACACCTGCGGCGCGACTTTCGTCAACCAGCTGATCGAGGTTTCAGGCGCCGGCATGGCGGACATCGCCCTCAGCTACGAGTCCGCCCGCCGCATCCTGGAGCTCCGCGCTTACGGACAGGCGGTCGATGCGCTCGACAGCAAGGCGCCGGCGGCGTCGCAGACGGAACTCTACAACGCAGCGGTAGCGGCTTCTCGAGAGCAGGTGAACAAGATCGTCAGCGACGTCGAAGCGTCGAGCTGCGTTGTCGAAGCGCGGCGTCAAGGGGCTCGTCGATCAGTACAAGAAGCCGATTCAGGCGCTGAAAAAGGCGATGCCGGACATCCTGCCGCCCGCAGCGGCGCAAGGCCTCAAGGCGCGCATCGCCCAGTGGAAGGAGCGCGGCGCGCCGCAATCGCTCGCGGACCAGGCGGCGCTGATGCCGGCGCTCGAATTCGCCTTTGACATCGTCAACCTCTCGCAGTCGACGAAATGGTCGGCGGGCGCCGTCGGCGGTCTCTTCTTCGCCGTCGGCCACCGCTTCCAGATCGAACCGGCGCGGAGCGCTGCGCGGTCGGCGTCGCCCGGCGGCCACTATGACCAGCTCGCGGTGCGCCGCCTGACCGAAGAACTGTCGATGCGCCAGGGCGCGCTGACGCGCGCAATCGCCGCTTTCGCCAAGGGCGAACCCGAAGTCGCGGCGAAGGACTGGCTCGACGGCTTGTTTAACGACTGGCGCGAGAAGAACGCGGTCACGGTCGAGCGCTATGAGAGATTTGTCGCCGATCTCGACATCGGCGCTGGCATGAGCGTCGGGAAACTGTCGCTGATGTCGACGAAGCTTGCGGATCTCGTGGAGCGAACCGGCGGGAAGTAGACTTCCCTGCGGATGCCCGGGACAAGCCCGGACATGACTTTCCTTTTGCTCACTCGCCTAAAACGGATTTGGCGCCCGAAGCTTACGAAAAGCGCGCTATTCCGCCTTCCGCGGAAAAGCCTGCACCAGCGCTTCGAGCGCCTCGCGGTGATAGATCGTCGAATGCTCCAGATCGGGCCGGTCGGAAAACGTCCAGGCGACGCCTTTGGGTTTTTCTTTCTTGAGCGCGGAGACGATCGACAGCATCGCCGCGCGCATCGGGCCTTTCTCGCTCGCGATCGCGAGATAGATTTCGCGCTCGCCCGTCGGAAAGTCGTCGAGAATTTTCTTCGCTTCCTTGCCGAGCGATCCGTAATCCCACCAAAGGCTCGGCGAAATGGCGATATAGGTGTCCGCCGCCTCGGGATGCTTCAGAAACGTCTCGACGATGAAGAGCCCCGCGAGGCTCTCCCCCATCAACGCCTCCTCGCCGCTCGTGCGATAATTTTTCTCGATCAGCGGCTTCACCTCATCCGTCAGGAAGTTGCGAAACGCGGCGTTGTTTCCGTTGGTCGGAAAATCGCGATTTTCCGCCGGATCGGTCGAGCGCCAGGTGAGTTCCGCGCGGCGGTCCTTCGTTTGAACGCCGACGACGATCAC
Source organism: uncultured Alphaproteobacteria bacterium (assembly GCA_963765165.1). Lineage (GTDB taxonomy): Bacteria > Pseudomonadota > Alphaproteobacteria > Caulobacterales > Parvularculaceae > Amphiplicatus. The sequence continues at coordinate 94,436 of CAVXVQ010000022.1, read as the reverse complement.
CTCCTCAAACACCCAACTCAAGGCGCCGTATTGCGCGAGGCCGGCGATGTGGTGAAAGTCCTGATCGAGCGCGCCGTCGATCAAATAGACGACAGGATAGCGCTTCTCCGTCAGCGCGTAGGACGGCGGCAGCCAGATGTTGACCTCGCGCTCGTCGCCGAGCGCCTTTGAAATCAGAATGCGCTGCTCGCCGATGACGATAGGTTTTGTCGGCGGCGCCGTGGGCGGCTCCGGTTTTTGACCGGACGCGCACGCAGCGAGCGCGAGCAGCAGAATGCAGGAGAATTTCTTCATCATATCAATGCCTGAAGTGCCGCATGCCGGTGAACACCATGGCGAGGCTCGCCTTGTCGGCGGCGGCGATAACCTCGTCGTCGCGCATCGATCCGCCCGGCTGGATGATCGCGGTCGCCCCCGCCTCCGCCGCCGCGAGCAGTCCGTCCGCGAACGGAAAGAACGCGTCCGAGGCGACGACCGAGCCGACCGCGAGCGGCTTTGGCAGGCCGGCGGCCTTCGCGGCGTCCGCCGATTTCTGTGCGGCGATGCGGCTTAAATTGACGCGGCTCATCTGCCCGGCGCCGATGCCGACCGTCGCTTCGTCCTTCACATAGACGATGGCGTTCGATTTCACATGCTTGGCGACGCGGAAGGCGAACACGAGATCGCGGATTTCCGCGGGCGACGGCGCGCGCTTCGTCACAATTTTCAGCGCTGCGGGATCGATGCGCCCTGAATCGCGCGATTGCAGGAGGAACCCGCCAGCGAGCGGACGCATCAGAAGTCCCTTCTCCGCGGGGTCGGGAACGCCGCCCGCCGCGAGCACGCGCAAATTCTTCTTCGCCTTGACGATCGTCGAGCGCGTCATCGTCGACTTCAGGGGCGATAATGACTTCTGAAAAGATGGCGGTGATTTTTTCGGCTGTCGCGCGATCGAGAGGCCGGTTGAGCGCGATAATGCCGCCAAAAGCCGAGACGGGGTCGCAGCGGAGCGCAAGATCGTAAGCCGCGCTCATTGTCTCGGCGGACGCGACGCCGCAGGGATTGGCGTGTTTGATGATCGCGACGGTCGGCTTTTCGGTTCCAAGCTCCGCGATCAGCTCGTAGGCGGCGTCCGTGTCGTTAAGATTGTTGTAGGAGAGCTCCTTGCCCTGAAGCTGACGCGCGGTCGCGACGCCGAAACGCTGCTTGCCGCTCGCATAGAACGCCGCGTCCTGATGAGGGTTCTCGCCGTAGCGCAATGATTGTACGCGAGTCCCTGCGACCGCGTAGCGTTTGGGGAACGTGTCTCCGAGCGCGCCCGCGAACCATCCCCCGATCGCCGCATCATAGGCGGCGGTCCGTGCGTAAGCGGCGGCGGCGAGGCGCTTCTTCGTGTCGAGGGAAAGGCCTCCTTGCGTTTCGATCTCGGCGGCGACCGTTTCGTAGTCCTCGGGATCGACGATGACGCCGACGTGAGCATGGTTCTTCGCCGCCGCCCGGATCATCGCCGGCCCGCCGATATCGATGTTCTCAACGCAGGTTTCGTAATCGGCGCCCGCTGCGACCGTCTTTTCAAACGGATAAAGATTGACGACCAGAAGATCGATCGGCTGGATGTCATGCGCCTTCATCGACGCCTGATGCTCAGGGTTATCGCGAAGGGCCAGAAGACCGCCATGAACTTTCGGGTGAAGCGTTTTAACCCGCCCATCCATCATCTCCGGAAATCCGGTGAGATCGGAAACATCGCGGACCGCAAATCCCGCTTTGCGGAGCGCCGCCGCCGTGCCCCCGGTCGAGACGAGCTCGACGCCGAGGTTTGCAAGACGCCGCGCAAACGCCTCCAGCCCGGTCTTGTCGGAAACCGACAAAAGCGCGCGCCGCACCGGCGTTGCTTTGCTCATGGGGAGGCTCCGGAAATTTCGCCGGAGCAATAGCGAAGGGGCTCCCAGCCGACAAGCGACGGCCCGTCAGGCCGGTCCGGAACTTTCCCCAGCTCGCCTATTCCCGCGAGCTCGACTGGCGGGCGTCGCGCGTTTCGCCCTCGACCGGGCTGAATTCCGGCACCAGCGCATGCACGGCCTCATCAAGCGAGGGCTGGTCGCCGACGATCGCCGCCTTCACGACGTCGGTGAGGCGCGGGTTCAAAAGCGGCAGGTCGATCATCGCCGGCGAGGCGAGAAGCACGCCGTCGGCGCCGGTGTTGATGAGCCTGTCGGTGTCGAGGAAAATTTCCTCGAACAGCTTTTCGCCGGGGCGAAGGCCGGTAAAGCGGATCTCGATATCCTGCCCTGGCACAAGTCCGCGCGCCTCGATCATGCGTTTGGCGAGATCGAGGATGAGCACGGGCTCTCCCATGTCGAGCACGAAAATCCTGCCGTCATGGGTGACAATCGACTTCTCGCCGCTTTCAAGGCTCGCGGCCTGCAATACAAGCTGCACCGCTTCCTTCGTCGTCATGAAGTAACGCTTGATGTCGGGATGGGTGACGGTGATCGGGCCGCCCTGCTTGATCTGGCGCGCGAAAAGCGGCGCGACCGAGCCTGTCGATCCGAACACGTTGCCGAACCGTACGGTCGTAAAGCGCGTATCGCTCTGCGCGACGTCGAGCGCCTGCGCGTAGAGTTCAGCAATGCGCTTCGTCGCACCCATGAAGCTTGACGGATTGACCGCCTTGTCGGTCGAGATGAAGACGACCGCCTCCGCCTTCACGCGGGTCGCCGCGTCAAAGACGAGCTTTGCGCCTTTGACGTTGACGAGCGCGGCCGCGCAGCGGTTCTGTTCGACGATCGGCACATGCTTGTATGCCGCTGCGTGAATGACGATCTCCGGCTTCACATGTTCGAAGACGCGGATGAGGTGCTCTGGCTGGCAGACGTCGGTCAGCGAGGAATGAAGTCCCTCGCCATGGCCCGCTTCGCGGAGCTCCATGTCGATCTGGTACAGGTTGAATTCGGAGTTATCGAGGAGCGCGAGCGCCGAGGGTTCGAACGCCGCGGTCTGACGCGCCAGCTCCGACCCGATCGTGCCGCCGGCGCCGGTGATGAGGACGCGCTTTCCTTCGATGAACTTGCGCGCGGCGCGCTGGTCGATGCGGCGCTGGGGCCGGTGAAGCAGGGCCGAAATATCGAAATCGTCAACGCCAGCTGATTCCTCAGCTGCGTGCTGCCGCAACTTCCGGCGGGCGAAAAACCGTTTCAACACATCCCCTCGCTCGATTGCGTCCGCAAGGACGCCCCCGTGCTAGGCGTCCATCCGGCGGAAACTCCACTTGATGACCATATCGCCGGAGAGGTCGGCTTCCAAGCCGGCGCCGGAGAGGACGATCTGCTCGGTCGACTGCGGCAGCCCCCCCTCCCCGCAATAGACGCTGCGGACGACTTCAAGGGCCTGACAATTCGACCGAAATCGCCAGCCTTCCTTGTTTGGGAGGGCGAGGATGAGCGACTTGCCGTCGCGCGCCATCGAGGCCTTGACGCCGGGATGGAGATGGAACCGCACGCGCAGCGCCGAGAGCAGCGCAGCCGGCGCCCCGGTCAGCCGATCCTCGCCCCGAAGATCATCGCCGCGCGACGCGAGATAGAACCGACGCAGATGCTTGAACGCGCTTTCTCCCGCGCCGAAGGCGCGATCGATTTCGAGCAGATGACCGCGCGTGTCTTCGGCGCGGCGATGCGTGATGATGGCGTTCCGGAAAAGCGCCGCACCGGCGTCGCGCGGTTCCGTAGAAAGGGTCGAATGCGCGGCCGCCTGCCGAAGCGCGTTCGCCCACTCGCCCGGAAGCTGCGAGCCGGGTCCGCAATTGACGACGATGCGGCCGCGGCCGGATGAAAAGTGGAACGATGCGCTGCTTTGAAATCCGCCGGGCGCGACCGCGCCGCCGCGCGCGGCGCCGATGTCGGCGATGAGAACGCCGCGCCCCGATTCAAGACGCTGAAAGCCGGAATGGCGGGCAAAGCCCGTCGGCTCCGCGCCTTCGTCGATCGCGCCCAGCGCCGAGGCGAGCGCCGAGCCGTCGTCTTCAAACCCGCCGTTGAAGACGGCAAGCCGGCCATCGCCGGCGCGGAAAAGCTGCACATGCGCGGCGGCCCGGCCCGTGATGTGGCGCAAGAACCCCGGCGTCGCCATGCGCCGCGCTTCAAGCGCCGCCAAAACCATCTGAAGGCGGACGACCAGTTCGAGCTGGCGCGAGGGATTGCGGCTGATATGTCCGCCGTCGGGACGGATTTGCAGGCGAAGTTCGCGCCGCAGGAGCTCAACGCCCTTCTCGGCCTCGGGCTCGCACCCTGGCAGCGCCAGCGCCGCGACGGTGAGCGCCATCGCCGTCAGCAGACGTTCGTGCGCGGCGCCGGCGCGGTGGCCCGCCCTTGCAAGGTGGCGCGTCTGGCGCGCCATTGATGTAAGCACCCGGCTCCGCCACAGCGCGTCGCCGCGCGCCAGCACGACCTGTCCATGGCAGCACAGATGAATGAGGCGCTCGCCCGTCGTGTAAGGCTCCCAGCTGTCGGGCGACCATTTCTCATTGGCGGCGAACCACGCCTCCGCGAGCCGATGCGCCGGTTCTCGTCCGCGCGCGCCGAGCGCAGCCAAATGGCGAAGCCATACGAAACGATGAAGAAAATCGTGGAGAGGGCCGGTCTCGCCAGCGAGCGCCCACAGCCGCTCAAGCTCTCCTTCGCAGTCGACAGACTGCGCGCCGATCGCGAGGCGACCGCTCGCCACCGCATCGCCGAGCGCCTTGTCGGCGCCGTAAGGATCGACCGGCTTCAGCGCCAGCCGGTCGGGCGCCGGGCCGTTCAATTGAGCCTGGTAAAACGGGCTTTCGCCCCACGCGCGCTGCAGGCGGCGCACGGCGCTTTGCGTCAGTTCGCGCTCCGTTTTCCTGACCGAGGCAGACGCCACTATTTCACGCCTCTCAACGCTGCAATGTTCGCCGCATAGTCCTTCGGGTCGCCGCGGAAGACCGCCGATCCGGCCACCAGCACGTCGGCGCCCGCCGAGACGACGTCCCTCGCCGTTTCCACATTCACGCCGCCATCGACCTCAAGCATGATCTCCCGCTTTGAATTGTCGATCAGTTTGCGGATGATTTCAATCTTCTTCAGTTGCGAGCGGATGAAACTTTGTCCGCCGAAGCCGGGGTTGACGCTCATGACGAGGATGAGATCGATATCGCCGATGACGCTCTCGACCGCTGAGGCCGGCGTGCCGGGATTGAGCGCGACGCCGGGCCGCGCCCCCGCCGCGCGGATTGCCTGTACAGTGCGGTGAAGATGGGGGCCGGCTTCCGGATGGACGGTCAAAATGTCGGCGCCTGCCTTTACGAAATCGGCGATGTAGGGATCGACCGGCGAAATCATGAGGTGAACGTCAAAGGGAACCTTGGTCGCGCCTCGTATCGCTTTGACGACGAGCGGCCCGATCGTCAGGTTCGGCACGAAGTGGCCGTCCATCACATCGACATGGATGAAGTCGGCGCCTGCGGCCGCAACCGCAGCGATTTCCTCGCCGAGCCGGGCGAAATCGGCGGAGAGGATCGATGGAGCGATACGAATGGGAGGCATGCGCCTCCCCTATCTTGATGCGCCGCGAGCGCGCAACAAAAAGGGCGCACATGGCGCGAAGATAACGAGACTCGATCTCTGAAAATGAAGGCGCCCGGTCTTGAGGGGGTGCGGGCCAAGACCGGGCGTCTTTTTGGGTGCAGGAAGCGTCAAAGAGGCTCAATGAAGCTGATAGAGACTATCTCGCCTCAATACGGCGGAAATGAGGCGTTACCGGCCTTGCTGTAATTTAAGCCGTTGTTTTTGTTGGTTAATCAGACATTAACGCGGGTGGCCCACAGACCGCGGCAATAGCGCTTTTCGGGCTCGCTTGGCGCCGAACAGGACCGCCGTCGCCATGATCGCGCCGAACGCGACGCCCGCCACCCACTCGACGTCATAAAGGCCGGCGCCGGCAAGCGCGACGAGCCCTAATCCCGTCATGATCGCAATCGCCCGGAAGGGAGATGCCGCGACGCGACCGACCGCTCTTGCCGCCTCGGCGGCGCCCGTCGCGACTGCGGCGGCCGCCCGCTTGGCGACAGGTCCGGCGGATCTGATCGCCGCCGCGATCCGCTCAAATCCGATCAGGCGCGCGATCCCCGCAAGCGCTGCGGCCGCGACGCCTGCGATCGCCCACCGTTTGGCGGGGCTCGTCGGTCCGACCTTGTCAGCATCGCCTTGGTCCGCCGCATGGACCGCCTGTTCGATCCGGACAGGCTCCATGGGGGCCGGGTCCGCCGCATGCGCGGCAACAACCGACGCCGCCGTCAGCGAGGCGGCGGCAAGGAGCACAGTTTTCAACCGAGTGGAACGGCCTCATCCAGCAACCCCTTTCAAGAGGAAGAGATGGTGACGGGCGGCCCACGGATCAAGCGCCGAGGTCATGCTGGGGGCAAGCGCCAGGATCAGGCTCGGGGGCCGGTCCTTACTCTGTCAATTCCATGATCCATTCGGGATCGGCGTGCTCGCCGACCATGTAGAAATAGTCGTGAATCTTGACGAAGCCGCGCGACGTGTAGAGGCGCTGGGCGACGGCGTTCTCGGCGTAAACGCTGAGATAGACATGCTCGAACCGAAGCCGGAGAAAATCGAGCGCACCGTCAAGAAGCCGGGCGCCAAGGCCCGTCCCTTTCGAGTCTTTTTTCAGATAGAGCCGCGCGAGTTCTCCCGAGTGCGGCGGCAGGCCGGGAACCGGGAGACTGCAGGGCCCGGCGACTGCGTAGCCGATCGCTTCGCCGGCTGCATCTTCGGCGAGCCAGACTCGCCAGTCGGGGTCGCCGAGCAGATCCCTGTAAACGCCGACCGAGTGATTTTTCTTGAGAAAAGTGCTGAGGTCGCTTTCGGCGTAAAGTCGCCCGAACGTATCGCAGAAGGTTTCAGTCCCGAGCCGCGCCAGCGTTTCTGCGTCGCCATGCGACCCATGACGTATCGACGTCATCGCGGCGCGATCTGGTTAAGAGCGAGATCCCCGATCACCGTCGTCCACTCGCGGACATGCCAGCGACGGACCAATCCTTCGCGAACATAAGGATCGCTTTCGGCGAATTGCCGGACGGCGTCAGCCGACGCCGACTTGAACAGCAGCAGCGACCCGTCGACCGGATCGGCGAACGCGCCGCCGAGAACCAGCTCTCCGCGCGCTTCATACTGGCGCGCATAGGCGACGTGTTCAGCGCGAAACGGCGCGCGCCGTTCGACGTAATTGTCGACTGCTTCATAAAAGAGGAGGAAGTGCTTGTCCGACATCGCTTTCTCTTTAGCGTCCATTCCGGAATGCCCCAATCCGGAATGCCGCAATCCGGAATGCAACGACGCCGCCCGGGCGTCTTCTCTCTTCCAACCCTTGCGGATTGGAGACAAAGGCGCGCGAGCGGCGTTTATCTAGCTTAAGCGCCGGGTTAGATCAACTCTTTGAGATCTTTCGCCGGACGGAAAGCGATCTTCTTCGAAGCCTTGATCTTGATCGCTTCGCCGGTCGCCGGGTTGCGGCCCATGCGTGCGGCACGGTGGCGAACCTGCAGGATCCCGAGACCCGAGAAGCGCAGCTTGGCGCCTTTCTTCAGGTTCTTGCCGATCAGCGCGACGAAATCGTTGAGGATGCCTTCGACCTGCTTTTTCGACATGTCGTGCGCATTGGCGAGGTCGGCGGCGAGGTGCTTCAGCGTCAGGACTGACGGGACTTTCTTCGCGGCGGGCGCTTTCGCCGGCGCGGCGGCTTTCTTCACGGGAGCTTTTTTGGCCGGGGGCATCGGGAGTTTCCTTTATGATGCGTTGAAACAAAGAAGTGCGCGTAGATTTACGCAGATTCGCAGCAAATCAAATAGATTCTGCGGGCGAATGTGCAAAAAACCCCCGAAAAATGGGCTTTTGTAATGATCGAGCCTCTTTTTCAGGCTGAAAAACCGGGATTTCTCCACAGACGGCGAACGAATCAGCCCGATTCTACGGCTGTTTCTGCGACCCGCGCGCAGCCGCGACGTCGTCGAGAAGACGCATCGCATCGAGCGCGGCCGGCATCCCGGCGTAATAGCCAAGCTGCAAGAACACTTCGCGAAGTTCGGCGCGCGTCCAGCCGATGTTGAGCGCGCCTTTAAGGTGGATCTTCAATTCGTGCGGATTGTTGAGCGCGACGAGCGCCGCGACAGTCGCCAGAGATCTGGTCTTGAGATCGACCGCTTTACGCGACCATACCTCGCCGTAAATATGGGCGAAGGACTCTTTTAGCAGCCCGTCCGAATTATCGACGCCGGTATCGACCATTTCGCCGAACAGGGCGCCGGCGGTTTCAATGGCTTTCTTGAGGCGTTCTTCCGCCATCGCCTACTCCGCCGCCGCCATCGTCGGTCCTTGAGCGACATGCGGGCGATCGGACCGATAGGCGTTGATCCGCGCTTCAATCTCGCCGCGGAAATGGCGAATAAGGCCCTGCACCGGCCAGGCCGCCGCATCGCCGAGCGCGCAGATCGTATGGCCCTCGACCTGGCTCGCGACGTCGAGCAATTTGTCGATCTCGGATGTCCTGGCGTCGCCGACCGCCATCCGTTCAAGCACGCGCCACATCCAGCCGGTGCCCTCGCGGCAGGGCGTGCACTGGCCGCAGCTTTCATGCTTGTAGAAATAGGAAATGCGCGCAATCGCCCGAACGACGTCGGTCGACTTGTCCATGACGATGACCGCCGCCGTGCCAAGGCCCGACTTGACGTCGCGCAGCGCATCGAAATCCATCAGAACCGTGTCGCAGATATCCTTCGGCAGGAGCGGCACGGACGATCCGCCGGGAATGACGGCTTTGAGATTGTCCCATCCGCCCCTGACGCCGCCGCAATGATCGTTGATCAAGGTCTTCAGCGGAATCGACATCGCCTCTTCGACGTTGCACGGGCGGCTCACGTGACCCGAAATGCAAAACACTTTGGTGCCGGCGTTGTTCGCGCGTCCAAAGCCCGTGAACCATTTGGCGCCGCGACGGATGATCGTCGGCGCGACCGCGATCGATTCGACATTGTTGACGGTGGTCGGGCAGCCATAAAGCCCGGCGCCCGCCGGGAACGGCGGCTTTAGCCGCGGTTGTCCCTTTTTTCCTTCGAGGCTTTCGAGGAGCGCCGTCTCCTCGCCGCAAATATAGGCGCCGGCGCCATGATGAACGTAAAGTTCGAAGTCCCACCCCGTCCCGCAGGCGTTCTTGCCGATAAGCCCGGCGGCGTAGGCTTCGTCGACCGCCTTTTGAAGGGCGATCCGCTCATCGACATACTCGCCGCGAAGATAGACGTAGCAGGCGTGCGCCTTCATCGCGAAGGAGGCGATAAGGCATCCTTCGATGAGGAGGTGCGGATCGTGACGCATGATGTCGCGATCCTTGCAGGTGCCGGGTTCGGATTCGTCGGCGTTGACGACGAGATAATGCGGCCGGTCTTTCACCTCTTTCGGCATGAACGACCATTTGAGGCCCGTCGGAAATCCGGCGCCGCCCCTGCCGCGGAGGCCGGAATCCTTCATCTGCTGAATAATCCAGTCCGGCCCCATGCGGATCATGTCCGCCGTCGCGTTCCACGCGCCGCGCATCTTCGCCGCCTCGAGACCCGGATCGTGCAGGCCGTAAAGGTTGGTGAAAATTCTGTCTTTGTCTTGGAGAACAGGCATCGAGGTTACCGTATCAATTCGGCGGGCGCCGTCGGCGCGGGTTTCGCGTTCGGCAAGTCGCGGATCGGCGCGGCGCGCGACCCGTCATAAAGCGCCGGGTCCGTCAGCGAGGTCAGCGCGCCAGCGGGGTTCGACGTCTTGCGATCGGGATGCGCGGTGCCGATCTTGACCTTCTCGCCGCGACGAAGTTTCGCCAGCAGGTCCTCGAAAATCTCCGGCGTCAGATCTTCGTAATAGTGATCGCCGTCCTTCGTCGAAATCTGCACCATCGGCGCATTGACGCAGGCGCCGAGGCATTCGACTTCGAGCCACGAGAATTTGCCGTCGCCCGACACATGGTTTTCATCGCCGATGACGCGCTCGCAGACGGCGTTCAACTCCTTTGACCCGCGCAGCATGCACGGCGTCGTGCCGCAGACCTGCACGAAAAATTCGCCGACGGCTGTGAGATTGAACATCGAATAGAAGGTCGCGACCTCATAAACGCGGATGTAGGGCATCTCCAATTGCTTCGCGATCGCTTCCATCATCGCGATCGAGATCCACCCGTCCTGCTTCTGGCCGCGCCACAGGAACGGGATGACGCAGGACGCCTGACGCCCGGCAGGGTATTTCTTCGCCTGCTCGTCGCACCACGCCTTGTTGGCGGGCGTCCATGCGAACGAGCGGGTTGATCCTTGGCGGGTTTGCGGGAGGCCATGCTGTTTCCTGTCAGGCGGTTTTCAGAGTCAATTTCGCGAGTTCCGATTGCGCGGTTTCAATCGTGCGGCGCAAGAGCGCGCGGCGATAGGCTTTCACCTGCCGCCCGAGAAACGGGAGCTTGCCGATCAGCCCGCGCCGCAGCGAGATCATCACCGCGAGGACGCCGAACCCCGAGGCGGCGGCATATTGCGGCGGCAGGTCTCCATTGATCAGAACCATACGCAGCGGCACGATGACGAACCCGATAACGAGCCCGAAGATCGCGCCATAGATGGCGGCGCCGAGCAGCACATGCCATAGCGCCGCGTCGCGATGGCGCTTCCGGATCATCATCGACGAACTCAGCACGAATGCGACCGTCACGGCCGCCGCAACGGTCGCTTCGACCCAGAAATTCATGCTGAGTTCGGCTTGGGTCATTGCGCGTCCTGCGGACGCGCTGCGTCCGCGCGGATGATTTTGCCGTCGCGCACGGTGTATATCATGGCGAGTTCGAGCCGATTGCCCGCTTCGCGCTGGATATCCTCGTGATCAATTACGATGTCTCCGACAATAATTCGATTTATCAGGCGCGCGGCGTTCGCCGGAAACCGCCGAAACAGCGCTTCATAGCGCGCGCGGATGGCCGCCTTCCCCGTCGCGACGACCGCTCCGTTCAAATCAGCAAGAACGCAATCTTCGGAAAAGCAGCCGCAGAATGCGTCGAGATCCTGCAAATTGTAGGCGTCCAGCTGGGCCTGCACCACTTTCCCCGCGCCGATCACCGATCTATCTCCCCGAACACGATGTCGAGCGAGCCCAAAATCGCCGACACGTCCGCGAGCATGTGCCCGCGGCACATCCAGTCCATCGCCTGCAGGTGCGGGAATCCCGGCGCGCGGATCTTGCAGCGGTAGGGTCGGTTGGCGCCGTCGGAGACGAGATAGACGCCGAACTCGCCCTTCGGCGCCTCGACCGCGGCGTAGACTTCGCCGGCGGGAACCTTGAAGCCTTCCGTGTACAGCTTGAAATGATGGATCAGCGCCTCCATCGAGCTCTTCATCTCGGCGCGTTTCGGCGGCGCGACCTTGCCGTCGCTCGTCATCACCGGCCCCGGCCCGTTGGCGCGGATCTTGCGCGATCGCCTGTTTCATGATGAAGACGGACTGTTGCCATCTCCTCGATGCGGCAGAGATACCGGTCCCAGCAGTCGCCGTTCTTGCCGACGGGGACGTCGAACTCATACTCCGCGTAGGTTTCGTAGGGCTGCGACTTGCGCAGGTCCCAGGCGATCCCTGACCCGCGCAGCATGACGCCCGTAGAAACCCCAATGGAAGGCGTCTTCCGCGTTGACGACGCCGATATCGACATTGCGCTGCTTGAAGATGCGGTTTTCGGTCACCAGCGTTTCGATATCGTCGAGCTCTGCCGGGAACTCGTCGCACCAGCGGTCGATGTCGTCGATCGAGCTCTTGCGGCATGTCCTGATGGACGCCGCCGACGCGAAAATAAGCCGCGTGCAGGCGCGAGCCCGAGACGCGCTCATAGAACACCATCAGCTTCTCGCGCTCTTCAAAGCCCCAGAGCGGCGGCGTCAACGCGCCGACGTCCATCGCCTGCGTCGTGACGTTGAGGATGTGGATGAGGATGCGCCCGATCTCGCAAAAGAGCACGCGGATGTGCTGCGCGCGGCGCGGAACCTCGATGCCGAGCAGCCTCTCCGCCGCGAGGCAGAAGGCGTGCTCCTGGTTCATCGGCGCGACGTAATCGAGCCGGTCGAAATAGGGAATTGCCTGCAGGTAGGTCTTGTATTCGATCAGCTTCTCGGTGCCGCGATGAAGGAGGCCGATATGCGGATCGACGCGCTCGACGATCTCGCCGTCGAGTTCGAGCACGAGGCGCAAGACGCCGTGCGCGGCCGGATGCTGCGGCCCGAAATTGATGGTGAAGTTGCTTCCGGCGGATGCGTCCGACGGGGAATCCTGCACGATGCGCGCATCATCCGCCATCACGCCTTCCCCTTGGCTTTTTCATCGCCGGGCAGCACATATTTCGCCCCTTCCCACGGGCTTAAGATAATCGAAATTGCGGAACTCCTGCACGAGCTTCACCGGCTCGTAGACGACACGCTTTTGCTGGTCGTCGTAACGGACCTCGACATTGCCGGTCAGCGGAAAGTCCTTGCGCAGCGGATAGCCCTCGAAGCCGTAGTCGGTGAGCAGGCGGCGCAAGTCGGGTGGTCCGCGAAAATGACGCCATACATGTCGAAGGCCTCGCGCTCGAACCAGTCGGCGCAGGGATAAACGTCGCGACGCGGAGGGAACGCCTCGTCTTCGTCCGTCTCGATCTTGATGCGGACGCGCTGGTTGTTGTGCATCGAGAGCAGATGATAGACGACGTCGAAGCGCTGCGGCGCGCTCGGGATAATCGACGCCGCAGATATCGATCAGCTGGACGAACCGGCACACGCGGATCGTCGCGCAGGAATTTGAGCAGGCAACGATCTGTCGGCCGTATGGCCTCGATCGTCAGTTCGCCGAACGCGACGCTTGCACCCGCGATGCGTCTTCGATCGCCGCGACGCCATGTGTTCGCCCAGTTCTTTCAGCGTCGTCGGTCATAAGGTCTATCGGACAATCGACCCTTCGCGGCGGATTTTCTTCTGCAGCTGCAGGACGCCGTAGATCAGCGCCTCGGCGGTCGGCGGGCAGCCGGGCACGTAGATGTCGACCGGCACGATGCGGTCGCAGCCGCGCACGACCGCGTAGGAATAATGGTAATAGCCGCCGCCGTTCGCGCACGATCCCATCGAGATCACGTAGCGCGGGTTCGGCATCTGGTCGTAAACCTTGCGGAGCGCCGGGGCCATCTTGTTGGTCAGCGTGCCGGCGACGATCATCACGTCGGACTGGCGCGGACTGGCGCGCGGCGCAAAGCCGAAGCGTTCGAGGTCCTAGCGCGGCATCGACGCCTGCATCATCTCGACCGCGCAGCAGGCGAGGCCGAACGTCATCCACATCAGCGAGCCGGTGCGCGCCCAGTTGATGAGCGCGTCGGCCGGCGCAGTGAAGAAGCCGCGATCCGCCAAGCTCGTCGGAAAGCTCGGAGAAGAACGGATCCTTCGCCTCCGACCGGATACCGCCCTGACGCCCGTCGCGTGCGGCAGAGTCGGCAGTCGTCAGCGCCATTCGAGCGCTCCCTTTTTCCATTCGTAAATGAAGCCGATGGCGAACACGGCGAGGAAACGAACATCGACCAGAAGGCGAAGATCTGGAATCGCGGTCGCGCCCAGCGTCGGATTGAACAGCGTCACCGCCCACGGGAACAGGAACGCCACGTCGAGATCGACGATGATGAAGAGGATCGAGACGATGTAGAACTGGACGTCGAACTTCATCCGCGCGTCGTCGAAGGCGTTGAAGCCGCACTCGTAGGTCGAGACTTTTTCGGGGTCGGGCGACTTTCGGCGCGATCACCATCGGCATCAGGGTGAACGCCGCCGCGAGCGCTGTCGCGATACCGAGGAACACGATGATCGGCAGATAATCGAGAAGAAACTCAGGGGTCGCCAAAACGCGCTCCTCAATGGCCAAATTCGCGGCGGAACCTAAGGTGGCGCCTCGTTAAAGGCAACGCCCGATCAGTGCGCCGGCGAGGCCTTAAAATGCTGATTCTTAACGCCGTTCGAGGCGTCTTGGGCTAGTTCGGCTGCTCCGGAGCGGGGTCTTCCGCGCCTTCGCCGTCATCGACGGGTTCAGGATCGCCCATGCCCTCCTGTCCGTTCGCCATGAATTCCGACCAGTCCTCGGTTTCCCAATAGCGCTCGTCGAGGAGGGAATCGCGCATCGGCCCCGGTATCGCGTCATCGAGCAACAGCTTTTGCTCCTCGCGGGACGCCGCGAAAGTCGCAAGATGTGCAATGTCGTCGGCCGAAAGATCAATCACATAGCCAAGTTCCACGGACTGGAACTCGACCATGGCCGGCGCGCCGCGCCACATCCGGGCGGCGAATTCGAGGGGATCCGGACGCACATAAGGGTCGGGGGCGTCGAGCGCCGGCGCCGCTTTGCCGCCGACGCCGTTGATGGCGTGGCAGAGGACGCAGCCCTTTTCGACAAAAAGCAGTCGGCCCTTGGCCGCGTCGCCCAAATGCTCGACCACCATCGACTGCGGGTCCGCCGCTTTCTGACAGGCGCCCGGCAGCGCGAAAGTCGCGGCCAAAATGGAAACGGCGATGATGCGCATGAAACCCTCCATGGAGCGTCTGAATTATCGAACCATTCGCCCCGACCTTCAATGCGGCAGATCAAGTTCATCTGCAAACGCGCGCAAGAAACGAGGTCGAAGCGCACCCTGATCAATCTAGCCGGCAAAATAGCGGGGCGGAGCTGAGATTTGCCGTCGAAGTCGGATTTCGAACAGGCCGCCAGATTGGGGCCGTTCGGCAAGCGCGTCCTGACCAAGGCCGATGCGCGCCGAGGTGACATAGGCGCGGTCGCCGACAAGGGCGACGCTCGTCGGCCGCGCCGCCGGAATGGCGATTTCTTCGAGCCGCGTCCCGTCAGGTGAAAAACGCCGGATCGCCCCGCCGTCCCAGAAAGCGACCCAGAGGTCGCCGTTCCGGTCGATATCCATCCCGTCCGGATAACCATCGCCGTCGCCAAAAGTCAAAAACGCTTTCTTTTCGCGAAAGGCGCCGCCCGTGCTGGTCGCCGCGTAGATCACGCGCCGTGCGCTGTCCGTGAAATATACGCGCTCGCGGCTTTCGTCGAAGGCCGGTCCGTTGGTGACGTGAAATCCCTGGTCGAGAAGGTCGACGCCGCCGTCCGGCGCCAGCCGCCACCAGGAGCCGGCGCTTGAACTCGTTTCGTTGTCATCCATGGTCCCGGCCCAAAAGCCGCCCGCCGGATCGACCTTGCCGTCGTTGAAGCGATTGTCCGGGCGATCGATCTCAGGATCGACAAGCGATTCGAGCAGGACCTTGCCTTCGTCCAGACTCAGATACGCAAAACCATCTCGACAGGCGCAAATATAGCCGCCGCGCTTGCGAAGTCCGAGCGCGCTCACCATTCTTGGCGCGTCGTAGATTTTCGTGCCGCCCGTCGAAGGATCGAAGGCGAAAAGCTTCCCGCCCTTGATGTCGAGAAAGAGCAGCCTTTGGGTCCGCGGGTCCCAGATCGGCCCCTCGCCAAGGCGCGCCGCCACCGGCGCGACGCACTTCACTTCGATCGCCAGCGTCTCGCCCATGTCAGGCAGGATCATGCAGGCGTGAGAGAACGCCCCCATCGGCGTAAATCGTCGCGCCCGTCAGGAACGCCGCTTCCTTCGAGGCGAGGTAGAGCGCGAGTTTTGCAATTTCGCCGGGTTCGGCGATGCGCTTCAACGGATGCGCCTGCTCAAGCGAGGCGAACGCTTCCGGATCGCCCTCAAATCCCGCTTTCAGCATCGACGTCGCGGTCGCCGCCGGCGCCAGGGTGACGACACGAACATCCGGCCCAAGATCGACAGCGAGCGCCCGGGTCAATCCGTGAAGCGCCGCTTTCGACGTCGCATAGGCCGCAAATCCGGGCTTTGTCGCCTGCGCGTGAACCGATCCGATATTCACCACCGCGCCTTTCGCCGCCGCGAGTTCCGGCAGGAACGCTTTCACAAGCACAAACGGCGCAATCACGTTCACCTGCAGCGTGTTCGCGAAATCCCGGGCGGACAGCGCCTCGACGCCGCCGAGGATTTGGACCGCCGCGTTATTGATCAGCGCGCAGAGCGGGCGCTTGCCGAGCGCTGCGCGAACTTCCGCCGCAAACGCCGCGAGCGCCTTCCCGTCATCGCAAAATTTCGCAATATCCGCTTTGATGAACGTCGCGGGCTTGCTCTCGTTCGCTGGCTCGTTTCGATCGACGCCGATGACAAACCAGCCGGCGGCGGCGAAAACATCGACAAGGCCGGCGCCAATTCCGCCGCTGCATCCGGTTATGAGGACGCCGCCCGTCATGCCGTCGCCGTTTTCAACAGGCGATCGATCTTTTCAATAGCTAGCCTGCTCACGCGCCGCACCGCGTCAACCGAGTTCGACCCGTTATGCGACCCGAATATGCAACGGTCCATCTTGCGAAGCGGCGAATTTGCGGGAAGCGGTTCGACCTCGAACACGTCGAGCGCGGCGGAATGAACGACGCCCGACTGTAGCGCGCGGATCAGCGCGCCTTCATTGATGACGGGGCCGCGCGAGACGTTGATGATGCGCACGCCGGGCTTCAGTTCGCCGACGAGCGCGTCGTTGAACATGTGTTTCGTTCCCTCATTGAGCGGGCAAGTGAAAATGATGAAGTCCGCTTCGCCGATGCGGTTAGGCCATGCTTCGGTCTCAACGAGAATTCCTTCCGCCGGCTTGAACATCGGATCATAGGCGATGACTTTCGAACCGCAGGCGAGGATGCGCTTCGCCGTCTGGCGGCCGATGTCGCCGAACCCGACGACAGCGACCGTCCGTCCGCCCATCGAAATGCCGGCCGGCTTCGGCCAGGCGTTGTTCAGGCGAATTTCCCGATCGATGCGGTAGGTCTCGCGGGCAAGACCGAGCACATAGGTCAAGGCGATATCGGCGACTTCGCCGCCAAAGACGCCGGGCGTGTTCTCGACCGGCACGCGAAAATCCTTGAACGCGGCGAAATCGACGTTGTCGACGCCGACGCCCCATTTGACCGCAGCCTTAAGCTTGCCCTTGACGCCTGCTTCGACGACTTCCCGCGTTGCAGGGTCGTCGCCGATGATCCAGGCGTCGTAAAGCGGAACCTCGTCGACAAGTTCGGCGACGGTTTTGACCTGCGTCACCTTGCCGGGAACGCAGACGAGGCCCTTCGCCGCGAAATCGGCGGAGAATTCATCGATGAGCCCGAGCATCGGCGGACAGGTCACGAAAACCGTCGGGTTCGTCATTACTTAATCCTCAGGCAGAATTTCGCCGGCCGCGACGCGCATCAAGAGCGACTCGGCCATGAACCAATCCGACTTTTCATCGATATCGACCGATTCCAGCCGCGGCGTTTCGAAGAGGATCGGCTTGTCGCCGATCCGCGCATCCGTCTTTGCAAATGATTTACCCGTGAAAAGGTAGCACACGGAATTTTCCTCCATGTAGGGAGGAAGATCCTGCGTTCGGATGAGATTCTTCGGGTCATGATTGATCGGCTCGCCATCCGGCGAATAAAATCGCGTTTGGCGCCGCGTGACGGTGAAAAGCGAATCCGCAGCGCCGTTCGCTTCCGCCACCGAAAATTCGCCGATCATCTTCCTGATGGTCGCGACGCTCAAAAGCGGGTTCGTCGTGTGCGTCATCAGATAATAATCCGAAGGAACGTTTTTGATGTCGTCGGCGAGAACGAGATTCATCGAAACGAAATCGCCGCAAATCTCCGGCTTCCTGTCGCGGATCATCACCTTGCCCGCATAATCGCCGTCCCTGAGGCCGTTGTCCGCCAGAATGGCGCGAGCGTCCGTATTGATGACCACGAGATCGATTTCATCCGTCGCGCACAACGTCTCGAGAATCCACCGGAAGAGCGGCTTGCCGGCAATCATGCGGAAATTCTTCGACGTCACGCGCGCGCTGTGCGCTTTCATCGGCAGCAACGCCGTCAGCCGCTTCTTCCCGTTAATCACGTTCGCTCTTTCGTCCAGAATTTCAATGGAGCCTAACGCCCGGCCTCTGCGGCGCGCTCGGCGACGACTGACTCCTTGTCCGCGACGGGATCGCCGGCGCGCTTCCTGCGCGAACGCGGGTAGTAATAGCTTTCCTTCTGCGCTCTCGACAAGATGCGGTGTTCGTTGTGCCCGCGCCAGGCGCCCCAATATTGCATGAATCGATAGGCGACGACGCTTCCGGCCTCGGCGACAAATTTCTTCTGCGTCAGCGCTTCGGAAAAATCGTGGAACACGCCAGCCGCAAAACAGCGCACGAAATCGCCGAAGTGGAAATGCACTTCCGGGAAAATTTCGCGCAGGGTCAGCGCCTCGCGGTAATAGCGCCGCTTCGTCTGGTCGAGCGACTCCTCATGAATATGGACGACCGGCGCATCGGCGACATAGGCGATCTTGCCGCCGTCGCGCGTCAGCGCCTTGCCGAAAACCATGTCCTCAAGGCCGGTCGCCGTTTCGTCGAAGCGGCGCTTCGCCCACGCCGAGCGCAAAAGCGCCGCGTTCGCATTGTTCACGAACAATTCTTTCTGCGGAATCTTGTCGTGCTCGCCATAGAAGTGATCGAAGACCTGATGCTCGGAAAAGCGCGTCAGCGCATGACCGACCTGTCGTCCGTAGGCATATTCGGCTTCGCCCGCGCAAAGCGGCTGAATAAGGTTCTCGAGCCACCCCTCGTGCGACGGGATGCAATGTGCGGAAATGAAAACGAGCAAATCGCCGGTCGCCGCGTCGCACCCGTAATTCAACGACCGACCGAAGGTGAAATCGGACTTCTTGATATGGACGATGCGGCAGCCGCCCTGTTCTGCGATCTCGATCGTCCGGTCGGCCGAGCCGGAATCGACGAGTATGATCTCGACGCGGCGCCCGTCCGCGAGCTTTTGTCGGCGGCAAGCCGTCAACGACTCCCCGAGCCACTTCTCCTCGTTGAGGGAGCGATAAATAATGCTGACGGAATGCGGGGCCATTTGATTACGCTGACATCATTCAAAGACCGTGTCTAATATTGCAGGGTTTCCGACACGGCTCAACCGTGACTCGGCCCTTGCCGAACCGTCGCCCTTTAGCCGCGCCACTTCCAGGCGGAGACGCGAGAGCTCCTCTTCCATCTCGATGCGGCCAATGACCTCCCCGTCTGTGGGCCTAGAAGCGCCATTGGCGATTTCATTGATCTGCCGGGAGAGCTCGACAATGAATCCTCGCAACTTCATTGCGACAAAAATGATAAGGCCGAGCGCGGCTGCAAACCCGAGCGACAAGAGCGCGATGGCCATCAAGGGAGCGATGATCAGCGACGCGATCAGCGCGATGACGAAAACCGCTCCGACGATGGTCGCAATCAGATACAAAGGCGATCGGCGCGCAAACGCCATAGCAGTCTTGACGGTCTTCATCCTGGACGGCGGCTCCCCTTCAGCCTCGTTCGGCAATCGCGGCTGCGGCGTACGTGGACCGATCGGCATCGCCGCACCCTCGCCAAAAAACTTGTCGAGCGGCCGCCGCGGGAACACCTCGAGCTTGCCCCCGACTGTCGCATTATAGACCGATACGCCAAGTTGGTCGAGCGCAGCCCTCGCTTGCTCATAATGCATGATCATCCGTTCAGGCTTTGGATCGTGCCATTTTCTGTTCTTGCCGAAATATCTCGGATCAAAGTGATTGACGTCGTCGTCTTTTGTCGATGTCAGCTCGAGACCGCCGCCCGAACGCGCGACCGTGTCGGAGACGACGTAATTTGTGTCGCAGCCGATGAGCACAATTTCGCTAAAGCCCATATAAGCCGCGATCTGCATCATGGTAATCGCCACAGTGCAAGGCTGCACGACGACGTCATTGACGTCCGCTGAAAACATCGACCACGGAAGATCGACCGTCGAACTGGTCACTTCATGGAAGTAATGGCGATTATGACCTGGCGGAACCAGCGCGCGCGTCGGCGTGCGATGTCCGTGCGCCCCATGTTCTCTGATGACGCTAGGAAAGAACCCTTGAATCGCAGGGTGCCGATTGAGCATCGCGTCAATCTCGGCGGCGCGATCCGGCAACACGCGTGAATCGACGCAAGCGTAATAGGTCGGCCTCCATGAAATCCGGTCGAATAGCAAAAACGCCGCGTTGCAGGCGAATACGATTTCATTCTCCAGAAGTGCGAGGTTGGTTGCATTCAGCGACGGGCCGTTGCCCATGATGAAGCAGCGTCGCCCTTTATGAATATCCCTGAAATCGCGCCAACTCGCTCGGCGCCGCGGCCCTCCAATGCGCCTCGCCGGCGCAGGCCTTCGTTTCACGCCATCCAAGCGCTTCGCCCGGCGAAATGATCGGCGGGTCGCAGATTTTGAATCTCGGGTCGGCGGCGATCTGCACCGGCAGCCTCTCCCGACTCGCTGATTCCGGCAAAAGCCGCCCGAAAGCGGCCCGATACTCTGGCTCAAGCGACTTCAACTCTTCACTGAGAATATCGCGCAATTCCGCCTCATAGGTCTCCTTGAAGACGGCCGACCGTTGCCCTGCCCTTATTCGGAAGCATCCGAGATTTCGGTCGACCGCGTGAAGTTCCGCATGGCGAAAAAACCGGCGCCAGAGGTCGAAGTCGTTGGCGACGTCATAGCGCAGATCAAGCGCCGCTCCGGCGCGCTCCCAAAGCGACCGGCGCCAGAAAGTCGACTCTTGTTGTATCCATTTATTGTCGCCGCTGAGAAATCGCAGGCGCGACCAAGGCCTCAAAGGCCCGATCCAGCCGATGTTCCCTTCCTCGTCCATGCTGGACGGCCTTCCGGTAATCCATTCGACGTCCGGACGCGCGCGGAAAAGCTTTCCGACGAAGTTTAACGCATGGGGCAGCAGCACGTCGTCCGAATTGATCCACCCCATAATTTCGCCCGTCGTGGCGGCGAAGCCCTTGTTGAGGGCGTCCGCGTGCCCCTTGTCCGGTTCGCAAATGACCCTTGAAATCGAGGCGCGATGGCGTTCGATGATCGACATCGACGCATCGTCGCTCGCGCCATCGACGATGATATAGTCCAGAGACGGGTAACCCTGTTCGATGACCGATCTGATCGTCTGCTCGATGAATTGCACGCCATTGAAGTTCGGCGTAACGATCGAGATGCGCGCCGGCGCCGCATCGGATTCGGCCCGGCGCGGCGCTTTCGGATGCGCCTCCGGCGCTTGCGTTTGACTGGTCATCAACGGGTTTCTGGCGCGGCGCGGCAGAAAATCAACGCTTCGTGGGATCGCTCAGCCCAAGCGGCGCGGCGATCGCGATGGGATAGCGCCGCGGAGCGCAATCTCAGCGGCTTCCGCCGACGTTGACACCGTAGAGAGGTTACGGCAGCAAAGCACCGTTACGCGTAGCCGCCCCAGCGCGCCGAAAGCGACAAATTCAAATGCAGACGCCAGCAGAAAACGCTGTCCCATCGGCTTTGCGCACGTACCGCCCGGACAGTCGGGTCAATACGGGAATATTCGCCGCAGTCGGCGCTCTCGCTCGCGAAATTGCAAGCTTCAGATCGCATGTCGGCACGCTTTTTCTGGAACGAGTTCCATGGAAGTTATCGGGGGGCCGCCCTTGGCGTTTTCTGGAACTTCGCGCTGCCGTTGCTTCCCATTTCGGTCTACGTGCTGCTCGTCACTCTCCGGGTGTTTCCAAGCTATGAAGGTATCTCGCCGTCGGTCTACATCGGTTTCAATGTGACGCTTTGGTACTTGTTTACGGGCTTCATCAATCTGCCGATCCAGGTCGTGCGGTCGCGAAACACCGAAATCATGAAGACGGCGATGCCTCTCTCGGCGTCAATTACGGCGTCCTTCGCCCGGCTTGCATTCGACACGGTCGTTCGGGTCGGGCTGGTTGCAGTGCTCATGGCGGCGACGTCGACGGCGCCGACGATCGGCGCCCTCGCCTTCGCGCCGCTGTTGGTCGCCGGTGTCGTCTTTTTCTTCGGCCTTGGTCTCATCTTGTCCATACTTAACGTGATATTTCCGGATATCGAACGCGTCGTGACGATCATTCTTCAATACGAAATCTTCCTCAGCGGCGTCATCTTTCCGCTTTCGTCCATAGGTCCGCTTGCCGCCTTGGAGATCGCCAATCCGTTCAGCGTCTTTATTCATGCGGCGCGCGACGCGGTATTTCTCGGCGCGCTTTCGCACCCGATCGCCATCGCCTCCTGGACCGTTGCGGGAATTGCGCTCGCGCTGATCGCGCTACGCTTTTTCTACGTCATGGAGTACCGCATCAGGGGCGTCTCGTGACGCAGTCGTCGCCCTTTGAGGCGCCGCAAATTCTGGTCGCTGACCGCGTCAGCAAGCTGTATTCCCGGCGCATCCAGTCGACGCGCCGCCGCCTCGGCGACCTCGCCGCGCGGGCGTTTTTCGGCGGCTCAGCGCCGGAAATCGGCGCGCTCGACGCGCAGGAGTTCTGGGCGGTCAACGACGTCTCTTTCAATTTGAAGCGGGGCGAAGCGCTCGGCGTCATCGGCCTCAACGGCTCGGGCAAGACGACGCTGCTGCGAATGCTGGCGGGGCAACTGCTTCCCGACAGGGGCGAGATTACAATCCACGGCACGTCCGCCGCGATGATCGATTTGCAGGCGGGATTTCAGCCGGCGGCGTCCGGCCGCGAGAACATCTATCTGCGCGCGGCGGCGCTGGGCTTTTCGCGAACGGAGACGAGCGGCCGCGTCGATGAGATCATCGCGTTTTCCGAGCTTGCCAACGCGATCGAGGCGCCGATGGCGACCTATTCCGCCGGCATGAAGATGCGGCTCGCCTTTTCCGTCATGGCGATGGCGGCGCCGGACGTCTTGTTCATCGACGAAGTGCTCGCAGTCGGCGACTTCCGTTTCCGCCAAAAGTGCCTAGCCAAGATTCGCGAGATGCGGTCGAGAAGCGCGTTCGTTTTCGTTTCGCATTCGATGAACGATATAGAACGTTTCTGCGATCGGGCGATTGTGCTCCATAATGGACGGCTGCACTTTGAAGGCGAGCCTCGCCAAGCGATAGAGATTTACGAAGCTCTCGACAACTCGACGAGCGCCAAGATCGCAACATTTGGCGTCGAAAAAGCGATGGGGCCGACATTCTTGAATGAAAGGGTCGCTACGCGAATATAGGGTCACGAAGCAACACTGCAACACGACTAGCGCCAAGATCGCAACATTTGGCGTCGAAAAAGCGATGGGGCCGACATTCTTGAATGAAAGGGCGATTTTCGGCGTCGAGCATTATTGGACCAATGCAAATTGCGAACCGGTGACTGAGGTCAATTTCGCCGACATCATCAGGCTTGCGATTCGATTCAATTCTTCGATCGACATCAGAAACCTGATAATCGGCGTGCCAATTTGGAATTCAAACGCGCATTACACTACGGGCTTATCAACGCAGATAACGTCGGACAAATTTGAAGTGCGCGCAGGCGAGTCGATTTCGCTGCAGTTGGAGATCGATGGGTCGGTTGTAAATCCAGGGCTTCTGAAGTCGATGTTGGCACGGGCTGACGGCCATCGTCTGTTCGGAGGTCGGAAAAGACAAAGGAGATTCATCCACAAACCCCCATTATCGGTTGCCTCGATATTAATGCGCTTGAATTAGACATCCTGTGCGCCATCTTCCATTTCCTTCAATGGTTCCGCAGGAGATCGAGTCCTGTATCTGGCACCCAATCCTACCTTTCCGTTACAAGATTTTGGCGGCATGCCATCTCGACCCACTCATTTCTGTCGGTCGAGAAAGATTTTATAAGCCGCGCTCACAGCTCCCCAATGACGCATTCGAATGGGAAGACATTTATTTGCTGCGGAACTAAATACCCCGGCGAGCAGATGCCGGAGGGAATGCAATGGAGCATCAAACAGTTTGGCAACCTTTTCATACTCGATGCAGTTGAAAAGTTTGGCCTACGCGACGTTATCGAGATCGGGCCGGGATTTAATTACTATTTCCCGAGGCATCTGCCGAATTGGTCTCGATACTCTGCAATTGACTCGATCGGATCTCTATGAAGAGCAAGTGATTGCGATCGCAAATAGCCGTCGGCCCGGCGTAAAGACGTATGACGGGCTGCTTGGCGCAACGGCTGGGGTACTTGAACCGGAGATGTTTGATGCATGCATTTCCGCGTCCGTTCTCGAACACGTTGCAGACGGCGAGATCGAGCGTGTGGCAATCGACATGTTTAGAATATTGAGGTGTGGTGGCTGGGCCCTGCATTCAATCGATTTGCCAACCGCAGATTTGCAATCGAAAGGGGTGCGGTGGTTAGCCGCACTTCGATCAGCGGGCTTCGTGCTCGATGACTGTGGAGTTGATCAGAGGTTCGGCGGCGGACTCCAAGAAGACAAATCCGACCCAGTGTTCCTTGAGCCACTTTCAATAAGGGCCCTTTTTTTCGGTGGTTACAAGAAATCAATCTGGGGTCTGAAATCCAAGGTTACCGGCACAGTTGAAATGGCGACCATACTCGTTGCGGCCAAAAAAAATACCCAATGAGCAGATTCTCGAATGGTCAAACCGCACTAGCCAAGGATTCCAAGAGATGAAGCCGCCCGTATTTCGCCGCATGTTCGGCTACAACCATGATCTCCTCCCGAACGCGCATCTTGCAAGCCTTGAGCGCGGCGTTGCGAGCGTGGAAGACGCGCGCGCGCGCACCGGCATGTCGATCGGCTATCCCGGATGGGGTCTCATCTATCACTTGCTCTTGTCGCATCTCGACCGGTCTCGCGAAGAGGTGCTGATCGAAACCGGCTCCAATCAAGGCTGCACCTCGATTGTTCTCGCGCAGGCGCTGATCGACGCCGGATGCCGCGGGCGTGTCGTCACCTTCGAACTTGAGGCGGCAAATGTTGCAGCCGCTCGCCGAAATTTCGAGGCCGCCGGCGTCGCGGGCCGGATCGACATCCATCAAGGCGATGTCCGGAGCACGTTCCCCGCGACGTTGAGCGGCCTTCAAGGCGTGCGCTTCGCCTTTCTCGACGCCTCGCACCTGCTCGGCGACGTGATGTTCGAGTTCGAGACCCTGTCGCCGCACCTTGCTCCGGACGCGCTGGTGCTGTTCGACAACACCTATCGCATCGCGGACAATCATGAAGATCAACGCGTCAACGGCGCGCTGAGGGAAATAAAGGCGCGCCACGGCGGCAATCTGGTCAACCTCGAAAACGTGTCGTGGTTTACGCCCGGTTTGGCGATCTGGCAGCGGACGCCAAATCTCTAACCCATTCGCGCATTCGATTGGTTCTCCAGGAACCAGGCGTAAGCGGACTTGAGACCGCTCGGCAGATCGACTTGCGGCGCCCAACCCATCGCCGCCAGTTTCGCGCCGCTCATCAGCTTTCGAGGCGTGCCGTCAGGTTTTGAGCGATCGAATCTGAGTTCACCCTCGAGCCCGACCGCCTCCATCACGAGGCGAGCGAGCTCGGCGATCGTCACATCCGTCCCGGATCCGACATTGACGTGTTCCGCGCCTGAATAATTCCTGATCAAAAAGACGAGCGCATCGGCGCAATCGTCGACATGCAGGAATTCCCGGCGAGGGGTTCCAGATCCCCAAATCTCCAGTCCGCCGTCGCCTCGCGCCTTGGCGTCATGCGCCTTGCGGATGAGGGCCGGAATGACGTGGCTGTTTTCAAGATCGAAATTGTCGCCGGGACCATAGAGGTTGGTCGGCATCCCTGAAATGTAGTCGACGCCGTACTGCTTTCGAAACGCCTCGCAAAGTTTGAGGCCGGCGATTTTCGCAATCGCATACCATTCGTTGGTCGGCTCAAGCGGCCCGGTCAACAGCGCGCTTTCAGGGATCGGCTGGGGCGCAAATTTCGGGTAGATGCAGGAGGACCCAAGGAACAGAAGTTTTTCGACGCCGGCCCGGAACGCCGCTTCGATGACATTCGTCTCGATCGCGAGGTTGTCGTACAAAAATTCGGCCGGATACGCGTCATTGGCGTGAATGCCGCCGACTTTGGCCGCTGCGAGAATAACCGCATGGGGTCGAACGCCTGCGAGAAAGCGCCGCACGGCAAGCTGGTCCCGGAGGTCCGCTTGGCTGCGCGCGAGTGTTACAATTTCGCAATCTTCTGCCGCCAGCCGGCGGACGAGCGCCGAACCGACCATGCCGCGGTGGCCAGCGACGAAAACCCGCTTATCCTTGAGCGAATAAGCGGCCATTGTCAGCGGGCGCTCCGGTCGCGCCGCCAGCTTTCACGTTCGATTTCCACGAGGTCGGATTGAACCATTTCGCGGACGAGGTCGCCAAACCTGACCTTTGGCGTCCAGCCCAGCTTGTCGCGGGCTTTCGACGCGTCGCCGATCAGCAAGTCCACCTCGGTCGGACGAAAATAGCGCGGATCGATCCGCACCAAGATCTCGCCTGAGCGCAAATCGCGCCCGACCTCATCGACGCCCGATCCGGACCATTCGACCTTGCGGCTGACCTCTTCAAACGCACGTTCCACAAATTCGCGCACGGAATGAGTTTCGCCGGTCGCGAGCACCCAGTCGTCGCCCTCTTTGTGCTGGACGATGCGCCACATTCCCTCGACATAATCGCGGGCATGGCCCCAGTCGCGCTTGGCGTCGAGATTGCCAAGATAAAGGGTTTTCTGGAGGCCTTTTTCGATCGCCGCAACCGCTCGCGTAATCTTGCGGGTGACAAACGTCTCGCCGCGCGTCGGACCCTCGTGATTGAAGAGTATGCCGTTCGACGCGTGCATTCCGTACGCCTCGCGGTAGTTCACGGTCATCCAGTAGGCATAAAGCTTCGCCACCGCGTAGGGGCTGCGCGGGTAAAACGGCGTCTTTTCCGTTTGCGGAATTTCCTGAACCTTGCCGTAAAGCTCGGAGGTCGAGGCCTGATAAAAGCGAACGGCGCTCTCGAGTCCCAAAATTCGCACCGCCTCGAGCAGGCGAAGCGCGCCGATAGCGTCGGCGTTCGCCGTATATTCCGGGGTCTCAAAACTGACTTGCACGTGGCTTTGCGCAGCAAGATTATAGATTTCGTCCGGCCGGGTCTCCTGCACGAGACGGATCAGGTTCGTCAAATCCGTCATGTCGCCATAATGAAGAAAAAATTGGGTCTGGTGTTCGTGCGGGTCGAGGTAAAGGTCGTCAATTCGCGCCGAATTGAAGGATGATGACCGCCTCTTGACGCCGTGGACGACGTAACCCTTGTCGAGCAACAGCCTTGAGAGATATGCGCCGTCTTGTCCCGTGACCCCGGTAATTAAGGCCGTTTTGCCCTGCATCGAACTCGTCCCCGATGGACACCCCGTTTCCGCGCTTGCGGTTCGGACGGCCTTATGGACTGGCGGTGCGGCCAATTGCAAGCCGAACCCCGCTCCAATTGAGGCGCCGCCGAATTTGAGTTATCGCGAAAGCGGGGTCGCAACGACCTAATCATCATTGGGACTTGCTGGTGAATCGGCCGGATATTGACCATATCGTATTTCCGCCCGCCGATCTGCGTGCGGGAAACTGCCCGGTTTGCGCTTCCGATTATACGAGCTTCGTTCGCAGCGTGCTGACACGACGGACGAAACGACTAGTCCCGCTGTATTTCTGCATGGACTGCGCCTCCTTCTGGTGCAGCAGCGGCTATAGAGAAGACGATGCGCAGCTTGCGCGCGATCTCGAATGGGGGATCGGCGTCGCCGATCGGAACCGTAACGCGGGACAGCAGCTGTTTTCCGAACTCAAGTCCCTCGGCGCCGATTGCGGTTTCGTTATGGAGATTGGCTGCGGCATCGGCGTCCTCCTCGACGTCGCCGCAAAGTCCGGCGCGCGCGTGGTTGGATATGACGTAAATCGACAAGCCGTTGATTATGGAAAATCCCATTTCGGACTGGACCTGCGGGCCGAGATCTGGCGCGCGGCCCTGACACCGCCGGATGCTTCGTTGATCCTGTCCATATCGACATTGGAACATCTTGACGCTCCGCGGCCGCTGGTGTTTGCGCTTTGCGATGCGGCGCGCGCGACCGGCGCAACTCTCTTTGTCAGCGTGCCCCTTGTCGATCGAGGTCAATGGCCGATGCTGCAGAAGGCCGACCCCTACGAGGCCGGAACCTGGTTGTTCGACAACGACGTCCACGTCACCCATTTCTCGTCTGAGGGACTGGAGCGACTGCTTGGCGAGGGCGGAGCCAAGAGCAAAATTTGGATTCGCCGCGGCTTGTGGCATGGAATTTTCGCGAAATTTGGCTAACCTTTGGAGTTGTTCACGCGCATGATCGTTCATTCCTCCGCTTCTGCCCGGCGCCGTAGCGACGGAGCGTCAATAATGGATGTCTTCGATGTTTGACCTGATCCGGAAACCATTCCTCTGGCGCTCGTGGGAGAAAAACCTTGATCGCGAGATCGGAAAAACCAGCCGCTTTCACCTGAAATCGATCCAGGATCTTGCGATTTATGACGCTGTCAAAGACCTGAACGGCATGACGATCGCCGAAGCCGGCGGCGGAGACTCACGACTGCTCGCGAAGCTTTCGCGAAACAATCGTTGTTTCAACATAGAGAAATTCGAAGGCGCCGACGGCGGCCCAGGAGCGGAAATCAAGATCGACAACGTGACAAACGTCCTCGTTTTCCTCGGTGAGAAATCGCCGCTCCTCAAAGAGGATTTCTTTGACGTTGTGTTCTCAGTTTCGGTCGTCGAGCACGTACCGACTCCGGGGCTGAGCGCCTTCCTCGATGATGGACTTCGAATCCTGAAATCCGGCGGGCTTTGGCTCCACGCGATCGACATTTATATAGAAGATGAACCAAGCGCCTATTGGCGCGAACGATTCGACGCCTATCGATCATGGATGTCCCATCCAGCGCTGGCGCCGATCGGCGATGTGAATGAAGCGCCGCTGCGATTTCTCGTGCGACGTCGCGACGAATCCGGATGATGTGATGTATAATTGGGGAAAGATCGCGCCGAATTTGATCGGTCTGCGCCAGCGGGCCCAGAGCGCGTCGATTCTCGCTGGTGCGCGAAAACGGTAGCGGATGAGCTCGTTGCGCATATCCGTCATTACTCCGTCTTACAATCAAGCCGAGTTTCTGCCGAAGACATTGGAGAGCGTCGCCCGGCAGACCTACGCGCCGGTCGAACACCTTGTCTTTGATCCGGGATCGACGGACGCAAGTCGGGACATCGCAGGCGCATTCGCTCATGTGACGCTGGTCGCAGAGCCTGACCAAGGACAGGCGGACGCCGTCGCGCGCGGGATGATCGAGGCCAACGGCGACGTTATCGCGTGGATCAACTCCGACGACGAATATTTCGACGACTGCGTTTTCGCGGAGGTCGCTGCGCAATTCGCAGCCCCGGACGCCCCGGACATCGTGGTCGGCGATGGCGACTATGTCGACCGTGAGGGAAAATACCTTCGGCCAGCCTACGTCGTTGACGATACGGATGAATTGCGCTGGCGGCTGGCCAAAGAAGTCGGCATCCTCCAACCCGCGACCTTCATTTCCAAGAAACTGATCGACAGGATCGGGCCCGTGGATCGCGATTTGCGATTCTGCATGGACTACGAATACTGGATCAGGGCGCAACTCGCAGGCGCGCGCTTCGCAAGACTTCGCCGCAAGCTGGCCAAGGCCCGTTATTATTCGGAAAACAAGACGTTTGGGCTGCGAGGCGACAGTCTGCGCGAGGTCGTTCATATGACACGCAAACACTACGGGTTCACCCACCAAGAGTGGCTTCGACGCCTGGCTGACTTCGAGATCAACGAGCATGACGGCATATTGAAAGAAGCGGGAAAACTCGATCGCTCCTACGGCGACGTCGTCGCGCGCGCAGTCGAGCTGAATGCGCTGGTCAACGGCGATTACGAGACAGTCCTCAAACTTAAACAGTCGTCAGATGCGCGATTGCATCAGACGACCTTCAGCGATTTCGCTGAACGCCGAGCGCCGAGCGCGCTCGATTACGCGAAGCCGATTCCGATCGATGTGGCGAATGTCCCGGGCGCGCAAAGCTACACAGTCGGACCAAGACGCTGGGCGTTTGACAAGAGATGGCTGAACGCGGAGCTTTCACGATCGGACGCGCTGGTTGAAAAGTTGCGGGCGGAACGGCGCGGCGACACCTGCGCGATCATTGGAAACGGCCCGAGCCTGAAGCTGGCTGATCTCGACGATTTGTCCGGCGTCGATACGTTCGTCACCAATTACGCATATCTCGACAAGACGTTGGCGAAAATCGCCCGCTACCTTTGCGTCACAAATTATCTCGTCGCCGAGCAGGAGCCTGCGCGCTTCAACCTGGTTGATCGCCAACTGAAGTTCTTTCCGTATTGGCTGGCCTACTGTCTGACGCCGACCGCAAACACTTGTTACCTCAGGTCTGTCGGCGTCCCGGAATTCAGTGTTGATTTCCGAAAGAATGTGAGTTGGCGATCGACGGTTTCGTTTTTCGCGATGCAGATCGCCTATTCGATCGGGTATCGCAAAGTGCTGCTCACGGGGTTTGACCACTCCTATGTCCAACCGAAATCCGTTGAAGGCGATCTGATCAATCAGACCGAAGACGACCCAAATCACTTCGACCCTACATACTTCAAGGGGAAGGTCTGGCAGGCTGCCGATACCGACAACATGGAGGCGATGTACAAGCTCGCCGAGCGGCCTTCGAGGCCGACGGGCGTGAAATAGTGAACTGCACAGTCGGCGGACGGCTTGAGGTTTTCAGGCGGGGATCGCTGAGTTCGGAGGCGTCGCAGTCGCGCGCGTCGCCAAAGTCGCCGGGAATTCGGCAACTTCCGCGAACGCTCATCTTCGATCACACCCAGATCGGCGACGGGACCGCAACCGGCGAGATCAAGGCCAATCTCTTTGCGCAGTGGCCTTCCGACCGGATCATGCAGGTGGCGTGGTCCGGCCATGACGCCGTCGCGTTGAGGCGCGCCGGCGTTGAAGCTAAGGCTACGCGGCGGGCTGGAGACGATCTCGCCGGCGCTTTGGGCCGAAATCGGCGCCTTTGCGCCGGATGTCGTGATGTATCGGCCGGTTCCCGATACCGGTTTGCTTCATGACGTCGCGTTAAGTGTCATTGACGCCGCAGACATTCCTCTCGCCGTCTGGATCATGGACGACTGGCCGAGTTCGCTCGGTGCGCGAGACCCGGCGCAGTTTGCAACGCTCGACGCCGACTGGAGACGGCTGTTGGCCAAAGCCGGCTGTCGATTGTCGATATCTGAGTCGATGTCAAAAGCGTTCGGCGAGCGATATGGCGCATCGTTTCTCGCGGTCGCGAACGGGATCGATCCATCGCACTGGCGGAATATGGAGAAGGCCGCCATCGGGCGCATTCCGTATCCGATATGCGGGATCGCTGGCCGACAACATGACGCTGCATTCGCTCCATTTGGTCGCGGAAGCGGTGGAGAAATGCGCGCAGCAGGGACTCGATGTTTCATTCGAGATCAAAACCCGTCAAATGTGGCGCGACCTGACCCAGTCGGCGTTCGCGAAATTCCGGCACGCGCACATGGTCGTCGGCAATATGCCGCCGGAGGAATACCGATCCTGGCTCGCGAACGCCGACGCTTTGGTGATCGCCTATAATTTTGACGCGGCTTCTATCGATTATGTGCGTTATTCCCTTGCAAACAAGCTGCCTGAATGCCTCGCCAGCGGCGCTCCCCTGATCGCCGTCGGCCCAAGCGAAATTGAAACCCTCGCAACGCTCGACAGGCTGGACTGCTCCATCAGAGTCCGCGAGCCGAACGTCGACCAAATCATCGATTCGATCTGGAGTCTGGCGAATTCGACGGATCATGGCGCGCAACTCGCAGCAAAGGCGCGCAAGATTGCATTTGAAGGCTTTGACATCGCCGATCGCAGGACCATTCTCGGTGACGCCCTCGCTAGCGTCGCGACGGCGCCGCACCAGCTGTCGCTGCCTGCCATCGCAAATGCGCGTCCCGATGAGAGCCTCGTCGCTATTTCGTTGATCGACGGCGCGCCAAGCGGCGAAAAGACTTTTGTTGAAATCGGCGGCTCCCAGAGCAAGCGCCGAGAGTCGGTTTCCGCATTGGGTTGGACCTATCTCTTCTTGCCGATACGCGACGCTCAGCAAGCAGTCGGCGTGTCCGGTCACCCACTATGGGCTGGCGGCGATAATCAGGTGTTTGCAGTCAGAATAAGCATTGGCGGCGCCGGGAACGAGGCGCTTCGAAATATTCCATGGCGCAGCGTTCAGCCAGCCGCCATAGTCGCAGGCCCGGATGCAAGCGGTCAGAGCGAGCCGCCTTTCCCGCATCTGCGCGATGCCGCCGATTTACTTCGCGCAAAAGGATACACGATTTACCTTAGCCAGTGGCGCGCTGAGGCGCCCAGCGCCGAGAGCGGGGTTTGGTTGAAAGCGGCGCCTTATTCGCCCCAGCTAGCAGGCGCCGATTTCCGTCAAGCGCTCCTTGCTTTTCGCGACGACCCGGGAATTTCGAGGGTGACAGGAGCCTTCTTTGAACAGTTGAGGCGGCTGTCGGCGGATATTGTTGACGCCGCCGGGCAAAGCGCGGATAAGCCGCCCGCCTCAACGCAGCGGGTAGGCGCCGGCGCCCTTGCTCGGATGAAGAAAATGAAAAATCAGTCCAGCACGACGACAGGCACGAACCCTGACCGACACGAGGTCCCGGCGCCGGCCTATGCGGCGCTTGCCTCAAAGCTTCACCTGACCTCTCCCCGGATCTACGCCACGTTGAGATTCTTTAAGCGCGCGTTGAGCCATTTTTGGGCGAGGCGCGTGTGGACTGCGCCGGCATCTGTTCTTGCGGTCGCATGGGCGCTGGCGGGTTTCGCAGTGACGGAGCCTTCGGCGCGCTGGACGATTTGGGGCGCTTTGGCGGCCACCGCACTCCTCGCGGTTTTTCTATACATCGCGTTTCGGATTCAGGCGGTCGCCGAGCGCTTCGCATCCGAAAATTTGGGCCTTCAGGAAATGGTCTATTCCAGAGACAAGCGGATTGCCGCAACCGAAAGAGCCGCAAAGTCCGCGCAAGCGGCGAATTTGGCGCTCCAGGCGGAAATCGCCGCGACCAAGGCGTCGTATGGCGATCTGTCGAAGAACGTTGCGGCGTTTAGCCTGACGCTGAGAAAGCTCGACGATCGGGTCGGCGGCGAAGATGAAAAGCTCAGAAAAGAATTGCAGTCGATTCGATCCGAGATCGCCGTCTTCAATCAGCGGTATGGCGGTCTCGAAGAGGTGAACGCGCGGCTTGAAGCGAAAGCTGCCGCTTCGGAAGCGCTGTCAAAGTCCGCAATCGAACTCGCCCGCATGACGCCTGCGAACAATGCAGCCCTTTATCAGCGATTTAACCGACGGCTTTCAGCGGCCCATGTCGAAGAATTCGTGCGTGACTGGCGCAAGCGCCTCTCCGTCAACGTGAATTCTCAGCTGCTAGGATACATGGCGACACGCGCCTGCCAGGTGGAGGCGATGCTGGAGGGTCGGCTGGCGACTTCTATTGAAGACGTACTCCTGCGCACCACGGTGTGCCTCGGCGTCAAGAGCCGCGAATTATCAATTCTCGAGATTGGCACGTTGTTCGGCATCGGCGCGGCGATCATGCATGATTCCTTGGCGCCTCATTTCGAAAAGGTGCATTTGACGCTGCTCGATCCCTTGGATGGATATTACGATTCAGCCCAAAAGGACGTGCTCACCGGCCAGCCGATCAACGAGGCGACGCTGCTTCGGAACCTGGATCGGGCCGGCGTCGCACGAAGCAATCTGACGCTGATCAAGCGGCTCAGCACGGACGTAGAGGCGATCAGAGAAGCCGGCCTTCGCCAGTATGACGTCCTCGTCATCGACGGCGATCACTCATATGCGGGCGTAAAGACCGATTTCGAGAACTATTCGCCCTTCGTCCGGCTCGGAGGCTTTATCGTCATCGACGATTACGGTTCGCCCGATTGGCCCGATGTCACTCGATTTGTGGATGAAGAAGTGTCTCGGCGAGAAAACGTTGCGCATGTCGGGACGAGTTGGAGAACTTGTGTCTATCGCGTGGTGAAACCGCCGATCGCCAGCATCGCCTGACTGGAACCTACATCCATTCGCAGGCGACAAGCCGAGCGGCGGATCCAGGCGCCACATTTAGATGAACCGTGACCTTCGTCGCCGGCGGAACTGGTTCATGGAACTCAATCAGCAAAGCATTCTCCTCGCGCGAGATATTGTGCGCGCCATGCGCATCGCATGTCACTTGCCTTGCGCGATCAAGAGTTATTTTAAGCGATCGACGCGGAGCCGGGTCAAAATGCATCCACTTTAGGGTCACATGCCCGCCGAGCGCGCCGTTGGGACCCACTCCGAGAACGAATGGCTGCCGGCGACGAAGCCGCCGTTCGATCACCCGCTTGACGAGCGGCGAAGGCAATTGATCCAGAGCCGAGCGAATTGCGAATCCGCGGCGCGCTTTGGCTCGGCCCACAGGGGGCGTGTACCGAGAAATCAAGCGCTCAAGTTCGCGTCGACGCTCCGGGCCGAAATCCGTCGTCTTCGTTCCTTCGCCCCAATACACGGTTGAGAGAGGCTCATCGACAAATCCGAATTTTGCGCCGGCATCGAGCAAGCGCAACCAAAGGTCCCAGTCCATCGTATAATGGAGAGAGGCGTCGAGGCCGCCTGCAGCGTCGCAAGCGGCCCTTTTAAAAAAGCAGGATGGCTGAGAAATCACGCAGCCAGATCGCAACGCTTCGCCTCCCGGCTCCACCGCCCAATGGTAACCAGTCATGCGCCCGGCCCGATCGCAGATCGCGCTGTGCGCATTGACGACGTCGATCGCCGGATTCTCGACGAACTCGCCGAGCGCAAGGCCGAAGGCGTCGGGGTAAAGGAAATCGTCGGCGTTGAGCCAACCCAGTATTTCGCCGGGGGCGTTGCGCCATCCCTCAACAATCGCATCGGCTTGGCCCTTGTCAGGGCCATGTCGGCGATAGGCGAACAGAAAATCAAATCGATCAGCAAGGCTTCTCACTCGTTCGTCGCTCGAAGCGTCAAGCAAGCTGACAGCGCAAAACTCCCGCTGGCACGCGAGGCTCGCAAAACAGGTAGGGAGCAGCTCGTGATAGGCGCCGACGGGGACTGATATTGAAAAGCGTGCGTTCTGCATTTGTCAGCGTTGCTCACTCTGTTCAGGCCGCAATCTGCGTGAATGATCGGACCTGTACGATTGTGGTCGGTATCGCTCGCTAGAGATAATGAAGCAGCGCTGTGATGCCGTGCTTGTTTCGTACAGCGCCATCGGCGTCAGGTCGCCGCGCGCGCTCTTATCCAATCTCATCGGCCGGGGCGAGCCCTGAAATGGGTCGGCGAAGCGGCTGGCGCCGCGGGAATTGCGCCCGTCGAGATAGGCTGTCGATGCGGGCGCTCGACTGGATGCGGGAGGCGGAGATGCGGTCATTCGGCAATTCATAGGGGAGGCAGCCATCGCCTTCCCATTCACATTCTTCTCATTCCGCCAGCAACGCCCCAGACGGTCGTAAAATTGCTTGAGAAGCTCCTGCTTTTTGGTGTTAAGGGAGGCCCTGCGGCAGGGCATCTCCAAACGGTCAGCGCAAGGAATCAGGTGAATGGTGACGGGCACGATTAATAGCGACGTACTCGATGGGACATCAACAGCGGAATTTTTCGATGGGCTGGTCGGCGACGACACAATTCGGGGCGGTGACGGCTCGGACACGGTCGTCGGCGGGGCTGGCGATGACCTCCTTGGCGGTAACGGCGGTAACGACGTCATCAATGGAGGGGACGGCAACGACAGGATTGCCGGCGACGACGGCAACGACACGATTATTGGCGCGGAAAACGACGATGATCTAAGCGGCGATGCGGGCGAAGATGTCATCAACGGCGGCGATGGCGCAGATAGGATCGACGGCGGCCTCGGCAATGACACCGTCGCCGGCGGCGGCGGCGGCGACACGTTTGACATCGACGATGACGCTTTCGGGAACGATTTGATCGTCGACTTCGGCGTCGGAGACGTCATCGATTTTGAGGATTCAAACTTCACCGACGCAAACTGGGTCTTGCAGCAGCAGGGCGCCAATACCGTTCTCTCGAACTCAGTCAACAGCTCGACCATCACGCTTGTCGGGGTCTTGACGGCGAACATCGTGATTGGCGGAGGCGAGATTTATTTCATCACAGGCGGCGGACTTGCAGGCGGCGCCGGAAATGACGCGCTGAACGGAACTTCAGCGCCGGAATCGATCGACGGCGCCGGCGGCAACGACTTTCTCAATGGCCGGGACGGGGCGGACACAATTACCGGCGGCGTGGGAGATGACACGCTGAAGGGAGCAGAAGCGAGCGACAATCTTGATGGCGGCGCCGGCCAGGACCGGATCGACGGCGGCGATGGCGACGACCTCATTTCCGGCGGCGATGGCGCGGACAAGATCGTAGGCGGAGATGGCGCGGATACGATGACAGGCGGCGCCGGACCGGACAAATTCGATTACGTCGGAACTGCATTTGGCGCCGACGTGATCAACGATTTCGCGGTGGAAGATGAACTTTCTTTCGACACGTCGATTTTCAGCATCTCAATCGTCACGTTCGTGCAGAATGGCTCGGACGCAGTAATAACTTATGTGCCGACCGGCGCGACGATCACGCTCAAGAACGCCACGGCCGCTCATCTGTTTGTCGACGGCGATAACATCCGGATGATGAACCCGGCCGGCGGCGTGACGCCTGGCTCGTCATTTGACGACAGCCTTGCCGGCAATGTCGGCGGCGACTCGATCGGCGGCGGTGCGGGCGACGATTCGCTCTTTGGCAGGGATGGCAACGATACGCTTAACGGCGGTGCGAATAACGACTTCATTCATGGCGATTTTGGCGATGATCTGATACTTGGCGGCGCCGATAACGACGCGCTATCCGGCGGGACCGGCCGTGACGCTCTCTTTGGAGAGCGGCGCGATTCGCTTCAAGGCGGCGCTGGCGCTGACACGCTCAGGGGCGGGATCGGCGTCGATACGGCGGTCTATTCCGATGGCGTGGCGGGCGTAACGATCAGGCTTTGGAACGGCACCGGTTCTGGCGGCATCGCAGCCGGGGATGTGCTGAACTCGATTGAAAATGTTGTCGGATCATTTGGCAACGATGTGATTATCGGGTCTGACAGCGTTAATAATCGGTTATCGGGTGCGGAAAGTTCTGATTATCTCAACGGCCTCTCTGGAAATGACACTCTAACGGGCGACAGCGGAAACGACACGGTCCAAGGCGGCGCGGGAGCCGACAGCCTCAACGGAGGCGACGGCGCGGACACGGCGACGTATGCTGATGCAGTCGGACCAGTAACCATACGACTTTGGAATGGCACGGGATCAGGCTATGTTGCGACCGGCGACCGTCTCGCGCTCATCGAAAATGTTATAGGTTCAGCGCACGGCGACGCCTTGATCGGCGCAGATTCCGCCGGCAATGCGCTCCTTGGGCTTGCCGGCAATGATTACCTGAACGGCCTGTCAGGCGATGATTCCCTGCAAGGCGGCGCCGGCGCGGATACGATTGCCGGCGGCGCCGGCATCGATACGGCGGATTACTCCGATGCGACCGGCGGCGTGACAATCCGGCTATGGAACGGAACCGGTCAGAACAACATCGCGCAGGGCGACGTCCTGACCGGCGTCGAACATGTTGTCGGCGGCGCGCGCAACGATCTGCTGTTCGGATCGGAAGCCGACGCGAACCGCCTCGACGGCGGGGACGGAACAGATTACCTGAATGGGCTGGGCGGTAACGACACTTTGATCGGAGGGAACGGAAACGACACGCTATTCGGCGGCGCCGGCAGCGACACGTTCGAATTCACCACGACCAACGGCGTTGATCGGATTGAAGGATTCACGGCTGGCGCGGGCGTCGCAGACATCATCCGGCTCGTTGGGCTGGGCGCGAGCTTTGACACCTTTAGCGAGGTGATCGCGGCGTCTGCGCAGCAGGGTGCCGATGTCGTCATCACCTTAAGCGCCGGCAACACCATCACGCTCATCGGGGTGACGCTATCCGCGCTCGTCGCGGACGATTTCACTTTCACTTGAAGCCGCCGGGAATTTCTCTGCGATAGGCAGACGGCGCGGCCGCAAAAAATGCAGCTGCGCCGTCATCGGTGCGGCGCGTTCCCTTCGTCGGACGTGATGCGCCACCCTCTATTGGGGACGCCGCGTGTCGCAAGGAGATTTGGCGACCATGCTAAAATTCGCGACAGCGCAGTCGTCGAAATTCGTCTCGACATCCGGAGGCCACGGCGATCACCGCGAAGATCGCGAAGACCGCCGACGCCGTCGCGCCAAGCCCTTAGATATGTCCCGCCACGTCCGTACAGGAAGCACTGCGCCAGCAGCATGACGTCAACGAGCGCGCGCAAGGGCAAACCGCCCCAATAAAGCGCTGGCGGCAAGTTCTTATACGTCAGCCAAATGCGGTTTCTGTGCCCATGATAAACGGTGAAGTCGCTGTGCCGGCCTGTAACGCCTGACCCTTCGTGCAGCACGCGCGCGTTTCGCACCTGCACGGCGCGGCCGCCGCGAAGGCGCAGCCGGAAACCGAGATCCACATCTTCTCCATAACAAAAGAAGCGTTCGTCGAAGCCGCCAAGGTCGGTGAAAACCGATTTGCGATACATCGCCGCTGCGGCGCAGGGCGAGAAGCATTCGCCTTCCGGCGGCAATTTTTCGACCGGCCAGCCGTGACAGCCGCGATAGGCGATGCCGGCGATGTGAAAGACGTCGCCCGCCCCGTCGATCCTCGTCGGATCGGCGGCGTCGAGCTGGGTCGAGCCGAACGCGTCGGCCCAGGGATAGCGCTCGCTCGCTGCGACGAGCTGCTCGAGCCAGTCCGGGTCCGCGTAGGCGTCGGGGTTCAGGAAGACGAGCCATTCTCCCATTGCCGATTTCGCCGCCCGGTTGTTCGCCGCGGCAAAACCGAGATTGGCGCCGGCGAGGTCAAACTGCGCCGCCGCTCCGTTTCTTCTCGCCTGCTCGATCGACGCGTCCTTTGACCCGTTATCGACG
The DNA here is from genome assembly GCA_963765165.1 of uncultured Alphaproteobacteria bacterium. Lineage (GTDB taxonomy): Bacteria > Pseudomonadota > Alphaproteobacteria > Caulobacterales > Parvularculaceae > Amphiplicatus. The sequence goes on along the minus strand of CAVXVQ010000022.1, from coordinate 55,359 downwards.
ACGATCGTTTCAAAGTCGGTGAAGGACTGACGCGACAGATGGTCGAGGCACCGCGCAAGGCGGGCGCCCGAATTGAAATTGACGATGATGACGGAAAGACGCGGCAAATCGACCTCAGCGTGACGGCGGAGGCTGGCAGCAATCGCCGCCGTCGCGCAAGACCAGCGGCGACCGGCGGTGGTTGCGGACGCCGGACGGAACGCGGATAAGGTCGCCCGAACGCCCCGCTTGCAGGTAAGAGCCATGAAAACCGACACTTCCGGCCGGACACCCGTCAATTCCGACGCCGCGCGCGACATCGCCTATCATGTCCACGCCCAGACCAATCTCGACGCGCATTTGAAAAATGGGCCTTTCATCATCACGAAAGGCGACGGCGTCAGCGTGATCGACGATCAGGGCAAGCGCTATATCGACGCCATGGCGGGTCTGTGGTCAGCGTCGCTCGGCTTCTCCGAGAAACGCCTCGCTGAAGCCGCTTACAAGCAGATGCTCGAGCTACCCTACTCATCGACATTTGCGGGGCGGTCCAGTCCCGTGCTGATCGAACTTGCCGAGCGCCTGATCGCGATAGCACCGAAATGCGTCAGCCGAACGCTCTTTTGCAATTCGGGATCGGAAGCGGTCGACACCGCGATGAAGCTCGTCTGGTATTTCCAGAATGCGCTGGGCCGCCCGGAAAAGAAAAAAATCATCGCGCGCGAGAAAGCCTATCACGGATCGACGATCGCGTCGGCGAGCCTCACCGGGCTTGAACGCATGCAGCGCGAATTTGACCTCCCGATCGCTCGCGTCGTCCGCGCGCCCTGCCCGCATTACTGGAAATTCGGCCGCGCCGGCGAAAGCGAAAGTGCCTTCGCCGAGCGCATGGCGACGGAACTCGAAGAGATCATCTTGCGCGAGGGCCCCGAAACGGTCGGCGGATTTTTCGCGGAGCCGCTGCAGGGCGCCGGCGGTGTCATTCCGCCGCCTCAGGGCTATTTCAAGCGCGTGCAGGCGATTTGCAGGAAATACGACATTCTCTTCATCGCCGACGAGGTGATCTGCGGCTTCGCGCGCACCGGCGAAATGTGGGGATCGCAAACTTACGATCTTTCGCCGGACATGATGACATGCGCCAAGGCGCTGTCGGCGTCCTATATCCCGATCGCCGCCTTGATGATCAGCGAGCGCGTGTTCGAAGCGATGGTCGACCAGAGCCGCAAGATTACGCTTTTCGGCCATGGCTTCACCTATTCAGGGCACCCGGTCGCCGCCGCCGTCGCGGTTGAAACGCTGAAGATTTACGAAGAACGCAACATCGTCGCGATGGCGAAAGCCGCTTCGCCCGCCCTGCAAAAAGGCCTTCGCGCCTATGCCGATCATCCGATCGTCGGCGAGGTGCGCGGCGTCGGCATGATCGCCGGCGTCGAACTCGCGGCTGATCGCGCGACGAAAAAACCGTTCGACCCCTCAAAAGGCGCCGGCGCGATCGTTCAGGAAGAAATGAAGGCGCGCGGCGTTCTCGTGCGCGCGCTCGGCGACACTGTTGCGTTCTGTCCGCCGCTCATTATCTCGGACGACGAGCTGAAATCCGTAACGACCCGCTTCGGCGAAGCGCTCGACGCTGCGGCGGCAAAGCTCGGCTGATCTGGACCGCCAGCATGAGCGAAAGCGACGGCAGAAACGACGATCCGCACGGAACGCTCGCCGTCGCGCTCGCGCATGGAATTCAGCCTGCTGTCGCAGGACCCATCGCTCGCGGCTGAACAGGCGACGGAGATCGTCAGGGTTTTTCCCGCTAATGCGCAGGCGCTGTTTTTACTCGGCGCGGCGAAACGCCGGCTCGGCGATCCCGCCGCCGCGATCTCGGCGCTTGAACGAGCGTTGAAACTCTCGCCTTTTGCCGCCGAAGCGCTGCTGGAAAGAGGGCTCGCTGAAGCCGCGGCCGGCGAAAGCCGGCGCGCGATGAATTCTGTCGCGCATGCGCTCAATCTGAAGGCCGATTTCATCAACGCCTGGCGCGCGCTCGCCGACGAGCTTTTGCGCGCTGGCGATGAAGACGCCGCCGGGCGCGCCTTCGCCAACCACGTGACCGCGTCCGCGAAAGACCCGGAACTTCTGCAGGCGGGCAAGGCGCTCAACGAAAATCGCCTGGGCGTCGCCGAACGCCAGCTCAAATCCTATCTCATGCGTGCGCCGACCGACGTCGCCGCGATCCGCATGCTTGCCGAACTCGCGGCGCGCATTGGCCGCTATCAGGACGCCGAGAATCTGCTGCAACGTTGCGTCGAACTCGCGCCGGACTTCCGTGCGGCGCGGCACAATCTTGCGATCGTGCAACTGAGGCAGGGCAAGGCGGACCAGGCGGTCGCCGAATCCGAAACCCTGCTCAAGGTCAGTCCCAAGGATCCAGGATACAGGACGCTCTATTGCGCCGCGCTCGTGCGCGTCGGCGATTATGACAGGGCGATCAAAAGCTACACGTCGCTCCTGAAGGATCATCCGAAGCAGCCGCGGTCATGGATGAGTTTCGGCCATGCGCTGAAAACGGTCGGCAAACAGGCGGACGCGATCGACGCCTATCGCCGGTCGATCGCGCTGCAACCCTCGCTCGGCGAAGCCTATTGGAGCCTCGCCAATCTCAAGACCGTCAAATTTTCAAGCGACGATATTGAAGCCATGCGCGCGGAGTTGCAGCGCGGCGATCTCAACGAGGACGATCGCCTGCATCTTCACTTCGCGCTCGGCAAAGCCCTTGAAGACATCGAGGCGTTCGAAGAGTCGTTCGCGCACTACGAACAGGGAAACACACTTCGTCAATCGCAGATCGGTTACGATGAAGACGCGCTGTCTGATCGGCTCGCCTCGGCGAAAGCGATCTTCACAAGCGAATTTTTCGTTGCGCGCGCTAGCAAGGGATGCGCTGCGCCCGACCCGATCTTCATTCTCGGCATGCCGCGCGCCGGCTCCACCTTGATCGAACAAATTCTTTCAAGCCATTCGATGATCGAGGGAACGATGGAGCTTCCCGACATCATCGCGATGGCGCAGCGGCTCGGCGCCAGGACGAAGGCGGCCGACAAGAGTCGGTATCCCGAAGTTCTCGGCGAATTGTCAGGCGACGATCTTCGCGCGCTCGGCGAGGAGTTCATTGAACGAACGCGGGTTCAGCGCCGGACAGACAAGCCCTATTTCATCGACAAGATGCCGAACAACTTCCAGCATGTCGGCTTCATCCGCCTGATCTTGCCGAACGCGAAAATCATCGATGCGCGCCGGCACCCGATGGCGTGCTGCTTTTCAAACTTCAAACAGCATTTCGCGAAGGGGCAAGGTTTCTCGTACGGCCAGGAGCGGATCGCGCGGTATTATTGCGACTACGTCATGCTGATGAAGCGCTTTGACGAAGTGATGCCCGGCGTTGTGCACCGCGTCATTCACGAGCGCCTCGTCGAGAACCTCGAGACGGAGGTGCGCGCGCTCCTCAGCCATATTGGCGTCCCCTTTGAGGACGCCTGCCTGCGGTTCTACGAGACCGACCGGCCCGTCAGGACCGCGAGTTCCGAGCAGGTTCGAAAGCCCATTTTCACCGAAGGGCTCGATTATTGGCGGAATTACGAGCCCTTTCTCGGCCCGATGAAGACGGCCCTCGGCGACATCCTTGAGGCGTATCCGGGCGTTCCCTGAGCGCGTTTTCGGGGTGAAGCCCCCACGCCACACCTACCGCCAAAAGCCCTGATCGTGATCACAGCGATTGTGAGGATTTCGCGAACGGGTTAGCTTTTCCCCAAGGGGCGAATTTTGTCCGGCCCGCTCGGGCGGGCAACCCATGGAAGGGAGTGTTTCATCATGGCTGATTGCACCTCGAAGACGCGCGGAACGATCAAGACGGCGCTGCTTGCGTCCTCGATGCTCACGGTCGCCGGGCCGGCGCTCGCGCAGGTCGACGAAATCACCGTCACCGCGCAAAAACGCGCCGAAAGCCTTCAGGACGTTCCAATCAGCATCACGGCCTTCGGCACCGAAAAGCTTGAGGAACTCGAAGTCTCTGCTTTCGACGACTATTCGAAATTCATCCCAAGCCTTACCTTCCAGTCGACCGGTCCGAACTCGACCAACGTCTACTTCCGGGGCGTCGTCTAGCGGCGGCGACGGCAACCACTCGGCGTCCCTCCCCTAGGTCGGCGTCTATCTCGACGAACAGCCGGTTACGACCATTCTCGGCTTCCTGCCGATGCACATCTATGACATCGAGCGCGTCGAAGGCATCGCCGGTCCTCAGGGAACGCTCTTCGGCGCCTGCGCGCAGTCAGGCGTCCTTCGCATCATCACCAACAAGCCGGACCCCAGCGAGTTTGAGGCTGGCTATGATCTTGAAGCTGAACGCCGATCCAGCACGGCGAGGTCGGCTATCAGTTCGAAGGCTTCGTGAACCAGCCGGTCGCCGAAAACGCGGCGATCCGCCTTGTCGGCTATTACAAGAAAGAGGCCGGCTATATCGACAACGAGTTGAGCGGCCGCATCTTCCCGGGCACGATCGATCCGGATTGGCCGGGCCTCACGCCGATTGCAAAGGACAACTCCGCGCTCGTCGAAAACAATTTCAACGATATCGAAACCTACGGCGCGCGCGCCGCGCTCAAGGTCGACCTCAGCGAAACATGGGCGGTGACTGCTTCGCTGCTCGGCCAGAAATCGGAAGCTCATGGCGTCAACGTGTTTGACCCCGACATGGGCGATCTAAACGTCGCGCGCTTCGAGCCGGACACCAATGAAGACAAATTCGGCCAGGCGGCGCTGACGCTTGAAGGCAAGATCGGCAATTTCGATTTCGTATACTCAGGGTCCTATCTTCGCCGTCAGATCGATTCGAACACGGACTACACCGACTACGCCTATTACTACGATGTCCTGTATCAGCAGTTGGACGATCTTTACGGACCCGGCGTCTACAATTTCGCCTCCTATTTCTACGACAACCTCTACAACAACATCGACCCGACGCAGTTCTATCAGGGCGACGATTCCTACGGGAAATACTCGAACGAAGTCCGCATCTCCGATCAGGAAGGGCAATTCCGGTTCGTTCTTGGATTTTTCCAGAACCACCAGCGCCACAAGATCCACCAGCAGTACATCGTCCGTAATCTGAACGATACGCTGGAGGTTCCTGGCCACGCGGATACGATCTGGCTTACCGAACAGCATCGCACGGATCGCGACCTGGCGCTGTTCACGGAAATTGAATACGACCTGACCGAGCGGCTGACCTTCATCGGCGGCGTTCGCGGCTACAAATACAACAACTCGCTGATCGGCTTTAACGGGTATGGCCTCGGCTTTTCCGGTTCGACCGGTGAAGCGGCTTGCTTCGCGCCGGCGAGCGTTCCGGATACGCCTTGCACGAACCTCGACAGCACGATCAAGAACACCGGCGAAACGCACAAGATCGGCCTAACCTACGATCTCGACGACGCGAAGATGGTCTACGCGACGTATTCGACCGGCTTCCGGCCGGGCGGCGCGAACCGCAGGACGCCGCTTCCGCCTTATCTCGAAGACAAGCTCGTGAACTACGAACTTGGCTTCAAGACCGCGTGGGCGGAAAACACGTTCGTTCTGAACGGCGCCGCCTTCTACCAGGTCTGGAACGACTTCCAGTTCCCGATCCTCGGCCTGAACGGTCTGACCGAAGTTCAAAACGCCGCTTCCGCGCGCATTTTAGGCTTCGAAGCCGACATGACGTGGGCCCCGACCGACCGATTTACGTTGAATGGCGCGATGTCGGTCATCGACGCCGAACTCAGCGAGAATTTCTGCGGCTTCAACGTCAACGGAGCGCCGTTCACCGGCTGTCCGGCCGCGGTCGACGATCCGGCGACGCTCGGCGACGAAACCGCGGCGCCGGAAGCGCCGAAAGGTCAGGCGCTTCCCGTCGTGCCGAAATTCAAGGGAAGCGTTACGGCTCGCTACGAATTCCCGGTCGGCGCGATGACCGGCCACATTCAAGGATCGGTATCCGGTCAGGGCGCCTCGCCGTCGAACCTCCTCGTCGCCGACCAGGCGATTGTCGGCGATCAGGAAGGCTATGTACTCACCGACTTCTCGATCGGCCTTCGCCAGGAAGCGTGGCATCTCGTCGCCTTCGTCAGCAACGCCTTCGACGAGCGTCCGGACCTTCTGAGCTTCGTCGCATGCCCGATCGGCACCTGCGGTATTGCTGGTCCCGGCGGGAATAACGGCATCTATCAGGGCACGGCGCAGCCGCGCACGATCGGCCTGCGCTTCGGCCAGGACTTCTAGAACAATTTGAGGGGCGGAAGACTTGCTTGGCGGGCGGAATGGGATGACCATTCCGCCCGTTTCATTGGAGTGACGGCATGCGCTTCGGTTTCCTGCCCGGTCCGGACGATAAGGCGTATACGGACCTTCACCTCTCCCTTGGGAGAGGTGGGTTCCTCGCTTTGCTGGCAGCGCTGGCGCTTCCCACCCATGCCGACGCGGCGACGACCTATGTCCGCGCCGGGCGGCTCGTCGATGTCGTGAACGGCCGTGTGCTGACGGATCAGCTGGTGACGATCGAGGACGGCCGCATCGCCGCGGTCGGCGCTTACGCGTCGGCGCCGGAGGGGGAGACGATCGACTGGTCTTCAAAGACCGTCCTCCCCGGCCTCATCGACATGCACTCGCACCTCGTCGGCGACATCCAGTCGGCGGGCGTCGCCGATCCCCTGCTCTCTTCGGCGGCGGAGGACGCGCTCATCGGCGCCGCGAACGCGCGCGCGACCTTGCGCGCGGGCTTCACGAGCGTTCGGGACGTCGGCGCCTATCGCGCCTTCACCGACGTCGCGCTCCGCGATGCGATCAACAAGGGCTATGTCGAGGGACCTCGCATGGCGGTCGCCGGCGGCTATCTCACCATCCCCGGCGGCGGCGGCGCGCTGACCGGCCTTGCCGACGACGTGACGATCCCGGCGGCGTTCGAGCGCGGAATAGTCCGGGCGCCGACGACGCGCGAGCGAAAGCGCGCGAGTTTTTGCAGCACGATGTCGACTTCCTCAAAACGATCGCGACCGGCGCGGTCCTCACCGTCGGCACTGAGCCCGGCCTGCCCGAGCTTTCCGAAGCGGAACTCCGCGCCATCGTCGAGGAGGCGCGAAAATTCGGAAAGAAAGTGACCGCGCACGCGCACGGCGCGGAAGGCGCGAAGAACGCCATCAGAGCCGGCGTCGCCTCGATCGAGCACGGATCGATCCTCGACGACGAAGCGCTGTCGATGATGAAAAAGCGCGGCGTCGTCCTCGTCGCCGACATCTACAATGGCGACTATATCGACGAGGTCGGCACGCGCGACGGATGGCCCGAGGAAACGCTGCGCAAGAACCGCGACACGACCGAGACGCAGCGAGCGGTGTTCAGGAAGGCCGTCAAGATGGGCGTCAAGATCGCCTACGGCACGGACAGCGGCGTCTATCCGCATGGCGACAATGCAAAGCAATTTCCCTACATGGTCAAATACGGCATGACGCCGATGCAGGCGATCCGCTCCGCCACCCTGTCGGCGGCGGAACTTCTCGGCTGGGAGAAAGATGTCGGCGCGATCCGCGTCGGCGCCTTCGCTGACATGATCGCGGTCGACGGCGATCCGCTGGCGGACATTTCCGTGCTGACGGGCGACAAGATCGTGATGAAGGGCGGAGAGATTGTGGAGTAGCGGTTCATGCCGCTCATCCCGGCGCAAGCCGGGACCCAGCGCGCGCCAACGGGCGCGCCAGTAAAAGACATCATCCGGCGCGCAGGGGTATTGGATCCCGGCTTGCGCCGGGATGAGCGGGAGCGGAATTCTGGACTTATGAACACCTATGACGTCGCCATCATCGGCGGAGGCCATAACGGGCTCGTCTGCGCCTTTTATCTCGCGCGCGCCGGGAAAAAGGTCTGTGTGCTGGAGCGACGCGAGATTGTCGGCGGCGCCTGCATCACGGAGGAATTTCACCCGGGATTCAGCAACTCGGTCGCGAGCTACGCGGTTAGTCTCCTCTCCCCCAAAGTCATCGCGGAGATGGACCTCGCGCGCCACGGCCTCAAAGTCGTCATCAGGCCGATGGCGTATTTCGCGCCGACGCCGGACGGGCGCCATCTCCTTTTAGGGCGCGACGCTGCCGAAAACCGCGCGACGCTGGAGAAACTCTCGACGAAAGACGCCGTCGCCTACGACGCCTATCATGAACGCCTCGACCGGCTGGTCGATCTCCTCCGCAAAATGCTCGGCGTCACGCCGCCCAATGTCGGCGGGGGGATACGCGACATGATCGCGGCGGCCGGCCTTGCGAACGACACCAGAAAACTCGGCCTCGAAGGCCAGCGCGATCTCGTCGATTTTTTCGGCAAGAGCGCCGGCGACATTCTCGACCATTGGTTCGAGAGCGATCTCCTCAAAGGCATGCTCGGCTTCGACGCCATCACCGGCTTTTACGGCAGCCCCTACACGCCGGGCTCAGCCTATGTGCTCCTCCACCACGTTTTCGGCGAGGCGAACGGCGTCAAGGGCGCCTGGGGCCACGCGATCGGCGGCATGGGCGCGATCACGCAGGCGATGGCGAGCGCATGCCGGGAAGCAGGCGTCGACATTCGCGTCAACGCGCCGGTGAAGGAAGTCATCGTCAAGAACGATCGCGCGCAGGGCGTCGTCCTCGCCGACGGCGCGATGATCGCGTCGCGCGCCGTCGCGTCGAACATTCACCCCCAGCTTCTCTTCGGCGGCCTTGTTCCGAACGACGCGCTTCCGCCGGACTTCGTCGAACGGATCCGGGGCTGGCGGTCGGGCTCGGGCGTCTTCCGCATGAACGTCGCCCTTTCCGAACTGCCGAACTTTACGTCATTGCCGTCGACGGGCGTGGCGCGGCATCATTCGGCGTCGATCCTCATTTCGCCGAGCCTCGATTACATCGACACGGCGTTCACCGATGCGCGCCGCTTCGGCTGGTCGCGCGCGCCGGCGATCGAGATGCACATTCCAAGCGTCTATGACGACACGCTGGCGCCGAAGGGCGCGCATGTCGCAAACCTCTTCTGCCAGTATTTCGCCCCGCAATTGCCGGACGGAAAGAGCTGGGACGATGCGCGCGACGCAGCCGCTGACGTCGTCATCGACACCATCACCTCCTACGCGCCGAATTTCCGCGCGTCGATCGTCGGCCGCATGGCCCTCTCGCCATTGGATCTTGAACGAAAGCTCGCGCTTGTCGGCGGCGACATTTTTCACGGGCAACTTGGGCTAGACCAGCTGTTCAGCGCGCGGCCGATGCTTGGCCACGCCGACTATCGAAGCCCGATCAAGGGACTCTTCATGTGCGGGTCGTCGACGCATCCCGGCGGCGGCGTCACCGGCTGGCCGGGTCACAACGCCGCGCGAGAGATCTTGAAGGACTTGCGGCGCTTGTAGGGCGGATGAAATCCGCCAACGCGCTTGCGACGGAAGAAGCTGGCGGATTTCATCCGCTCTACGATGGAGGATTCGGCGTGCGTTCAATACGGGAAATCTGCGCCTGGCTGATCGTATTGACAGCATTCCAAACATCGCCTGCCGCCGCGATCGACCTTTCCGACGCCTCAGTCGAGCGGCTCGACAACGGATTGACCCTGATCCTGCTCGAGGACAAGACTTTTCCAGTCGTCAGCATACAGACGGTCTATCGAACCGGCGCCAAGGACGACCCTTCCGGGCGTCTCGGTCTTGCGCATTTTTTCGAACACATGGCCTTTCGGGGCTCGAAAAATTTCCCCGAAACGGGCCTTGTCAGCGAGATCTACGCGGCGGGCGGCGAGTGGCACGGCTATACGTGGATCGATCTCACCACCTATTTCGCGACGACGCCGAAAGAAAATCTCGATCTTCTGCTCGACATCGAGGCGGACCGCATGGCCACGGCTCGATCTTCGCGAGGACGAAGTGGAGGCGGAGCGCGGCGCGGTGCTCGCAGAAATGAACGGCTACGCCAACGATCCCGATTTCAACGCTGTTCGACGCGCTGATCGCCGCCCATTTCCTGACGCATCCCTATCGCAATAACACTATCGGCTATGCGAGCGACATCGAGGCGATCCGGTTCGATGATCTGAAAACATTCTACGAACGCCATTACGCGCCGCAAAACGCTGTTATCGCGCTCGTCGGCGACTTCGATCGCGTCGCCGCGCGCAAGGCGGTCGCAAAACGGCTTGGCGGGATTCGCAAAGAGATTTCGCCGCGCGATCCGCTGACGGCGGAGACGCCCCGCACAGGCGAGCGACGCGTTCGCCTGTCTGCGCCATCCGACGAAAAGCTTTTCAAGATTGCCTTTCCGGCGCCGGCCGCATCGAGTGCGGATTTTGCCGTCTTTCTGGTGCTGCAGGCGCTGATCGGCGAGTCGAGCGGCGTCAATTTCAACCAGAATGACTGGGGAACGCCGGTCGGCGACGCTTCGCCGATCGTGGGGGCGGCGAAAGACGTCCGCAGCTGGATCATTCCGACCGCCGAGCCTTACGCCTTCGTCGTTTCCGGATCGGCCGGGCCGACCGCCGACGAGAGCGCGGTCGAACGAACCATTCAGAACGCCTTTGACGCGCTGGCGGCAAAACCGGTTGGCGAAGGCGCGCTCGCCGCCGCCCGCAAGAAGGTCGGCGACGCCTTCGCTTTCGACCTTGATACGTCCGAAGAGGCCGCGCATCAGCTCGCCTATTTCGCCGGGATCGGCGCCTTCGACCGGCTGCTGACGCTTGAGGCGGACGTCAAGGCCGTGACGCCGCAAATGATCGCGGAAGCCGCCCGCCGCTACCTTCGTCAGGATCAGCGAACGATCGCGTGGCTGACGCCCGGTGAGGCCGCGCCGGCGAGCGAAGAATTCAACCCGGCGGCGGCGCCGTCACCGCGCGCTGGCTCTGCGAGCGCGACGTCAGCAGCGCCCGCGCCCGAGGTTCTGGTGACGCCGGGCGGCGCTCATCTCCTGTTTCAGCGTTCGGACTTCTCGCCGACCATCGCCGTATCGGCCGTGCTCGCCGGAGGTTCGCCTGCGACATCTGCTCTCCGGATGAGCCGAGCCTTGGCGTGACCTCCCTCGTCACCGGTGCGGCGCGTGACGATCTCGAAAGCGCATTTTCAACGCTTGCGTCCGCCGTCAAAAAAGCGGTTCCGCTGCCCGCCGCTGCGCCATCGAGCAACGATCCGATGACGCGCCTTGAGGAAGTTTTCGCGGCCGCTGCAACGACGGCGATGGCCTCGCGGACGCCCTTCGTTTACGCCGTCAGCGGCGACGTCGATCGCGGCGCCGTGCAGAGCCTTGCCGAGCGCCATTTCGATTTTCGCTTCAATGAGAGCGAACCAGATGCGCCGGTTTATTCGGCGACGAAGGACGCTGAAATCACGATTGCTGAACCGAAGGCGCAGGCCGCGATCGGCTTCATGGCGACGGCGCCTGCCGCGGGTCTTAAAGAATCGCTCGCAACCAAAATCGCGCTTTATGTCCTCAGCCACGGCTATGAAGGCCGCCTCGGCAAGGAAGCCGTCTCCCGTCAGGGCCTCGCCTATTACATCGATGCGCGATACCGCGCCGGCGTCAGCGGCGGGCTCGTCACGCTCGCCGCCGGCGTCGATCCGGGAAAGCAGGGCGCCCTTCGAACCGTCATGAAGAGCGAAATCGCCCGCCTTTCGTCCGAGCCGCCGACGGACGCCGAAATCGCCGAAGCGAAGCGCCATTTGATCGGGCGCAAGATCAGCGCGGCGCAGTCAAACGCCGAAATCGCCAGGGCGCTCATCGATGACTTCATCGCCGTTGGCGCGCCGGAAACGCCTGCCGCGCTGGCGGCGCGTCTTGAAACAGTCACCCGCGCCGATGTCGTGAAGGCTGCGGCCGGGCTTGCTTCCGGCGCGGTTGTCACCATCCGCGTCGGCGGCGTAGAATAAGCCCATGACCAAAGCCGACCAGCAAACGCCGAAACTTCGCGTCGTCTCTGACGAGGCCGCGCACAGTCTTCCCGCGTGGACCTATAACGACGCCGATTTCATGGCGCTTGAAAAGCGGGCGGTGTTCCTCCCCGCCTGGCATCTCGTCTGTCATGAAAGCGACGTGCCGGCGATCGGAGACTACTCGACATTTTCGATGCTCGGCGAAATCGCCTTCGTCGTGCGCGGCAAGGACGGCGCGATCCGCGCCTTCCACAATGTCTGCCGTCACCGCGCCGCGCGCCTCCTCGACGGCGAGCAGGGAAATTGCGGCCGCAATATCGTCTGCCCCTATCACGCATGGACCTATCAGCTTGACGGTCGGCTCTCCGGCGTTCCCTATCTTGAACAATACGAGAATTTCGATCGCGCCGATCACGGCCTCGTTCCGATCGAATGCGCCTCCTTCGCGGGGTTCGTCTTCATCCGCTTTCAGTCGGGCGGACCGACGCTCGACGCCTATATGGCGCCGATCGCCAAGGAGCTTGCGGTCTATCGGACGGCGGAAATGAAGCCGCTGCGCAAGGTCGGCAACCGCCTGCGCGACGTGAACTGGAAGAACGGCTGCGACAATTATTGCGACGCGCTGCACATACCCGTCGCGCATTGGGGATTGAACGGCCTCATCGGCCCGACCTATCGGCTGGAGATCGACGGCGAGGCGTTCAAGATCCACGGCGACCTCGAGACCGGACGGATGCCGTCGAAGTCGAACGCCGCCTATTGCAAGGTGTTGCCGCACGTCGATCATTTGCCCGAGGAACGCCAGCGCCTTTGGACCTATTACAAGCTCTGGCCGAACCTGATGTTCGACGTTTATCCCGATCAAGTCGACTTCATGCAGTTCATTCCGCTGACGCCGACGACCTCGCTCATCCGCGAATGCGCCTACGCCCTGCCGGATGATCGCCGCGAGATGAAGGCCGCCCGTTATCTCAACGGCCGCATCAATCGCGACGTCAATCGCGAAGACAAGGACTTGATTGAGCGCGTGCAGGCGGGCATGGGCTCGTCGGTCTTCAAGACAGGGCCCCTCGGCCGCGAGGAGATCTTGCTGCGCCATTTCGCCGGACAGATGCGCGAGGCCGTTCCGCTCGCGCGGCGGCGCGAGAAACCGGCGCGTGAGGAAATCGACGCCGCGCTCGCGAATTAGCCCGGCGCGTCGCCGGCGCGCTTGTTCTATTTTCGGCCCTTCATGCGGGTCGCAGCCGCAAAAGGCGCCTTTCGTCTCTCCAAAAGGCGCCCAATTAACCATGGCTGCGACGTTGCGCCCGCAGCCCCGCTCGTTTTTCGGGTCGCGTACACACGTTGAATTCGCCGGGCAGCCGAAAGCGACCACGGCGGCGATCCTTCATTCACTTGTCAAAGAGCCGGACCTTCGCCTTTCGATGGCGAAAATCCCCGTCAGCGTCGGATGGTTCAACGCGCGACGACACGGATTCCGTTGCGAAAATCGGCAATCAATAAGTTGAAAATGCGTCAGCGATTTCGTCGCCCGCGCGAATGAGGGTCAACGCCGCCGCTCGAACGCGCGGCGCGCTTTTGCGAAATGATCGAGGACTATCTCGCGTTCCGCATCCGTGTTGAACGCGGCGCTCTCGCGCGCGAAGGCGGAGAGCCGGTCGATCCACGCGATGAAATAGTCAGCGTCTTCGCGCGAGCGCTGCGCCTTGCCGCCGACCGTCACATAGACCGGCGAGGTGACAGCGTAAGGATAAAGGTCAAATATGTCGGCCGACGCTTCCTTGCTCGACGCGCGAAGCGAGATCCAGCCGGATCGCTCGACGACGATTTCGCCCTCGCCCTTCGCGCTCCGACCGTCGGTTGCGACAGGCAGTCGCTGGACGACTTCGCCGTTGACAATCACGTCCAGCGCGTCAATCGCCGCGATCGAGGCCATCGACGCGGAAAATTTGAGCTTGTGCGCGCCTTTCTTGAGCTTGATGTCGGCGCCTGGCCCCTGCCCATCGACTTTGAAATCGAGGAGCGCGCTGTTCGTCGCAAAGCTCTTCCCCGCTTTCAGCGCGTCAAGCCATGCGCGCGTCATCGCCGCCGGCTCGATCCTGGCCCCGACGCGCCGAGATCGATATAGGTGCGGTCAAGGCCGATCGGTCCGCGCAGGCTCGCATAATTCGTCATCGCATCGGTGCCGCCGGCCGCCGGAATCCGGAAGCCGCAATTCAGCAGCCGATGCCAGATCGCTTCGGTCGTCCGGTGATCGCTGAAGCCGACGATCTCGAGATAGTCGACGAGACCGAGCGCCACGTCGACCGGAAGCGCATGGGTGAGCTTTGCATCCTTCGCCGGGTCCGGCGCCGGCGGATCGAACGGATGCACATAGCCGACAAGCGCGCCCTGCTCGCGCGCGAGCCGCGCGACGGTCGCATTGTCCGGATAAAGGCTTTCAACCGCCGTCTTCGCATAGCCGACATAATCGGGTGTCAGGAGGTGATCTTGAAGACCGATGAGGCCCATATGGCCCCAGACGCTGGTGTGAAACTCCTGCGCCTGAGCGACGACCGCCTTGGCGCCCTCGGCGCGGACCGGCGTCGTTGCAAATTCCGCGATGTCCGGAATGCGCTGTTCCTTGTTGACGATGAGGTTGAACGCAAGATCGAGCGCTTCGGCGTCCGCCTGCCGCGCAAGACCTTCAGTTCTCATGCGGTACGCGCCGCCATAATTCATGTGAACATGCACGTCGCCGCTTTTCCAGCCTGAGAACGCCGGCATCGAGATCGTCGAGCGCGATCTCGACCTTGGTTTCGCCGCGCGCGCTGACATTAACGCTCCTTGCGACCGGCGTTGACGAAAGCCCGCGCCAGACGCGGATCTCGGCGCGTCCCGGCGGCAGGTTGACGACATCGTCTCCAACCGTGTGGAAATAATGCGTTTCGCTCGGGTCCGCCGGATCGCGGTAATCGTCCGCATGGATCAGCGCCCTCTCCGGGGCGTAATCGCGCCCGTCATCGCCGCGAATTTGCACGCGCGCCGCGACAGGCTTGCCGTCCGCATCGCGAATGGCGACGGCGAGCGGAGCGGTCCTGGCAAGCCGCTTCAGCGATTTTTGCTCCAGTCGCGCGCGGGCGCCGCCGACAGCGTCGATGATCTCGATCGCGACATTGCCGTCCTTGTTCGAGATGAAAGCGATCTTCGCGCCGTCCGGCGACCAGCGCGCCGATGTGACGTCGAAATCGCCATAGGTGAAGGGCATCGGGTAGCCGCCCGCCTCCGCCGTTGTCATCCAGAGCTGATGCCATTGGCGTCCGAGATAGGATGAATAGGCGACGCGTTTTCCATCCGGCGACCAATCCGGTCGCGCCTTCCAGTTCGTCTCCTCGTCGCGGATGCCGGCGGGCGGCGATGAAAGATCGATCTTCTGGCGTGCGATTTTTCCGGTTCCGTGCTGCGCGCCTTCATTCGACACAAAGATCAATTCCGTCCCGTCGGGCGACCAGACGGGCGACAGTTCATGATCGACCGCCGAATAATAATAGCGACCGTTCGCCGACTTCGCTTCCGGGCGCCAGCGCGTCGATGTCCAGCCGGCGCCCGCGCGCTCGGCGAGCGCGATATGGAAATTGCCGCTCCCCGCCGTCGTCACATAGGCGATCCTTCCGCCATCCGGCGACCAGCGGGGGTCGAGATTGAGCGCGCCATTGGCGACGACGACGCTCTCCTTGCCTGATTTCAGATCGCGACTGACGAGATTGATCGCGTCGCGCTCGCGCCGCGCGAAAATCAGCGAGCGTCCGTCGGGCGAGACATCGGGCTGGTAATCATAGCCGGCGCCGGTCGTGACTTGCTCAGCCGTCGTCGATCGAAATTTCTGGCGCCAGAGGCGGCCCTGCATCGAAAAATACAGCGTCTCGCCGTCGGGCGCCCAGGCGACGCTCGAAGGACCGCTCGTCAATTGCGGGACGTACATCTCGCGCCAGTAATAGGGATGCGGCGCCGTCACTTCCTTGAAAACGGGGTCGCGTTCGGCGGCCGCCAATGGCGCGGCGAGCGCTGAAAGCGCGAACGCCGACGCGCAGAATAATCCAAACCGCTTCATCATCGCCCGCCCTGTTCGCCGCCGACCGACGTCATCGCCTCGCCCGAAAGAATGAAGATGCGGTCATGCGCGCTTTCCGCAAAGCCGATCGTCTCATAGAATTTCACCGCAGCGATATTTTCCTGATCGACGGAGAGTTTGATGTAGCCCGCGCCGCGCGCCTCGGCGCGCCGGGCGATTTCCGCAATCAGCCGCCGGCCAAGCCCCTGGCCGCGCGCCGACGGCGCGATGTAGATGTCGAGAATGTAGAGCCCTTTCCTGCCGCGCCAGGTCGAAAACTCGTCATAGAAGATCGTCGTCGCGACGATCTCGCCCGCGCGCTCGGCGACGATGCTTTCAAACGCCTTCTCAGGGCCGAACGCGTATCGCCGCATCGCGTCGACGGAGAGCACCGTCTGTTCTTCGCCGATCGTCTCGCGCGCGAGCGCCGCGATCATCGCGCGCATCGCCTCGGCGTCGCGGCTCTCCGCATCCCGAATGACGATCTCAGAACCCAATGGCGCCGCGCCCCTTCAGCTTCAGCATGGACCGCGCCTCATCGGCGCTGGCGACGTCGAGCCCGAGCTCGTCGAGGATGCGGCGCATCTTCGCAACCTGCTCAGCGTTCGACTTTGCAAGAACGCCGGGCGAAATTGTCAGATTGTCTTCAAGGCCGACGCGCACATTGCCGCCCATGATCGCGCCGGCGGTGGCGATCCCCATCTGCTTGCCGCCGGCCGCCAGCACCGAAAACTGATACGCGTCGCCGAGCAGCCTGTCCGCGGTCCCTTTGAGATGAACGAGGTTTTCAACGCTGGCGCCGGCGCCGCCGAGAACGCCGAGCACGAACTGCACATAGAGCGGCGGCTCGACGAGGCCTTTCCTCAGATAAAACGCGAGAAGCTCGACCTGCCCGACGTCGTAGCATTCGAACTCGAACTTCGCGCCGCCGCCCTTGCCGACGTCGGCGAGAATCATCTCGATGTCGTCGAAGGTGTTCTGGAAGACCGTGCGCTTCGTCGCCTGAAGTAGCGCAGGCTCCCACTCGTGCTTCCACTCACCATATTTTTCGAGCATCGGGAAAATGCCGAAATTCATCGAACCCATGTTGAGCGAGCACATTTCGGGCTTCAGCGCCCGCGCCGGGGCGAGGCGCGTGTCGAGCGTCATCAGCGAAGAGCCGCCGGTCGAGACGTTGAGGACCGCGTCGCAGGCGTCGTTGATCTTCGTCATGAAGGCGCGGAAAAGCTGCGCGTCCGCGCTCGGCCGACCGTCTGACGGCTGACGGGCGTGCAGGTGAATGATCGCCGCCCCTTCGCGCGCCGCGGCGATTGACGCCTCCGCGATCTCGTCGGTCGTGATCGGGATATGAGGGCTCATCGTCGGGGTGTGGATCGACCCCGTCACCGCGCAGGTGATGATGACCTTGCGCCTTCCTTGTGCCGCCATAGCTCTTTGTTTCCCGCTGGCGTTCGTCGCCGGTTTCGCGCATTTTGTCAGGGCGCGCTGAGGCAATCAACAAGAAGTCACAGGATGAAAACGGGCGTATTCGACTGGTCTCCCGCGGAGCCGTCAAAGCTCTTTTATCAGTCGGGATCGCGGCGGCCGATGTTCGCACGATCGGAAGGCGTTTACGTCTGGACGACCGATGGCGCGCGCTATTTCGACGCGTCGAGCGGCGCCATGGTTTCGAACATCGGCCATTCCAATCCGCGCGTTCTCGCTGCGATGCGGGAAGAGATGGCGCGCGGCACATTCGCCTATCGCCTCCATTTTGAAAGCGAGCCGGCCGAACGGCTTGCGACCGCGCTCGGACGCCTGGCGCCGCCGGGCCTGACGCGCGTCTTCTTCGCGTCCGGCGGCTCCGAAGCGGTCGAAAGTGCGATCAAGCTTGCCCGGCAATACGCAATCGCCAGGGGCGAGGCGTCGCGAACGGAAGTAATTTCACGCTATCCATCCTATCACGGCTCGACCTTCGGCGTCCTCGCCGTCACCGGCTATGATCCGCTGACGCGGCCCTTCTCGCCGATGTTCAGGGACATGCCGAAAATTCCGGCGCCGCGCGCCTATCTCGACCGCGATAATCTGTCCGATGATGAAAAGGGGCTCAAATACGCCGAAGCGCTCCGCGAGAAGATCGAGGAGATCGGAGCGAAGCGCGCGCTCGCCTTCATCATGGAGCCGGTCGGCGGCGCGTCGACCGGCGCGCTTGTCGCTCCCGACAGCTATTACCAGCGCGTTCGCGACATTTGCGACGAGTACGGATTGCTGCTGATCTATGATGAGGTGATGACCGGCGTCGGGCGCACGGGGAAGTTCCTCGCCGCCGAACACTGGAACCAGTCGCCGGACATCGTCGTTCTGGGCAAGGGTCTTGGCGCCGGCTACGCGCCCTTATCCGCGGTCGTCTCGCGGTCCGACATCGTCGAGGCGGTGCTCGACGCCGGCGGGTTCATGCACGGCTACACCTATGCCGGCAATCCGCTCGCCTGCAGCGCCGGCCTCGCGGTTCTGAAGGAAGTTCTCGACAACGACCTTGCCGGCAACGCCGCGCGCATGGGCGACATCTTGAAGACGCAGCTCACGTCGTTGATGGGCCGTTTCCCGTTCATCGGCGATGTCAGGGGCAAAGGACTTCTCCTTGCTTTCGAACTCGTCTCCAACCGCACGACAATGGAGCCGTTGCCGCGCGAGTGGAACGCGTTCCAACGCCTCGTTGAAATCGCCTATGCGAAAAAACTCGTCATCTACGCGCGCCGGACGCGCGGCGGCGATTATGGCGACCATTTCCTCATCTGCCCGCCGATGATCGTGACCGAAGCGCAGATCGGCGAGATCATGGCGCTGCTCACCGAGAGCCTTGCCGATTTCGCCCGCGAACTCGGCCTTGCCGACGAAGGATGACGCCATGAAAGCGTTCTACGCGGAAGAGCAGCGCCGCCATTATCCGGAATCCTATCTCGTCAACGGCGTCTTCCATCCAAACCCGGAGCACCCCGACCGCATCGACCGCCTGCTCGCCGGCGTGCGCGCGGCGGGATGCGATATCGAGCGGCCGGCGGATTGCGGAACGGCGCCGATCCTTGCCGTTCACGAACAGCGCTATCTGACGTTTCTCGAGAGCGCGCACGAGCGCTGGCGGCGGATCAAAGGCGCGTCGGAGGCCGTGACGCCGAACATCCATCCAGTCGCGCGCGACAATCATTATCCAGGCAGCGTCGTCGCGCAGGCCGGCTGGCATATGCTCGACGCTTCGGCGCCGATCGCGGCGCACACGTTTGAAAGCGCGCGCTGGAGCGCGTCTTGCGCAGTCGCCGCCGCTGACGACGTGCTTTCCGGCGCCCGCGCCGCCTACGCGCTCTGCCGCCCGCCCGGACACCATGCGCGCCAGGATGCGGCAGCCGGATTTTGCTATTTCAACAATTCCGCTATTGCGGCGACGCGCCTTCGGACGCGCCATGCGAAAGTCGCGATCCTCGATTGTCGACCTTCACCACGGCAACGGGACGCAGGACATATTCTACGAGCGCGACGACGTCTTGACGATTTCGATCCACGCCGACCCGACGCGCTTTTATCCTTTCTTCTGGGGATCGAAAGACCAGCGCGGACGCGGGCGCGGCGACGGCTTCAACGTCAATTTTCCGCTGCCTCGCGGATCGAACGACGCCGCCATGCTCGCCGCGCTCGACGAAGCGCTCGCGGCGATTGCGGGCTTTGATCCCGGCGCCATCGTCGTCGCGCTCGGCCTCGACGCCTTCGAGGGCGATCCGTTCGGCGGCCTTTCCGTGACGACGGACGGCTTCCGGCGGATCGGCGCGGCGATCGGCGCCGCGCGCCGCCCGTCGGTCATCGTCCAGGAGGGCGGCTATCTCTGCGACGCGCTTGGGGAAAATCTGGCGGCGTTTCTGAAGGGCTTTCAGTCGCGCTGAGCGTCCTCATGGCGCCATGGTTCGCGCCCTGATAGATACGGACGCGCCTTGATCCGAGGAGACCCCATGAAAAAGTCCGCCACGCTGTTCGCCGCCGCGCTGATGCTTTCGGCTGCGACGCCCGCTCTCGCTGAAACGCCGCCGGACCTCGTCGAAAAAGCGATCGCCCTTCTCGGCAAGTCGATCGCCTTCCGCTCGGTCGAGGGCGATGATGACGTTCGTCTCTACGCGGAACATCTCGCGGGCGTTCTCAGGAAAGGCGGCTTCGCCAAAGGCGACGTCTCTATCGACATTTCCGGCCCCGCCCCTACGCTCGTTGCGATCTACCAGGGCGAGAGCGACGAGGCGCCGATCGTTCTTTCAGGCCACATGGACGTCGTCGAGGCGAAGGCCGAAGACTGGGGCCGCAATCCTTTCGAAATGACGCGCGAGGGCGACTACGTCATCGGGCGCGGCGCCGTCGACAACAAATACGACGTCACCATGATGGTGATGACGCTCGTTCGCCTCAAGGCCGAAGGCTTCAAGCCCAAGCGCGACATCATCCTCGCGCTGTCGGGCGATGAAGAAACGCAAATGAAATCGACGGCGATCCTCGCCGAGCGCTTCAAGAACGCAGGCCTCGTCCTCAATGGCGACGGCGGCGGCGGCACGCTCAACGAGGACGGGAGCCCGCTCTCCTATAATCTGCAAACGGCGGAAAAGACTTACGCCGACTACGAAATCACCTTCACCAATCCGGGCGGCCATTCGAGCCGCCCGACGAAGGAAAACGCGATCTATCGCCTCGCGCGTGCGATCGACCGCATCGGCGCCTATGATTTTCCGGTCGCGACCAGCGAAACGACGCTCGAATTCTTCCGCCAGACCGGCGCGATGACGCAGGGCGATCTCGGCAAGGCGATGCTGAAATTCGCGAGCGACCCGAAGGACAAAAAGGCCGTCCGCGCGCTGCGCGCCAATCCTGAATATGTCGGCCAGACCGGCACGACCTGCGTCGCGACGATGCTGTCGGGGGGACACGCGCTGAACGCGCTCCCGCAGCGCGCGACGGTGTCTGTCAATTGCCGGATTTTCCCCGGCGTCACGCCGGATGCGGTCAAAGCGACGCTCGCCGAGATCGTCGATGATCCGTCTGCGGAGATAAAATACGTCGATGTTCCGACCTATAGCGACGCCTCGCCGATGCGCGACGACGTGATGGCCGCCGTCAGGAAGTCGGTCGACCTTCGCTATTCCGGGCTTGCGATCATTCCTTCGATGTCGTCAGGCGCTTCGGACAGTCTTTATTTCCGCGCGCAAGGCGTGCCGAGCTACGGCGTTTCTGGCCTCTTCATGAAGCCGTCGGACGATTTCTCGCACGGCCTCAATGAACGCGCGCCAGTCTCCTCGATCGCCGGCGCGCTCGATCACTGGCGCTCGCTCCTCACCGAGATTGCGAAATAGCGCCGCGCCGCCGCGTGAAGAAATAGACCGGAACGCCGGCGGCGAGCAGCGCAAAGCCCCAGCTGACCGCTTCTGCGCCAGCGCCGTAAATCGTCCACAGTGCGTAAATCGCCGCCAGAGCCGCAACCGCGATCAGCGCCGACGACGCCTGCAGGCGGCCCTGCGCCTTTAGCTTTATCGCGGCGAGCGCGCAGGCGAAGTACATGACGAGCGACGACGTCGTTGATAGCAGCAATACGAACTTGAACGCGTCGGTCATGCTCTTCGCGTAGTTCATCGCGACGACGATTGTCAGAAGCGCGGCGGATACGAGGTGCGCGTTGACCGGCGTTCCCTGCACGGACGTTTTGGCGAGAAACGACGGAAAGACGCCGCCCTTCGCCATCGCATAGGGAAGCTCCCCCTGCACCAGGATCCAGCCGTTGAGGGCGCCAAAGCCGCTGATCGCCGCAAACAGCGCCAGCCATCGGCCGGCGTCGGCCCCCCAGTGGCGGGCGACGAAATCCGCAAATGGCGCTGACGACGCCGCGACTTCATCGGCGGGCTGCAGGAGAATGATCGCCGAGCAGGCGAAGAGATAGATGACGCCCGTCAGGATCATCCCGATCATCGTGGCGCGGGGGATGGTGCGTTCCGGATTTTTGACTTTTTCCGCGGGGACTGTCGCGGATTCGAGGCCGAGCAGGCCCCAGAGCGTCAGCGTCGCCGCGGCGGTGATCGGACCGATCGCGACGATAGAGGGATCGAACGGCGCGATGCTCGTGCCGCCGTCGCCCGCAACGACGATCGCGCCGAGCGCGATCACCGCCAGAAGCGGCAGCAATTTTAACACCGTCGTGACCAGCTGCACGCCTCCCGCCAGATAGGTTCCGCGTATGTTGATGTAGGTGAGAAGCCAGATGATCGCGATCGTCACGCCCGCGTGAAGGCCGGTGGTCGTCGACAATGAAGGGAAGAAGACGCTGAGATAGCTGACCGATCCGGTGGCGACCGCCGCATTGCCGACCCAGACGGAAATCCAGTAGCTCCAGGCGACGAGAAACCCGGCCATCGGACCGAATGCTTCCTGCGTGAAGGCGTAGGGCCCGCCCGCCCGCGGAAAGCTCCGTGAGAGCGCCGCAAAAACGATCGCAAGGAGAAGCCCCCCGCCGATCGTCAGCACCCACCCGAAAATCGAATTCCAGCCGTAGGGGGCCAGCGTCGCGGGGAGGAGAAAGATCCCCGACCCGATCATGTTGCCGACGACGAGCGCCGTGCACATGACAAGGCCGAGCTGTTTCGCCGATTTCGTCGCCTGCATTAGAGGGATCCCTTTCGGCGGCGCGTTCGGCCGCTGGTCAATCGATGGTGAGAAACCGGCCGAGATACCGCCTGATGTCGAGGCTCTCGTCCTCCATCGGCGCGTAAAGCCCTTGTTCGTGGACGCGGGAACTCATCCCCTGCTGCACGCGCTCGCAGACGGCCCAGTCCTGGCGGTTGGTGACGTCCCAGAAATCGACCGCGTCGGAAGGATCGAAATCGGCGCTCGACATTTCAGCGGGATCGAACAGAAAGCGCACCGTCACGCGCGTCTTGTTCGGCGCGATGGGCTCAAGGAGAAACGCCGCGGCATGCTCCGCGCTCATCGAGAGCATGAGATTTGGATAGATAAGTTCTCCCTTGTGACGAATGCGCTCAAGCTCGCTCAAGCCGGAGAAGGGTTTTCTGGTCGTCGTTCCGGAGAAGGTATAGGTCCACGCGCCTTCACGATGCGGGACGCCGTTCTCCCAATCGAGGCCGAGGCCCCCGCCGGCGCGGAAGGCCGGAACGACCGAGCAGAGTTCAGGATGGACGCCGCCGCAATGATAACATTCGTTGTAATTTTCGGCGATGACCTTCCAGTTCGCCTTGACGTCGTAACTGATCGTTCGCGCGGTCTTCAAGAGCGGGAGCGGATAATTGGCGAGGCGGCGTGGTGCGGCGCCGATTTCCGCGCCAAGCGTTCTTGATGTGAGGTCGGCGAGCTCCGGCGTCAGCTTCAGGAAAACGAAGCCGCCCCAGACGGCGACGCCGACAGGATGCAGGCTGAACTTCGCGGGATCGAAACCCTCGACGTCCGGAGAGCTGCGGCGCGTTCACAAGGCGTCCGTCCAGTCCGTACGTCCACTGATGATAGGGACAGCGGATGAACTCGCCGACCACGCCGCCTTTGAGCGCGAGGCCCCATTTGGAATCGTCGCCGCAGATCTTCGCCCCGCGATGCCGGCATACATTATAGTGAGCTCGTAAAGCGCCGTCCTTTAGCCGCACGAGCAGGACGCTTTCCCCGAGAAGGTCGACTACGAATACGTCACCCGGGCTGCGGCACGTCCTCTTCGCGGCGAGCGCATGTCCAGTTGCGGGCGAAGAGATCGTTTCTCTCGCGCATGAAAACGTCCGGATCGGCAGTTAGAAACGACTCGGCAGCGATTTCTGCAAGGCTCCGGATTGCGCCTTCTCCGGCATGGTCCGCGTCCGCCCCGTTGATTGACGGTCCACCTTCACAATCTTACCGTGCGATGTCCAGAGACGAACGGGCGGAACCCCCTGGTCGAAACAAGGCTTCAGGCCGCGCTACGACGCCATCATTATCGGCGCCGGACATAACGGCCTTACCGCCGGCGGCTATCTGGCGAAGGCAGGGTTTTCCGTCCTCGCGCTCGAGCGACGCTCGCATCGTCGGCGGCGCGGCGGTGACGGAAGACGTTTCTCCCGGATGCCGGGTTTCGTCCTGCTCTTATATCGCATCGATGCTGACGCCCGCCATCATTCGCGACCTTGATCTCGCGCGTTATGGGCTGACGATGGTTCCGTGCGATCCCGCACTGAATATGCCGATGGCTGATGGCGGTCTCCTGCGGCTTTGGGCGGACCCGGCGCGCACGGCGAGCGAAGATCAGCCGCTATTCCGCGCGCGACGCCGCCGCCTATTAGAACGTCGACGCGGAACTGAAGAAGCTCGCGCGCTTTCTGCAGCCGTTCTTTCTGGAGCCCCCGCCCAATCTCGCGGCGAGCGGGAATCGATCGCGTCTTTGAAATCGCGCGCCTTGCGCGGCGGTTCTGGTCGCTTTCAGGCGACGACGCGGCGCGCTCGTCCGCTTCCTGACAGGTTCGCTCGCGGAGTTTATGGACCGGCATTTCGAAGCGCCGGAAACGAAGCGCCTCTTTCTCGGCAATAATGTCTACGGCAAACATGGCGGCCCCTTCGATCCGGGATCGACCCTTGGGCTCCTTTTCCATCTGCTCTCCGGCGGCGATCAGGCATTCAGGGATTTACAGGCCATGTGATCGGCGGCATGGGCTCGATCACGGCGCGCTCGCGAATCGCCGCGCGCGACGAGGGCGCGACAATCCTCACCGACGCGCCGGTCGCGGAAATCGCTTGCGAAACGGCGCCGCTGACGGCGTCGCGCTGGACGACGGCCGCGATTTTGCACGCCGATCTGGTGCTTTCGAACGCAGACCCGAAGCGGACTTTTCTCACGCTTATCGATCCACGCGCGCTCGATGACGACTTTCGCGCCGACATCGCCGCGATCACGCATGGCCGGCCCCGCCGCCAAGGTGAACATGGTTTTATCCGAGCGTCCGGCATTAACCGGCATGCCGGCGGACGCGGCGCCCAACGAGCGCGCGGTGCTGAGCGTCATGGGCGACATGGAGGACACGCAGCGCCTCTATGATCAGCGCGAAATTCGGCGAGCTTGCCGATGAATTTTGGGTCGACTGCGTGTTGCCAAGCGAAGTCGACAAGACGCTTTGTCCGCCGGATCGCCACATGCTGACCTGTTTTGTCCAATATGTTCCCTATCGGCTGCGCGAGGGCGACTGGAATGCGCAGCGCGAGGCTTTCGGCGATCGTGTCGTCGAGTTGATCGGGCGCTATGCCCCGAACGTGCCAAAGAGCGTCATCGCGCGAAAAGTTATGACGCCGCTCGATCTTGAAGAAATCTATGGCCTCACCGAGGGCAACATCTTCCATGGCGATTTGCATCTCGGTCAGCTTTTTTCGATGCGGCCCCATCCGCATGGTCGCAATACGCAACCCCGATCGAGGGGCTCTATCTCTGCGGCGCCGGGACGCATCCGGGCGGCGGCGTCACGGGAGCGCCGGGGCGGAACGCTGCAAAGGCGGTCATCAAGGCGCGGCGACGCTGATCATCCTCGCCGCCGCTTCAGGGCCAACGTCGCGATCAATCCGCACAGGCTTATGGCGGTGATCGCGCCGAAATAAAGTCGATAGCCAAGCTCGCCCGGAAATCCGTCGAGCAGGGCGCCGCCGAGGAGCGGCATGAAGACGTCCGGCGCAAATCCGACGACTGAGACAAAGCCGGTCGCCGTGCCTGTTAACGCAACCGGAACGCCGCTTTCTTCGAGCAGCGCGAAATATATTCCCCGCAACGCGAATATTGCGATTGATGCGACAGCGATGTTGATCAGCATGATCGCCACCATCGCCTCGCCGGCGGGGAGTAAAACGAAGCCGGCGAAACTGATCATGAGAACGACGAACGACGCAGCGACGGCGCGCGAGACGCCGATCCTGTCGGCGACGACGCCGGCGATCAGCGCCGACGCCGGCTTCAGCCAGACCTTGCCAGCGCCGACCGCGCCAGCCATGACGGCGCTCATCAGGAATACGTCGGACGCATAAGGCGTAAAGTAATAGGCGCCCCAATAGGCGCTGTAGCCGGAGAAAACGACGACCGCGATCAGCCAAACCGCCGGCATTTTCGCAACGCGGACGAAATCGCGAAGCGCCACGCCGCCGCCGCTGGCGAAATCGCCATTTCTGGCGGCGCTTGGCTCGATGACGAACCAGGCAAGGACGCCCAACGCGACGTGAAGGATCGAGTATTGAACGACAATCTGCGCGAAAGCGGGCGTGTCTCCGCCAAGCCGCGCGAAGATCGCGAGGAACAGCGTCAGAAACGCGGCTTCCGATACGCCCCTTCCCGCTTCAAGCAGTCCGAACGCCTTTCCCTGTTCCGTCGACGGCGCCCAATCGCGCGTCGCCTTGATCAGCGCGCCCCACATCATGCCGGTTGCAGTGACGCCCCATAGCGCATGGATGACAAGCGCGACCGGATAGGTCGGAAATGTCGCAAACCAGAATCCAAGCGCGCCTGTTGAAACAAGCGCGCCGGCGATGAGCGCGCGCGCATCGACCCGGTCGGCGATCCAGCCGCCCGGAATGTAGGAGACCATCGACGTCAGGCCGAACGTCGCCATCAACACGCCGGCCTGGCTGTTGGAAATATCGAGCGCTTCCTGCAGCGGTTCGTAATAAACCTCACGCAGGAACGGCAGAAGATAAATGACGGTTCCGGAAAGTCCCAGCACCGCCATGACGATCCAGCGGGTGAACGCCTTGCGGCGGCGTGACGGCGTCGTCAATGCGGCGGGCGGATCAATGCTCACGCGAGCAAGCGTTAACCAGCGTTAATCGGTCTGTCCATCAATTTGAGCGGCAGCGCTTTTGATTCTTTAGCAAAGCTTAATCACTGTCGACAGGCCGCCGGCAGGGCCCGTTAAGAATCCATTTTCCATGATGATGATAGAGCAGAAAGGCCGGCGAAACGCCGGCGAAAGTCGCGGGTGTCAGCGTGAAAGCAGCGTTCAGCCTACTTCCGACCTCCGCGGCGCTCTGGCTGTCTTCCATCGCGATCGGCGCCGACGCGCACGCGCAAGGCGTCACCGTCAATCCGCAAGGGTCCGGGCCGATCCTCGCCGCCGTCGAATGGCTGCAGGGCACGCTTCTTGGAAACCTTGCAACCGCGGCCGCCGTCATCGCCGTCGCCTTTGTCGGGTTCATGATGCTCACGGGGCGGATGAACTGGCGCTACGGCATCACCGTCATCGTCGGCTGTTTCATCCTCTTCGGCGCGGCGTCAATCGTCTCCGGCATTCAGTCGGCGGCCGGCGCGGCGGGGTGATCTCGCCATGCAGGATTTGCAGCGCACGCCCGTCTTCAGAGCGCTGACGCAGCCGCAGACATTCGCGGGCGTCTCCTACAGCTATTTTGTGATCAATCTCGTCGTCTCGACGGAACTATTCCTTGTGACGCGCTCTTTCTGCTTCATTGCTGGCGCCGCTCGCGCTTCACGCGATCGGTTATGTCGCCTCCTTGCGCGAGCCGCGCATTTTCGACCTCTGGCTGAAGCGGGTCAGCAAGTGCCCGCGCACGCCGAATTACGGCCTTTGGCGCTGCAACAGCTACGCTCCGTGATGAGGGGAGCGTGATGGCGTCTGACAAATTGAAATCGCTTTTCAAGAAAGAACGCCGGGTCGGCGACCAGCTTCCGTTCATCGGCCACATTAACGAGCGCACGCTCGCGCTGCGCGGCGGCATGCTGATGCAGACCTTGCTGCTCGACGGTCTGCCCTTCGAGACGGCGGAGACGAGCGAACTCAATTACCGCCTCGCGGTGCGCGAAACCATGCTGCGCAGCGTCAACAATTCGCGCATCGCGCTCTATCATCACGTCGTCAGGCGCCGCGCGGCGGTCGATCTCGACGCCTCCTTCCCGGACTCGTTTTCGTCATGGCTCGACCGGCGCTGGCGCAATCGCATGAGCGCAAAGCGCCTGTTTGTGAACGATCTGTTCCTGACGATCGTCTACAAGCCGTCGCTCGGAAAGATCGGTCTGCTTGATCGATTGACGGATGGCGCGTCGCGCACGAACCGCGCCAACCGGAGCGCGGCGCTCGACCGCGAAATAAGGCTCCTCGACAGCGTCCGCGAAGGATTGACGGCCTCGCTAAAACCCTATGGCCCGCGCACGCTTCAGCGCTATGACGGCGCCGGGGGCGTTTGTTCCGAGCCGCTGGAATTTCTTTCACTCATTCTCAACGGCGAACTGCAACCGACGCTTGATCCGGCTGACGTCGCCGCACATTACCTTCCCTACAAGCGCCTTTCATTCGGCCTCGAGGCGTTCGAAGAGCGCGGCGCCGGCGCCAGCCGCTTTGGCGCGATGCTGTCGATGAAGGAATACCCGACGACGACGACGCCGGGAATGCTCGACGGTCTTTTGCGCCTTCCGAGCGAAATGGTGATCACCGAAAGCTATTCCTTCGTCGATCGCCAGATTGCGCAGGAACGAATTGATCTCTCATTGCGGCGCCTCAAAGCCGCCGATGACGACACCGTGACGCTCCGGCGCGGGTTGATGGCGGCGAAGGACGGCGCGGCAAGCGGCGGCGCGGCGTTCGGCGAACATCACCTTTCGGTCATGCTGCGCGCCGATTCGCTCCATGAACTCGACGGCCACGCGGCGGCGGCGCAAGCGGCGGTCTCCGACATGGGCGCGGTCGCGATCCGCGAGCAGCTCAATCTCGAGCCAGCTTTCTGGGCGCAGTTTCCGGGCAATTTCGATTACATCGCGCGCCGCGCGCTCATTTCCTCCGGCAATTGCGCAGGGCTCTGCTCGCTCCACGGATTCCCGATCGGCTCGCCCGACGGCAATCATTGGGGACAGGCGATCACCGTTTTTGAGACGACGTCGGCGACGCCCTATTACTTCAATTTCCATCAGGGCGATCTCGGCAATTTCCTGGTGATCGGTCCTTCCGGTTCGGGCAAGACCGTCGTCCTCAATTTCCTGACTGCGCAGGCGCAGAAATCTTCGCCGCGCACCGTCTTCTTCGACAAGGATCGCGGCGCGGAAATCTTCCTCCGTGCGATCGGCGGCGTTTACGAAGTGCTGCGGCACGGACAGCCGACGGGTTTCAATCCGCTGCAAATCGCCGACAGTCCCGGCGCGCGCGCGTTTTTGCGCACGCTCGTCGGACAGATCGCCAAAGGCGCGGGCGCATCGCTCGGGCCCGACGAACTCGCCGTCATCAGCGACGCGGTCGACGCCAATTACGAGCAACCCCATGAATTGAGGCGGCTTCGCTATTTTCAGGAGCTTCTCGGCGGCTTCCGGCGGCCCCATGCCGATGACATCGCGAGCCGCATCAACCGCTGGTGCGGCAGGGGCGAACTCGCCTGGGTGTTCGACAACGAGGCTGACCGCCTTTCCGTCGAGTCGCGCATTCTCGGCTTCGACATGACGGACCTTCTCGACGCGCCGGAAATCCGAACGCCGACGATGATGTATCTGTTCCGGCGCATTGAGGAACGTCTCGACGGATCGCCGACGCTCATCGTCATCGACGAAGGATGGAAGGCGCTCGACGACGACGTCTTCGCCGCACGCCTCAAAGACTGGCTGAAAACGATCAGAAAGCGGAACGGCGTCGTCGGCTTCTGCACCCAATCGGCGCGAGACGCGCTCGACAGCCGGATCGCGAGCGCCATTCGCGAACAGACGGCGACGCAGATTTTCATGCCGAACCCGCGCGCCCAGGAAGAAGACTACGGCGCCGGCTTTGGCCTGACGTCGCACGAACTCGACATCGTCAGATCGCTTCCCGAGGCCTCGCGCTGTTTCCTGATCAAAGCGGGAACGGACAGCGTCGTGGCGCGTCTTGACCTCTCGGGCGAACCTGAGGCGTTGCGAATTCTGTCGGGTCGCGAGCGTTCGGTGCGCGCGCTCGACGCCCTTCGCGCCAAGGTCGGCGATCATCCCTCGAAGTGGCTGCCGGTTCTCCTTGGCGCGGAGACGATCGGCGCCGCTAGCCCGGCGGCAAGCGAGCCGCAGCGCCTTCGCGCGGTTGCCGGAGCGGCGCGATGACGCAACTCTGCTCGGCGGCCGACATTTCCGATATCGCGGCGTTGATGGCGACGGTCGATTGCCAGACCGCCGCCTATGTCGAGAGCGCCTATCGCGGCCTCTTCGGCGACTCGGGCGCGCTGACCGCCGCGCTCGCCGGCGGCCTCACGATTTACGTTGCGATCTACGGATACAGGCTGATCGCCGGCGCCGGCGGCGCGACCATTCCGGACCTGTTCCGGCGCTTCATCGCGATCGGGTTCATTCTCGCCTTTGCGACCAACTGGCCCGCCTATCAGACGGTATTTGTATCGACGATCACTGGCGGCGCCGAGGAAGTAGCGCAACTGATGAGCGTCGCGACGACCGGACGGGCGGAGACGTCGCAATCCGTCGCTGAAAAACTTGACGAGGCGATTGAGGAGATCACGGTCCTCGCCGACAACTGGAGCCGCAAGACGCCGCTTGACGCCGCCACGATCAATCCGGCTGCGCCGCCCGATCAAGGTGCGGCGACGCCGCCTTTGTTCCAGCCGCCGCCCCAATCGGCGCCGGGAAGCGCCGTCACCATGCTGTGGATCAGCGCCATGCTGCTCGGCGTCGCCTCCGCCGGCGTCATCGTCATCACCAAGATCATGCTGTCGTTCCTTCTGGCGCTCGGTCCCGCCTTCTTGATGCTTTCGTTGTTTTCAGGCGCGCGCGGGCTCTTTGAAGGCTGGCTGCGGACGATCGTCGCGGCGGCGTTCGTTCTTGTATTTACCTTGCTATCGACCGCGGGCGCCCTTTCCGCCATCGCGCCGATGGTCGCCGGCATCGCCGATGAACAGGCGATCGGCGTTAACAATGCACGAAGCGTCTTCGCGCTCTTGATCGCCTGCGTCGTGTTCGCGCTTCTCATCCATCAGATCATTTCCGCGACCGCGCGTCTTACCGCCGGCTGGCGGCTTCCCGAGAGGACACACGCCGGCGCTTCAAGAGAGCTTCACGACGCGGAGGCGTCGCAACGGCCGGCGGCGCTCCATGATACGCGCATCACCGACATTGTCGCGTCCGTTTCGCGGAACGGCGAGGAGGCCTCGCGCCCGCGATCGGCGATAACGCCAGCGTACAGCGCGGCGTCCGAGGATTTTGGACAGGCGCATGCAGGTGACGTCCGACGAGCGGCGCGCGCCTATCGCGGATTTGGATCAGCGCGCCTTCGCGCCGCCGGAGGAACGCTGTGAGACTTGCCCTCGCCATCGTTGCTGCAGTTTTCGCCGCCATTGCGCCCGCCAGCGCGGACCCGCGCATCCGCAGCGTCGTCTATTCGTCCGACAAGGTGATCCGCCTCGTCGGGCATTACGGCTATCAGATCGCTATCGAATTCCCCGCCCCGGACCGCATTGAAAGCGTCGCAGTGGGCGATTCGCTCACCTGGCAGGTCACGCCGAACAAGCGCGGCAACGTGCTTTTCGTCAAGCCGGTCGACGAAGGCGACGCAACCAACATGACGGTCGTGACGACCGAGCGCTATTACACGTTCGAGCTGATCGCCAAACGCCGTACACCCGAAACGCCCGCCTCGGAAATCACCTATCTGCTGCGTATCGAACAACCGACCGCAGCAACCGCAGAAGCGGACCCGGTCCTCCTCCAGGAGCCGAGCTTTCTCGAGCGTCCAGCGGCGGTCAACGAGCGCTACACCTACAGCGGATCGAAGGAGAACCTCC
Organism: uncultured Alphaproteobacteria bacterium; assembly: GCA_963765165.1. Classification (GTDB taxonomy): domain Bacteria; phylum Pseudomonadota; class Alphaproteobacteria; order Caulobacterales; family Parvularculaceae; genus Amphiplicatus. Next base: position 23,599 of record CAVXVQ010000022.1, on the reverse strand, counting down.
CGTCGCGCGTTTACGATGACGGCGTTTCAACATTGTTCGAGTGGCCGCGCGGCGTCGAAACGCCGGCGATCTTCTATCGGCGGCCGGACGGCGGCGAGAGCATCGTCAATTACAGCTACAAGGACGGCGCCATCGTCGTGCATCAGGTTGCGCCGGAATTCATCCTGAGGAACGGCCGCGAGATCACCCAGATTTTCAATGACGGCTACATCGCCGTCGACCGCGGACCCGGCGCGCCGCAGCCGCGCGGCAAAAAGAAGGGCGGGCTTTTTGGCCTGTTCGGCAAATGATGCGCACGAAGGGCGACGATCCCCGCATGGCGCTTTCGGCGGATGAGCTTTCCGCCGCGAATGACCTTGTCTTGCCGAAAGTCGCGATCAGTCGCGGCGACAGCGGCGCCGCGATCGGCGCAGCGATCGCTGTCGGTCTTGGCGTCCTGGCGTTTTCACAGCTGTCGACCGCGCGCCTTGAGCGCGCCGAGCAAGCGCCGGCGCCGATTGTCATTGCTGAAGCGCCAGTTGAACCAGCGCCGGCGCCGCCCGCCTATTCAATGCCGGCGGCGCCTGCCTATCAGGAAGCGGAAGAGCCGCGCATCAGGCCGGAGCGGCTGCGCGCGCCGTCGCTCGTCGTCGATTATGGACCGTCGGCGGCGGAGATGGCCGCGACGCGCGCCGCAGCAGCAGCCGGCGCCGGACTGACCGCAAGCGACCAATTCGCGGCGCGCGTCGGCGAGTCCGAGAACGCGCCCGCGACCGCTACGCATATCGGCGATCTCGCATCGACCGTGATCGAGGGAACCTTGATCGCCGGCGTCCTTGAAACGGCGGTCAATTCCGACCTTCCCGGCTTCACACGCGCGGTCGTCAGCGAAGACGTTCGCGGCTTCGACGGCACGGAAGTCCTCATCCCGCGCGGCAGCCGTCTCATCGGCCAGTATCGTTCAGGTCTCGCCATCGGCGAGTCGCGCGCTTTTGTCGTCTGGACGCGTCTCATTCTGCCGGACGGCGTCGCGATCAAGCTCTCCTCGCCGGTGACGGACACGCTCGGCCGCGCCGGTCTTGGCGGGAAAGTCGATCGTCACTTCCTGCAGCGCTTCGGATCGGCGATCCTGCTCTCGATCATCGGATCGGGGGCCGAAATTCTCGCCGCCGAAAGCGGCAACAGCCAGGTCGTCATCACCTCGTCGGCGCAGGCTTACGGCGTCGCGCAAACCGCGTTGCAGGGAAGCATCAACATTCCCCCCACGATCAAAATTCCGCAGGGCGCGCCGATACGCATTTTCGTCGCCCGCGACCTGATCTTTCCGCTTTACGAAGGGTCCGGCGGCGCCTCGCCCGGCGAGACGCCATGACCGAGCCTGCCCGCGCGAAAGCCGAACACTATGACGAGCACGTCTATCTGACGGCGTTTTTAAAGCCGCTCGAAAAATGGCTGCGTCACGAGCGCGTCGCGGAAATCTTCATCAACCGTCCCGGCGAGTTCTGGGTGGAGATCGCCGGCGGCGCGATGCAGCGCGTCGAGGCGCCCGACATTACGGACAGCCACCTGCAAAGGCTGGCGGGACAGATCGCGCGTTTTAACGCACAGGCCATCAATCGGGAGCATCCCATTCTCTCGGCAACCTTGCCCGGCGGCGAACGCGTTCAGATTGTCGGCCCGCCCGCGACGCGGCGCCATTGGGCGATGGCGATCAGGCGGCCGGTCGTGTCGGAGCTTTCTCTCGGCGACTTCGCCGGCGATCGGCAGTTTTCCGATGTCGTCATCGCGGATGAGCGGCGCCTTTCCCCGCGCGACGCGGAACTCGGCAAGCTGCTTGACGAGAAACGAATCGCCGAATTCCTCGATTGCGCGGTCAAAGCGCGAAAATCGATTTCTGATCTCGGGCGGCACATCGACCGGCAAGACAAGCCTTCTGAATGCGCTCCTTCGCGCCATTCCCGCTGCGGAGCGGATCATTACTGTCGAGGATACTGCGGAAATTACGCTCGATCACCCGAACACCGTCGGCCTCATCGCCGTCAAGGGCGACCTCGGCGAGGCGCGGATCGGCGTCGGCGATCTGTTGAACGCGTCTCTACGGATGAGGCCGGACCGCATCATCCTCGGCGAACTGCGCGGGGCCGAGGCGGTCACGTTTCTGCGCGCGATCAACACAGGTCACCCAGGGTCGATCACCACGATCCACGCGGACAGTCCGCACGGCGCCTACGAGCAAATTGCATTGATGGCGTTGCAGGCGGGAATGCCGCTCGGGCGACGCGAGACGATCGACTACGTGCGGTCAATCATCGATATCGCCGTGCATGTCGTGCGCGACAGCGCCGGCGGTCGCCGCATTTCGGAGGTTTCGTTCGCTCGCGGAGCTGCCGGCGATCCAGGCGGAAGTTGAATTAATTTTCGATCAAAGACGTCCGATGTTTTACGCTTATTCGACTTTCCGCTTTGTCATCGGGGATGGCGACGAAGCCGACAATTCCCTAAAGGCGCCGTTTACACCCTCGCTGGCAGGCTCGTCTCAGGATTTGGGCGTGCAGGTGCGGACATGAAAGCCTATCGAAAACCGGTGCAGGCAAGCTGCGGCCGCACGGCTGCAGCGATCTTCGCCGCCTGCGCCGTTCTCGCCGTCACGGGATGCGGCGGCGGCTCGCCGCCCTCGACACCCGCCCCTCCGGGCGCCCCGCCGGCGCCAATTGTCGCCGATCGCCCGACCGAAGCCGAAGCCGCGCGCTTTCTCATGCAGGCGACCTTCGGGCCGACCGAGCAGAGCATCGATGAACTCGTTTCGCTCGGCTATTCGGCGTGGATGAGGCGCCAGCTCGCTGCGACGTCAGCGCCCAATGTCGATGAAGTCCGCACGCTTCAGGCGGCCTTTGCCGCGCGCGGCGACAATATCGGCGACGAAGCGCTCGCGGAGATCGTCTGGAAAGACATGATCAACGGCAACGATCAGCTTCGCCAGCGCATGGCGTTCGCGCTGTCGCAAATCCTCGTCACATCGTACGAAAACGCCGACGTCGCCGACACGCCGGCCGCGGTCGCCTTCTACATGGACGTTCTCAACAGGAACGCTTTCGGGAGCTACAGGACGCTGCTCGAAGACGTGACCTATAGCCCGTCGATGGCGCAGTTCCTGACCTATCTGAACAACCGCAAGGAAGATCCGGCGACGAACCGCGTGCCGGACGAAAACTACGCGCGCGAACTGATGCAGCTGTTCACGATCGGCCTCGTCGAACTCAACCGCGATGGTACGCCGCGACTCGATGGACAAGGCGCGCAGATCGAAACCTACACCAACACCGACATCACCGGCCTCGCAAAAGTATTCACCGGCCTCAGCTGGGCCGACGGCGAGTTCGGCGGGTTTCATCCCGACAGCGCCGTGCCGGTCGCCGCCTATTCGCCGCTCGCGATATTTCCGGACCATCACTCATCGAGCGACAAAGCGTTTCTCGGCGTCACGATCGCCGCAAACACCGACGCCGCGACCAGCATCGACACCGCGCTCGACGCGCTTTTCAATCACGCCAACATTGCGCCGTTCATTTCAAAGCAGCTCATCCAGCGCTTCGTCACGTCGAACCCCTCCCCGCAATACGTCACCAACGTGACGGCGGCGTTTGAGACCGGCTGGTACCAGCTCCCCGACGGCTCGACGGTCGGCACGCGGGCGCGCGGCGATCTCGCCGCAATCATCGCCGCCATTTTGATGGACGACGAGGCGCGCGACGTCGCCAACCGGGGCGACCCGGATTTCGGCAAGGTGCGCGAGCCGGCGATCCGCTTCACGCACTGGGCGCGCAATGCGCAGCTTAACTCGGCTTCGGTGCTGGGTGAAAACAATCTTGAGCCACAGCACCAGCTTATCGAGACCAACTCGCCAGGCGCGCTTGCCCAGCAGGCCTATCGTTCGCCTTCCGTGTTCAATTTCTACAGGCCGGGCTATCTCGCCGCGGGCTCGCAAACCGCCGGCGCCGGGCTCGTTGCGCCGGAATTGCAGATCACAACGACGGCGACGGTGACAAGCTTTGCGAACTTCATGCAGGCGCGCATCGAGGAAAGCCGGCCGAACCGGACGTTCAATCCGCAATACGGCCCTGAACTTGCAATCGCCGACCGCGCAGACGCGCTGGTCGACCGCTTGAATCTCAATCTGGCGGGCGGCGGGATGACTGCGGAAACCCGCGCCGCAATCATCGCGGCTGTGAATTCGATCCCGGTCCGGACAAATTCAGCGGCGCAGGACCGGCGGCGCCGCGTCAACGCCGCGATGCTGATGACCGTTCTTTCGTCCGAATATTACGTCCAGCGTTAGGGGCCAACGATGACCACGATCACAAGGCGGCAGATACTTCAGACCGCAAGCCTGCTCGGCGCCTATGGGGCCGCCCCGTTCGCGATGAACCTCCTGCCCTTCAACGCGCTCGCCGCATCGACGACGGGCTACAAGGCGATCGTCTGCGTCTTCCTCTTCGGCGGCATGGACTGCCACGACACGGTCCTTCCGTATGATGCTACATCCTACAATCAGTTCGCGGCGATCCGTCAGCCGCTCTTTTCCGAATACGCCAACATGGCTGGCGGCTCGTCGCGATCGCTCGCCCGCCTCCTTGCGATCAATCCGACCAACGCGGCGGCGCTCGGCGGGCGCCAGTTCGCGCTGCCGGAGGCGCTCGCGCCGATCCACGATCTCGTCAATCTCGGCAAGGCGGCGGTCGTCGGGAATATCGGTCCGTTGATCGAGCCGCTGACGCGCACGGAATGGCGCAACGATACGGCGCGCACGCCGCTACGCCTCTTCTCGCATAATGACCAGCAGTCGACGTGGATGGCCGCAGCGCCGGAGGGCGCGCGCTTCGGCTGGGGCGGACGCCTCGCCGACATGGCGATCGCGTCGGGGGCGAACACAGACGCGTCGTTTACCGCGGTTTCCGTCTCCGGCAACGTCGTCTATCTCGTCGGACAGCAGGCCGCCGCGTTCTCGCTCGGACTTCAAGGACCCGCTGAAATCGAGGCGGTGTCGCGCACCTCCCTCTACAATTCGCAATCGCTGCCGAGCCGCATCGCGGATCAAATCCAGGACGCCTCCAATCTCCGCGCCAATCTCTTCGAACGAGACGTCGCCGGGATCCATCGCCAGTCGATCACGCTCAATCGCGATCTCGCCGTCGCGCTGTCGTCGCAGGCGCCGTTCACGACCGCCTTTCCGGCCGGAAACAATCTCGCCTCGCAGCTTCAAATCGTTGCGCGGATGATTGCGGCGAGATCGACGCTCGGCGTTTCGCGTCAGATCTATTTCGTGTCGACCGGCGGCTATGACACCCACTCGGTGCAGCCGCAAAATCTCACCGGCCTTCACACGACGCTCGCGACGGCGATGCGCGCATTCTATGACGCGACCGTCGAACTCGGCGTTCAGGACGACGTCGCATCTTTCACCGCCTCTGATTTTGGTCGGACGCTAGCGGTCAACGGCGACGGCACCGACCATGGATGGGGCGCGCACCATTTCGTCGTCGGCGGCTCGGTCAACGGCAACAGAATTCTCGGCGACATGCCGCCGCCGGCTTTCGATCATGCGCAGGATAGCGGCGGCGGCCGATTGATCCCCGCGGTTGCGGTCGAGCAGCTCGCCGCGAGCCTCGCGGCATGGTTCGGCCTTACCGCGGGAGAGATCCAGAGCGCGCTGCCGAATGTCGGCAATTTTGGCGCGCCGCTCGATCTCTTCAATGCGCCGACCGTCTGATCCTGACCAATTTTCAACGAATGCCGCCAACAAATGCGGGCCCGAATTAAGCGGGCTTTAGGGCGAACGAAGAGAACTCGCTGAAAGACGCCTGATGCGCGATGGAGAGTGTATGAGACTGATCGTCGGTTCGGTTTTCGTCGGGGCGCTTTTCGCAACGGCCGCTAATGGCGTCGACTGCGCGGGAAGCAATTGCCGTTTCGCCATGCTTCGCGACAGCGACATGGAGACGATGCGCCTCGCGCAGGCGACATCGACAGACGGAGGCGACTATCGCCGGCCGTCTTTGCGCGAAGGACGCAATGAGGCGCTGTTCGTGCGCGGCGGATACTCGTTCGCCGCAAGCGGACAGGGCCTTGCGAACGGCGCCGGCGCGCCGCTCTATGCGGTCGGATACCGCACGCCGATCCGCGAAGGACTGCCGCTGAGCTTCGAGGCTGAAGTCGTCTTTCAGCGCGACAAGGACCCCGTCATCATCGGCCTTGGTCAGGAAGAAGCGACGCGGCGCGCGATCTCCGGTCTCGCGTCCCTTCGCTATGACGCGCCGAAATTTGGTCCGGTTACGCCCTATTTTTCGGGCGGATTCGGCCCGGTCCACGTGAAGACCGAAATCGACGACGGCGTCACGCCGATATCCGATTCCAAGATCGAGCTTGGCTATGGCGCGCGCGTCGGCGTCGCGATGCCCTTGACGCGCAGCGCGTCGGTCGAGGCGGGCTATCGCCTGCTTGGCGCCACCAATGACGGCATCAAGACGCATTCGGCCGAAATCGGATTGTCGTTCAGGTTCTAGTCTGGCGGCGGATCGGGATGTCGCGCCGGCGCCGCCTCCGAACCTTCCCACGATCTGAGATCTTCCAGAGTGTTGATGTTCGCAAAGACGGCCGCGCGCTCCCACCTTACGACGCGCGCGCCCGAAAGTTCCGCCAGTCGCTTGAGCGAAAGGCCGGAACGCGCTTCGCTCGCCGCCTGCATGACCGCGTCGACCGTCCAGTAGGCGAACGTCGGATGGGTTTCCTGACCGTCTCCGGCGATCGCCGAAGTCCCGTAGGCTGAAAGGCGCACTACCAAGTCTTCGGGGAAGAATGGCCCGTCGACGGGCGCAGTGATGAAGCCCGTCTGCGCGGGCGTTTCCGCCGCCAGATAACGCGCGATTGAGATGACGCCGCCAGCGGGTCCCTTCGGGACCTGCGTCGCATCCTGTACGACCTTAAGCCCGGTCTCATAGTCGCTGTTTCCGGAAATGAGGAGTCGATCGACCTGGGACGCGAGGCGCGCGATCACAAGATCGACCAGCCTCGCGCCGCCGATCTTCGCCAGCGCCTTATCCGCGCCGCCCATGCGCGCGGAACCGCCCCCGGCTAGGATCGCTCCAACCCGCATCGTCTTCGATTTGAGTTCGTCCATGGCGTCGTCCTCTATCAGGGGTTTTTAGGCCGACAAGCCGCGACGCTTCAACTCACGGGGCGGCGTCGGCATTCCTTTCCGGCCGTTGCCTGCTAATCTGCGTAGGGAGGGCGCAAGCGGCGCCCAATCGTGAGCCTTATGTCGCAATCGCCTCTGACAGACTCGTTCGGCCGCGCCATCACCTATTTGAGGGTGTCGGTGACGGATCGCTGCGATCTCAGATGCTCGTATTGCATGCCGGAGCGAATGCAGTTCCTGCCGAGGCGCGATCTCCTGACGATCGAGGAATTGGGAGACCTTGTCGGCGCCTTCATCCGGCGCGGCGTCAGGCGCGTGCGCCTGACCGGCGGCGAACCGCTGGTCCGCAAGGGCGTCGAAACGCTGATCGCGCGGCTTGGCGAGGCGGTGAGATCCGGGGCGCTCGACGAGCTGACGATGACGACGAACGGCGTCTTGCTGGCGCAGCATGCGCAAGCGCTCGCGGGCGCCGGCGTGAAACGCATCAATGTCTCGCTCGACACCTTGCGCCCCGATCTCTTCGAGAGTTTGACCCGACGCCCGCTCCTCGACGCAGTCCTCGAGGGGATCGACGCCGCCTCCGATGCCGGGCTTAAAATCAAGATCAACACGGTCGCGCTTAAAGGCGCGAATGAAGCGGAGTTGCCATCGCTCATCGAATGGGCGCATGCGCGCGGCCACGATTTGTCGTTGATCGAAGTGATGCCGATGGGCGATGTCGACGCCGACCGGATGGACCAATACCTTCCTTTGTCGGCGGTAAAGGACGCGCTCGCCGAGAAGTGGACGCTGACGCCCCTCGCCTTTCGAACCGGCGGCCCTTCGCGCTATTTCCGGGTGGAGGAGACGGGCGGGCGTCTCGGCTTCATCACGCCGCTGACCAACAATTTCTGCGAGGGATGCAATCGCGTACGCCTGACCTGCACCGGCAAACTCTATATGTGCCTCGGTCAGGACGACTCGGCCGATTTCCGCGCGTTGTTGCGGGCGGGCGCATCGGCGGCGGAGATCGACGCGGCGCTCGATGAAGCGATGTCGCGCAAGCCCAAGGGCCATGACTTCAGGATCGACAAGCGCTGCAGCGCGCCCGCGGTCGCGCGGCGCATGTCGGTCACGGGCGGCTGACCTGTGGCGACGCGCGTCCTCTTTTTCGGCCGGCTGCGCGACATAGCGGGCGCAGGCGAACGCCTCGTCGAGGCGCGCGCATCGCTCCGCTCGATCGAAGACCTCATCGAATTTCTGGCGCCGGAAGATGATGATCTGCGGCGGGCGTTGCTTCATCCCTCCGTCAAGATCGCGGTCGACCAGCGCGTGGTCGCGCGCGCCTCGTCGATCGACGGCGCGCGCGAGATCGCCTTCCTGCCGCCCTTCAGCGGAGGGTGAATTGGCGTCCGCTTCAATCCGAATCGCCGCCGCTTCTTCGACCCGGAAGCCGAAATCACCGCCTTCCGGCGCGCTCATCCGGACGCCGGCGCGATCGTCACCTTCGTCGGCCAGGTGCGCGGCGAAGCGGGCGCGGTCAAAACCCTGACGCTTGATCACTATCCGGGATTCACGGACGTGGAGATCGCGCGCATCGCGAACGAAGCGCTCGGCCGCTGGCGGCTCGACGGCGTTCTGATCGTGCATCGCGTCGGCGCGCTCGATCCGGGCGAGCCGATCGTCCTCGCCGCCGCAGCGGCCGCGCATCGCCGCGATGCGTTTCAAGCGGTCGACTTCCTGATGGATTACCTCAAAACAGAAGCGCCGTTCTGGAAAAAGGAGGCGGCATTAAACGGCGAGAGCTGGATCGAGCCGCGCGCGTCGGACTACGAAGACAAGATGAGATGGGCGATAGAGCCGAAGGAGTGAGCGACCATGGCGGGCATTGACGACGATCTTCCTTTTCGGCCGATTCGCATTGCAATCCTGACCGTCTCCGACACGCGCACCCACGAAACCGACACGTCTGGCGCAACGCTGAAATCGCGCCTCGAAGCCGACGGCCATCTTCTCGCCGCGCGCGCGTTGGTTCGCGACGACGTCGCCGCCATTCGCAATCAGGTGACGGCGTGGATCGATGACCAAGGCGTCGACGTCATCATCGCGACGGGCGGAACCGGCTTGACCGGCCGCGACGTCACCGTCGAGGCGGTGCGTCCGCTTTTCGAAAAGGAGATCGAGGGCTTTTCCGTGATCTTCCATCAGGTGAGCTTTGCGAGCGTCGGCATCTCGACATTGCAGTCGCGCGCCTGCGCCGGCCTCGTCCGCGGGACGTTCATCTTCCTCCTTCCGGGATCGACCGGCGCCGTCAAAGACGCCTGGGACGAGATCATCCGTTACGAGATCGATTCCCGATACAAACCCTGCAATCTCGTCGAGCTGATGCCCCGGCTGCTGGAGCGCTGAAACGCCGAAGGGGCTTATCCGTTCCTCGCAGCATACGCCTACAGCGCGACCGGTGACGCTTTCATCGGCGGCGTACGACCCTCGGAACATCGGATCAAAAGAAAGTCAGGCGTTTGCAGCGTCGAGAGTAAAACAGGCGGACTCCTCCGCAAGTCATCTCCGACCTCACTTCCGAGCGCCGCCGCGGCGCATCGCCATTGACTGCGCAACAAAGCGCAGCGCGTCGTCGTTCATGCGCGCCCTCGCGATCGGCAGCAGAACGCCGTTTTCGAGCGCGATATGATGGCGCAGATGATCTGCAAAATCACGCAACACCAAACGCCCCGCCTCGTCCGCCCTGCCGCCGCCCGCGATTTGCTGAAGGATTTTTACCACTGCTTCGCTCGCCGCCTCGTCTTCCCTATGCTCTGCGGCGAGAAGGCCGAGAATCGCATCGATCTTGTCTTCCGGCTCGCACATCGACTGCAGCGTCGGGAAAAAACAAATCTCCTCATCGAGAATATGGAGGGCGAGGTCGCCTTTCACAAAGGCGATGGCGCTCGTAATCGTCTTCCGGTTGATGACGCCGTCCGCAATCAGCGTCAGTATTTTTGCAAACTGCCGCTGGCGCAAGTGCTCGGCGAAAAGGAAGTCGAGCGGCGAGGCGATGAGGCCTGGATTTGACGCATCAATCGCCGTCCTCGGATCGTGGTCGCCCATCTCGCCGGAACCGCCGCGTCGCTCATTATCGTCATGGTGAGCGATCATCATCGCGCCCTCCTCCTCAATACTGGAATCTCAGCGACGCCCAGAGAATGCTGCGGTCGGCGATTGTCGGAACGCCGTCATAGACGGCGCCCTTGATCTCCGCCGACCAATGTTTCGTGAAGGCGGCGGCAAGTCCGGCGTCGCCCTCCTTGCCGAGATCGGCGCCGCCGCGTTCGGCCTTGAAGTCGTGATAGGTCGCAAAGACCGTGTAGGTCGCGCCGAAAAGGCCGTCCTTCCAGTCGAATTGCGCTGTGCCGTAGATATCTTCGATCCCGCCCGCCGGCGTCGTCAGAAAAACGTCGGCGAACCCCTGGAATTTGTGCAGTGTCGCAAGCGGCGTCGAGAACCCGATGGAGCCGTCCCCGCCCAGCTGCTCGTAACCGGCGCGCAACGTCGTGTGCGAGACGGTGAAGAACGCTTCGCCGTGAAAATAGTCTTCGGAGTAATCAAATCGATGGCGGCTGGCATGGACGCCCACCTGAACAAACCCTACTCCGCTGAGGAGCTGGCCTCTCAGCTGACATCGTGGGTTTCACAGCGCGGCGGATCGCCGGACGGCGGCTCTGCTCCGGGCGGCAAGGGCCGGCCGACGGTTGCGGCCTGACGCCGGCCAACCTGTCGGCGTAAAGGCGCGTCGCTCAACCGAAGTAGCTCTGCAGGAACTCGGCATAGACGCGCGTCAGGCGGGTCGAGGTCCGTCGACGGCGCAGCGCTCGTCGACCTGATGGATCGTCTTGTTGATCAGGCCGAACTCGATCACCGGGCAATGGAAGTGGATGAAGCGCGCATCCGAGGTGCCGCCGCCGGTCGACATGCGCGGCTTCAGGCCGGTGATCTTCGCGACCGCGCCCGACATCGTGTCGACCAGCGGGCCCGGCTCGGTGCGGAACACGTCGCCGGTCCCGCTGAACGACAGATTCGCCAGCGCGCGCCTTCGTTTCGGCCGCCGACCGCCTCGCAGATCGCGCGCACGTGCGCCTCGACTTTCGGCCGCGTCCACTGTCGTTGTAGCGGATGTTGAGCTTGGCGCGCGCCTCCGACGGGATCACGTTGGTCGCGGTGTTGTTGACCGAGATCACCGTCACTTCGCAGGCTCGACGGCTCGAAGTGCGCGGTGCCGTTGTCGAGCGGCGTCGATGACAGCCGGTCGATCATGCCGCGCGAGCTTCGGCACGGGGTTCTCGGCCGTGCGCGGATAGGCGGCGTGGCCCTGCTTGCCATGCACGACCAGCTCGCCGTTGAGGCTGCCGCGCCGGCCGATCTTCAATTCGTCGCCCAGCGCATCGAGGCTCGAAGGCTCGCCGACGACGCAGGCGTCCATGCGCTCGCCGTTCGCCTTCATCCAGTCGAGCACCTTGACCGTGCCGTTGATCGACGGGCCTTCCTCGTCGCCCGTGATCAGGAACGAGATCGCGCCGGGAATGTTGCCGCCATGCTTGCTCGATGAAGTCGAGCGCCGCCACTGCGAAACACGCGATCGCACCCTTCATGTCGATCGCGCCGCGCCCCCACAGCACGCCGTTCTCGATCACGGCGGCGAACGGCGGGTGCGTCCACGCCTTCTCGTCGCCCGGCGGCACGACGTCGGTATGGCCGGCGAAGCACAGATGCGGACCGTTGGTGCCGATCTTGCCGAAGCGCGCATAGAGATTGTCGACGTCGGGCGTGCCGGCCTCGCGTGAACGGCAGCCGGTGGCATTCGAACCCGGCCGGCGCGAGAATCGATTGCAGCAGGTCAGCGCGCCGCCCTCGTCGGGTGTGACGCTGCGGCAGCGGATCAGCGCCTGCGCAAGCGCGACGGGGTCTTTTCGCAGAGCGGCGACATCGGGAGTGATCATTGGGCCGTGGCTCGGTCGATGATGAATGACAGCACTTTAAGTGATGACGCCGGCGTTTCCAGTGGTAACGCCCGCCGGCCGGATCTGGCGGTCAATCTGCCGCCGTCGGCAGCGGGTCGGGCCCGTGCGGGTTCGGTCCTGCCGTGCCGCGCTGGAAGCCGTTCTCGACGAAGGCCCACAGGAAGCCGATCGCAGCCACGACCATGACCAGCTTCTCGACCGGCCCCATCGCATCGGGATCGAGGAGATAGCCGTTGTAATTGGCCACGACGAAGGCTGCCATGCTGGCGCCCGAGCGCATAGCCGACCCAACCGGGCCAGTCGCGGTCGTTGAAGCGCTTGATCGCGATCGCCGTCGATGGCCAGGCGAACAGCAGGCTCCACACGGTCGCGCCGAACGACGGCGGACTGACCGTGCCCTCGGTTCGCGGACAGCCCTTCCGCATCGAGCAGGGCCGCGCCGAGCGACGTGACAGCCATCAGAGCCAGCATGCCGAGCCAGTATTCCTGTCGGCTGATGCGGCCATGCGCCGAGAGGAAGAATTCGGAGAGCGTCATTCAGGCCATCACCTTCAACAGCGCCGGCGATCCGTGCTCGGATGCCGGCTGCGCTCGTAGCTGCGAGCAGGTAGAGGCTGACGGCAAGCGCCGGATCATGCCGCCGTCAGCTTCGCCATCACGGCCTCGTCGACCTCGAAGTTCGAGAACACGGCCTGCACGTCGTCGTCGTCCTCGAGCGCGGCGATCAGCTTCATGATGCTCTGCGCCTGCTCCTCGCCGACCTGGGTCGACAGGTTCGGCTTCCACACCGCCTTGACGCTTTCGGGCGGGCCGAGCTTGGCCTCCAGCGCCTGCGCGACGGCGCCGAGGCTTTCGAAAGCGCAGCGTGACGAGTTGGCCGCTGTCGTCGGACGACGACGTCGTCGGCGCCGGCATCGATCGCGGCTTCCAGCACGGCATCGGCGCGAGCCCGCGCGCGGCTTGAACACGATCTCGCCGACGCGCGCGAACATGTGGGAGACCGAGCCGGTCGAGCCGAGGTTGCCGCCGCTGCTTGGTGAACGCCGCCCGGACCGCGCCGCCGGTGCGGTTGCGGTTGTCGGTCAGCGCCTCGACGATGATGGCGACGCCGCCGGGGCCGTAGCCTTCGTAGCGGATGTTCTCGTAGGCATCGGTATCGTTGCCGGCCGCCTTCTTGATCGGCGCGCTCGATGTTGTCCTTGCGGCATGTTCTCGGCGCGCGCGGCCTGGATGGCGAGGCGCAGGCGCGCGTTCATGGTCGGGTCGGGCGTGCCGTTCTTGGCCGACACCGTGATCTCGCGGCCGAGCTTGGCGAACAGCTTCGCCTTGGCCGCGTCCTGGCGGCCCTTGCGATGCATGATGTTCTTGTACTGTGAATGTCCGGCCATGGCGGTCTCGTGCGTGTCGTGCGGGCGTGGCGTGTCTAGGCTCGCGTCCGCGCAAAAGCGGCATCGCGACGCCGGTTTCTAGGCTGGACGCCGCGAGCAAATCCATACCGGCCGGCGCACGCATAGCAGGGGCCTGCTCAGCCTTTACAGCCTTGAGAGCCCTTGGCATATGGCATACCAGAGAGACAGCGAGGGACAGAGGCCGGGCCATGCTGAGCGAGAGATCAGGTCGAGCGGCTCGCCATCCGCGAGCTGCATCGAGAACTGGGCCGTGTGGCGCGACGCCACCCTCTGGGACCGGTTCCGGACCGTCTGGCACCCGGAAGGCCAGATGTGGGCGACCTGGTTCCAGGGCACCTACGAGGAATTCATCAAGGCCAACCAGGAAGGCTTCGCCAAGGGCGTGCGCATCCTGCATTTCCTGGGCGGCTCGTCGATCGATCTCGCGCTCGACAACAAGCCCAACGCCGCGCGCCATCGCGCAGACCAAGATGACGATCAGCCAGCGCGCGACGGTGCATGGCGTCGAGGTCGACGTGCTGTGCACCGGCCGCTTCTACGATTTCCTCGAGAAGCGCGACGGCAAGTGGGGCCTCGTGCTGCGCCGGCTCTGCTACGAGAAGGACCGGATGGACCCGGTCGATCCCGGCGCGACGCTGAAGCTCGATCCGCAGCTGCTCGCACGAGTTCCCGATCGGCTACCGCCACCTCGCCTATCTGCAGGCGCAGGTCGGCTACAAGATCAAGAAGGACATGCCGGGCCTCGTCGGCCCCGACACCGACGCGCTCTACGCCAAGGGCAAGGGCTGGCTCGAAGGCAAGCCGGCGATTCTGAAGACGGCGCAGTGGGTCGAGCCCAACGGCGCTTCGCGAACGACCGATGCTCGACCGTCGCGCATCGACTTCCGGCAACACGGCTCGCAGCACCCGCCAACGCTCACCGACAACAAGCGTCACCAACGCAATCACCGGGAAGGAACAAGCACCATGACCGTGAAGTCGGATATCGAGATCGCACGCGAAGCCAAGATGAAGCCGATCGCGGAGATCGGCGCCAAGATCGGCATTCCCGCCGACGCGCTGCTGCAGTACGGCCCGACCAAGGCCAAGATCTCCTACGACTTCATCCAGGCGCAGCAGGCCAAGAAGGACGGCAAGCTGATCCTCGTCACCGCGATCAACCCGACGCCGGCCGGCGAAGGCAAGACGACGACCACGGTCGGCCTCGGCGACGGCCTCAACCGCATCGGCAAGAAGGCGATGAGCTGCCTGCGCGAGCCCTCGCTCGGGCCGTGCTTCGGCGTCAAGGGCGGTGCGGCCGGCGGCGGCTACTGCCCAGGTCGTGCCGATGGAGGACATCAACCTCCACTTCACCGGCGACTTCCACGCCATCACCTCGGCGCACAACCTGCTGTCCGCGCTGATCGACAACCACATCTACTGGGGCAACGCGCTCGGCATCGACGAGCGCCGCATCGCCTGGCGCCGCGTGATGGACATGAACGACCGCGCGCTGCGCTCGATCGTCGGCTCGCTCGGCGGCGTCGCCAACGGCTTCCCGCGCGAGGACGGCTTCGACATCACGGTCGCCTCCGAGATCATGGCGATCTTCTGCCTCGCCACCGACCTCAAGGACCTCGAGAAGCGGATCGGCAACATCGTCGTCGGCTACACCCGCGAGCGCAAGCCGATCACGGCCAAGCAGCTCAAGGGCGACGGCGCGATGACCGTGCTGCTCAAGGACGCGCTGATGCCGAACCTCGTGCAGACGCTGGAGAACAACCCCGTGTTCATCCACGGCGGTCCGTTCGCCAACATCGCGCACGGCTGCAACTCGGTGCTCGCCACCAAGACCGCGCTGAAGCTGTGCGACTACGTCGTCACGGAAGCCGGCTTCGGCGCCGACCTCGGCGCCGAGAAGTTCTTCGACATCAAGTGCCGCAAGGCCGGCCTCAAGCCCGCCGCGGCCGTCATCGTCGCCACCGTCCGCGCGCTCAAGATGCACGGCGGCGTCGCCAAGGACGACCTCAAGGGCGAGAACGTCGGCCGCCGTCGCCAAGGGCTGCGACAACCTCAAGCGCCACATCGAGAACGTGAAGAAGTTCGGCGTGCCGCCGATCGTCGCCATCAACAAGTTCATCACCGACACCGACGCCGAGATCGCCGAGGTGATGAAGGCCGCCGAGAGCATGGGCGTGAAGGCGTTCCTGTGCGAGCACTGGGGCAAGGGCGGCGGCCGGCATCGAGGCGCTGGCCCGCCACGTCGTCGAGGTCGCCGACAGCGGCGCAGTCGAACTTCACGCCGCTCTACCCCGACGAGATGCCGCTGTGGGACAAGGTCAAGACCATCGCGACCGAGATCTACGGCGCGTCCGACATCGTCGCCGACACGTCCGTGCGCAACCAGTTCAAGGACCTGCAGGTCAACTACGGCCACCTGCCGGTGTGCATGGCGAAGACGCAGTACTCGTTCTCGACCGATCCCGAACCTGCGCGGCGCGCCGTCGGGCCACGTGGTGCCGGTGCGCGAGCTGCGCCTGTCGGCCGGCGCGGAGTTCATCGTCGTCATCACCGGCGACATCATGACGATGCCGGGCCTGCCGCGCGTGCCGAGCGCGGACACGATCCGCCTCAACGACAAGGGCCAGATCGAAGGCCTGTTCTGATCGACACGCGGTGTCAGACCCTCCGGGTCTCACGCAACGACCACTCTTTGACGTGGGCTGGATGTAAATCCAGCCCGTTTTCCTTTGGCAACCGGGTTCAACCAACGCTACGTCTCGCCGGCGCAGGCAGGCACCTCGCGACCTTGGGTGATATCGGCCAATGCCCGGCGATTTCACCGGATTTCCGTCTTGAAGTAAGGACGGACAGGCCTTATTGACCCTTGCGGCGCAGTCCGGGACGGTTCTGTCTCACCTGCATCGCGCGCGATGGCGATCGACGGTCCGCGGCCGTCGAGATCGGCGTGTGCGCAATACCGGCATTTGCGAGCATGCGCGAGCATGTGAGAGATGGATTGCCGCATCGGATGCATTCCGCGGACGATCACAGAAAGCAAGCGCAGGAGCCACCCATGGCCAAGGAAAAATTCGACCGCGAGCAAGCCGCACTGCAACGTCGGCACGATCGGTCACGTCGACCACGGCAAGACGACGCTGACGGCGGCGCTGACGAAGGTTTCGGCGGACCGCGGCTGGACGAAGACGTGCGATTGCGTATGACGAGGTTGCGAAGGCTTCGGAGAGCCAGGGCCGTCGTGACCCGACGAAGATCCTGACGATCGCGACGAGCCACGTCGAGTATTCGACGCCGAACCGTCACTATGCGCACGTCGACTGCCCTGGGCACGCCGACTACGTGAAGAACATGATCACGGGTGCGGCGCAGATGGACGGCGCGATCCTGGTTGTTTCGGCGGTCGACGGCCCGATGCCGCAGACGCGCGAGCACATCCTTCTGGCCCGCCAGGTCGGCGTTCCCTACATCGTGGTGTTCCTGAACAAGTGCGACGTTGTCGACGACCAGGAGCTTCTGGACCTGGTCGAGATGGAGGTTCGCGAGCTGCTGGTGAAGTACCAGTTCCCCGGCGACGACGTGCCGGTGATCCGCGGTGCGGCGATCAAGGCTCTGAACGGCGAGAAGGGCGCGCTTGGCCGACGAGGCGATCCTGAAGCTGTACGAGGCGCTGGACACGCTACATTCCGCTGCCGGAGCGTCCGCTGGACCAGCCGTTCCTGATGCCGATCGAGGACGTGTTCTCGATTTCGGGCCGCGGCACGGTTGTGACGGGTCGTATCGAGCGCGGCCGGATCAAGGTCGGCGAGGAAGCGGAGATCGTGGGCCTGAAGGACACGACGAAGACGGTCGTGACGGGCGTCGAGATGTTCCGCAAGCTTCTGGACGAGGGCGAGGCTGGCGACAACGTCGGCTGCCTGCTGCGCGGCGTCGACAAGGAAGCGGTCGAGCGCGGCCAGGTGCTGTGCAAGCCGGGCTCTGTGAAGCCGCACAAGAAGTTCAAGGCTGAAGCCTACATCCTGACCAAGGAGGAGGGCGGTCGCCACACGCCGTTCTTCAAGAACTACCGTCCGCAGTTCTACTTCCGCACGACGGACGTGACGGGCATCTGCACGCTTCCCGAAGGCACTGAGATGGTGATGCCCGGCGACAACTGCTCGATGGACGTCGAGCTGATCACGCCGATCGCGATGGAGGAGAAGCAGCGCTTCGCCATCCGCGAAGGCGGCCGCACCGTCGGCGCCGGCGTCGTCGTCAAGATCACGGATTGAAGATTGGCCTCGCCTCTCGGGTAACGTTCGGCGCCGACAAAGCTTAAGCCCGTCGGCGCCGGCGTCGTCGTCAAGATCACGGATTTGGGCTGGCCTTACTTTTTTGGATCCTGCAGAGGCGTCGGCGCGCGTGTGCCGGCGCCTTTGCAATTCACTTCATTTTTTGCCGAACGATCGAGAAGGGCCAGGCCTGATTTGGCGGTTCACCGTCTGAGGTTTGGCGCCCGGACGTATCGTCGCTGGCTCGTCACCTCGCGGCGTGCCGATATGGCGCCGCATCATCATACAGCAACCCGAGCTGCCCAAGTCCGACCAATGTCCACACGAGCAACATCTCGAAAACTCTGGGGAGTAGCCTCGGTGTCTGGCAGATTCGGCAAAGGCACGAAGCTCGTGAGGATTTTGAGAGTATATCAATACCAGCAGCCCCATTCCGCCCGTGTAGGCGACAACCCGCGCGGGGCCGCGAAGCCTGCCGAAGAGGGCCACGGCGATCGATCCCCAGATCACAGCCATCAGCACGCCCCTTGCCGTCGTCTGCAGATTGGCCATGGACGACACATAGGCGAACGTCTGTCTGCGCAGCATCTGGAAAGGTATCGCGATCAGGAGATAAGTAACGGGACCTGCGATTGCGCCGTGCCAGATCGGGTTGGTCATGGGGCCGAAAAAATCCGGCCCCTTACGAAATTGCCGGGCAATCGCACCGAGTGCCGTTCCAAGCCAGCAGGAGACAAAAGACCGGTTGGATCACGTAAACGATGATCAAGAACAGTGAGACGAGGAGCGGGGAGGCGGCGAGGAATAGCGCCGCCATCACGGCAACCGCATAGATCCAACCTTTTTCGAATTGATACGTAATGACGAATGGGACCAGGGCCGATTTGCGAGGAAGATCGCAAAAAGAGTGACGTCCATGTCAGCCGCTCCCTGGCTGGCTCAGGTCCGATGCAACTCGTTCACATGATTTCGTCTGCGTACAGCCAGTGGTGACCGGTACTGAAGGCGCTAGCTTCGGCTTCTTCACTGGAAGTCGGTTGGTCGCCTTGATATGCCTTCGCCCGGGCTACACCGTGGAGCCGCCGAGATGCTCGTCACAACCGCCAATGACCTGCCGGCTATCGCGTTGTGCGACACATCGGCGTGGTGCGGGGGCTCTCGGTGCGTTCGCGCAACGTGATCAGCAATATCGGCGCGTCGATCCAGATCCTGTTCGGCGGCAATATCCCGCTCTACACGAAGCTCGCCGAGGAGGCCCGGCAGGAGGCCTACGACCTGGCTCTCCAGCACGCCGGGGAGGCCGGTGCGAATGCCATTATCGCCATGCGCTACGACGCCAACGAGATGGCCGCGGCGGTGACCGAGGTGATCGCCTACGGTACGGCGGTGGTGGTCGAGCCTGTGGCGGCTGCGGCAGCTGCGTGAGCAGCCGCTGGGGCCCATGTCGATTCTCGGCCGCGTCCGGTCGCGGGCGCGAATCCTGTCAAGAAAAAAATGTCAAAGCGAGGCTTGTGCGATGCGGAAAGGCCCTCTATAAGCGACCGCTCAACTCTAGCCCGAATCGACGTTGGTGACCCACTGCCTGAGGATTGCTCGCTGGCATTCCCCATGGGTCACCGGCGTGTTGGCTCGTGCAGCCGGCATTGATCGCCGTGGTGCGCCGGATCAGTCAAGGTATGCAGCGATTGGCGGCGTCGAAATGTAAGAATTAGAAAAATCAATCGACTGAGATAGGGGTGTAGCTCAATTGGTAGAGCGTCGGTCTCCAAAACCGAAGGCTGGGGGTTCGAGCCCCTCCACCCCTGCCAGACTCGCGTCGGTGCGGTCGGCGGATACGCTCGACGAGGGCGGAACTCTGGCATGGCGGTGGCGAGTGTGTCCTCACGTTTGCCGATCGGCCGCTGTTCGAGCGGCGATCGTGCAGGCGTGCCAGGCCACTGCCTGGAGGTAGCCTGTGGGATGGAAGTGTGCGGCGCGATTCGACGCTGCCGTGGCGAGTCGCCGGCCGGCAAGGTGCCGGCCGGGCCGGACAGTGTCCGGCTCTGGCCGGCAACAGATATTCCGGCGGTGCCGGAGAAGGAAGAAGAGAGAATGGCGCGTCCCAATCCGTTGCAGTTCGTCCAGGAAGTCCGCCAGGAGGTCGCAAGGTCACCTGGCCGACCCGCAAGGAGGTCTGGATCACGACGTGTGCGGTTCTGATCATGGTTACGCTGTCCTCGATCTTCTTCATGCTGGCCGACCAGCTGATGGGCTACATCGTGAGCTATATCCTGGCGTTCGGGCGTTGAGCGCCGCGACCGAATGCCAGCCGTCACGCAGCCGAAATGGTCCGGCCACCGGCCGAGACGATGCAACGAAGCGGGATTTCAATCGCAATGGCGAAGCGGTGGTACATCGTCCACGCCTACACCAACTTCGAGCGCAAGGTGGCCGACGCCATCAAGGAGCGCGCGAAGCTGGCAGGGCTCGAACAGCTGTTCGAGGAGATCGTGGTGCCGACCGAAGAGGTCGTCGAGGTCCGGCGCGGCCGCAAAGTGCAGACCGAGCGCAAGTTCCTGCCGGGCTACGTGCTGGTCAAGATGCAGATGACGGACGCGGCGTTCCTGCTGATCAAGAACACGCCGAAGGTGACTGGCTTCCTCGGCACCGACAACAAGGCGACGCCGATCTCCGACGACGAGGCGATGCGCATCCTGCATCAGGTCAAGGAGAGCGTCGAGCGTCCGGGACGGCCGACCGTCACATTCGAGATCGGCGAGGCGGTCAAGGTCGCGGACGGGCCGTTCGCCTCGTTCATGGGCAAGGTCGAGGAAGTCGACGAGGAGCGCACACGGCTCAAGGTCGCGGTCTCGATCTTCGGCCGCGAGACGCCGGTCGAACTCGAGTTCGGGCAGGTGGAGAAGGTGCCGGTCTGAGGATTTCCCTCTCTCCATACTTCATGGGGAGAGGGCCAGGTTGAGGGGCGGCCGCTTGCGCCGACGTGCGGAGGCCGCCCCAACCGACCTTCGCCCGTCACGACGGGGAGAAGGAGAACGCGGGAGGGCTGTCGCCGGCCCGATAACCGCTAACCCGAGCGGCCGAGACGCTGAAGCGGCAAGGTCGTCAACCCCAATGGGGAGAGGTAATGGCAAAGAAAATCGACGGATACATCAACCTGCAGGTGCCGGCGCAGAAGGCGAACCCTTCGCCGCCGATCGGCCCCGCGCTCGGACAGCGCGGCGTCAACATCATGGAGTTCTGCAAGGCGTTCAACGCCAAGTCGAAGGACTTCGAGGAAGTCGACGCCGATCCCGGTCAAGATCACGGTCTACTCCGACCGCTCGTTCACGTTCGAGATGAAGACGCCGCCGGCGACCTTCTTCATCAAGAAGGCGGCGGGCTTCAAGACCACCGGCAAGCCCGGCGCCGGCTCGAAGGAGCCAGGCAAGGTCGAGGTGGCGCAGGTGACGATGGAGCAGATGCGCGACATCGCCAAGCTGAAGATGAAGGATTTGAACACCGACGACGTCGAGGCGGCCGCGAAGATCATCGCCGGCTCCGCCCGGTCGATGGGCATCAAGGTGGTGGGGTGAGGCCATGACGAAGCTCGGCAAACGGATCAAGGCTGCTCGCGAAGGCATCGACCGCATAAAGTCCTATGGCCTCGACGAGGCGGTCAAGCTCGTCAAGTCGCGCGCGAAGGCCAAGTTCGACGAGACGATCGACGTCGCCATGAACCTCGGCGTCGATCCCAAGCACGCCGACCAGATGGTGCGCGGCGTCTGCAATCTGCCGAACGGCTCAGGCCGGACGGTGCGCGTGGCGGTGTTCGCCAAGGGCGGCAAAGCCGACGAGGCCAAGGCTGCCGGAGCCGACATCGTCGGCGCGGAGGATCTCGTCGAGATCGTGTCGAAGGGCACGATCAACTTCGACCGCTGCATCGCGACGCCCGACATGATGGGTCTCGTCGGTCGGCTCGGCAAGGTGCTGGGCCCACGCGGCCTGATGCCGAACCCGCGCGTCGGTACCGTGACGATGGACGTCGCCGGTGCGGTCAAGGGCGCCAAGGGCGGCTCGGTCGAGTTCCGGGTCGAGAAGGCGGGCATCGTGCACGCCGGCGTCGGCAAGGCGAGCTTCACCGAACAGGCGCTGATGGAAAACATTCGCGCCTTCGTCGATGCGGTGAACAAGGCGAGGCCGACCGGCGCCAAGGGCACCTACATCAAGAAGGTGTCGATCAAGTCGTCGATGGGGCCCGGTCTGAAGGTCGACCATGGCACAATTCTCGGCGCCCAAACCGTCGTGTGATGGCGCCGGGGCAAGTGAGATTCCCCCTCCCCTGCAGAAATGCGGGGGAGGGGCGCGTAGTAGAGCCTGTCCGAGATTGCAGGTGCTGGTTGGGCTTCGAGCCCGGGCGGCATAATCGAATGGCCTGCATGAGACGGGAGTGGAGTTTTCGCAGTGCAGGTGGTCCCGGCTCGAGGTCGGGGGTGCCTACAATGTCGGTTCGAACCTCTTGGGTCGCATCCGGCTGGACCTCGTGTCCATGCGGATCAGGACAGGAACAGCGTCGCTCGTGCCGAGCCGCAATGGTGGGCCTGGCGGGCGGCAGGGTGCAACCCGCGGACGGCAGGCGCGCTCCGTCCGCAGACAGGAGTGGTGCTGGTGGATAGAGCTGCGAAAGCAGAGCTCGTGACGTCCCTCAACGGCGTTTTCAAGGACGCCGGTGCGGTGGTCGTCGCCCACTATGCCGGCATGTCGGTCGCCCAGATGACCGACTACCGCAAACGCATGGCGGAAGCGGGTGGCAAGGTCAAAGTGGCGAAGAACAAGCTGGCACAGCTAGCGCTGAAGGACACGGACGCGGCAGGGATCGTGGATCTCTTCAAAGGGCAAACGTCATTGCCTACTCGAAGGACCCGATCGCGGCGGCCAAGATTGCCGTCAAGTACGCCAAGGACAACGAGAAACTCGTGATCCTCGGCGGCTCGATGGGCAAGACCGTGCTCGACGCCAAGGGCGTCAAAGCGCTGGCTGACCTGCCATCCTTGGACGAGCTGAGAGCAAAGCTCATCGGTCTCCTCAACGCGCCGGCGACGAAGATCGCCCGCACGGTCGCGGAGCCCGGTGCCAAGCTCGCACGCGTCATCCAGGCGAAGGCCGGCAAGGGCGAGGCCGCCTGACGGCGGTCCAGCAAACGACAAGCGCGCCGGGCCCCGTCAGGCGCATCAGCACAGTCATCAGGTTCGAACACAAGGGAATAAACCATGACCGATCTCTCAAAGATCGTCGACGATCTCTCCAAGCTGACGGTGCTCGAGGCGGCCGATCTCGCCAAGATGCTCGAGGAGAAGTGGGGCGTGTCCGCTGCTGCCGCCGTGGCCGTCGCCGCCGGCCCGGCCGCCGCTGCTGCAGCCCTGCCGAGGAGCAGACCGAGTTCTCCGTCATCCTGGTTTCTGGCGGCGACAAGAAGATCAACGTCATCAAGGAAGTCCGCGCCATCACCGGCCTTGGCCTGAAGGAAGCCAAGGACCTCGTCGAGGCCGGCGGCAAGACCGTCAAGGAAGGCGTCTCCAAGGACGATGCCGCCAAGATCAGGAAGCAGCTCGAGGACGCCGGCGCCAAAGTCGAAGTCAAGTAACGGCCTTTTCCCTCTCCCCGGACTTCACGGGGAGAGGGTCAGGGTGAGGGGCGGCAACGGCGCAACCGTACGTTCTGCGTGCCGCCCCCCTCACCCGACCCTCTCCCCATCGCAAAGAGCGATGCCGAACGACGACT
>CAVXVQ010000021.1:0-115882 GCA_963765165.1 uncultured Alphaproteobacteria bacterium | reverse complement strand
GCCCCTCCCCTATTGACCCGCCAGCCTTCGACCCTGCTGGACGGCGTCCCGGCGGGGCCGGCACATCCCGACGCCGCGGAGCAGCCCCATGTCGATTACGCCTGAGCGTAAAGCCAAGCTCATCAAGGAATACGCGACGAAAAAAGACGACACCGGCTCGCCGGAAGTCCAGATCGCGATCCTCTCCGAGCGGATTTCGAACCTCACCGAACATTTCAAGGATCACTTGAAGGACAACCATTCGCGCCGCGGCTTGCTGAAGATGGTTTCACAGCGCCGCAGCCTCCTCGATTATGTGAAGCGCTCGGACGAAAAGCGCTATCAGACGCTGATCGAACGCCTTGGCCTGCGCCGCTAAATCCCCGTCATCCCGGAAAGCGCCATCGGCGCTCTGTCCGGGATCTCGTGCGGCAAGCGCGGCGCCCTTGTTGAACAAGATCCCGGCCTTCCGCTTCGCGCCGGCCGGGATGACGCTTTTGGAGAAACAATCATGAAACTTTCCGGGCATTCCGCGATCGTCACCGGCGGGGCGTCAGGTCTTGGCGCGGCGACCGCCGAAGCGCTGCACGCCGGAGGGTGCAATGTCGCGCTCTGGGACATGAACGCCGAGAAGGGCGAAGCGCTGGCGAAAAAGCTCGGCGGCGTCTTTTGTCAGGTCAACGTCGCCGATGAAGCGAGCGTCAAGGCGGGCCTCGACAAGGCGATCGCCGCGATCGGCGCCCCTCGCATCCTCGTCAACTGCGCCGGCATCGCGATCGGCGAAAAGACGATCGGCAAGAACGGGCCGCACAAACTCGACATCGTTCAAGCGCGTCATCGACATCAACCTCGTCGGCACCTTCAACTGCATCCGCCTTGCCGCGGAAGCGATGGAAAAGCTCGACACGCTTGAAGACGGCGAGCGCGGCGTTATCGTCAACACGGCGTCGGTCGCGGCCTTTGACGGCCAGATCGGCCAGGCGGCCTACACCGCATCCAAAGCCGCCGTCGCCGGCATGACGCTTGCCGATCGCGCGCGATCTGATGAACGCCGGCATCCGCGTCAACACGATCGCGCCCGGCATTTTCTGGACGCCGATGATGGCGGGCATGGACCAGAAAGTTCAGGACGCGCTCGCCGCGATGGTGCCGTTCCCCAAGCGCCTCGGCAAACCGGAAGAATTCGCCTCGCTGGCCGTCGAGATCTGCCGCAACAGCTATATGAACGGCGAAACGATCAGGCTCGACGGCGCCATCAGAATGCAGCCGAAATAGGCTTCATCGCGCCGCTCCGGAAACGGGGCGGCGTCAGTACGTCAGGCTGATGGTCAGCCTGACGGTCCGAAAAGCGCCGCGGCGATCCGCGCCGTCGCGCCACACACGAAGAAAGTAGAAAAGACATGTTCAACATCACCAGGAAATCGATGGAATGGGGCGGGCGCACGCTGACGCTTGAAACCGGGCGCATGGCGCGTCAGGCCGACGGCGCCGTGCTCGCAACCTATGGCGACACCGTCGTCCTCGCGGCGGTCGTCGGCGCGAAAGTCGCCGATCCGAAGTTCGATTTCTTTCCGCTGACCGTTCACTATCAGGAAAAAACGTTCGCTGCGGGGCGCATTCCCGGCGGCTATTTCAAACGTGAAGGACGCCCGACCGAAAAGGAAACGCTGACCTCGCGTCTCATCGACCGGCCGATCCGCCCGCTATTCGCCAAGGGCTTCAAGAACGAAGTCCAGGTCATCGCGACGGTCATTTCGCACGACCTCGAAAACGATCCCGACATCGTCGCCCTGGTTGCGACATCGGCTGCGTTGACAATTTCCGGCATTCCGTTCCTGGGGCCCATCGGCGCCGCGCGCGTCGGTTTTCTTGACGGCCAGTTCGTTCTCAACCCCGCGCTCGAAACGATGAAGGAGTCCAAACTCGACCTCATCATGGCGGGCACGGCCGACGCCGTGATGATGGTTGAATCGGAAGCCAAGGAACTGACGGAAGAACAGATGCTCGGCGCCGTCATGTTCGGCCACAAGGGCGCCAAGGACGTGATCAACATGATCATCGATTTCGCCGAGACTTGCGCGAAAGAGCCGTGGAACATTCACGCCCCTGATTACGGCGATTTCCCCTCGAGGATCCGCGCGCTCGTCCAGACCGATCTCCGCGACGCTTACAAGGAACGCAAGAAGCAGGTTCGTCAGGAGAAGATCGCGGCGGCGAAAGCAAAAGCCGCCGAAGTCTTCTGCAAGGAAGGCGACGCGAACGCGCTGTCGAAAGTGACGCTCGGCTCGCTGTTCAAGGAAGTCGAAGCCGACATCGTTCGGGGCGGCATTCTCGACACCGGGGAGCGCATCGACGGGCGCGACACCAAGACGGTGCGCCCGATCATGCCGGAAGTCGGCGTGCTGCCGAGAACGCATGGCTCGGCGCTGTTCACGCGCGGTGAGACGCAAGCGCTCGTCGTCGCGACGCTCGGCACCGGCGAGGACGAGCAATATATCGACGCGCTCGAAGGGACCTATAAGGAAACCTTCCTGCTGCATTACAATTTCCCGCCCTATTCGGTCGGCGAGACGGGCCGCATGGGCGGCGCCGGGCGTCGCGAAATCGGCCACGGCAAGCTCGCCTGGCGCGCGCTCAAAGCGGTTCTGCCGACGCAGGAGGAGTTTCCCTATGTGATCCGCCTCGTTTCGGAAATCACCGAGTTCGAACGGGTCCTCGTCGATGGCGACGGTCTGCGGCGCGTCGCTCGCGATGATGGATGCGGGCATTCCGCTCCGCCGTCCGGTCGCCGGCATCGCCATGGGTCTGATCCTTGAAGGCAAGCGCTTTGCGGTTCTCTCGGACATTCTCGGCGACGAGGATCATCTCGGCGACATGGACTTCAAGGTCGCCGGCACGAAAGAAGGCGTCACCTCGCTGCAGATGGACATCAAGATCGCCGGCATCACCGAGGAGATCATGAAGGTCGCCCTCGGCCAGGCGAAAGACGGCCGCATGCACATCTTAAGCGAAATGGCGAAGGCGATCGACACCAGCCGCTCAGAACTCGGCGAGTTCGCGCCGCGGATCGAGACCATGCAGATCCCGAAAGACAAGATCCGCGAGGTTATCGGAACCGGCGGCAAGATCATCCGCGAGATCGTCGAAAAGACGGGCGCGAAGATCAACATCGACGACGAGGGCCTGATCAAGATCTCTTCAAGCGACAAGGCGCAGATCGACGCCGCGCATAAGTGGATCCATTCGATCGTCGCCGAGCCGGAAGTCGGCGAGATCTACAAGGGCAAGATCGTCAAGACGATGGATTTCGGCGCGTTCGTCAATTTCTTCGGCGCAAGAGACGGCCTCGTCCACATTTCGCAGCTGTCGAACCAGCGCGCGGAAAAGACGACCGACGTCGTGAAAGAAGGCGACGAGGTTTACGTGAAGCTCCTCGGCTTCGACGATCGCGGCAAAGTCCGCCTCTCGATGAAGATCGTCGATCAGGCGACCGGCAAGGAAATACCCCAGACCGAAAAGCCGAAAAAAGGCGACGACGAGTAATCATCGGGCGCTAACCCCTTGAAAACAAAGGAGCCCCGCTGGCGAGCCCAGCGGGGCTTTTTTACAACGTCCGCCCTCCGGTGCGCCTTGCGGGGTTGGTCGCCGCGCCGCATCAGCTAAAATCACGGTTGTCAGCGGGCCCGGATCGGGCGGCGCACGGCAGGGGAAGAGGCATGCGCATACGGACGAAATCAGGATTGCGGCTGGCCGCGGCCGCGCTTGCGGTCATCGCGGCGACTTCTTGCGGGCGCCGCGACGCGGCGGGCGACAAGGCGGTCGCGGGCGACGCTGCGGCCGCTGCGGCGGAGCAGCTTGATCCGTCGGCGGAGTTTCTCGCGATGGCGGACCGGCACGCGAAAGCGTTCCTAGCGACGGCGCCGGAAGCCGCGACCGAACTCGGCGTCGGCGAGGACATCGCGGGCAAGGGATATCTCGTCCGCCTTGGAGGATACGGGTTTGACGCGCACCAGACGGCGAGGGCCCTCAATGAAGAATTCCTGCAGGAGCTGCGCGGGTTCGACCGGACGGCGCTGACCGGAACCGCCGCGGTCACCTACGACGTTTTGAAGAACGCGTATGACACGGCGGCGCGGCGCAACCAGTTCGATTTCGGCGGCGCAACGCCTTTCGGCGCGGGATTGCCGAATTCCGGCGACAGCTGGGCGATGTCGCCCTATTTCATGACGCAGCTGACGGGGCCGCATCTGGCGCTGCCGCGCATGCTGATGACGCAGCACCCGATCTCAACGAAAGCCCATGTAGAGGCTTATCTTTCGCGCCTCGAAGATATGTCCCGCGCGCTCGACGAAGCCGCCGAGACGGTTTCGACCGACGCCGGCATAGGCGTCATCCCGCCGCGGTTTGCGGTCGATGCGATGATCGGATCGATCGCGAGCTTCACAGCGTCGCCAGCGGGCGCGCATCCGCTGGTGAGAACGCTCGAAGAGAAAATGGCTGCGGTTGAAGGCTTTTCGGCCGAGGAACGCGCGCAATATTCCGCGCGCGCCGCGAGCCTTGTCGCGCAGACTGTCTATCCCGCCTATCAACGCCTTGGTGCGGCGGTCGGGGCCCTTCATGAACAGACGAACGACGACGCTGGCGTCTGGCGGCTCGGCGAGGAGGGCGAGGCGTTTTATCAGGCCGCGCTCACCGCCTACGGCGCCGGCGCGCGAAACGGCGATGAAGTGCACGACCTTGGGCTGACGGAAGTCGCGCGCATCACCGCCGAGATGGACGCCCTGCTGAAATCGATCGGCCTATCGCAAGGCTCCGTCGCCGCGCGCATGCAGAAACTCGCGGAGCGTCCCGACAATCTTTATCCGAACACGGATCAGGGCCGCGAAGCGCTCCTCGCCGCGCTCCGGGACCAGGTCGCCGACGTGATGGCGAAGGCGCCGGCGTATTTCGGTCGCCTCCCCGAGAACAAGGTCGAAGTGCGCCGTATTCCCGTGCATGAACAGGATTCATCGCCGGGCGGCTATTACACCGGGCCCTCGCTCGACGGATCGCGCCCCGGCATCTATTGGATCAATCTCAAGGACACGGCGGACAATCCCAAACACTCGCTGAAATCGCTGACCTATCATGAGGCGGTCCCGGGTCATCACTTTCAGACCGCGTATCAGCGCACGATCCCGAACATGCCGCTCATCAGAAACATGCTGAGCTATTCGGAATATGGCGAAGGCTGGGGCCTTTATGCGGAAGCGCTCGCCAAGGAAATGGGCATGTATGAAGGCGATCCGACCGGCGATCTCGGCCGCCTGCAGGCCGAGATCTTCCGGGCCGCGCGCCTCGTCGTCGACACCGGTCTTCATCACAAGCGTTGGACCCGCGAACAGGCGATCGACTACATGGTCGGCGTCACCGGCGAATCCCGCGCCGGCATCACGCGCGAGGTTGAGCGCTACGCGGTCATTCCGGGACAGGCCTGCGCCTACAAACTCGGCATGCTGAAGATTCAGGAATTGCGCGCCGAGGCGGAATCGGCGCTTGGCGACAAATTCGACATCCGGGAGTTTCACGACACGATTCTCTCGATCGGCGACTCGCCGCTTCCGGTTCTGGAATCGACGATCAACGCCTGGATCGCATTGAAGAAAGCCTGATGCCGCTCCAGAACCGGGTGACGCCGTTCGGTGAGATTATTCGCGCCGACGCGCGCGGCGCCCTGATGGGCAATCGCGGCGGGCGAATCCACGACCCTGCGACGCGGACCCTGCTGAAACGCCGGTTTGCGTCGCGCCGATGGATAGCCTGCGTTCTCCATTTCAAGAACCGCCACCGTGCGGTGATGGGCGAGGGCTACACAGAGCTATTCTTTCTTGACGACGCGACGGCGCTCGCCTCGGGCCATCGTCCCTGCTTTGAGTGCCGCCGGGTGGAAGCGAAAGCGTTCGCCGACGCGTGGATGCGCGCGCACGGCCTTGGGCGCCCGCCAACGGCCAACGAGATGGATGAGCGCCTCCATTCCGAGCGTCTGTCGATCTTCGCTGGCGACAGAGCGGTCGTTCCGTTCCGTGAATTGCCCGAGGGCGCCATGGTGGCCAAAGCGAATGTCGCCTATGTCGTCGTCGCAGGCGGCCTGAAGCGCTGGTCGCCGTCAGGCTACGCCGAGATGCAAAGCATGACAGGCGATTATGAATTGCTGACGCCGCCGTCGATTGTCGCCGCGCTCCTGCACGGCTATCGCGCGCGCTGAACGGCGAGGGTGGCCAAGACGCGCGGATCGCGCGGTTTAAACAATTATTAGTGGGATGACGGCGAGAAGCGGCGGTCGGCGCCGAATCAGCGGGATGCAAAAAAACTTGAATCATGACGTTGAGTAAGAAGGCTGTTTTGGATGATCGCCTTGCGGTCACGGCGCACGCCGCGCTCGCCGAGCGCGGCGCGGAACTGCTTGCGGCGCTCGACGCCGCGAAGGGGCGGACGCTTCTCGCGCCAGTGACGCCGGCGACGATCTACAGCCTTAAATCGCTGTTTCGCCTGGCGCGCGATCGCGGCGTCAACATCGCTCTCGCGCCGCCTCAAGGCCTGTCGCTGAAGGAAGAGGCGTTTCTCGCCGACTTTCGTCATCGCTTCCTCGAGCATTCGGAGCCGCCGGAAGAAAAACCGGCGCCGCTCGCCGCCGACGCGGCGAGTTTTGCGGTCAGCATGCTGGCTTCTCTCGCGGGAAAGCCGAAGAAAGCGCCGCCAGCGGCGCAGTTCCGCTCGGCCCTGCTGATCGGCGCCTATGGCGGCGAACATGTCGGCGACGCCGCAATCCTTGGCGGCGTCCTGCTCGACCTCCACCGCACATTCGGCGTTCAGGAGGTCTGCGTCCTCAGCACACGGCCCCGGCATACGGAGCGCCTCGTCCAATCGCTGGAAACGCCGGTCGCCGTCACCGTTGCGCGCTATGACTATCCGGAGATCCGCGCGCGCCTCGCGGTCGCCGACGCGCTCGTCTTTGCGGGCGGGCCGCTGATGGATCTGCCGCGCATGCTGGTGAAGCATCTCTCCGCGGCAAGGCGCGCGGCGCGCCTCGGCAAACCATTCCTCGTGCGGCGCATCGGCGTCGGCCCGTTCTCGAAAGCGCTGAGCCGCTGGACCGCGCGGCAAATCACGCTCCGCGCGAGCGCGATTTCGGTGCGCACGAGCGGCGCCGCGAAAGACCCGATCGTCGCGGACCTCGCGCCCGACATCAAAACCGATCCGGCCTTCGACTATCTCGCGAGCCGGCGCCATCTGACGAAGGTGACGCCTGAAGAGAAGTCCTCCGCCGATCGACTTCTTCAGGGGACGGAAGAACGCGAACTCATCGGGATCAACATTCGGCCGATCCGTCACGACTGGAGCCCGAAAGGCAAGTCTTTCGCCGAAAACGCCGAAAATCGCTTCTATGAGGAAGCGGCGGCGGCGCTGAAGGATTACGCTGGCGATCGTCCGGTCACCTATGTCTTCTTCCCGATGAATCCGATCCAGCTCGGCGCATCCGATCTCGCCGCCGCCTATCGGCTGCATAAAATTCTCGGCGGCGCCGTCGATTTTCGGGTCTGGGAGGCCGATCCCGATGTCGACGGCGTCCTTTACATGCTGCGAAAACTCCATGGCGCGATCGCGATGCGTTTTCACGGCGCGATCTTCTGCCTGTCGCAGAACCTCCCGACGATCGGCGTCGACTATTATCCAGGACAGGGCGGCAAGGTCGAACAGCTCTTCCGCGACGCCGGCAAAGAAGACCTCGCACGCCGGATCGACGAAGCGGACCGCGCATGGCTCGGGCAAGCAATGCGCAAGGCCTTCGCGCGCTGACTATTCGTTCTTGAGCGCGTCCTCGTCCGGCATGCCGACGATGTGGAAGCCGGCGTCGACATGCAGCGTCTCGCCGGTGCACGAAGCGCCGATGCCGGAGAGGAGGTAAAGCGCGGCGCCGGCGACGCCTTTCGGGTCCGTATCGTCGCGGAGCGGCGAGGATTTGCGGTTGAACGAAAACATGTGGCGGCCGGAGGAAATGCCCGCGGCGGCGAGCGTCTTGATCGGCCCCGCCGAAATCGCGTTGACGCGGATGCCCCTCGGGTCCCAAGATCGCGCGCGGTATAGCGCATCGAGGCTTCAAGCGCCGCCTTGGCGACGCCCATGACGTTGTAATTGGGGATCGTCCGCTCGGACCCCAAGATAGGTGAGCGTCACCATCGCGCCGCCGTTCGGCATCAGCTTCGCCGACCGCGCCGCCGCATCGACGAAGGAAAACGCCGAGACGTCCATCGTGTCCTTGAAGTTCTGCCGCGTCGTGTTGTCGACGAAAGAGCCCTCAAGCGCCGCCTTGTCGGTGAAGGCGATCGAGTGGACGAGGAAATCGATCGTTCCCCATTCCTTTGCGAGCGTCGCGAACGTCCGGTCCATCTGGAGTTCGTCGAGGACGTCGCATTCGAGGATGAGCTTCGCGCCGAGGCTCTCGGCGAGCGGGCGCACGCGCCGCTCCATCGCTTCGTTGATATAGGTGAAGGCGATCTCCGCCCCTTGCGCGTGGAGCTGCTGGGCGATCGACCAGGCGATCGAGTTCTTGTTGGCGACGCCCATGATGAGGCCGCGCTTGCCCTTCATCAACGAGCCGGACGGGAATGAGGGTTCTTCGCTCATGAAACGACCTTTCGAGAGAGATGCTGTTTACTCGGCCCTGGCGACGACGAGGCAGCCATTGGTGCCGCCGAAGCCGAAAGAATTCGTCAGGAAACAGTCGATCTTCGCATTGTCGACGCGCTGGCGGATGATCGGAAGATCGGCGAATTCGGGATCGATTTCTTCGATATGCGCGCTTTCGCAGAGGAACCGGTCGCGCATCATGATCAGCGAATAGATCGTCTCCTGCGCGCCGACCGCGCCGAGCGAATGGCCGGTCAGCGATTTTGTCGACGAGAAGGGCGGGATTTTCGCGCCGAACACTTCGCGCAGCGCCGCCGTCTCCTTCGAGTCGCCGACCGGCGTCGAGGTGCCGTGCGTGTTGATGTAGTCGACCGGCTGCCGAACGGTCTTCGAGCGCGGACGTGATGCAGCGCACCGCGCCTTCGCCCGAAAGCTGCACCATGTCGTAGCCGTCGGAGTTCGCGAAGTAGCCGACGATCTCGCCGTAAATCGTCGCGCCGCGCGCTTTCGCCCGGGACATCTCTTCAAGCACGACGACGCCGGCGCCGCCCGCGATGACGAAGCCGTCGCGGTTCTTGTCGTAGGCCCGGCTCGCCGTCGCGGGCGTTTCGTTGAAGGCGCTCGCCATCGCGCCCATCGCGTCGAAGAGATTGGCCATCGTCCAGTGGCAATCCTCGCCGCCGCCCGCGAAGACGATGTCCTGCTTGCCCCACATGATCTGTTCGGCGGCGGCGCCGATGCAGTGGACCGACGTCGCGCAGGCCGATGAGATCGAATAGTTCAGCCCCATAATCTTGAACGGCACCGCAAGCGTCGCGGAATTCGTCGACGACATGGCTTTGGGCACGACGGTCGGGCCGATGCGCTTCGTCGCTTTGGTTTCGCGATTGACGTCGGCGGCCTCGACGATCGCGGCCGTCGAAGGCCCGCCGGACCCCATGACGATGCCGGTCATCGGATGGGAGACTTCGTCCGGCGCGAGCTTTGCGTCGGCGATCGCTTCCTGCATCGCGATATAGTTCCACGCCGCGCCCTCGCCCATGAAGCGCCGCGTGCGCCGATCGAGCGCCTGTTCGACGTTCACTTTGGGGCGCGCATAAACCTGACAGCGGAATCCAAGTTCGGCGAACTCTGGCGCGAAGGTGACGCCCGACCTCGCTTCCTTCAGGGCGCGCGTCACTTCGGCGACATTATCGCCGATCGAAGAGACGACACCCATGCCTGTGATGACGACGCGACGCATAGGCCTCCAATTCCGAATACCGCAGCTTCAGCCTGCGGCGCCTGCGTTCAATTGATCCGCGGAGAATAGCCCGACCCGGAGGTCACGCGCTTCATAAATTTTCTTGCCGTCCGCGATCACCCGCCCGTCCGCGATGCCGAGCACGAGGCGACCGCTCATGACGCGGCGAATGTCGAGTTCGTATCGCACGAGTTTGACCGCCGGCGTCACCTGACCCGAAAACTTCACCTCGCCGCAACCGAGCGCGCGGCCCTTTCCGGGCAGTCCCGACCAGGTGAGGAAAAATCCGACCATCTGCCAGAGAGCATCGACCCCAAGACACCCCGGCATCACCGGATCGCCGGGAAAATGGCACTCAAAAAACCAAAGATCTGGATTGATGTCGAGTTCCGCGACAACCTCGCCTTTTTTATGGGGGCCGCCGTCGCGGGTGATGGTCGTCACCCGGTCGAACATCAGCATCGGGGGCACCGGCAATTGCGCCGTGCCCGGACCCGCGAAACCGTGCATGCCGCATTGCAGCAATTCTTCGCGCGTGAAGCTCGATTTGTCCGTCATTATGCGCTCGCACTGACCTGGCCCTTGCAAGCGTAGGTAGTCGGCGTGAGGGAGCCGGTCAATTCCGCCGGACAGACGGCGGCGCGAGGGCGTCGCCGCCCCAGACGGTCGACCGCCGGCGCCCAGCCACGCGCGTCGTCGGCGGCGACAAGCAGCCATCCATCCTTTTGCTTCACAAGCCGGGCCATCACCCCCGTCCCGAGCCGGGCGCTGACGCGCGCTTTGGCGGACGGCTTTTTATGAAGCTCGGTCGCCCCCTTTGTCAGCACATGGGTCTGCGCCTTCAGCGTCGTCTGGTGCGCCCAGCATTCATCGCCGTCCGGATCGCGCACCTTTCTCCAGTGATCGACCGACTCGGCGACGACAAGGACAGGCGCGCCCTGGCGCTTGAAGACGTACCGCACCGGATGATCAAAACTCGGCCCGATCCGGCAATTGGTCTCTTCGTCTTTCAGGCTGACGAAGCGGGGAACCGGATATCCGGAAGGGGTGTCGAGCCGAACTTCGCCGGCGGCTTGCGCCAGGGCGGTCGTCACGCTCAAATGCAGACTGATGGCGGTGAGGATGGCGGCGCGCAAACGCATGACGAGAACGATGTTCGGCCGCTTGGAAAGCGGTCGCCCCCAGAGTGAACAAACTCTTAATCTGGGCTGCTCACCGTTAATGACCGGTTAACCTGCAGCGCCTGCAACGAGACTGATCGAGATGCCGCATCGCCGCCTCAAAGTCGGAGTGACGAGAAAACTGCCGGACGCCGTAGAAGCGCGGCTGTCGGCGCTCTTCGACACCGTCCTCAATCCCTCGAACGCACCGCTTTCGCGCGCAGCGCTCGTTGCGCTGGCGCGGGACGTCGACGTTCTTGCGCCGACGATCGGCGACCAGCTCGACGCCGCCTTTTTCGAAGAAGCGGGCGGACGCATGAAGCTCGTCGCGAATTTCGGCGCAGGCATCGACCATATCGATGTCGAGGCGGCGAACGCGCGCGGCGTCATCGTGACAAACACGCCGTCGGTGCTCGCGGAAGACGCCGCCGACATGGCGATGGCGCTGATCCTCGCCGTGCCGCGGCGCCTTGTCGAAGGCGTACGGGCGCTCGAAGACGGCGCGTTCCACGGCTGGTCGCCGACATGGATGCTCGGCCGGCGCGTCAGGGGCAAGAAACTCGGGATCATCGGGCTCGGCCGCGTCGGCGAAGCGATTGCGCGGCGCGCCCGCGCCTTCGGGCTCACTATCCACTATCACAACCGGCGGCCCATCAATCCGCACATCGAGGAAGAATTGGCGGCGACCTTTTGGCCGGATCTCGACGCGATGCTGGCGCGCATGGACATCGTGTCGATCAATTGCCCTTCGACGCCGCAGACCTTTCATCTGCTCTCGCGCGCGCGGCTCGCGCTGATGCCGCCTCACGCCTATGTCGTCAATATTTCGCGCGGCGAGATCATCGATGAAGCGGCGCTCGCCGATGCGATCGAACAAGGGCGGCTCGCCGGCGCCGGGCTCGACGTCTTCGAGAACGAACCAAAACCGAGCGCGCGCCTCCTTGCTGCGCCGAGCGTCGTGCTCTTGCCTCACATGGCGTCGGCGACGATCGAGAGCCGCCTTGAAATGGGCGAGCGCGTGATCATCAACGTCAAGATGTTCGCCGACGGCCATAAGCCGCCGGACCGGATCATCCTCGGCCTTGAGTGATCAGGCGCGCGAAAGCGTCCGCCGCGCGGCGGCGAGCACCGGCTTTTCGACAAGACGGCCCTCATGCAGAAGGACGCGTCCGTCATTGTTCTCGTAGGCGAGGATGACGGCTTTCGCCCTTTCGATCTCTTCTGCGGTCGGCGTGAAAACCTCATTGATCGGCGCGACCTGATCGGGATGGATGCAGCTGCGGCCGGTAAATCCCATCGCCTTGGTCCGCGCGGTTTCCGCTTTGAGGCCGTCGAGGTCGCGGACGTTGAGATAGGGCACGTCGAGCGTCTGGCATCCAGCGAGCGCGGCGCCGGCGACGAGCGCGCCGCGCGCATGAAAGAGCGCGTCCCAGCTCATATCGGAGCCGAGCGACGCCGACAGATCGGCGCCGCCGAAAACGATTCCGCCGTCCTCGCCGATCGCGCGAGCGAGAGCCCCGATCGACGCGACGGCCTCCGGCGTCTCCATCAGCGCCCAGACCGGCGGCGCACCGTCGCCCAACGCGAGCCGGATCAGGTCGACGACTTCCGCGCCGCGGACCTTAGGCAAGAGGACGAAAGCAGGCGCGGCGGAACTTTCCGCGAGCGCCACCATATCGCGGTAGCCGTCGATCCGATCGAGCGCGTTGATGCGGACGCCGACGGCGGCGCGCCGTGCGGCGCGGTCGCAGAGATAGGCGATCGCCTCCCTGCGCGCGGCGGATTTGTTCTGCGGCGCGACGGCGTCCTCAAGATCGATGCAGACGGCGTCGGCGCCTGAATTGACGGCCTTGTCGAAGCGCTCGGGCCGGTCGCCGGGGACGAACAGGAAACTGCGAAACATGAGGCCCTCAGGGCGCGGTCTTGCGCAGGACGACGCCGCCGTCGTCGTCTTTCAGCACGAGCGATCCGTCTGGCGCGGCGGATACGGCGAGGTCGCCCGAAAAACGATTGTGGAACTTTGCCTCAAGCTCCATGCGGCCTTCATCGACACACGCCATCTCGGTCATATAGGTCGCGCTGATCGTGACGACGCCCTTTTTGTAAACGTAGTCGCCACCGTAATGGTTGCAGCCGCTGACGCCGCCGACTTTGCCGTCCGCAGAAAAAGTTGCGTTCACTGGCGCGCCATCAGGAACCGCGGCGCCGTCGATCTCGGTCACGTCCCACGCGCCGAGCACCGAGGGATGATCGCCCGCGTCCGACGTCTGTGCACAGGCGGCGGCGCCGAGCATGACGGCCGCGGACAATATCAATAATCTCAGTCTGATTCACGGTGTTCCTCCGGCGTGCGACGGTG
This sequence comes from uncultured Alphaproteobacteria bacterium, assembly GCA_963765165.1. GTDB lineage: Bacteria > Pseudomonadota > Alphaproteobacteria > Caulobacterales > Parvularculaceae > Amphiplicatus. The sequence goes on along the minus strand of CAVXVQ010000021.1, from coordinate 102,474 downwards.
CGAGCTTGCGCGCAGGGGCAGGCGGCGGCAAGAGGAGGTTCATGGGAATTTACGCTGATCATATCGAACCCGCGCTCGTCAGCTTCGCCTGCTCGATGCCGGCGATTTCAAAAGAGCGCGCGGCGATCGTGCCGGAAGCCTCCGGCGTCGTCCTCGAAGTCGGCTTTGGGTCGGGTCACAACGCGCCCTTTTACGACCGCACAAAGATTTCGCGCCTCTACGCTCTTGAGCCGTCAGCGGCGATGCGCCGAAAGGCGGCGCAAAGAGTTGAAGATCTCCCCTTCCCGCTCGAATGGCTCGATCTGAGGGCCGAAGAGATTCCGCTCGACGCGCGGTCGGTCGACACGGTTCTCATAACCTATACGCTCTGCACGATCCCCGACGTCGCACGCGCGCTTGCTGGCATGAAGCGGGTGCTGAAGGACGGCGGCAAGCTCGTGTTCCTCGAACATGGCGCGGCCCCCGACCCCGGCGTCCGACGCTGGCAGGACCGCCTCAATCCGATTTGGGGTAAACTTGGCGGCGGGTGCAATCTCAACCGCAACCCTCTCGAATTGGTGCAGGCCGCGGGCTTCGACGTTCAAAAATCGGACAGCCATTACGCCAAGGGCGCCCCCAAATTCTCCGGCTACATGACGCGGGGCGTGGCAATCGCGTAACGCTTGCCGCTTATCGCGACACTGTGAGCAATTAGCGCGATATTTTAAGTTGATTTGAACCGAAATTCGCCAATCTAGGGGCGACGGCGCCGATTGGGCGGCGATCGTCGAGGTCGTGTCGCGTAAAAGTCTTGGTCGGGATGGTTCGGTGGGCGTGCGTCGCATCTTTTCGGGACTGACGGCCGGCGTCATGGCGACGGGCCTTGGCGTCGCATTCGCCGACAATGCGCCTGCGCCAGATTTCTTTTCGAAGTTCAGGGATGCGGACGGCGTCGTCCTTGCGGTCAGGTCGGACTTTGCGCCGGCCGGCGGACATGTCCGCCTCACCGTTTTCGCCGATCCGGCGACCTTCCTCGAAACGGCCGCCGGAAAGCACGAGGCGACCGTGAATGACGAGGGCCTTGCCCTTATCACGCTGAAGGACCTTGAACCCGGCGATTACGCCTTCGTCGCCTATTACGACGAGAACGACGACGGCAAGCTCAACCGCAATGCGCTCGGCAAGCCGAAAGAGCCTTACATCTTTTCAAACGACGTCAAACCGAAGCTCAGGAAGCCGACCTTCGACGAGACGAAGGTCGAGGTCGCTCCGGGCGAAGTCGTGGTTCTGACGCTCGAAGACTAGCGCTTCACGAACTCCGCCTCGATCTCGATCGTCGCCTCATCGCCGATGAGCCCGTCGAGCTTTTCAATGCCGAACGCCTTGCGGCTGAACGCGCCTCTTCGCCGAGAAGCCGACGACATAACCGCCGCGCAGGAAATCCTGCGCCCCGCCATTGAAGGTGATGTCGAGCGTCACCGGCGCGGTCACGCCGTGCAAGGTGAGATCGCCCGCCATTCGGCCCGCGCGGTCGCCGGTTTTCTCGATCGAGATCGAACGAAAGACGGCTTGCGGAAAACGGGCGGCGTCGAACCAATCTTTGCCCGTCAATGTCCCGGCGAATTCGTCATTGGCGACATCGAGCGAAGCGATATCGATCGTCGCTTCGACATGCGAGGCCGTGACGTCGTCGGCGTCGAAGTCGAGGGTCGCGTCAATCGCCTCGAAACGCCCGACATAGGCCGAGTATCCAAGATGGTTGATCCTGAAGACGAGCGACGCGTGGCTTTGGTCAAGCGCATAGGCGCCGGCCTTTAGCGCCGCGGGCTCGCTCGCGACCTTTGGCGCGACGAGCGACGCGCAGGAGCCGACCATCACCGTTGCCGCCGCGATCAGGGCGAAGCGTCTCGTATGCATGGTCTTCTCCATTGTCATGAACGGGGCGCGCGATCGATGACGCCGCAGGCGGGGCATTCGGGATCGCGCGGCAGTTTGACGGTGCGGGCGGCGGCGGCGAGACCGTCATAAACGAAAAGGCGCCCGGCGAGACTTTCGCCGATCGACAAGATCTCCTTGATCGCTTCGAGCGCCGCCATCGACCCGATAACGCCCGCGAGCGGACCAAGGACGCCCTCTTCCGCGCAATTGACCTGTTCGTCGCGCGGCGGAGCCTCCGGCACGAGGCAGCGATAACAGGGATAATCAGCGCCCGCCCAAGGCTTGAACAGCGCGAGTTGCCCTTCGAAGCGGCCGATGGCGGCGGAGAGGAGCGGCTTTTTCAAGTCGATGCAGGCGGCGTTGATCGCGAACCGGCTTGCGAAGGAATCGACGCCCTCGACGACAAGATCATAGGCGCCGATGATCGCGGCGGCGTTTTCCGCGTTCACCTTCTCGCCATGCGCGACCGTGCGCACCTGCGGGTTCAGCGCGCGCACAAAGGCGGCGGCCCGTTCGACCTTCGACGCGCCGACGTCTTCGTCGCGATAGATCGTCTGGCGCTGGAGATTGGACAGCGCGACGCGGTCGTCATCGGCGATTCCAAGGACGCCGATTCCGGCCGCCGCGAGATATTGAATGATGGGGCTTCCTAGTCCGCCGGCGCCGATGACGAGAATGCGCGCGGCGAGGAGCTTTTGCTGCCCCTGCGCGCCGACTTCTTTCAGCAGAATATGGCGCAGGTAACGCTCGCGCGCGTCGTCATCGAGCATCACCACCACCCGAGCGTGCGGCCGAGCATCGCGACGACGATCATGGTCGCGCCGACGACGATCAGCGCCATGCCGAGGCCGCGATTGGTTTCGCTCGATTCCCGCGCTATGAGGCCGACGAAAATGCAGAGAAAGCCGACGACAATCGACGCGTTCCTGAACTCGATCGCCACTATGTCGCCAAGGTTCATCGTCCCGTCGAGCCGAACCCGCCCTCTCCGCGCGCGGTGTCGTCGAGCGACGACGCCTCTTCAAAGCGCGCTTGCCAGACCGGCGAAATCACCATCTGCGCGATGCGATCGCCGCGACGGATCGTGAAATCGTCCGTCCCGTGATTGATCAGGATGACCTTGATTTCTCCACGATAGTCGGCGTCGATCGTGCCTGGCGCGTTGACGACGGCGATCCCGAACTTCGCCGCAAGGCCGGAGCGCGCGCGCACCTGCGCCTCCCAGCCCTCGGGGAGCGCGATCGCAAGGCCGGTCGGGGCCATGACGCGCTCGCCGGGCTTCAGGACGATCGGCTCATTTTCCAGAACCGCCGCGCGAAGATCGCAGCCGGCGGCGCCAGGCGTCTCATAGGACGGCGGCGCAAGCCCTTCGCCATGCGGCAGGCGGCGTATGCGCACGAGCGGCGGACGGCGGACGGCGTCATCGAACATCCAGATGCCCTTTTCATACCGTCGAAATTCTATCGCGAACGGGCGCCGAATTCACCCGCTAAATCGCGGCGGCGATCTCCGCCTGGATGGCGCGGGCGGCGGCGGCGGGATCCATCGCGGCGAGAATCGGCCGGCCGACGACCAGATGATCGGCGCCGGCCCTTATCGCGTCTCCCGGCGTCACCACGCGCTTTTGGTCGTCGGGCGCGGCGCCGGACGGACGGACCCCCGGCGTCACGATCAAAAGCGCCTTCCCGAACCGGGCGCGGATCGCGGCGGCCTCTCGCGCCGAGGCGACGACGCCGTCCGCGCCCGCCTTCGCGGCGAACTCGGCCCGTTTAAGCACGAGATCTTCGAGCTTCATCGAGATGCCGCTTTCGGCAAGGCTCTCTTGCGTCAGGCTGGTCAGCACGGTGACGCCGAGAATTTTGAGGCGTCTGTCATCGCCGCGCCCCTCGACCGCGCCTTTGAGGACGTCGGGCTCGGCATGGACCGTCAGGAAATCGCCGCCAAGCCTGGCGACGCTCGCAACGCCGCGCTCGACCGTCGCGCCGATGTCGTGGAATTTGAAGTCGAGGAAAATCTTCTTGCCGCGGGCGGACAGGTCTTTTGCAAGGTCGATCCCGCCGACCGGCATCAGCTGATAGCCGATCTTGTAGAACGTCCCGGCGTCGCCGATGCGATCAACCGTGCTCCTTGCCTCTTCAGCGGTCGCGACGTCGAGGGCAATGATGAGGCGGTCCCGATCATTCATTGTGCGGCGGCTTTCCTTGCGGGCGTCGAAGATCGCAATTTCGGTTTTGACGCAAGGCGTTTCGCGGCCTTTCTTGAAGCCGTTTTCCTCGTGGGCGCGTCGGCGTGCGTCTTTTCCTTGAAAAGGCAGAGGTCCTCAATCACGCAACGCGGACAGTCGGGGGTCCGCGCCTTGCAGACATAGCGCCCGTGGAGGATGAGCCAGTGGTGCGCGCCGTGAAGGTATTGGTCCGGCACGATTTTCATCAGCCTGTCCTCGACGGCGTTCGGCGTCTTGCCGGGAGCCATCCCCGTTCGGTTGGCGACGCGAAAGACGTGCGTATCGACGGCGAGCGTCTTCTGCCCGAAGGCGGCGTTGCAGACGACATTCGCGGTTTTCCGTCCGACGCCCGGCAACGCTTCGAGCGCCGCGCGCGAGGAAGGGACTTCGCCGCCATGCTCCTCGATGAGCTTTTTTGACAGCGCGATCACGTTCTTCGCCTTTGCGCGCCAGAGGCCGATCGTCCTGATATAGTTCCCCAGCTTCTCCTCGCCGAGCGCCGCCATTTTTTCCGGCGTATCGGCGACCGCGAACAGCGCGGGCGTCGCCTTGTTGACGCCGACGTCGGTCGCCTGCGCGGAAAGGACCACGGCGACGAGTAAGGTGAAATTGTTCTTGTAATGGAGTTCCGTCTCCGGATGCGGCGCCGCCGCCGCAAACCGGCGGAACGCTTCAGCCGCCGCCGCCCGCGTCATGTTCGCCATCGCCGCCTCGATCCGGAAACGGGCCGGACCTTGCCGCCCGCTTGATGCCGAAGTCAATTCGCCAAAGGCTGGCGGCGGCGCGTCCTTGCGCTATCATCGCGCCATGACCCGTTCGTGCTTCTATGAGGACATGCCGCCGGCCGAAAAGGGCCGTGCGCAGGATCTCGCCCCGGAGCCTGCGCCTCAAAGCGCGGCGTTCGATGCGGTGCTTTTCCCGAACCGTTCGCTGCCGAACGCCGGATTTCTCGCCGTGATGGCGATCGTCATCGGCGCCAACATCATTTTCGGAATTTATTTCTTCGCGATCGGCGCCTGGCCGGTGATCGGATTTTGCGGCCTCGACGTCTTTCTCGTCTGGCTCGCTTTCAAACTCTCCTACCGGCAGGGCCGGCTTCACGAGCGCGTGCGGATCGAAGGGGGCGACATGCGCGTCTCGCGCGTTTTGCCGTCAGGCCATGAATCGCGCTGGCGTCTTGAACCGTTCTGGGCGCGCGTCATGATCGATAACCCGGAGCAGCATGAATCGCGCGTTCGCGTCGTCAGCAAGGGACGCTCGCTCGTTCTTGGCGCCTTCCTGTCCCCTGACGAGCGCATGGAGTTCGGCAAGGCGCTTGACGGCGCCTTGAGGCGCGCGCGGCGCGGCGAGAGCGCCGGAGCCTGACCTTATGATCGAAACGCTTCTGGTTCTGGCGGGCCTCGCCGCCGTCGCGGGAACGCTCTATTGGCGCTGGGCGCGACTGACGACCGCCGACATCGACGAAAGCGCGGGATTTGAATGGGAGCGCCTCCAGACCGCTGACCCCGACATTGTCTCAGGCGTCGACGAGGCGCGCTTTCGAGCGATCTTTCACCGTGTCCACTTTCCGCGATTTCCCAAATACGCGCTCGCGATCGCCGCGGCGTTTGTCGTCGCTCTGCCGGCGACGCTGGCGCTGCTTTCGGGCGTTGCGCTGGCGCTCGACACGATCGGCCTTTCGGCGGACGCGGACGCTCTGGCGAAAAGCATTCCGGTCTCCGGCTCGATCGCCGGCGTCAGCAAGGACGACGGCGAAACGATCGCCCTCTATTACGTGCAAAACGTGCTCAAGTTCTATTATTATTTCGGAATCGTGTTCGCGTGGCTCGCCATCGTCTTCTTCGCCATGCGGCGCTATCACCGCCGCCGGCCGGGCTATCTTCGAGATGAGCTGCTGCAGGCGCAAGGGAAGGAGTGACGCGCATGGAGTATCTCCACACCATGGTGCGCGTCAGCGATCTCGACCAGTCGCTCGACTTTTATTGCGGCAAGCTCGGCCTCGTCGAAGTCTCGCGCGCGGAGAACGAGAAGGGGCGCTTCACGCTCGTATTCCTCGCGGCGCCGGGTGATGTTGAGGCGGCGCGCGCAAAGAAAGCGCCGCTCGTCGAGCTGACCTATAATTGGGACAGGGAAGATTATACGGGCGGGCGGAATTTCGGGCACCTCGCCTATCGCGTCGAGGATATTTACGCGCTCTGCGCCAGGCTGATGCACGCCGGCGTCGTCATCAACCGGCCGCCGCGCGACGGCTACATGGCGTTCATCCGCTCGCCCGACGGCATATCAATCGAGCTTTTGCAGAAGGGATCGCCGCTCGCGCCGGAAGAGCCGTGGATGTCGATGCCCAACACCGGCGCCTGGTGAGGCGATGGCGAAGCCGCCGAAAATCGCCTGCCGTCCGCTGACGCCGGATCGATGGGACGATTTTTGCGCTGTCATGGGGCCGAGCGGCGGCTTTTGCGGATGCTGGTGCATGTATTGGCGCCTGCCGCGATCGGAGTTCGAGGGGCCGGCCCGAAAAACCCTGAAAGGCAAATTCAGCTCGCTTGTGAAGAAGGGCCCGCCGCCGGGCCTCATCGCCTATCGCGGCGAAGAGCCGGTCGGCTGGGTGCAAGTTGGGCCGCGACTTGCGACGCCGAACTGGAACGGCGCAAGGCGAACGAGCGCGCCGGTCTCCGCCGGGGAAGTGGCCGACCGGCGCAACTGGGCGATCAGCTGCTTCGTCGTCCCACGCGCGCATCGCGGGACGGGCGTTGCGACCGCGCTTCTTGCCGGCGCCGTCACATTCGCCAGAGACAATCGCGCGAAGACCCTTGACGCTTGTCCCGTCGACACAGGCGGCGGCGCGGCCAATCCCGCCTCGGTCTTTCACGGGATCGCGTCGATGTTTGAAAGAACCGGCTTTCAGGAAATCGCACGGCGTCGCGACAATAGACCCCTGATGCGGCTCGATCTCTCAGCGTGAACGGATTATTAAAGCGGCCCGCCGCATCGTCCGGCGTGTTCATCGGAACCTCTCATGCCGGCGCGGCCGCTCATCCTTGAAAACGTCGTCAAGCGCTTCGGCGGGTTCGCCGCCGTCGACGATCTCTCGTTCAGCGTCAACAAGGGCGAGATCTTCGGATTTCTGGGCCCGAACGGCGCCGGCAAGACGACGACGCTCCGGATGATCCTCGACATCATTCCGCCGACGGCCGGGCGGATCGAGATTCTCGGCTCGCCTTCGGCAATCCCGGTCCGCCACCGGATCGGATACCTCCCGGAAGAGCGCGGCCTTTATCGCAAGATGAAGGCGGCCGACACGATCGCCTATTTCGCGAGCCTTCGCGGCGTCCCCCGAAAGGAGGCGCGGGCGCGGGCGGAAAAGCTGCTCAAACAATTCGGCCTTGGCGATTTCGCCCGCTCGAAAAACGAGTCGCTGTCGAAAGGCATGGCGCAAAAGGTTCAACTGCTCGCGACGATCGCGCATGAGCCGGAGTTCCTGATCCTCGACGAGCCCTTCACGGGGCTGGATCCGATCAACCAGTCGACGCTTGAAACGCTGATCGCCGATCTGAAGGCCGAGGGGCGCACAATCATTTTTTCAACGCACACGATGCAGCACGCAGAACGGCTCTGCGACCGGTTCCTTATCATCGCCAAGGGAAAGAAGCGTTTTGAAGGAACGCTTGAAAAAGCGCGCGCCAGCTTCCCGCCGCGGCTCATCATCCGCACGCGCGATGCGGTCGATCCGCTCGAGCGCGCGCCCGGCGTCAACAAGGTCGAGGCGGCGCCGTCGAGGGACGGCGAGGACAAAAGCTATGTCGTCGAACTCGCGCGCGGCGTCGATCCGAACTCGGTCTTGCGCGCCGCATTCGACGCCGGCATGCATCTCTCCCGCTTTGAAAACACCAATGCGTCGCTGCACGACATCTTCGTCGCGATCGTCGGCGCCGAGGCGAAGACGCCGGACGCGGACGAGGAGAAGGCGGCGTGAACGCTGTGTTTCTCATTGCCTGGCGCGAATACAAGCAATACGTCCTTTCGCGCGGCTTCATCATTTTCCTCGTGACGTTCCCGCTGCTGATCGGGCTCGGCGGGGCGGCGATGGGGCTTCTCGAAGCCACAAGGCCGATGCGCAGTTTCGTCGTCTTCGACGAAGTCGGCGGCTATGCCGACGCGATCGACCGTGAAATCGAAGAGCGCGAGCAAGGCGCCGCGATCACCGCTTTTGACGTCTATCTTTCCGCCGCCATCGACAAGACGAGGATTGAGCCGAAAAACCTTCCAGAACCGTTCGCCCCGGGGGCGGTGACGGAGGCGCGCCGGCAGGCGTTCTTCGCCGCGGGCGGCGTCGAGGCGGCGCGAGAGGCGATCAAGCCTTATCTGAAGGCGGGCGCGCCGCTCTTTGCGCCGCCGCGCGGGCAGTTTGTTCGCATCGACCTTACGGACGCGGCGGGCGACGCCACATCGATCGAAGAAGCGGCGGCCCAGCTCCGCCCGTATCTGCTCGGCGCAAGACATTATCCGGGCGCTGACGGCCCGCTGTTCGCGGCCGTGCTCATTCCAAGGGGATACACGGGCGAGGAAGGCGGCGCGGAAGCGCAGTTCTGGAGCAAGAACCTCACCGACCCCGGGCTCGAAATCACGGTGTCGCGCGCGCTGACGACGACGGCGCGGCGCAAACTGTCTGAAAGCTTCGGCCTCTCCCCCGGCCAGCTCGACGCCATCGCCGATGTCGAAGCGCCGCTGAAACCCTATCGGCCTGATAAAATCGCGGGCGGCGGCGAGCTTCAAGACGTCGATCGTCTGCGCTCCGCGGTCATTCCGGCGGCGATGACCTATATGCTGCTCGTCGTCGTTTTCGGCGTCGGCAATCTTCTTCTCACCAACACGATCGAGGAGCGCTCGAACAAGATCGTCGAGATCCTCCTGTCATCGGTGACCGCGAACGAATTGATGCTCGGCAAGCTCGTCGGAATCGCCGCGGTCGGCCTCACCATGCCGATGGTGTTCCTTGTCGGCGGTCTTTTTCTCGCGCTCGCCGGCGGCGGCAATGAGATGATGCAGAACCTGATCGGCGTTCTCTTCGACTCCTGGTTCGTCGTCATCTATCTCTTCTATTTTTTCTGCGCCTACGCGATCTTCGCCATGATATTCCTCGCGATCGGCGCGGTGTCGAATTCTCTCCAGGACGCCCAATCCTATATGGGTCCTGTGATGCTGATCGTCTTTGCGCCGCTTCCCTTCATGGTGATGGTGTTCCAGAACCCGAACGGGCTCGTCGCATCGATCCTCACCTGGATCCCGATCTACACGCCCTACGCGGTGATGATGCGCGCGGCCGCCGATCCGCCGATCTGGGAAATCGTCGGCGCGACATGCCTCATGCTCGCCTTCGCAATCGTACTCGCGCGCGTCATGGGCCGCATCTTCCGCGCGGCGATCCTCACCTCGGCGCCGCCAAAGGCGAGGGATCTCCTTGGCCTTCTCCGCGACGGACGCGGACCCGCTTAGACAGATTAGATCGTCGGGCGAAAAATACGCAAAACGGGCATTGTTATGCCCGGACTTGTCCCGGGCATCCACGCCGCATGGATCGCCGGAGCTAGTTCGGCGATGATGGAGAGTGTTGTTGCAGATCAAGCGCCCGAAGCTCTAGGCGAGGACGAGCGCGAATTCCGCCCGGCGCATGTCGCGGCGGAGTTCGATCGACATCGACGCTGAACCGCCGGCTTCAGCGACAAGCGTGTCGATGCGCCTGCGCGCGTCGCCATCAACGCTTTTGACGAACGCCGCAAACTTGCAGAAGCGCCAAAGCCCATAAGGCGCGCTGTGCCGCTTCATTGTGACGCCGCGCCACTCATAGTCGATCGGACCGACCGTCGGGTGAATGCGGCGCTCACCGTCTTGGGATATGATCTGACCCGCGCTGGGAGATGGCAGGCTGTCGACCCAGGCGTTATAGAGCGCAGCGTCGGCGCAGAGGCCGGGACCCCAGTCCGCAAACACCAGCCGGAGCACGGGCGCAAGCGTCGCCGGCGTGTCGTCGTTCGCGGGATATTCCGGCGCGCAGTCCGCAAATTCTCCATCAACGAGATTTGCGAGGTTCATCCGCTCCGTCCACCGAAAGACGTTCGGCGCCGCATTTTTCATCAAGGCGGCGGGAACCGGGTCACGGCCGAGATGGGCGAAGAAGGAAGCGATCATGCCGAAATCGGCGATGCTGGGGCGTCCGCCGAGCAGGTAAGGGTGCGACTGGAAATGGACGTCGAGCGCATCAAGGAGGTCGAAGTAAGACCGCTCCATCGCCGGGATCGTCTCGGGTCGAACGCCGAGCGAAGGGAGAAACCCGCTGAAATAGTCCATCAGGTGTTTGCCGGCGGCGAAGCGTTCGGCGCGGTCGGGACCGCGATGAACGGCGCGGCCGAATTCGGCGCAGAGGAACTCTTCCTGCTGTGCGCGATACGACCAGCGATAGTGCATCGCGAGCGGCAACATGTATTCCGAACCGAAAGCGTCGAGCAGCATCGCGACGGCCCGCTGCACCGGCGTCGAAGGGATCATCGGCGAGGCCGGAAAGCGGCGCTCCAGCAACTCGATGATGTCGTTTGTATCCTGAATGATGTCGCCTTCCGGCGTCTCGACGACCGGAACGACGAACGATTTGACCACAGGCACGATCCGTGCGGCGAAGTCCGGGTGCGAAGGGAAGCGATCGAGGAACGCGACGCCCTTCTTGATCAGATAGGATCGCACCTTGCCAGTGTAGAGCGAATGCGGCGTTCCCCAAAGAACATAGGCATGGCCCGGATCGCTCATGTCGGCACTCCAGTTTGACGTGGCGCTAGTGGCGCGGCGGCGTCGTGCGCCTGATCAGGCGGATGATCGGCCTTTGGCCTTCGCGGGATCGTAAATGAATTTGCGGTCGCAATAGCCGCATTCGGCTTCGCCGTCGTCGAGAGAATACCAGACTTGCGGATGGCCGAGCGCTCCACCGTCGCCATTGCAGGCGATGCGGCGCTTGTCGACATAGACGATTTCAGGCGGCGGCGCGGCCGGTTTCGACGTGTCTTTCATGACCGCTCCATGCCGTCGCGAACGCGGTTTCGTCAAGGGTCGAGCGATCTTGAAGGCGGCGCGCTTGACCCTGAAAGCGCAGAGCGTGCTATGCGTCAGCCTGCTTGAGGCGCAACCACAATGTCTGACGCCAGATCCGCCATCTCAGCGCGCGGCCTTCGCAAGGTCTACGCCGCAACCCGGAAAGCGCCTTCGAAAGAAGCGCTGAAAGGGATCGATCTCGACATTCCGGTCGGCTCGATCTTCGGGCTCCTCGGCCCGAACGGCGCCGGCAAGTCGACCTTCATCAACATTCTCGCGGGCCTCGTCACCAAGACGGAAGGATCGGCGACGATCTGGGGTTTCGACATCGACAAGAACCCGCGCCAGTCGCGCGCGTCGATCGGCGTCGTGCCGCAGGAAATCAACATGGACGTTTTCTTCACGCCGAAAGAGGCGCTGGAGATTCAGGCCGGTCTTTACGGCGTGCCGAAGCGCGAACGGCGGACGATGGAGATTCTCGCGGCGTTGGGGCTTGAAGACAAAGCGAACGCCTATGTCCGGATGCTGTCGGGCGGCATGAAGCGACGCCTTCTCGTCGCCAAGGCGATGGTGCACGCCCCCCCGATCCTCATCCTCGACGAGCCGACCGCCGGCGTCGACATCGAGCTTCGAAAGCAGCTTTGGGACTATGTCTTGAGGCTCCACGCGCAAGGCGTGACGATCGTCCTCACGACGCACTATCTCGAAGAAGCGCAGGAGCTCTGCGATCGCATTGCGATCATCCATCAAGGCGAGGTCGTCGCTTGCGAGCCGACGGAGAAACTTCTCGCCTCGCTCGATTCAAAGACCCTGCTGGTGACGCCGACCGAGAAACTTTCGGCGGCGCCGCCGCTTCATCCCTATACGGCTGAATTGAAAAGCGACGGCCGGCTCGCCATACCCTATCAGCCGAGCGAAAGGCGAGGTCGCGTCGATCCTCGACCGGCTGCAGGCGGCGGGGATCGCCGTCAAGGACCTGACGACGGTCGAGGCGGATCTTGAGGACGTCTTCCTTGATCTCACCTACAATCGCGATCGTCAGCGCGCGGCCAGCGGAACCCACGGCCTTCCCGCCGGCACGTCATAGGCGGCATGCTCGCGGAGCGCCTTCGTCACCTCGACCGGGTCGCCGTCAAGCGCGTCGGGCGGGATCGGCGGGCCGAAGCGGATCACGTATTTTTTGCCGCGCTTGTTCAACAGCTCGTTGAAGAGCGTGATGTCGCGAAGCTCCGTGTTCAGTTTCCAGAACCAGTAATAGAGCCAGGAGTTTCGCGCCGTGATGTGCGCAGGAACGATCGCGCAGTCGTATTTCCGCGCGAAGATCGCGACCGTGGTCAGCCATTCGCGTTCGACGAGATTTCTGTTCTCGTCCATGTAGGCGAGGCGCCCTGACGGAAAAAGGACGACGCAGCGTTCGTCCGTGAACGCCTTTTTCGCTTCGATGAGCGTCTCGCGGCTGCGCGCGCGCGTTCGTTTCTCCAACACCCATTCGACCGGGATGACGACTTCGGAAAGCCGCGGCGCGACGCGGATCGCGTCCCGATTGGCGAAGAAGCAAAGATCCGGCCGGCTTTCCTTAAGAGCGTCATACATGGCGACGCCGTCGGCGATGCCGGTCGGATGAACCGACGCGATGATGACGCGGCCCGTCGCCGGCACATGCTCAAAACCGAGCCTTTCGACATCAAGATCGAGGATCGCGCTCACATGCTCCATCGCCGCGCGTCCCGACATGCCGGCGATGGCGTCCGCCATCCGCCGCGCCAGCGGCTCTTTGAGGAGCGGATAGAGGACCGAACGATAGACCGGCCAGAAGGGCGATTTGACGAGCTTTTTCGCGCGCTCTTCGATCAGCACCTCGACCATGTGCTTGCCGCGCGCGAGCGCATCGACATCCAAAGGGTCTCTCGCCGGAAGTTCCGCGCTCATCTCGACCATCGCCCGCCCCGCTTGAGGCCCGGCGTCAAGGTGGATCGATCCGGGCGCGGATGACAACCGGCCTCAGCGCGCTTTTGCCTTGCGCGCGTGGATCACTGCGCCGACCGTCGACGGGTAATGGTCGGCGACCGGGATGAAGTCGTTGGCCTTCTCGTCATAGGCGAGCACTTCGCCCGACCGGATATCATAGTACCAGCCGTGAATCTGCGTCGCGCCGGTCGAGAGCCTGACGGCGACATGGGGGTGCGTTTTCAGATGCGCGATCTGGAGGAGGACGTTCTCCTTCGTCAGCGCGTCGAGGCGCGCCCGCTCGGAGAGCTTGCCCGACCGCTCCTTGACGATCAGCGTCGCCGCGCGGGCGTAGGAAAGCCATTCGCGGACATGCGGGAAATCGTCGAGCCCTTCGGGGTTCATCGCCCCCTGCATCGCGCCGCACCCGGAATGGCCGCAGATGATGATGTGGGGAACCTTGAGCGCGCCGACCGCGTATTCGATCGACGCCGTCATCGCGCCGGTATGGTTCGTATGCGGAGGAACGATGTTGCCGGCGTTGCGGCAGATGAAAAGCTCGCCGGGCTCCGTCTGCGTCAGAAGGGAGGGATCGATGCGGCTGTCCGAACAGGTGATGAAAAGCGCTTCCGGCGACTGGCCTTCCGCGAGCCGGCCGAAGAGGTCGCGCCGTTCGGCGAACGCCTCCCGCTGGAAGCGGACGACGCCCGCGGCGATCTTGTCCATGCGCCGCACGCCCTTTCGCGCGGCCGCCTTCTTCGCTTTCTTCATCGCCGCCCTTTCATGCTTTTCGCGCCGCTCACTATGCCTCCACTTGCCGGCGCGCGAGATCCGTGCAGCCGACGCGGGCCATGGCGAGCAGCGCCATGAACTGCTCGTCCGAAAAAGGCGCTCCTTCGGCCGTTCCCTGCACTTCGACGAGGCCGCCCTTGCCGGTGACGACGAAATTGGCGTCAGTGCCGGCGGTCGAGTCTTCCGCGTAGTCGAGGTCCAAGGCCGGCGCGCCGTTGACGATGCCGGCGGAAATCGCGGCGACGGTGTCGATGATCGGATCCGTCTTGATGATCCCGTTCGCGGTCGCCCATTTCATGCATTGCTTCAGCGCGACCCAGGCGCCGGTGATCGAGGCCGTGCGCGTGCCGCCGTCCGCCTGAAGGACGTCGCAGTCGATCAATATCTGCCGCTCGCCGAGAACTTTCAGATCGACGACGGCGCGCAGCGCGCGCCCGATGAGGCGCTGGATTTCCTGCGTGCGGCCCGATTGTCCGCCCTTCGCCTCGCGCTTCATGCGTTCATTGGTCGAGCGGGGCAGCATCCCGTATTCGGCGGTGACCCAGCCGCGACCCTGACCGCGCAGCCATGGCGGCGTCATCTCGTCCCATGTCGCCGTCACCAGAACATGCGTGTCGCCGAACTTGACGAGGCAGGATCCCTCCGCATGCTTGGCGACGCCCGCTTCGAGCGTGACGACGCGCATTTCATTGAAGCTGCGGCCTGAAGGGCGCATCGGCGTCTCCCGCATGGAATGGCGGGCGAGCCCTAGCCTTGGCGGGCGATGATGTCGAGGCCGGCGCGCGATAACGCAGAATTCATCGCCCGCCGGCTTCCGGGCAAGGGCCGGCGCCGGTAGGGCTTGAGCCGACGCTTGCTCAAGGGGACTTCCATGAAGCTGACGAAAATTCTGCTCGCCGCGACGGCTCTTGCAACGCTTGGCGCCTGCGCGAGCGGCGCCAATCCCGCGCCAACCGCAAGCGCGGAGATGGACGCATCGCTCGCGGCCGTTGTCGCCGGCGACTGGCGAACGCCCGAGAACGCCGCGCGCGATCAATACAGAAAGCCCGCCGCAGCGCTTTCCTTCTGGGGATTGAAGCCCGGCATGACCGTGCTCGAATTGCAGCCGGGCGGCGGCTACTGGACGGAGATCCTCGCGCCCTACGCGGCGAAGACGGGCGGCCGCTTCATCGCGACCGCCGCCGATCTCGGCAATCCGGAGCTTTCGCAGGCGGCGAAAGACGGGCGCGCGAAGTTCGAGGCGCGCTTCGCCGACGCGGCGCTTTATGGAGATGTTCAGTACGTCAACTTTGGTCCGAAATCGCAAGGCCTCGGGCCGGACGCTTCGGTCGATTTCGTCGTCAACGGCCGCAACATCCACAGCTGGATGGGCGGCGGCATTCTCGATCGCGTGCTCGCTGAAAGCTTCGCGGCGCTGAAGCCGGGCGGAATCCTCGCGATCGAGGAACACCGCAACGCCGAGGGAACGACGCAGGACCCGAAAGCCGCGAGCGGCTACGTCACCGAAGCCTATGTCATCGAAGCCGCCGAACGCGCCGGCTTCGAGCTTGAAGCGCGCTCGGACGTTTACGCCAACCCCGCCGACGACCGCGACCATCCGTTCGGCGTCTGGACCTTGCCGCCGAACCTCAGGACGTCGCCGAACGGACAGCCGGCCGACCCCGCCTTCGACAGCGCGCCCTACAAGGCGATCGGCGAGAGCGACCGCATGGCGCTCAAATTCGTCAAGCCGCGCTGATCGGCGCCATTTGATCAGTAAGCGGACGTAAGTCGATGCGTCCGCCGAAGCGCCTCCGGGCGGCTGCGGCGCCGTTGCGGCGCGGCGGGCGGCCGCGCCGCCTGAAGGCTTGCGTTCCCCGCATGGAGCGCTAGGCTTTCCGTCGTCAGGTGCGATGGGGGTCTTTTGCCGATGACTCCGGTGCGGGCGTTGATTGCAGCGGTTCTCGCCGCCGTCCTTTTCGGCGCCGGCCTCTTCATTGTCGCGGGCCTTGCCGGCGCGCGGCCGCACGATCTTCTCCCCCTCCTGTCGCCCGGGCGCTCGCCGTTCGAGCTTTGGTGCTTCCTCGGCGCCTGGGGAGCGCTGGTTTTCGGCGCCCTTGGCGTGCTGACGGCTTTTCTCGCCTTCCTCGCCCCGGAGGAGGATGACGATCCCCGGGTTCGCCGTCGCGGGTTCCCGAAGGGCTTGCCGCTCCTGCTGGTCGTGATTGCGCTCGCACTCGCCTTCGTCGCGCTCCGCTGCGGCGTCGCGGGGGAAGCGCCGATCGCCGTGCCTGTCGCCCCTTCGCCTGCCGCAGCGCTTGCGGCTCCGCCAAGCGTGCCGGCCGAACCCGTCCAACCAGCAGGCCCGCCGCCGGCCGGCGTCGCCGTCGCTGCATTCCAGTGGCGCTTCATGGATCCGTTGATGCGCGAGACCGGCGGCGTCTGGCTCCCGGACGGCGCGCCCTTCGCCGATGATGCCGAAAACGAACGCCTTCTCTGCGGCAAGGCGTGGGTCGCCGTTTCGGGATCGGCGTCGGAAGAAGGCCCGTCCGAGCGTAACGCCGCCCGCGCCCGGATCAGGACCGAGCGCGCGATGGCGCGCGCCGGGAGCTGGCTGTCGCAGCATGACGAATGCGGGGGGACCGTCGTGCTCGGCGTCGATCTCGGCCAGCATGTCGCCACCGCGCCCGTCGCCGCCGAAGGCGCAGCGACGGCCTATCAGCGTCAGATTCTGGTCGCGTCGCGCGGGCGAGCCTACGGCGAGGCGGCGTTGTCGTCGGCGGCCGCCGAAGCCGAACTCGCCGCCTTTCTGGCCGATCCGGCGAACCGCAGGGCGTTTTTCGGCGGACGCACGTTCCAGCGCGATCCGGTCATCCTCGCGCCCTGAAGCGCCGAAGATTGGCGATCGCGCCCGACTGCGCCTATCAAAGCGCTCATGAGCGTTTTGAACGACATCGACGCGCGGGCGCGCGAAATCTTCAAGCAGATCGTCGAGGCCTATATCGAGAGCGGCGAGCCGGTCGGATCGCGCACCTTGAGCCACGACAGGCGTCTTGCGGTGTCGGCGGCGACGATCCGCAACGTCATGGCCGACCTCACCGACCTTGGCCTTCTTCACGCGCCGCATATTTCGGCGGGGCGCTTGCCGACCGACCTCGGCCTTCGCCTGTTCGTCGACAGCCTTCTTCAGCTCGGCGACATATCCGACGACACGCGCCGGGCGCTTGACGTCGCGGGGGAAGATACCGGCGCCGGCAGCGTGCTTGAGCAGGCGGCGGCGAGGTTGTCGGGCCTCACGGGCGCCGCGAGTCTTGTCGTCGCGCCGAAAGTCGAGGCGCCGCTGCGGCACATCGAATTCGTTGCGACGAGCCCCGGCCAGGCGCTCGCCGTGCTCGTCTATGACGACGGGCGCGTCGAGAACCGGGTGATGAAGACGCCGCCGGGCCTTGGACCGTCCGGCCTGATCGCCGCCGGAAATTATCTTTCCGCGCGCCTCCGGGGACGAACGATCGGCGAGACGCGCGAGGCGATCCTGAAGGAAATCGACTCGAACACGGCGGCGCTCGACGCCTTGACCGCGCAGCTTGTCGCGGATGGCGTTGCGGATCTTGCGAGCGCGGAACGGACCTCGCTTATCGTGCGTGGACGCGGACGGCTTCTCGAAGAAGCGGCGGCGGATGACCTCGAACGCGTCCGGATGCTGTTCGACGACCTCGAAAAAAAGCGCGACGTGATCGACGTCCTCAACGCGGCCAGGGACGGCGAGGGCGTCAAGATCTTCATCGGCTCGGAGAACCGGCTCTTTTCGCTGTCGGGCTCCGCCGTCGTCGCCGCGCCCTATCGGGACGCGCAGGCGAACATCGTCGGGGTTCTCGGGGTCATCGGCCCGACGCGGCTCAATTACGCCCGCGTCATCCCGATCGTCGAATATGCCGCCGAAGTCGTCTCCCGGCGGATCAAATAGCCGCCGCCGCTGTTGTTGAAATAACTCCCTTTGGCCTTTACATGGCGGGCGATGAGCGACACCTACCCCCCGAATGACGGGCAGACCGAGCCCGATGAAACGCTGGTCGACGGCGAAGCGGCCGAGCGCATCGCCGCGCTTGAAGCCGCAACGGCCGAGTTGAACGACCGGATCCTCCGTCTCGCCGCCGAGGTCGAGAACACGCGCCGCCGAGGCGAACGGGAAAAAGCGGATGCGAGCCGCTATGCGATCGCCTCCTTCGCCCGCGAGCTTCTCGCCGTCGCCGACAATCTCGACCGCGCCTTGCAGACGGCGCCCGCCGACGGCGCCGCGACGGGAGAAACCCTCGCCGCCTTCGTCACCGGCGTCCGGATGACCGAGCGCGCGCTCGCCGCGGCGCTGGAACGCCACGGCGTCAAGAAGGTCGATCCCAAGGGCGAAAAGTTCGATCCGAACCTCCATCAGGCGGTCGCGCAGGCGCCCGCCGCCGGCGTTCCGGCGGGGCACGTCTCCGAAACCGCGCAGCCCGGCTTCATCATCGGCGAGCGCGTCCTTCGCGCCGCCATGGTCATCGTCTCGACCGGAGAGCCGCAGGCGGCCCCGAACGGCGCCCATATCGACACGAGCGCCTGAAACGCCCTGCGTTCCGCCGCCCCGCTTCCTCTTTTTTTCGCCATTCCGCGCGGGGTCCAGCGGGAAAGGCCCCGCTTTTCGGGCCCCAAAAAGCCCGGCGAATTGGCGCGTGCACGCGCCGCCGCTCCCGGCCGGTCGAGCGCGCCCGGCCGAAGGGAGATCGCCCGTCGCGAAAGATGCGTGATGCGCCGCGCCTCGTTTCATTTCTTCCGACACCAGGCCGTCGCCGGCGATCCAGCGACCGAATTCCTTTCTCGTGCGGCAGTCTAAAGCCACCGCGAAGGTGTGGGATAAGGTGGGGGATAGATTTTTATTCGTGAATGGAATCAAGACATTGGGGGGATTCGAGTGCTTCTGCGCCGCGCGCCGCTCAGGCGCAGCACGGCGCCCCCGCAGGCAGGTGCTCCGTATAAGGAGCTTCGCCATTTTGGCGAAAACGCGGGCTTTTACTCCATGACCTTGCGGAATTGCTTGGCCTGACCCGCGACCAGCGCGGCGGCGACGCGGCGCGGGAGCGCCTTCGCCAGCCAGACGAGAAATTTGTTCCAGAGGCCCGGAACATAAACGACGTGACGGCGCTCGACGGCGCGAAGCGCGCCTTCCGCCACCGGCGCCGACTTCATGAACATGAACTTCGGCAGCGCGGAGACGAGTGCGCGCGTCTCGTTGACGTCGTGAAACTCGGTGTAGGTGAAGCCGGGACAAAGGGCCGAGATGTGAACGCCGGTCTCCCGGTTCTCCGCCGCGAGCGATTGCGAAAAGCTGATCAGGAACGCTTTCGACGCGCCATACATCGTGTGGCCGGCCGACCCCGGCAAGAGGCCCGCGACCGAGGCGACGTTGATGATCCGCCCGTAGCCCTTCGCCTGCATCGCCGGCAGAAAAAGGCGGATGAGCTGCGCATAGGAAGTGACCATCAGCTCGATGAAGTCGCGGTGAACGCGCCAGTCGGACTGCTGGTAAAATCCGCCCTGGCCGTATCCCGCGTTGTTGACGAGGATCGCGATGTCGCGCCCCTTGACCGCCGCTTCGATCCTTCCGGGCGCGGACGGGTCATTAAGGTCCGCTTCGACGACGAGCGTTTCGATCCTGTATTTTTCCCGAAGATTTGCGGCGAGCCGATTGAGGCGGTCGCCCCTGCGCGCTGTCAGAACGAGATTGGCGCCTTTAGCGCCGAGCGCATCCGCGAACGCAGCGCCGATGCCCGCCGAGGCGCCGGTGACGAGCGCCCATTTTCCTTTGTAGATCATGCTTTGCTCTTTCGCTTTTTTCTTTCACGCAGTCGTGACTCGCGTTTCGGCGAGGCGCGCTCGCCCCGCGCTGAAGCGGATCGTCACGCATCGCTTGTTGCGCGATGATCGATCCATCGGCTGATTGGCGTCGTCGTGCAATTCTCTATCGCACGATTAGCCTGTCGGCCGGATCAGAGGGCGCAAGTCTGAACCAAGGAGAGACAGACATGAGAACGCCCATCGCCGCCATCTTCATTTCCGCGCTCGCGCTCGCCGCCGCCCTTCCCGCGACGGCCTTCGCAAGCGATGTCGAATTCGCCTACGCCGCCCGCGATCTGTCGAATTCGGCGTCCATCGCACGCCTTTACGAGCGCATCGAAGAAAAAGCGTCCGGCGCCTGCGCTCTATACGAAAATTCGGGGCTGCTGGCGCTGCAATACCAGCGCGCCTGCGCGGCCGAGCTGACGGCGGAATTGGTCGCGAAGATCGGCGACGGCACGCTTGCGGCGCTGCATGAGGAACGCCACGCGGGGCGCTACGCCGATAACCGCTAGGCCTTGTTTCGCCAGCGTCGGCGCGAGAGCGTAACGCTCGCGCCGGCGAAGGCCGCGACCATCACGTAAAGGATCGCGAGGTTTCCGGTCTGCGAGATGATCGTCCGCCCGATCGCGACGGACGCAGCCGCTGCGAAACACGCCACATAGAGGAGGCCAAGCGAGGGATGGCAAACGCGCGAGCGTTTGACGCCGGCGGCGCCCCACGCGATCAGGATCGATAAAAACGCGATCGGGCCCGGCAGGCCGAGATCGAGCGCAAGCGAGAGGTAATAATTGTCGATCGTCAGCGTACGGCCCCAATAGCCGAGGACGCGCGTCGAGCGCCCTGTTCCATAGCCGCCGACCGGGCGTTCCTTGAGCCGCGGCCACGCCTGCTCCAGCTGGTCGAGGCGCGACTGTGTCGAGTTCGAGGCGCTCGTCCCCTCGACGCCGGAAATGACTTTCTCCCCGACGACGTAAGCGACCGGCGCGAGCGCGATCGAGCCGAGAAAGACGAGACCGAACAACGGGCGCCAGCGCGTCGCCGCGCCGCGCTTCAAGAAGCGATAAAAGAGCAGCGCGCCCATCGCCGCGAGCGACAGCGCCATGACGATCATCGCGCCGCGCGAATTGGTGGCGACCGCGGCCAGAACGATGATCGCGAAGGCCGCAATCCACAGGATGCGGCCGCGAAGATTGCGCGCCGACAATAGAAAAGCGAGCGCGAACGGCGCCGACATCGCCATGTGCTCGCCGAGCGACAAGGGGTGGGTGTGGCTCGCCTGCGCGCGAAAGACCCCGTCCCGGATCTTTTGCGTCTGCGCGTTGCGGAGCCATTCGGCGTCGTCGGCGATGAAGGGCGAGAGTATGTCGGCGAACAGCCGCTGCGTCGCGACTTCGAAAAGCGCGATCGTCCCGACGATGACGGCGCCGAGCATGAACGCCTTCATCAGCAGGGCGTAGTCGCGCTGGCGCCGGCAATAGGTGATGGTCGCGCAGAACGGGAGCAGCCAGATGATCGCCTGGCGCAGGAATTCAGGAACCGCGATGGCGCGTCCTTCGGCGAGCGGGAGGCTTAAGACGCCGAGGAGGAAGAGCGCGAAAACCGCCTTCGACAGAGCGCCGCTTTTTTGGACCGCATGAACGAACTGCGCGCGGCGAAGGCGCGAGAACGTCATGTCGTAGATCCAGAAGGCGCTGACGGCGTAGAGAACAAGGCGCGGCGGCGTCAGGATCGGCAGCGGACCGAGTTTGACGAAGAGATAGACGGGCCAGATCGCGAGGAGAACCGCCGCCGCCAACAGGAGCAAGAACGCGACCTTGCGCGATGCGGCGCGCGCCGGCGGCGCGACGATCATCGCGCCGATGACCGGCGGGACCAGAAAGAAGACCCCGACCGGCGGATAGATGATGGTCGAGGCGGCGGCGAGCGCGGCGTAGAGCGTCAAGCCGAGCGCAAGGAGCGCAAGGCGCGCCGCCTGCGCGGCCGAGAACGATGGCGCCGCCGATAGTGCTTCCGACATCCGGCATATTTACGGGGCGGGAGGGCGCCATTTGGTTAACAAAACCCGCGCGAGACCCGCAGCGATCGCTGGAATTTCGCCTTTCAAGGCGGCTTACGACGCGTTAGCACAAGGTTCATAGACTGGCTTCCCAAATTGACCGAAAACGCAGCAGCCTCGGGACAAAAACCGGCATGGACACGATCGCTTTCATTGTCGCGCTTGGCGTCGGCGTCGTCCTGATGGTCTGGTACGCGCTGAACGAGGCGCGCGGTGAGGAAGGGTCGGCGGGACTTCTCGCGATCACCGGCGAAGCGCATGACGATGATGAGGATAGCGAGGCGGGCGACGCCGATCGGCGCTACCGCATTCGCGAACGCCTCGCCCCCGCAAAACGCGCAGGGCTTCGCGCAAGCGAGACCGAGGTCTCCTATCGCGCAAAGCCCGCCGCGAAAAAAATCGAGCGCGGCGAGCCCGAAGACATCATCGAAGCCGACAAGGAATACTAACCGCTACGCGCTTCCGCGCGGGACCGGCGTTCCGTAAACGCTCCCGAAATAGCGCGCGATCCCGCGCGCGCTGTCGATATAAAAACGCCCGTTCGCGGTCTTCACCGCCGGATGGTCCGTATGCGGCGCGTCATCGCCAAGGACCAAGGTCGGGCAGTTCCAGCGCCCGTCGCCGAGAATCGCGACCAGCCCCGCGCGCGGATGGGCGAGCCTCTCGTATCTTAAGTCGAGGCTTTCCCGGATCGCCGGAAAATAATGGAGAAACCCCCACATTTCGGCGCATTCCGGACAAAACTCGCGCCGGCCGTCGTCGACGAAGCCGGGCGGGAGAAGGAAGAGAAGCGAACGGACCATGAGCCGCTATGGCTTGCCGCCGTGAATGGTCGAGCGCGCCGTTTCGAGCGCGGCGTCGCGCTCGGCGTCCGACATGCCGGCGGCGAATTTCGCCGCCATCGCCGCCATCATCGGCTTCATTTCCTCTTTCGAATTGACGCGCGGATAGGGCTCCGCCGGGACCGGCTTTCCGAGAAAGGCGCAGAGCGGCGCCCACCCGTCCTTCGCCTCGAAGACGAGCAGCCGATCCTTGGGGATCGCTTTCTTCACCGCCTCGTTATGGCGGTTGAACGCCGAGATCAGGTGATCGTGGTCGTGGATTTCATCGTCGAAGAAACGGTGAACGACGCTTTTGACGACCGGCGCGAACGGCATGTGCTGAAATCCCGCCGCCATCGCCGGGCTCAAGATCGTCTCCTGCGTCGAATTCATACCATTTCTCCGGATCGCGCAGCGACAGGATGATCTTCGCATCGGGATAAAACGCGGCGAGCTCGCGCCAGAACGCCGCCGCCGGAAAGTCGACCGCCGCGCCATAGCCCTTGAAGATCGCCGGCCAGTCGGCGTTTCCGTTGGCCGCTTTCGTCCAGAGATCGATCTGTTCCGGCGAGCCGAAGACCTCGCTCATGTGATGGCAACGCCCAAGCCCCAGCATTTCGAGCGCGACTTTGAGCGAGGCGGTGCCGGTGCGGCCGAGCCCCGCGCCGAGGACGGATAAGGTCATGATGTCAGTCTTCTCCCGTTTCGATGAGATTAAGCCGGCGGGCGCTCAGCGGGAAGGGCGCGACGCATAGGCGAGAAGGCCGGCGAGCACGGGTTCTTCCGACGTCAGCAGCGCGACGGGGATCGGCGCGACAAAATCTGACATCAGGCCTTTTTCCTCGAACGCGGTGACGAAGGCGGGCGTTGCAATGAAATCGCTCATCGCGTTCATGAGCGAGCCCGCGAGAAAAACGCCGCCGCGCGCGTAAAATGAAAGCGCGCAATCGCCGCAAAAGGATCCGAGCAATGTCGCGAAGGCGAAGGCCGCCCGCGCGTCGAGGCCCCTCGGATCAGCGCGGGCGGCGTCGATGATCTGACGCGTCGTCATCGCTTGCTCGAACGCACGCTTGTCGCCGGCAAGATGCGCAAGCGCCGCGCGGATGGTGACGAGGCCGGGGCCGGATAAAAGGTTTTCGGCCGCAAGGCGGCCCTTCCGTCGCATCAGCGTTTCAAAGAGCGGCAAGAATTCCGTCTGCGGACAGGCCGCCGTCATGTGGCCCGCCTCCGTCGCCTGAATGAAGGGGTCATGCTTTCGCGGCACATGAAGCGCGACGCCAAGCCCCGTGCCCGGCGCGATGACGATTTGTGCGCCGCCCGCCTCCGCAATGCCGGCGCGCAGCGCTCGCGCCTTCGGCGCAGGATCGGTCAGCAGATGAGCGAGCGCCTCAACGTCGTTCAACAGTTGAAACGCGACGCCGGGAAATATGACCGAGAGCGCCGCACAATCGATCGAAAAATCCGCATTGGTGAGATGCGCCGCCCCCTCCTTCGGCGCCGCCGCGACGCCGATGAACGCGCGCTTGACGTCCGGCGGAAGTCCGTCCGGAAATTCGGCGACAAGCGCCTCGCCCAGCGAGCGGAACGCCGCCGTCTTGCGGACCCTTATCCCTGCGAGCCTTCCCCCTTCGCGCGCGAGCAAAGCGCAGATTGGTGCCGCCAGCGTCGATGAGGAGGGAAGCAGGAGAAGTCATGGGGTCAGCGTCAATCTGGATCGCCTCGCCGCGCCGTGCAAGCGGCGCCGGCGGCGCGCCAATCGCTAGCGATCGCCGGGTTTTTTCTTCCCGGCGCCAAGAAGCCCCGCAGCGTCCTTTTCGCCCAGCGCCAATTTCGGCGGGACGGTTTTGATCCGCTTTTCGACGGCTTTGATATGCTCCGCCGGCGGTATTTCTTCCGGCATCGTTCCGCCGATCCGCTCGATCGCATCGCGCACCTCCCTGCCGACGCTCTCATGCGTGCGGATGGCGCGGACCTGATCCTTGACGTTCTCGCGCATCAGCTTGTCGCGCGTCTGCGTCATGCGGAACTGGTTCGCGGCAAGTTCGGTCGCATTCATGCGATCGATCAGCGCTTCTTTTGCAGGAATGCTCTTCTTCGCCTTGATCGCCTCATTGCCGAGCCCGCCATAAAGCCCCTTGTAGCCGGCGTCGTGAAAGACGCCGAACATGCGGTTCTCGACGCCGGCGGCGCGCGCCGCGCCGGAGAGCGCCTTGAATTCCTCCGCGGTCTGTTTGCGAAGTTCGAGCCGCTCCCTGTCGGCGGCGAGCGCGTCCGAGAGTTCCTGCCGGCGGGCCTGAACCGCGAAATATTGCTGCGCGGCGGCGATCTCCGGCTTTCGCGGGTCGCCGTTCTGCGCGATCAGGTAACAGGCAAAGCGGGAGAGGTGGAAATCCGGCAACTTCCCGCGTCGCGCCCGAGCCGAGCCCGACCATTTTGCCGGCGCCGGCAAAATGGTGGGCCGGGTCGTTTCCAGAGGTTTCGCAGGAGGTCGACGGCGCGTTTGACCGCTTCCTCGAAGCGCCGCCACTGGCTGTAGCCAAGGCGCGGCTGAAGTTCGCGCGCGCTCCAGTATTCGGCGCCATGCTGATTGAGCGCGCTTCAGGCTTTCAAAGCCGGAATCCCCAAGCGCAGGCGTTTTCGCGGCGGGCATAATGGCGCCTTGTTCACTTTATGTTCTGTTTATCATCGCCGTGTGGGTGCTGCAAGCCTGCGATTGATCGCCAGCGGCTGCGGACATCATACGCAATTCGCACCATAATGATGTGCATACGGACTATTGCGGACGAAACTGGTCGAGTTCGTTCACGACTCAGCCCCAGCGGCAACGCAAGTGGGCGAGGATTCTATGCGAGGGGATGCGTAGGGTGCATTAAGCGCCGGCCTTCCGGCGCGCAATGCACCGTTGCCGGCAGAGTGGTGCATTGCGCTTCGCTTAATGCACCCTACTCGCTCGCTCGCTAGGATAACTCACTGTCCGCCGTCGCGGACGAAGCGTTGGCATCAGTTTCGAAAATTGATTTAGAAAGGATATTTTCATCGTCTAATTCGACAGAATTTTCCTTTGGTTTTGGAAGCGTTTTCGCCTACTCAGGCTTCGGAAAGATATGTCTCACTCTCGGCGCTTCGAAGAATACTTTTTTGAGCCGTTCAAGTTTCTCCACGAGTGGCTCAAGGTTTTCTGCGAACTGCCTACCACTCTTGAAACATCGACAAGAAGCTTGAACACACTGTCGATGTGGTGCAGGTCTCGATCGGATCTCTTCTTGCAACGCACCCAGTTTTCGAAGGATCGCGTTTTTCTTACGCTCGTCTGCAACGCTCTGATTAACAATTTTTCTAATTGTGATGATCAGATCTGTGATTTCGTTCTTGGCTTTCAGCTTGGCAATAAGCGTTCCAGCAACGCCTTGCTGAAATCGCTGTTTGCGCAGCGCAAATCTGGTCCTCGTGTAATTTACTTTGTTAAAAAATTTACTGAAGCTTTCGATGAATTCGCTCGATGGCAGATCCGAAATGTCATCGACGTCTATTTCGAGACCGAATTCATCCAAAAATGCTAATATCGAACCATAGTAGCGCTCTGGAAGGTAGCTCCCGACATAGTTGCCGTTTTGGTCGCTCACGTCTCGGCGATCGATACGCTGGGCGTCGGTTAAAGCTTCTCTGAGCCGACTTTCAAAATGCAAAAACGCGGCTTCTGCGCCCTCGGAAAGATCTGGTAGCTCGATTGAGTCAATAATCATTCCGGCCCCGCAAATCTAAATTTTTCGATTACTCCCCCAACCCGTCCCAGAACTTCTTCGCCCTCTTGAAGAAGCCCATCGAATTGGGGTTGCAGTCGTCGCCGCCGGCTTCGCAGAATTCGCGCAGGAGTTCCTTCTGGCGGGCGTTCAGATTGACCGGCGTTTCGACGCTGATCTCGACGAACATGTCGCCGCGGCCTTTCTGGTTCAATCGCGTCATGCCCTTGCCCTTGACGCGGAAGCGCTTGCCGGTCTGCGTGCCGTCGGGGATTGCGATCGAGACGCGCCCGCCCTCGATCGTCGGGCCTTCGACGTCGCCGCCGAGCGCGGCTGTCGTCATCGGAATCGGCGCCATGCAGTAAAGATCGGCGCCGTCGCGTTCGAAAAGGTCGTGCTTTTTGACATCGACGAAGATGTAGAGATCGCCCTCGGGGCCGCCGCGCGGACCCGCTTCGCCCTCGCCCGCCAAGCGGATGCGCGTGCCGCTCTCGATGCCCGTCGGCACGTCGACCATGAGCGTGCGCTCGCGCCGGACGCGTCCCTGACCGCCGCAATCCGTACACGGATCGGCGATGACGCGCCCTTCCCCGCCGCATTGGGGGCAGGTGCGCTCGAGCGTGAAGAACCCCTGCTGCACCCGGACGCGGCCCGCGCCGCGGCAGGTTCCGCAGGCCGTCGGCCCGGTACCTTTTTTTGCGCCCGAGCCCGAGCAGGTTTCGCAGGCGACGGAGCCCGGCACCGTGATCGACGCCTTCTTGCCGGCGAAGGCTTCTTCAAGGCTGATTTCGAGCTGGTATTTAAGGTCCGCGCCGCGCCCCGGTCCGCGTCCGCGCTGCCCTCGCGCGCCCATGATGTCGCTGAAGAGGTCTTCGAAAACGTCGGAGAACGCCGAGGCGTCAAAGCCGCCCTGAAAGCCGTTGGGAGCCGCCCCGCCGGCGCCGTTCTTGAACGCCGCATGGCCGTAGCGGTCATAGGCGGCGCGCTTTTGCGCGTCCGAGAGGACCTCGTAGGCTTCGTTCACTTCCTTGAATTTCTGTTCGGCCGAGGCGTCGCCCTGATTGCGGTCGGGATGGTGCTGCATCGCGGCCTTGCGGAACGCGGCCTTGATCGCCGCGTCGTCGGCGGCGCGATCTATTCCGAGTACTGAGTAAAAATCCTGCGCCATCGCCCCAAAAATGCGTAGCGCTTAGCGTGTAGTGCGTAGCGGCTGCTTACGTCCTACGCACTACGCGCTACGCGCTCCTTTACTCTTTTTTGTCGCCGTCGACTTCTTCAAAGTCCGCGTCGACGACCTTGTCGTCGCCGGCCTGCGGCTCCTCGGCGCCCGGCTGCGCGCCCGCCTGCGCCCTGTACATCGCCTCGCCGAGCTTCATCGACGCGGTCAGCATCGTTTGCGTTTCGGCGGCGATCTTCTCGGCGTCGGAATTTTCATCGCCGAGCGTCGCGCGCAGCGCGGCGACCGCATCCTCGATCGCTTTCTTCTCGTCCGAAGAGATCTTGTCGCCGTAGTCCTTCAGCGCCTTTTCCGTCTGATGGATGGCGCTTTCGCCGTGGTTCTTGGCTTCGACGCGCGCGCGCCGATTCTTGTCTTCGTCGGCGTGCGCTTCGGCGTCCTTCACCATCTTCTCGATGTCTTTGTCGGAAAGCCCGCCCGATGCCTGGATGCGGATCGACTGTTCTTTCGCGGTCGCCTTGTCCTTCGCCGAGACGTGCACGATGCCGTTGGCGTCGATGTCGAAGGTGACTTCGATCTGCGGCACGCCGCGAGGGCTCGGGGGAATGCCGACAAGATCGAACTGGCCGAGCAGCTTGTTGTCCGCCGCCATTTCGCGCTCGCCCTGGAAGACGCGGATCGTCACCGCGGACTGATTGTCTTCCGCCGTCGAGAACGTCTGCGACTTCTTGGTCGGGATCGTGGTGTTGCGTTCGATCAATCGCGTGAAGACGCCGCCCAAGGTCTCGATGCCGAGCGACAACGGCGTCACGTCGAGAAGGAGCACGTCCTTGACGTCGCCCTGGAGGACGCCCGCCTGAATCGCGGCGCCCAGCGCCACGACCTCATCCGGGTTGACGCCCTTGTGCGGCTCTTTCCCGAAGAAGGCTTTGACCGTCTCCTGCACTTTCGGCATGCGGGTCATGCCGCCGACGAGAATCACCTCTTCGATATCGGCCGCGGTGAGGCCGGCGTCTTTGAGGGCCGCCTTGCAGGGATCGACCGTCTTCTTGATCAAATCATCGACGAGGCTTTCGAGCTTGGCGCGGGTAAGCTTCATGGTGAGGTGCTTGGGGCCCGTCGCGTCGGCCGTGATGAAGGGAAGGTTCACCTCATATTGCGCGGTCGACGATAATTCCTTCTTCGCCTTTTCGGCTTCTTCCTTCAGGCGCTGCAGCGCGAGCTTGTCCTTGCGCAGATCAATGCCCTGATCCTTTTTGAATTCGTCGGCGAGGTAATCGACGATCCGCATGTCGAAATCTTCGCCGCCGAGGAACGTGTCGCCGTTGGTCGCCAGCACTTCGAAGACGCCGTCGCCGATTTCGAGGACCGAGATGTCGAACGTGCCGCCGCCGAGGTCGTAGACGGCGATCTTCTTGCCTTCCTTCTTTTCAAGACCATAGGCGAGCGCGGCCGCAGTCGGTTCGTTGATGATGCGCAGAACCTCAAGGCCGGCGATCTTGCCGGCGTCTTTCGTCGCCTGGCGCTGCGCGTCGTTGAAATAGGCGGGCACCGTGATGACGGCCTGCGTCACCGGCTCGCCCAGATAGGCTTCCGCCGTCTCTTTCATTTTTTGCAGGATGAAGGCGGAGATTTGCGAGGGCGCGTATTTCTCGGCGCGGCTTTCGACCCAGGCGTCGCCATTCGCCCCTTTCATGATCTTGTAGGGGACCATGCCGCTGTCTTTCTTGACCATCGGGTCTTCGAAATTGCGCCCGATCAGGCGCTTGATCGCGAAGAAGGTGTTTTCCGGATTGGTGACCGCCTGGCGTCTCGCCGGCTGACCAACGATGCGCTCGCCGTCTGCGGTGAAGGCGACGACCGAAGGGGTCGTCCTCGCGCCTTCGGAATTTTCAATGACTTTCGGCGTTTTGCCTTCCATGACGGCGACGCAGGAATTGGTCGTGCCGAGGTCGATGCCGATGATTTTTGCCATCTTCGAAGTCTCCTTGCAGCGGACGGTTGCTCACGAGGCCTTCATGAAAGCCGGCGATGCCGCCGCTTTCGCCAAGCGCCCTTACGAACCGCCCCTGTTTGCCTTTTGGTTGACAGGCGGAAAACAAACCGTTTCCGCCGGGTTCGAGCCGCATATAGGCAGCGCTTGCAAGGCCTGCAACCCGCATCGGCAAAGGGTCCCATGGAATAGGGCGCGAGGCGGTCGGCCGGCGCGTTCGGCGCTTCGACGACCTGAGGGGCGCGCCCATAACGATGGTCTCAAAACGCGAGTGGAAATTCCGCTCTGACGGTCGCATAAAGCGACCGCCCCAAGGGAGACCCACATGGCCGCCAAACCCAAAAAGTCTGCAAAGAAAGCGCCCGCCAAGAAGAAGGCCGCGAAAAAAGCGGCGCCCAAAATGCCGACCAGGCGCGCAAAGCTCGCCGCCAACGAATACGCGCCGCTTGCGCCCTATTTGCGCGTCAAAGGCGCCAAGGACGCGATTGAATTTTACAAGAAAGCCTTCGGCGCCAAGGTGCGCATGGTGATGGAGGCGGACGACAAGAAGCGCCTCATGCACGCCGACCTCATCATCAATGGCGGGGAGATCATGCTCTCCGATCCGTTTCCGGAATTTGGACCTGCGGCCGCGATGCCGCCGACCGAAGCCAAGACGACGACCGTTTCGATCCACCTCCAAGTCGATGACGCCGACAAATGGTGGGCGCGCGCGACGGGCGCCGGCTGCGTCCCGGTCATGCCGCTCGCCGATCAGTTCTGGGGCGACCGCTTCGGCATGGTGAAGGATCCCTTCGGCCACGTCTGGTCGATCGCGTCGGCGATCAAGAAGACGCGCAAAAAGGCCTGAACGGTCACGCCGCCCGAGGCATCATCGCAATCTTCTGCCATATCTTGCGCGAAAGGCCGGTCGTCAGGTTCTCAACGTCGCTCGCGGCGGCGGCGACCTCTCCGTCGCGGCACGATTGCGCGAGGAGCGCGGCGAGCTTGGCGATCAGCGACATCATCTCGCTGCAATAGTCGAGATAGCGCTCAAGGTGCGGGCCGTACAGCTCCTGTTTCGGCGAATGCGCCGTGTCGGGCAGCGCGATGACGTCCCGGTACGGATCTTTGGTCAGCTGATGCATGTCGACGACATGGGCGATCGATCGCAGCTCGTGCAGATAGTCGAGCGCCCTTGCGCGCTTCCACCGCGTCTCCTGACGGCCGAGCGTAACGACGCCGATGCCGACGAGGACGGCGATGTTCATCGCAGGTTCGAGCACCTGGACGAAGCTCGTCGCCTGCATGTCGACGCCGCCATAATTCAGGCCGGTCGCAACGAACGCCGCCGCGGCGCCGCCCGCGACCCAGACGGCGTAGACGGAGGCCCGGATCCAGCGCTGCGGTTTTGACAGGCGCTCGGCCTCCGTCGCGCAACGCCGCGCGATATCGCCAAGATCGACCGCGACGCGCCTTAGGCCCGAGTCCGCAAACCGCTCGCCAATGCGCAGGGCGAGGCGGTCTATCGTCTCGATGACGCAATCCGACTTCAACGTCCGGTAGGGCATAGGCGGGTTTCCTCGCCGTCGATGCTACCGACGCCGGCTTAACGGCCCGTTGGGCCGGGTCGGAGCCGAAGTCACGCCCTACGCAACGAAAGCGGGATGGGCGAAATCGACAGTGACGCCGCGACGGTCAAGCTCAGCGCCGGCGAGGATCGGAAGGACAATCGCGATCGCGAGGACAAAGATGATGCCGGCAAAGTCGTTCAGTTGGGTTTTCATGGCTGTTTTCCTTTTTCCAGGGTGCGCCGGCTCTATCCGGCGGAAACCCTCAAACCATTGATTGACGGTTACCAGATAATACCCATATTGTAACCAGTAAAGTCATTTTTGCTGGTTCGCCGATGAGATTTTCTCCTTATGCCTGGTCCAAAGCCGACATGCTCGGGGGAGATGTCGCGCTCGATTTCGTCAATACCGCTTCCGAATGGGCGTCGGGCGATCCGCTGGACCGGCTTGGTGATCTTGGCGGATTCGCCAATTGGTCGGCGATTGCGGGACTCGTCGATCAGGCCGAACTCGCCCGATTTAAGGGCGAAATCGCGCGCCGCGCCGTCGACGCCGCCAGCGTTTTCGAGTCCGCCGGTCTCCTTCGCGCGACGCTGCGGCGCCTGTTTGAAGCGGCGGCGCATGGAGAGCGCGCCGACGCGAGAGATATTTCAAGCCTGAAGGACTGGACCTGCCGCGCGCGCGGCTTTCGCGAACTCGAGCAGACGGAGCAGGGCTTTGGCGAGCGCTGGACGGCGGGCGCGCCGGTCCTCGAGACGCCGCTCCTTGCGATCGCGCTCGCCGCCGAACGCCTCCTCAAGGAAGGCCGCCTTGACCGCCTCCACGTCTGCGGCGGCGACGGCTGCGAGTGGATGTTCCTCGATCTGTCGAAAAACGCGAGCCGGCGCTGGTGCTCGATGGCGACCTGCGGCAATGCGGCGAAGGTGAAAAAATTCCGTAAGCGGAATAATATCGTCAGTTAAGGTCGCGCGCGACGCGAAAGCCGGCGTCGCGCCGGCGTTCGCCCGCGGGGGCGGCGTCGCGGACAGAGCCTTTGAGGATGCGCGCGCCGCAGACGCCGTCGGCGGCCGCGACGGCGCCGTCGGCGACCCAGCACTCGTCCGTCCATTCGAAGGCGGCGGCGGCCATGTCGTAAACGCCGAAGCTGTTCGGCGCGGCGCCGATTGACCCTTCGGCGCCGACATCCCATTCGCGCTCGCTCGGCAGACGATAACGGGCGCCTGTCTTGTTCGACAGCCAGGCGACGAACGCGCGCGCGTCGATATGGGAGGCCCCGGCGACAGGAACATTGTCGGCGCCGCCGGCGATCGGCGGACACGCGCGGTCGGCGACGCAGGCGCGCCATTGCGCGTTGGTGATTTCGCGAACGCCGAGCGCGTAGGAAGCGCCGCCCGTCCTGATTTCGGCCATGTCCGGACAGTCGACGCAGTCGCGGAAATAGGTCCCGACCAACGCATCAGCTGCGGGGATCGCGGCGGGGGAGGGCGCGGGGGCAGGACCGCGCGTCGCGTCCCAGGTAAGTTCGGCGATCGGATCGGCGTCGCCTTCAGGCTCGCTTTGCGCCTCGGCCGTCGCGTCAAGTTCGCTCTCGCGGAGCGCGGTTTCGGCGAGCGAGGCGATTGTTTGTTCTTCGACAAGTGGCGCCGGCGCGGCCGGCAGTTGCGGCTCCGGTTCCGGCGCGGGCGCTTGCGCGATTTCACGATTTTCTTGCGGCGCGATCGTCGCTGCGGGATCGCGAAGCGCGGCGGCGGAGGCGACCTCTTCAGCGTAGACATCCACGACCGGCGCCGTTTCAATCCGGATCGGCGGCAGCGCTTCGGATTGATCCGCATCGTCGGCAGGCTGATCTTTCGGCTGCACGAAGGCGACAACCGGCGGGCGCTGGACGCCGGATGCGGCGACGGGCGCTTGCGTCTTGCCGAACACGAATGCCGCGGCGCCGAGCGCGACGAACGTCGCGACGACGCCGGCGATCGCGGCGGCCGGAACGCGCGCGCCGGGCCGCGACCCGGTGCTCGCCTGATAAAGCGGCGTCGCCGCGAAAAGATCTTCAAAGTCGGCGGGCGTCGTCGGGAGTCGCTTTGCGGTTGAGGCGCAGATTTCGGCGCCGGCATCGGGATGTCGGTCGCGCGCGGTTTGGCGAATTTGACCGGCGCAGACTCTGCCGGCGCGCCGATCTCGACGCCGCGGCGGATTGCGAGATCGATTTCATCGAGCACGAAACGCCAGCGGGGATCGTCGTCACGGCCGCTCCAGCCCGACAGATCCATCGGCCAGAGATGTTCAAAACTCGGCGGCGGCGGCGCCTTGCCGAGCGCGACGGGCACAAGCACGCGGCGGGCGAGCGCGCTTCGAGCGGCGGAAAGAATTGTCGGCGAGGCGGCGGCGCCGGGCGACCAAATGACGAGGGCTGCCGACGCCGGGCTGTCGTCGTTCGCGGCGTCGTAGCCTTGCGCCGCCAGCGCCGACGCGATCTTGTCGGCGAAACCGATATTTTCGGGAGCAAAAAGAAGTTTGACCTTGCTCATCTAAAATATGTTTCCGGAATAAAACCGAGGGTCCCCACGAACCTCTGGCATGGGGCTTGTTCGCCGATTGCCCCGGCGCCCGCAAGGCGAATTTCCGGATTCGGACTTAACCTTTCGAATGATTTTGTTCTTGCTATGTTCTTTCGACCCATGCAAGGTGCACGCGACCGATTCCGGGGGAGTTCATGGTCGCACAGCTGACGACATTCGCCTTTCATGGCGTCGAGGCGCGCCCGGTCACCGTTCAGGTGCAGATCGCGGGCGGCGCCAATTATTTCGCGATCGTCGGCTTGCCCGACAAATCCGTTTCTGAAGCGCGCGACCGGGTGATTTCGGCGCTGTGTGCGATCGGGCTCGGGCTCCCGCCCAAGCGCGTCACGGTCAACCTCGCCCCGGCGGATCTTCCCAAGGAGGGCGGGCATTTCGACCTTGCAATCGCGCTCGGCCTCCTGATCGAAATGGGGGCCGCGCCGCGCGACGCCGCTGACGGGTACGCGGTCATCGGCGAGCTTGGCCTGGACGGCTCGATTGCTCCGGTCACAGGCGCCCTCCCCGCGGCGATTTCCGCGAACGCCCACGGGCTTGGCCTTATTTGTCCCGCCGCGTCCGGCCCGGAGGCCGCATGGGCGAGCGGCGACATGCGCATTATTGCGGCCAAGACGCTCATTCAGCTCGTCAACCATTTCAAAGGCGCACAGGTTCTTTCGCCGCCGCAACCGGGCGCGATCGAGCCGCCGCCCGCAGCGCCGGATCTCAAAGAAGTGAAGGGCCAGGAGACCGCCAAGCGCGCGCTCGAGGTCGTGGCGGCCGGCGGCCATAATCTTTTGATGGTCGGGCCGCCCGGCGCCGGCAAATCGATGCTCGCGCGGCGCCTGCCCGGCCTTCTGCCGCCGCTGACGCCGGAGGAAATGCTCGAGGTCTCGATGGTGCAGTCGATGGCCGGACTTCTTGAGGGCGGGCGGCTGACCCGCGCGCGTCCCTTTCGCGCGCCCCATCATTCGGCCTCGATGGCGGCGATGGTCGGCGGCGGCGTGCGCGCAAAACCCGGCGAGGCGTCGCTCGCGCATCACGGCGTTCTCTTTCTCGACGAGCTTCCCGAATTCGCGCCGCAGGTTCTCGACAGCCTCCGCCAGCCGATGGAGACCGGCGACGTCCTCATCGCACGGGCGAATTATCATGTGCGCTATCCGGCGCGCTTCCAGATGGTCGCCGCGATGAACCCTTGTCGCTGCGGTCACGGCAAGGCCTCGGGACGCGCCTGCGGCCGCGGGCCGAACTGCGAAGCCGTTTACCAGTCGCGCGTCTCAGGACCGATGTTCGATCGCATGGATGTCACTATCGACCTTGCGCCGGTGACGCCCGCCGATCTCGGCGCGCCCGCGACCGGCGAGCCCTCATCCCTCGTCGCCGCCCGCATCGCGTCGGCCCGCGCCGCGCAGATCGAGCGGTCAACGCGCGAGCACGGCGCGCCCGCTGTCAACGCCGCGCTTTCCGACGGCGCGCTTGAGCGCGTCGCAACCCCTGACGCCGACGGCGCCAGCCTATTGCAGCGCGCCGCCGAAACGCTCGGATTTTCAGCGCGCGGCTATCACCGCATCTTGCGCGTCGCGCGGACCCTTGCCGACCTTGAAGGCCTCGACGCGATCAAGCGCCGCCACATCGCCGAAGCGGTGAGCTATCGCCGCAAGGACGGCGCGCCCGCTGTCGCGGGCGTCGGCGAGGCGTTCGTCGGGAGTTAATGAATTCGGAATTAACCAAGACTTCTAACTGAATTTTTAGCCGCGACTGCGATCCTTCCTTCACCATCCGGGTGAGGGGTTTCGCAACGATGACGTCAATGCGGCCGATCGGCGAGGCGGCGGCGGAGTTTGTCGTTTTGTGCGACGGTTCCGACCTCATTCGCTTCATCAATCGCCAGTTCGCGCAGTTTCTCGGGGCGCCCGCCGAGATGTGCCTCGGCCATCGTTTTGCGCCCGGCGATTGCGGCGGCGCGCCGGGCGAGGTTCGCGGCTTCAAGACCAGCGCGCGCGGCGCCGGCGGCGAGGCCGTCATCGAGTGGCGCCTGGAAATACTCGACACCGGCGAGAAGCTCTACACCGGCGCCGTCGCCCCCGACCGGCGCAAGAAGCCCGACGAGCGAGCCGACCTCCAGGACGGGCGCATGCAGGTCATCGCGACCGTAAGCCACGAAATGCGCACGCCCTTGAACGGCATTCTCGGAATGTCGGCGCTGCTGCTCGACACCGAGCTGACGCTGAACCAGCGCGCCTATGTCGAGGCGATGCGCGATTCAGGGGCGAGCCTTCTCGCGCTCATCAACGACATCCTCGATTTTTCAAAACTCGACGCCGGAAGGCTCGAGCTCGAAAGAACGCCCTTCGATCCTTACGCGCTCGCGCAAAGCGTCGCCGAACTTCTCTCGCCGCGCGCCGCGGAAAAGGCGATCGAGATCGCAAGCTACGTCGCCCCGTCAACCCCTCGGCGCGTCGTCGGCGATGAGGCGCGGGTCCGCCAGATCCTTCTCAATCTCGCCGGCAACGCGGTCAAATTCACCAATGTCGGCGGCGTCTCGATCGAGCTCCATACGGAGGAAAGCGAAACCGGCCTTCGTCTTGTCGGATCGGTGCGCGACACCGGCATCGGCATCTCCGAAGAAGCGCTCCCGACCGTCTTCGAGCGCTATCGGCAGGCGGATGACGACGCCGGCCGGCGCGCGCAAGGGACGGGCCTTGGACTTGCGATCGCGCGCCGCCTCTCGCAGGCGATGGGCGGCGACATCAACGTTTCCTCGACGCTCGGCGCCGGCAGCGTCTTCACTTTTTCGATCGATGCGGGCGCGCCTGTTGAACGCCCGCATGCGCCGCGCGTCGTCTCGCCGCCGGTCGTCATCGCAACCCAGTCGGACGTGTTGTCGCGCATTCTGAAACTGCAGCTTGAAGCGTTCGGCGCCGCCGACATCGCCGTCGCGCCCGACCCTCATGCGGCGGCGGCGGCTCTGGCGGAAAAGCCGGGAGCGCTGCTCTTGTGCGATTTCAATCTCGCCGGTCCCGACATCGACGCTGCGCTGCGGGCGGCGCCGCGATCGCTTCGTGCTCCTCGCGCCGACCGAACGCGGCGCCATCGAAGGCATGCGGGCGAAGGGATTTGACGGCTATCTGATCAAGCCGGTCAGGCAATCGACGTTGATGCGCGAAGTCGCACGTGGCGCGCGTCCCGACGCGTCGGTCCGCGCCATGGCGGGAGGCGCTCCCCAGATCGGGCGCGCGTTGAAGGTTCTTCTCGCCGAAGACAATCCGATCAACGCGGTGCTCGCAACGACGCTGATCCGGCGCGAGGGTCACAAGGTCGACGTCGCGCCGAACGGCGAAGAAGCGATCAAGGCGGTCGTCGCTGGCGACTACGACATCGTCTTCATGGATATGCACATGCCGGTGCTCGATGGTCTCGAGGCGAGCCGGCGCATCCGCGCGCTCGCCGCGCCCGCGGGGCGATTGCCGATCGTCGCGCTCACCGCGAATGCGACGACGACCGACCGCCAGCGTTGCATGGCGGCGGGCATGAACGACTTCCTGACGAAACCGTTCGAGCCGGCGGACCTTCATCAGATGCTGGCGAAATGGGGACAGGGCGTCGCCGCGCTTGAGGCGGCCTCCTAGATCATCGCGTCGGCCCGGGCCTTCTTATCGCCGCGAACATCGGTAAGGTGCTGCGTCAATTAATCCAGCGGCGCCAGCATGACGGAACAGACGAGCAAAACCCGGCGCTCCGCGCTCACCTGGCGCGACATCGCCCGCGCGCTGCGGCGACGCAAGACGCTTGCGATGCTGATCCTCGGCTTCGCCGCAGGTCTTCCCTACATCCTCATCACCGGCACGCTGAACGCCTGGTTCACCAATGACGGGATCGACGTGAAGACGATCGGCGTCTTTTCGTGGATCATCATCATCTACAGCTTCAAATTCCTGTGGTCGCCGGCGATCGACCGCGCGCCGACGCCGAAATTCTTCAGCATGGGCCAGCGGCGGGCCGGCATTTTCCTGCTGCAGGGCGTGATCATCGCTTCGCTCGGCGTCATTTCGACGGTCTCGCCGCATGAGGGCATCAACGTCATCGCGATGGCGGCGGTCGTTTGCACCTTTGCTTCGGCCTCCCAAGACATACTGATCGACGCCTGGCGGATTGAAGTTGCGGATGACGACACCCCGCTCGATCTGCTCTCGTCGGTCTACCAGGTCGGCTACCGGCTCGCGGCGATCCTCGGCGGCGCCGGCGCGCTCATCATGGCGGCGCGCATCGGCTGGAATACCACCTTCGTCGCGCTCGCCGCATTGATGGCGCTCGCGGTCTCCGGCGTTTTCGTCGCGGCGGACGGGCCAGTGCGCAACCGGGCGATCGAGATCGAAGACGGCGCGCCGCAGGTTCGCTGGCGCAACCTCGCGCTTGCGCCCGTGCTGTTGGGGTGGATCTGGTCATTCCTTGCGCTCTTCGGATTCATGGCGTTTGCGCTCAATGCACCGGATCAGGCGAATGCGCGCGCTTTCACCGTCGAAACCGGACCTCTCATCATCATCGCCTCGATCATCGCGCCCGTCTCGATCGCGGCGCTCATGCTGCGTCTTGAACAGCGCGCGCGCGTGCCGGCATTCGACAGGCCTTGGCCCGCGCAAAAGGCGTTCGACACTCTTTACGCGTCGATTCTCGCGCCGATGGCGGACGTCATACGCCGGCTCGGGGCGGGCGCCGTTCTCGTGCTTCTCCTTATCCTTTCCTATCGCTTCGCCGACCTCGTCTGGGGCGCCTTCGCCTTTCCGTTCTACATGGGCGACCAGTACGGGGCCCTTCACCACACCAATGACGAGGTCGCGATCGCCTCAAAATTCTTCGGCGCGCTGATGACCTTCGCGGGCATCGCCATCGGCGCCGCCGCAATCATGCGCTTTGGTCGGATGCCGTGCCTGTTCGTCGGCGCGACGCTCGCCGCAGCGACGAACCTGCTCTTTGCGGATCTCGCGTCGGGGGGCGCGGGCGCCGACGCCTTCATGCGTTTCTTTCATCTTTACGGCGCTTTTCACGTGCTGCAGCCCGTCGCCGACGTTCTGACCTTGCAGGTGACGATGGATGAGCGGCTGTCGCGCCTGATGATGGTCATCGGCGCGGAAAACCTCGCCGTCGGTTTTGCGAGCGCGTCGATCGTCGCCTACCTCTCCTCAATCGTCAATCCAAAGCACGCGGCCGTGCAGTATGCTCTCTTTGCGTCGTTGACGATGCTGATCGGATCGCTCGGGCGCGGCGCGCTCGGCGAGCTCATCGAGGAGCGCGGTTTCGCCTATGTCTTTTACCTGACGGCGGCGCTCGGCCTCGTCGCGGTCGCCGCGTCCGCCGCCGAATGGTATCGTCAGGCGAGACTGGCGCGTGCGAGCGTCCCCTTGACCGCGCCGACGGCGAACGCCGTCTAGGCGGGCTTCGCTTTTCCCCGGGCGAGGCAGCGGTCGAGATCGGGCTTCTCGTCGCCGACGCTCAGGGCTCCCGCATCGATTTTCGCCGTGCGCTTCGTTCCCTTGTCGTCCGGGTACAGAATGATCATGAGCGCGCAATCGGCGAGCATGTAGCGGCGGAATTCGCCGGCCCCTTCAAGCCGGACAAGATCGGGCGCGCCGAGCAGCGCATCGAGATCGTCGCCGGCCTTGCCTTCAATGTCCGCGGCGAGAAAAACCGGGTCGCGCGGCGGCGCGTCCGCCGCCCCGCCAGTCGCCGCCGAACCGAGCGGCCCGCCCGCCGTCGCGCAGCCGGCGGCGAGGAGAAGCGATGAAATGCCGGCGATCAGACGGGACATGCGAGCGCTCCTCGGGCTGGCGGCCGGCTTGACCCTCGCCGCCCGCCGGACGAAAAGGCGCCTTGTTCGATCAACCGCATGCTGGCTGTCTTAGTGCGACACCCGGCGCGCCGCAATCATTCAGAGGATGTCCATGTTTCCGCCCGCTCTCGACGTCGTCGGCGTCGGCAACGCCATCGTCGACGTCCTCGCGCAGGCCGACGACGCCTTCCTCGCCGCGCATTCGATCCCGAAGGGCGGCATGATCCTCATCGACGAGACGCGCGCCAAGGCGATTTACGATCACATGGCGCCCGGCGTCGAGATTTCCGGCGGATCGGCGGCGAATTCGATCGCCTGCGTCGCTTCGCTCGGCGGCAAGGCCGGGTTCGTCGGCAAGGTGTCGAAGGACAATCTCGGCGACATCTTCCGGCACGATTTGAAGGCGCTCGGCGTCGCCTTCGACACGTCACCGCTCGACAAGGGTCCGGGGACCGCGCGCTGCCTTATCAACGTCACGCCCGACGCACAGCGATCGATGACGACGTATCTCGGCTCGGCGGGCTACGTAGCCCCGACCGACATCGACGAAGCGATGATCGAACGCGCCGCGATCACATTTTTCGAAGGCTATCTTTTCGAGCAGCCAGTCGCGCGCGAAGCCTTCGTCAAGGCGTGCCGCGTCGCCAAGCGCGCCGGCCGCAAGGCGGCCCTGACGCTCTCCGACGCGAGCTGCGTTGATCGTCAGCATACGGCGCTGATCGCCTTTTCAAAGGTGCATGTCGATATTCTTCTGGCGAACCAGCGCGAGGCCGAAGCGCTGTTCGGGACCAGCGATCTTTCCGAAATCGCCGCCAAGGCGCGCACGCTTTGTCCGCTGACCGCCGTCACCATGTCCGAAAAAGGGTCGATCCTGATCCCGCGCGAGGGCGATGTCGTGCGCGTCGCGCCGGTAAAGCCCGACCGGCTTGTCGACACGACGGGCGCCGGCGACGCCTATGCGGCGGGGCTCTTGTACGGCGTTTCGCTCGGTCTCAGCCTTCTTAAAAGCGGCTCCCTCGGCGCGCTCGCCGCAGCCGAGGTCATCAGCCATTTCGGCGCGCGTCCGCAGCAAAGCCTGAAAAAGCTCGCCGCCGAAGCGGGCCTCCTTTCGTGAAGCTCCGGGCGGTCTTCGTGGGGCTTGGCGCGCTCGCGCTCCTTGCGGCCGGGGCCTATCTCAATCGCGAACGGCTTGTTCTCGCCTTTCTCGGCGCAAAGCTCGAAAAGCGCACGCTTGCCGAACAGCAGGCGCTGATCGCGCCTTTCATTCATGTGTTCGAACCAACCGCGGGCGACGCGCCCTTTCCCGCGGTCGTGCAGTTTCACGGCTGCGCCGGCTATCGCCAGGACTTCATGGCGCAGTGGGCGAAGGTCGCGACCGATCTTGGCTTCATCGTCATCGCCGTCGACAGCAACGGCGCCCGCGGGATCGACCGCGAGGCGGCGTTATCGTCCGTATGCGCTGGAAAAGTCCTCATCGGGCAGGAGCGCGCCGGCGACATCGCCGCCGCGCTTGCAACTGTCGCCGGCCGCGATGACGTCGACGCCTCCCGCATCGTCGGCGCCGCATGGTCGCACGGCGCCTGGTCGCTGATGGATTATATCGCGCTTTCCTCAGCACGCGCGATTCGCCGCCGTCGCTTCGAGGGAAGTCGCAGACGGTTGATCTGGCGGGCGCCGCGCTATTCTATCCTTATTGCGGCGAAGGAACCTGGTCGCGGATCGAGCGCTGGAAAACGCCGGCGAAGGTCATCGCGTTTATCGGCGGCAAGGATACGATTGTCGACGGCGCAGAGTGCAAGACCCAGATCGAAAAGATCGCCGCGACCGGCGTCGCGGTCGATCTTGTCTATTATCCGGACGCCGACCACGTTTTTGACGACGCGACGCTGATTGGCGGGGAATACGAGTATTTCTACGACGCCTCGGCGCATGCTGACGCGGCGGGGCGCTACCGCGCGTTTCTTGAAACTCTCAAGGGCCGTCCGTAACCGGACTATCGCCGTCTCCCCAATAGGGAGGCATCGCTGCAAACGCGCGCCAGAGCGGTTCTGCGGCGGCGGCCGCTGCGAGCGCCTGCGTGCCCCGATAGCCGGCGATGAGCCCCGCCGCGCGCGCAGCATCCGGCCCCTTGCCGGCGCCGGCTCTTTCAGCGATCGCCCCCGCGACGACCGCGTCGCTGACAGCGCCGAATGAGTCCTGCAACGCGCTCATCGCGGCGAGGAAGGGCTTTCGGGCTTCTTCGGCGTAAAGCTCGCGCAGGAACTGCACGGCGTAGCGAAACTTCTTCAGCTCGATGCGCAAGGGATGAAGCGTCGGCGGATCGGAGAAATCGGCGCCGGCGGCGCCCGCAAGCAGCTTTTGAAATCGGCGCGTCAGCAGCTCGTCGGCGAACTCTTTCGCCGGCATTGCAAGCGTTTTGCGGGCGGAGGCGCGCCAGGGTTCAAGCCACGCCGCGCGAAACAGCTCGACGGAGAAAGCCCCGAAGCTCTCATCCGTCAGCGCAATTGTCGCGTCGTTCCAAAGCTGCGCCCGCTCTGCTTCGAGCGACAAACGCAGGGAAGTCGCTTCCGGCGCGCTCGCGAGCGGCAAGCTCTCCGCAATGAAGAGGTCGATATCGCGAACGGCGCCGATGATCGTCGCGAGCGATTTCGCTTTTTGAGAGAGATCCCCAAGGGCGTCGTCGCCAAGCGCCGCGCGAAACGCTTTTTCGACGGCGCGCAGCCGCCTTAGTGCGACGCGAAGCTGGCGCGCCGCGTCGCCGTCATGGCGATCGGCGGCGAGCGCCGCCGTTTCCACGATCCGGACGGCGCATTGCCGAAGCGCCGCCGCAAGAACGTCGCCGGCGTTCGCCCCCGACCCGACGCTCGTACGCGGCGCTTTTCTGAGTTTATCCGCGGCGCCGGCGCGCAAGGCGCGGTCGAGCTTTGTTTCGACGCTGAGCCGCAGGCGCCCGCCCGACCCGATGATGAGCTTTTCCGCAAGATGAAACGGCGCCGCCAGATCGCCTTTCAAAAGTTCGATTTCGATCTCGTTGAGCGGCGCCTGATCCGCACGGCCGTCGATGAACCGCTCCGAAAAGCCGATCTCGGCTGAAAGCTCGACAAGGGCGCCCTTGGTCTCGACATACCGGCGCCAGCGGTCGGTCGTCGTCCTTGCGATCGCTTCGAGATCGTCGCCCGCGCCGACGAGGCTGTCGATTTCGGCAACTCCCGTGCGAAAGGAAAATTCGTCGCCGGCAAGCGTGCGCTCGCTTTCAAGCCGGCATCAGCGACGAGCCGCCGCGCGGCGTCAGCTTCGCCGTCAGCACGCGCCCCTCCGCTTCCTCGCGAACGCGGAGCGACAGGCCTTCATTTGCAAGACGGCGTTCCATGCTGTCGTAATAGGTCGAGACCAGCCGCTCCCAGGCGCCCGGGCCCGCCGCGATCTTGTCGAGCCATGGTAGGCGCGGAACCGCCGAAATATCGGCGATCGGTCCCGTCAGCTTCAGTTCAAATTCCGTTTTCGATTGCGCCATGCGCGCGCCGCCGCAACATCCAGATCAGGCGCCAAGACCTGCGCCAGAATTTTTCGCGTGTCATGCTTGATGGCGTGAATCGGCGATTTCTTCCGCGTCCGGAGCGCCATTGACGGCGTTCTCACCCCGATAAATTGCGCGGGCGTCCGCATCTTCGCGCGCCAGATGCAGGAGGATTCGTCGCGGCAAAATAAAACGGCGCTTCCAGAGGAAGCGCCGTTCCGGTTTTCGACCGCAGGGTTCGTTCAGCCTTGCGCGGCGTTCGGGAAGCAGGCGGCGATCGCCTGTTTCGTCTGGTCGCTCGCGGCCTCAAGATCATCAGGTCCTTCGATTGCGGCGAGCGCGTCGGCGAGCGCGCCATCCGACGAGGCGGCTTCGCCGAGGCAGTCGCATCCAGAAGCGTCGCCGCCGTTTTCCGAGACATAGGCTCTGCAGGAATTGGCCGTATCGTTCGCGCCTGCCGGCGCCGCCAGGAACGCTGCGGCGACAAGGGTGCATGAAATCAACTTCAACATGGCTCTATTTCTCCTAACGGGTGCAGGCGTCCATCGCCGCCTTCGCGTCGTCGGACGCGGCAGCGTAGCGTTCAGTCGGATCGGCGATCTCGCCGAGCTCGCGGAACTCCGCTTCGAGCCCCGCATTTCCGGCGATCTTGCCTTCGAGGCAGGAACAGCCGGACGTGTCGCGCCCTTCGGCTTCAAGACGGGCGACGCAGGCGTCGGTCATTTCGCCAGCGTAGGCCGCAGCAGTCAGCGCAGCCGCAGCCGCGCCCATTGCGAATATCAGTTTCATCAGGACCCCTTTGAGGTTTCGGTTTCGCACCCAGCGCGGGGTTTGTCGCCCGCCATGGTTGACCGCGTCAAGCTGGGGCGGCCGCGACGGGTCTTGGTGACGGGCGTTGATCTTGGCGCGGCGCGCGCGCATCAAGCGCCCCTGAAAGGAATTCGCCATGGCGGGCATGCACGGAACGACGATTCTTTCGGTGAGACGCGCCGGCGCAGTCGTCATTGGCGGCGACGGCCAGGTGAGCCTTGGCCAGACCATCGTCAAAGGCGACGCCCGCAAGG
The DNA here is from genome assembly GCA_963765165.1 of uncultured Alphaproteobacteria bacterium. Lineage (GTDB taxonomy): Bacteria > Pseudomonadota > Alphaproteobacteria > Caulobacterales > Parvularculaceae > Amphiplicatus. The sequence continues at coordinate 58,361 of CAVXVQ010000021.1, read as the reverse complement.
TCCGCCGCCTCGCCGGCGGCAAGGTGATCGCCGGCTTTGCGGGCGGCACCGCCGACGCTTTCACGCTCCTCGAGCGGCTCGAAGGAAAGCTCGAACAGCATCCCGGAAACCTGACGCGGGCCGCCGTCGAACTCGCCAAGGACTGGCGCACCGACCGGTATTTGCGCCGCCTCGAAGCGATGATGATCGTCGCCGACGACAAGGTGACGCTGGTCCTGACCGGCGCCGGCGACGTCATCGAGCCGCAATTGGGAATCGCCGCGATCGGATCGGGCGGGGATTTCGCGCGCTCGGCCGCGCGCGCCCTTTATGAAGAGACATCGCTCGACGCCGAGACGATCGTCAGAAAGGCGATGGCGATCGCCGCGTCGATCTGCGTTTACACGAACGACCAGCTGACGATCGAGAAGATCGGCTGAGCGCGTAAACGCCGTAGGCGGATTAACCTTAATTCCCGTTATCTATACGATCGGCTTAACGGAAAAGTTTTCATCTTTTTAAACGGCCCATAAACATCGTCGGTCAATAACTGACGCTGCATTCTTGCGCGGACGTAATGCCGCGCGCGATCGGCGAGCACGGGGACCATCATGACGGCTTTCAATCTGAAATCGAAACTGAAGCTCGGCGCGACGTTTCTCGAAGACCGCTATGGCGGCGCCGCGATCATCATGGGGCTGATGACGCCGATCATCATCGGCGGCCTTGCTTTCGGCGCCGAGGTCGGCGGCTGGGAATTGACCAAGCGCCAGGTGCAGAATGCGGCGGACACGGCTGCGTATGCCGCCGGCACGCAAGTGCGGTCTGGCGAAGACATCGACGCGATCACGCAAGCCGCGACCCTCGTCGCCGGGGAAAGCGGGTTCAAAGGCGGCGACGACGGCGTCGCTGTCGAATATCCCCCGGCGACCGCGCCGCTCGCCGCAGACGGGACCGATCCAAACGGCGATAATGATTATGTTTACGTGACGCTGACGCAAACAACCGAACGCAACTTTACGAAGTTCTTCTCGGGCTCGGACTCGGTGACGTTTCAATCCGCGGCGCTCGCCATGATCGAAAGCGGCAGACCGGCCTGCGTTCTGGCTCTCCATCCGAGCGCGTCTGGCGCGATTTCGACAGGCGGCTCGACCGATGTCGACCTGTCGGGATGCGATATCGCCGCGAATTCGATCTCCTCGACCGCGATCACTGCGAACGGCAACGGCTCGAACGTCGAAGCGGATTGCATTTCCGCCGTCGGCGACGTGTCGGTCAACGGCACCTATAATCTAGATTGCCCGGCGCCGATTTCCAACGGACCGAAAACGGCGGATCCCTACGCGACCGTGCCCATGCCCACCGCCGCAAGCTGCGATCTTTCCTACACCGCGAACCAGTACACCCAGAACAGCAATCCCTCGACGCCGGGCCCGGGCAGTACCGGGCAAGGTTTTGGCTTTTCGGCTCAGCTTGGAACTTCAACAGAACTGTCAACATGGCTCGAACAACACCTATGTCTTTTTAATACACATGCGTCGAGACCGCGACCTTCGGAACATCGGGAACAGAACTGTAAACGGGACAAATGTCAGCGGTCTATTCCTGATTGGCAAATGGGACGTGTCGGTTAACGGCAACACGTCCCTGGCGCATGACGGCGCAGATAGCGGCGCCTACAAAGGTCTCGCCCTCATCGGCGACCGCGATAACGAAGTCGATATCGACTATTTCCGGCAACAACGCCGGCCAATTGTCGGTGCGATCTATTCGCCGAACAAAATCTCCGACGTCACTTACACCGGCAGCAGCACGTCTTACTCGTCAGGCCAGTGCACGCAGGTGATCGGCGGCACGGTGACCTTCTGGGGGAACTCCGCTTTCAGCACGGACTGCACGAATTCCGGCACGACGGCGATCATGGCCGGGCAGTCCGATCAAAATCGTAGGGTGAGTATATGATGAAAGCGATCGGCAAAGCATTCGCTGTTTTTCGCGATGACAGGCGGGCTTCCTCAGCTGTCGAATTCGCCGTCGGGGCGCCGGTTCTGATGATCGGCCTCATCATCGTCACCGATGTCGGCCTCGCCGTCAGCGAACGCATGGGCCTTGACCAGTCCGTGCGCGCCGGGGCGGAGTTCGCCATGAACAGCGTCGAGGATGAAACGACGCTCGAGGACATGGTGAAGTCAGCGGCGACCGGCGCTTATGGCGACCAGCTCAACGACATAAATTCGGAGGATGTTCCGACCGTCGACGTCACCAAGAGCTGCGAATGCCCCGAGGCGGCCGGCGTGGCGGCAGCCTGCGACACCCTCTGCACCGGAGAAATTGTTCCGTACATCTATTACGACTTCCTCGCGAGCAAGGACTACCAGGGCATTTTCGTGCCTGACTTCACAATGCAGACCGAAATGAAAGTGCAGGTCCGTTAGGATGTTCGGCCACCGATCCTTCCGCGCTTTCGCACGCGATAAGAGCGGCGCGCAGGCGGTCGAATTCGCGATTATCGCGCCGGTGCTGTTCGCGTCGATGTTCGGCGTCTTTGAGGTCGGCCGCGTCATGTACGAACAAAACCGCGTCGCCGGCGCGGCGGCCGTCGGCGTCCGCGCGGTCACGCTTTACGGCGCCGCCGACGAAGATGCGATCACGGAAGCGATCAACGCCAAGCTTCCCTATGAGGCGGAGGTCGCGTTCGAAGACGTGACTTTCGGCACACAGGATTTCAAGAAGATCGAAATCACCTATGATTTCGATTTCCTGATCAAATTCACCGAGGCTTGGAGCGGCGTCACCATCACGGCGACGCGCTACGCCGCGGTCGCCGCGACCTGACCCCTTTTTCCTGACGCTTTCGCACCTTGCACGAACCTTTACCTCTCCCTTGGGAGAGGTCGAAACCGCGCAGCGGTTTCGGGTGAGGGGGCCGCGCTTTCAATGCGGGCGCCGACCCCTCACCCGCCGCGCTAACGCGCGGCTGGCCTCTCCCGAGGGAGAGGCGGGCGCCCAGCGCTCCGGCCAGGATGACAAGATGCCGGTCGTTCCCTAAATGCACGGGGCATGAGCTCCTTCAGCCCCCGCGAAATCGTTTCCGAACTTGACCGCTTCATCATCGGCCAGGCGGCGGCCAAGCGCGCCGTCGCGATCGCGCTGCGCAATCGCTGGCGCCGGCGTCAGGTCGAAGGCGCAATGCGCGAAGAGATCACGCCGAAGAACATCTTGATGATCGGGCCGACAGGGGTCGGCAAGACCGAGATCTCCCGTCGGCTCGCAAAACTCGCCGGCGCGCCATTCCTCAAGGTCGAAGCGACGAAATTCACCGAGGTCGGCTATGTCGGGCGCGACGTCGACCAGATCGTCCGCGATCTCGTCGAAGTCGCGCGCGCGCTCGTCCGCGAAAAAAAGCGCGAGGATGTCCGGGCGCTCGCGCATCAGGCGGCGGAGAACCGCGTTCTCGACGCGCTTGTCGGCGACGGGGCGAGCGCCGCGACGCGGGCGAGCTTTCTTGAGAAACTGCGTCGGGGCGATCTCGACGACCGCGAGATCGAACTCGCGATAAAGGATCAGGGCGGCGCGAATTTCGAAATACCGGGCATGCCGGGCGCGCAGATGGGCGTCGTCAACCTGTCGGAGATTCTCGGCAAGGCGTTCGCCGGGCCCGTCAAAAAGCGCAAGCTCCGTGTAAAGAGCGCCTATGAACCGCTGGTTGCGGAAGAATCCGACAAGCTTCTCGACGAGGAGGCGATGACGCGCGAGGCAATCGACCTCGCCGAGAATGACGGGATCGTCTTCCTCGACGAGATCGACAAGATCGCGCGCGGCGGGGAGCACGGCCGCGCGGGCGCCGACGTTTCGCGCGAAGGCGTGCAGCGAGATCTCCTCCCCCTCATCGAAGGGACGACGGTCGCGACCAAATACGGCCCGGTTAAAACCGACCATGTCCTCTTCATCGCGTCTGGGGCCTTCCACCTCTCGAAGCCGTCGGACCTCCTCCCCGAGCTGCAGGGGCGTCTTCCGATCAGGGTCGAACTCGACGCCCTCACCCGCGATGATCTTCAGACGGATCCTGACCGACACCGAAGCGAGCCTTGTCCGCCAGTATCAGGCGCTCTTGGCGACGGAAGGGGTGGCGCTCACCTTCACCGGGGACGGGATCGACGCCCTCGCCGACGCCGCCGCGGCTGTGAACGCTTCGGTCGAGAATATCGGGGCGCGGCGGCTCGCCACCGTCCTTGAGACGGTTCTTGAGGACCTGTCATTCGCCGCCCCGGACCGTGCCGGCGAGGCGGTCGCCGTTGACGCCGCCTATGTCGAGGCCCGGATCGGCGCGATCGCCCGGAATACCGACCTTTCGCGGTATATTCTCTAGGTTTCCCCGTTGCCGCCGCGCCACAGGCGCCCCTCCGCCAGCCTTTGCGATTTCGTTAATGGCGGGTTAAGCTCCCATCCTTTCGGGCGTAGCGTGGGGAAAGCCATGGCTGACGGCGCATCCAGTCATTCGATCCGGCGTTCGGCGCACGGGTCTCATGGGGGCCAAGGCGCGGCCCCATCGGGAGGGCATGGCGGCCATGGACATGGGCCGACCCTCGGCGGTCATCAACACAAGGAACGCCCGCGCGTCGCTTTCACCGGCGAGGAATTCGGGTTCGGCTATCAGGCGGCGGAGACATTTGCGGCGAGAGGCCGCGAGCGTCCGATTTTCGACGCGGGCCTCGCGGTGGCGAAGGCGCGCACCGAGCAGGAATTCCGCCTTTACGCCGATCGCTATGAAGGCGGCGAAAACAAGAAGTTCGATTTCAATTCGACGACGTGGCAGCCGCTCCGCACCAAGGAGCAGGCGCTTCTCGCCGTCAAACAGCACACCGCCGATTTCGCCGTCGTGCCGTTCTATCATCCCTATTTCGGCTATGATTTCGAAACGCTGCGCGCGCTCGGATCGCTGATCTTCCTGCTTGGCGTCGAGCAGGTCGAGGCGACCGACAATTTCTGCCTCGCCGTCCATGAATCGCAGCTTTACGATCTGATACAGTCGGCCCATCCCGGCACCGGATTTTCAGCGTTGCAGCGCCGCTTCCGCAAATCCTGGGGCGCGATCGACAATGGCAGCGGCAACGCGCCGGGCGCCCGCATGGACGCCGAAATGCCGCGCGCCGGTCTTCCGATCGACATGTCGGACCAGAAATTGATCCGCGACCGGGTCGATGTCGTTTTCGCCGGCCCGGAGGCGGCGCGCCGTTGCAAATCCAAGCTCGACGGCCTTCGCTCCATCGGCGTCGAGGTGCAGGAGATCGGCGGCAATGATCGAGCCGCATCGAGAGCTTGCGCGGCGCGCGAGGGCTACGATCAAGCGCGACACGGCAGACCAACACGGTCCTTGATCCGATCAGCGGCGAGACGCAGTTTCTTTTCGAGCCTCGGCGCGGAGGCGCAGTCGACGCGGCTGTTCGGCATGGTGCTTCCCTATGAAGTGGCCATGCGTTCGTCCGACTATCGTGATCATCGATCACTATTATGATGACGGTCAGGCGTCGAAAACCCGCTTCATGGTCGTTGAGGCGAACCCCGATCACACGCTCGTCGAAGAGGCCTATCGCACGACCGATCAGAAGACCCGGTACTGGTATCAGCGCCTCTCCGCGCTCTCGATGGCGCCGGCCTCGTTTGAGACCAAGGGCGTCAAGACCGTCGGCGCGATTGGTCTCGGCGTCGGCGCAGGCATGGTTTTGTTCGGCCTGATGGGCCTTGCGGGCTATGAAGGCGCGGCTTCGCTTCCGGCGATGATCGCCTCCTTGCCGAAAGCCTCGCTGGCGCTCGCAGCGGCAGGTCTTGGCGTTGCGGCGCTTTCCGCCATTTTGACGAAGGCGCAAGGCGGCGCCAAGCAGGGCGTGCGCGTGATGTTCCGCTTCCTCAGGAACAACTCGGCGGCGTCGACCGCCGACATCGAAAACTATCTTCGCAATCACGGCGTTCGCCATGCCGTCGTTCGCACCGACGAAGACAGCGAAGGTCATGAACCGGCGCCGATCATTCTCGACGTCGAGTTCGAACCGAAAGATTTCGCGTTCAATCCGGTCACGACCATGGGACTGCGCCTTCAGAACTCGGTCGCCAACGGCGCGCTGAAGAAAGCGTTCCAGCGCTGGAAGAATCGCGGCGTCCTTGTCGTCGCCGCAATGCCGATCGAAAACGGCGCCTACCAGTTGCCGGAACCAAAGAAGCGCCGCTGGTGGGCGGAAGCGTTCAACGCTTGGGCCGCCGACGCGGCCGAGACCTGGTTCATCCGCCTCTCGCGGCTGCTCGTCTATGCGCTTCCCGTCGCGCTTGCGGCTTACGCCATGTGGATCGCGCTCGGCGGCGGCAAACCGTAAGGCCCGGCGTATCAAGAGTTCAGGGGCGCGGGGTCTTCCCCGCGCCTTTTCTTTTCAGAAAAACGTAGAATGCGCCCTCCCCGCCATCCTTGGGTTTGGCGGGGGCGACGCGCGCAATGAGGGCCCGGAGCGGCGCTTCCTCGATCCAGTTGAGAAACTGCGCGCGCAAGACGCCGCCGCGCACGCCCGAGGGCGATTTCCTTCCCTTGCCGGTGATGACGAGAATGAGGCGCGCGTCGTCGTCGACCGCGCGTTGCAGGAAACGCGGCAGCAGGCGGTGCGCTTCCGCCTGCGTCAGGCCGTGAAGATCAAGCGTGCTGTCAATCGCAATGCGGCGCGTCGCGGCGGCGCGATCACGCTTTGGATCGCCGCCGCCGAGGATCGCATGGCCCTTGCGCGATGGAGGCGCGACCGGAAGTATGGGCGGCGCGCTCGCCCTTTTACGAGCGGCGGTTTTCGGCGCCGCTTTCGCAACCGCAGGCCTCGCGCGTTTCGCGGCGGCGACGTCGCGCACCGCCTGACGCCAGAGCGCGCGCTCTTCTTCGCTGAGATCGCGGCGTCTCACGGCGCGCCGCCCCTATCGATCCGCGCGGCGACCGCGGCCGGGATCAGCACGACCATCTCGCCGACCTCATTGAAGACGCCCGCGATCTCGCCTGCTTCTGGGCCGCTGCCGATAAAAACGTCGCCGCGGACCGGCCCCTTGATGGCGCCGCCCGTATCCTGGGCGATCAAGAGGCGCCGGATCGGGTCCTCGCCTTCCTCGCCGGCGATCGAGACGAAGACCGGCGCGCCGAGCGGCGTGTAACGCGGGTCGACCGCGAGCGAGCGCCCCGCCGTCAGTTGCACGCCCTGCGCGCCCAAGGGACCAAGCGAAGGGTCCGCGAGATCGTCAAGAACCCGGAAAAACACGAACGACTCGTTCGATTCGCGCACCAATTGCGCCTCGCCCGGCGCGGCGGCGTCGAGCCACGCCTTGATCGTCTGCATGCTGACGGCCTCGCGCGCGAGCGCTCCCGCCTCGATCAGCGTCCTGCCGACCGCCGTATAGGGCCGCCCGTTCGCGCCGTCATAGCCGACGCGAATTTCCGCGCCGGCGACCGAAAGCCGGCCGGACCCCTGGATCTGGAGAAAGAGGAGGTCGGTCGGACGCATCCATGCGAGAACGCTCGCCTTTCCCGCGAGCGCGCCCGCATTGATGTCGGCATGGTTCGGGTATGGATCGAGCGCGCCGTCGACGACCCTGCCGGCGATCCGCTGTCCCGCGAGTTCATCGCGAAACCGCCCGAGATCGATCATCACAAGGTCGGCGGGGCGGGCGTAAGCGGCGGCCGAAAATTCGTCGGTGCGCGTGGGGCTCGCCGGATAGAACGGTTCAAAATAGCCGGTGAACCGTCCCTCGCCTTCAAGGCGCGACGCCGCGCCTGCCGGCGATCCCGCGACCGGCGTCTGGCTGGCTTTCAGCCGGAACGGGCGGAAATGATTCTCGTAAAAGTCGCGCGCCGAGCTTTTTCGGGCATTGGCGTCGGCATAGGGCCGGCTGAAGGTCCTCGCCGCCTCTTCACAGGGCGCGCGCCAGTCGCCGACCGTTCCGCCGAGCGAGAGACCCGGCGGATTTCCGTCGCCGAGCCGTTCGTTCGGATTGGCCGGCGCATCGTCGCCGCCCGCGAGGATTTTTTCGCACGAGAGCAGCAAGGCGGGCAGCGTCTCCGCGGCGTCGTCGAGACGCCAGCCGTCGAGGTCGGCAAAGGCGACGGGTTCGACCGCGACACCGACAGTCTCGTACTCGCTCGCCGGCGGCGCCGGTCGTCGCCCGAAAAACCCGGTGAATACGAGCGCCGCAGCGCCGATGGAAAGAAGGATCGCCGCGACGAGCGCGCGCGCGATGGTCTTGTCGTTCAGGAGAGCCAACGGACCCCTCGCGCGCCGAGCGCCGGTCAGGCGCCGCCAGTTGCGACCAAAGTCCAGTTAGGATCGGATGAATTGACCGGCTTTGTAAACGTCCAGCGGTCGCGAACCAGATCGATGCGGGCGGGATCGCCGTCAACGACCACGCCGGCCTTGTCATAGGTCGTCCGCACCTGGTTTGAGCGGAAATCGGTGACGGCGACGAGGTTGCCGTCTTCAACGCGCGACGCGCCGATCTTCGCGTCATCAATGCCGACAAATTTCAGGTCCGAGCGATGCCCAGCGCTTTCCCGGGCGGTGACGGCCGAGCGGAAAGCTTCGAACACAGACGGGCTGAGGAAGCGGCGAATGCTCTTCAAATCGCCGGAGGCGAACGCTTCGACGATCAGCTCATACGCCGAACGCGCGCCTTCGATGAAGGATTTTTCGTCAAATGCGGGGTCCGCCGCGCGCAGCGGCTCGGCGGCGGTGCTGACCGGTGCCATTGTGACCGCCTTTGTCTCCGCCGGATCTTCGACATCGCGTTCCTGGCGCGGCTGACGGGCGCGCTGCAAGCCTTCGACGTCGCGTTGGCGCTCTTCGCCGGTCCGCGCGCCAAGGACGGAATAGAGCCGGTAAGCGATGAAAGCTGTCAGCGCGATGAAGACGATGAGAGTAGGGTCCATGGCGACGCTTCTTCAGGCCCGAGGCGACGGTGGCGGGCGCGGGATAACTTGTCTCACCTATATAGGCGTTATGGTGAGAAAACCACAAAGGCGGATCGATGATTCATGTCGATTTCAGCAGGAATTCGGCAATAGGTCGGTCTCGCGGGACGAAAGTCTGGCCGGGTTGAAGGCGCTTGCCGCGGCGTGTATGACGCGCCCCTTGATCAGACGCGGCCCGAACCGGGCCTGAACGGTGGAATTCATGTCGGAAACATTGGCCAACGGCGCAGCTCCGAAAGAGACCATGCAGCAGCCGAGCCTCAGGGTGCTTGCGCAATATCTGAAGGACCATTCCTTCGAAAATCCGCGCGCGCCGGCGACCTTTCGTGAGACCGGCGGGGCGCCTGGCATCGAAGTTAACGTCGATGTGAACGCGCGCGGCCTCGGCTCGGACCAGTATGAGGTTGAACTTGCCGTGTCGGCGCGGGCGAGCCGCGACAAGGACATCGTTTTTGTCGTCGAGACGACCTACGCTGGCGTCTTCGAGATCACCAACGTGCCGGAATCTCAGATTGAGCCGATCCTGCTGATCGAGTGCCCGCGCCTGTTGTTCCCGTTCGCCCGCCAGATCGTCGCCGATACGACGAACGCCGGAAACTTCCCGCCGGTCATGCTCGATCCGATCGACTTCATGGGCATTTACCAGCGCAATCTCGCGGCGCGTGCGGCCGCTGAACCTGCTGCGCTAAACGCCTGACGGCGTCAGCGACGGCGACGGGCCCCAGAGATTTTTCGGGCCGAGCTCCCGCTCAATGAACATGGCGTGCGCCGCGCGCTCTTCCTCGGTCAGGGTCGAGGGAAGCGCCGCCGGACGCTGTCTGACGACGAAGGCGCGGTCGCGGACCGCGCTTGCGGCGTCCGCATGTTCCGCGAAATCAAGCCCCGCCTGCAACCCGCCCGTGAGCTCGATATAAACCGCCGCAAGGAGCTTTGAATCGAGCAGCGCGCCGTGTCCGTCGCGCTTTCGCTCGCTGATATCGACGCCAAAGCGCGTGCAGAGCGCGTCGAGGCTTGCGGGCGAGCCCGGAAATTTCCGCCGCGCGAGGAGCAGCGTATCCGTCATCTCGTTGGCGAGCTTTTCCATGCCCGCATTCGAGAGTTCGGCGTTGACGAAAGGAAGGTCGAAGGCGAGCCCGTTATGGGCGATGAGCTCCGCATCGCCGATGAAGTCGACAAAGGCCTTTGACACCGTCATGTCGGCAAACCGCGGATAGGCGCGCAGGAATTCCTCGGAAAGGCCATGAACCTTGAACGCGCCGTCCGGCATGTCGCGCTCGGGATTCACATAGGCGTGGAACGATCGGCCGGTGACCGCCCCGCGCACCATTTCGATGCACCCGATCTCGACGATCCGGTCCCCCTGATCGTACCGGAACCCGGTTGTTTCGATGTCGAAGACGACCTGCCGCATGAAGGCTTTCTAGGGCGCTTTGACGCCGCCGCAATCTGATGTGGAAAACCCTTTTAGCCGCGACGGTTTTGATCGAAAAGCATGGGGCGGCGGGCTCGTCGCGACAGGGAGAGAAAAGGGGCCGCTCATGACGCTCAGCCAGCCGGAAATCCCGGTGATCGATCCGGCGCTGACCTTTGACGACGATCACGCCCGCTTTCGGCATTACCGCAATCTCGGCCCCGTTTCCCGCTCGCCGCTCGGCCCGCTGGTCGCCTGGCGGTGGCGGCACGGGGCGCTGTTGACGAACCCTGAAACGACCCGCCAGCTCGAACTCGAAACGATGGCGATCCAGGGAATTTCGTCCGGGCCCATCCTCGATCTCTTCACCAACGGCATGTTGTTCGCGAACGGCGAGGCGCATCGGCGCAGACGCTCGCCGGTGACGCGCACCTTCGCCTTCAAGCTGATGGAGGGCATGCGCGGCGAAATCCGCGCGCTCGCAGACGAGATCGTCAGCGCACGGATCGGAAAGGGTCCTTGCGACTTCCTGCATGAGGTCGCTGGAGAAATTCCCGCGCAGATCATCGCGCGCATTCTCGGCGTGCCGGAAAACGAAGTCTCCCAGTTTCGCGACTGGGTCTATTCGGCGATCCGCGGCCTTCCCATTCATGACCCTGACCTGCGCCCGCAAATCGAACGCGACTTGAGGTCGCTGTTCGATTACGTCGATGGGCTTTTTGACGAGCGCCGGCGTGCGCCGCGCGAGGATTTCCTGACGCGCTATCTCGCGGACACCGAAGGCGCGGGCGATCTTGCTCCGGATGAGATCCGGGCGCAGGCGGCGGGCCTTATCCTTGCGGGAGCGGATACGACGCGCCTTGCGACCTGCTCGACCCTTTCGCAGCTTCTTCAGCATCAAGATCAGTGGGCGGCCCTCTGCGCCGATCCAGAGGGGCTGAAGAAACGCGCTGCGGAAGAGGGTTTGCGCTTCGACCCGGTCGTCGCCAGCGTGCCGCGCGTCGCGCTGATCGATATCGACCTTGACGGCGTCGTCGTACCCGCCGGAAACATCATCGCCTGGTCGATCATGTCGGCGATGCGCGACGGCGACGTCTATGCCGAGCCCGATCGCTTCAACATTTTTCGCGACGACCACCCCAAATGGAACCCCGCCTTCGGCGCCGGCGCGCACCGCTGTCTCGGCGAGGCGCTGGCGCGGGCCGAGCTTGAGGAGACGATCGCCGCCGTCGCGCGCCTTGCACCGAAAACAAGGCTCGTCGGCGCGCCGCCGAAAATCGCCGGCGTCGCCGCCGTCCGCACGATCGACCGGATGGAAGTCGAGTTCGCGCGGTAGCGATTACGTGTTCATCGAGTCGAAGAAATCCTGGTTGGTCTTCGTCTGGCGCAGCTTGTCGAGCAGGAAGTCGATCGCGTCGGACGTGCCCATCGGGTTCAGGATGCGCCGCAGGACATAGACTTTCTGGAGTTCGTTCTTCGGAACCAGCAGTTCTTCCTTCCGGGTTCCGGATTTCGCGATGTCGATCGCCGGATAGGTGCGCTTGTCGGCGACCTTGCGGTCGAGAACGAGTTCGGAGTTGCCGGTCCCCTTGAATTCCTCGAAAATGACTTCGTCCATTTTCGAACCGGTGTCGATGAGCGCGGTCGCGATGATGGTGAGCGACCCCCCCTCCTCGATGTTGCGCGCCGCGCCGAAAAACCGCTTCGGCCGCTGCAATGCGTTGGCGTCGACGCCGCCGGTCAGGACCTTGCCCGAGGACGGCACGACCGTGTTGTAAGCGCGGCCGAGGCGCGTGATCGAGTCGAGCAGGATGACGACGTCGCGGCCGTGCTCGACAAGGCGCTTGGCTTTTTCAATCACCATTTCAGCGACGGCGACGTGGCGCGTCGCCGGTTCGTCGAAGGTCGAGGAGACGACCTCGCCTTTGACGGAGCGCTGCATGTCGGTCACTTCTTCGGGTCGTTCGTCGATCAGGAGAACGATGAGAAAACAGTCGGGATGATTGACCTCGATCGAATGCGCGATGTTCTGAAGGATGACGGTCTTGCCGGTTCGCGGCTGGGCGACGATCAGCGAGCGCTGTCCTTTGCCGATCGGCGCGACAAGGTCGATGACGCGCGCAGTCAGATCCTTTTTCTTTGAATCCTCGGCCGAGGTGATTTCGAGGCGGAACCGCTCATCGGGATAAAGCGGCGTCAGATTGTCGAAGTGCACCTTATGGCGCGTTTTTTCCGGGTCCTCGAAATTGATCGTCGAGACCTTGAGAAGCGCGAAATAGCGCTCGCCTTCCTTGGGGCTTCTGATTTCGCCGAGCACCGTGTCGCCGGTTCTCAAGGCGAAGCGGCGCATCTGGGACGGCGAGACGTAGATATCGTCAGGACCCGGCAGATAATTCGCCTCGGGCGAGCGCAGGAAGCCGAAACCGTCGGACAGGACTTCGAGAACGCCGCCGCCGTTGATTTCAACCTCGCGGTCGGCGAGCTCCTTCAAGATCGCGAACATCATGTCCTGCCGGCGCATGGTCGAGGCGTTCTCGACCTCGAGCTGCTCTGCAAACGCGAGAAGGTCGGCCGGCGACTTCTCCTTCAGCTCGTCAAGGGACATCTGGGTCGGAATGGACATGGGGATTTGCCTTCAATGACAGGGAGATGCCCGGCCGAGCGCCGAGCGTTTGAGAAGCGGATTGTTGGACCGGACGCGCGGAAGGCGGCTGTCGAGCGCCAAGCGCGAGGGAAGGAAAGTCCGGGTAGATATAGGGTCGGTCAGACGCCCGTCAATAGCCCAGCCTGCAAGCCTTGCCGCCAGATATCTCGGTATCGGGGGCCAAAGCTGATCAGAAGGGCTTTGCGACCGCCATGAGCACGGCGATCAGCATCATCAGGAACGGGATTTCGTTTATCACGCGCCAGAAGCGTTCGGTGCGCGGCCGCTCGCCCCGCTCGAAGGCTTTGCGCGCCCGCGCATACCAGCCGTGGATCGCTGAGACGCCAAGCACCATCGCAAGCTTCACCTGAAACCACCCGGCGCCGAAAAGCACGGGATTGGCGTAAAGCATGAGGCCCGCGAGCGCCCAGACCGCGATCATCGCGGGATTGATGATCCCTTTAAGGAGGCGCCGCTCCATCTGGACGAAAAAGCGTTCCGCCTCGCCGCCCCTTTCGGCCTGATGGTGGTAGATGAAGAGGCGCGGCAGATACATCATCCCCGCCATCCATGCGATCACGGCGACGATGTGGAGCGCCTTGATCCAGGGATAGGCGGACAAGAGAAGGTCGCGCATCAAGGCCCTACCCTGCCCGTACGATCTCGACGAGCCGTCCGACATTTTCCGGCGGCGTATCCGGCGTCAATCCGTGGCCGAGATTAAAGATGAAGGGCGCGCCCCTGAACGTCTCGACCAGCTTTCGCGCGCGTTCCTCCATAAGACGCCCGCCAAGGACGACGGTCATCGGATCGAGACCTCCCTGCACGACAGCGTGCGGCGACAGGCGACGCCGCGCGAAATCCCACGGCGTCGCGAAGTCGATCCCGATAGCGTCGCAGGCGCCCATCAAGGCGTAGGCCTCCGCCATCGCGCCGACGCCCTTCGGAAACAAGATGACGGGCGTCTCGGGGTGTTTGGTCTTCAGTCGCTCGGCCACGGCACGGAGCGGCTCCAGCGACAGTCTGCGCAAGAGGTCCTCAGGCAGGCCGCCGGCCCAAGTGTCGAAGATCTGAATTGCGTCGGCGCCAGCGTCGATTTGAGCCGACAGATACTCGACGGTCGCATCGACGAGAACAGCGAGGAGGGTTTCGACAAAGAACGGCTCGTCATACCAGCGCCGACGCAGGATCGCAGGATCGTCGCTTGGTCCGCCGGCGAGCATATAGGTCGCGACCGTCCACGGCGCGCCGGCAAAACCGATGAGCGCTTTTTCCGGCGCCAGGTCGGCCCGCACCCGCGCTACGGTCTCGTAAACCGGGGCGAGCGTCGTACCGATCGATCGCCGCTTCATGCGATCGAGATCCGCCAGCGTTGCTGGCGGATCGAGCCGTGGCCCCTCGCCCTCGACGAACGACAGGCTCTGACCAAGCGCGTGCGGAATGAGAAGAATATCGGCGAAGAGGATCGCCGCATCGAAGTCATACCGGCGGATAGGCTGCAGCGTCACCTCGGCGGCGAGTTCAGGATTGTAGCAAAGGTCGAGAAACGATCCTGCTTTCTCGCGAAGCGCTCGATATTCCGGGAGATATCGTCCGGCCTGACGCATCAGCCATATCGGCGGTATGGCTGACGTTTCTCCTCTCAGCGTCGAGAGAACTTTTGATGACCGGGCGCCGGTAGGGCCGTTCAACACGTTTACTCCTTCTTAGAGGTTCTTAAGAAAGTATTAATCTAAGAATAGGCGCGGATACCGGGGAAAAGTGGTTTCTGCAAATTTCTCCACGCGCTTCTCGCTGCGGACTCCCATCCCGCGTGGACGAAAGGAGAAGCTTCCCCACCATGGGCATTACCGGGCTTAAGGGCGCAAATAACTTGAAATTTCTCCCCTTACGATTGCGGAAATCGCGACCCTCCCCGTTTTCCTGATCTTCCTCATGCTGGTTCCTCCCCAATCCGTCCGGCGCCCAGCGCCATGGGCGCCGGGCGATGATTGTTACGCAGAGATTTGCCGCCGGTCACGCCGCCCATCCCTATCAGCCTCATTATCCATGGGTTACACAAGTCCCAACCTCTGCTGGGTAAAACCGCGCCCTCCCCGGATTTCAAGTCTGCCGCATGCCTGGTCCGTCAAGAATTCTCGCCAGCTATTTCCACGTCCACCTCGTGTCGGACTCGACGGGTGAGACGCTGAACGCCGTCTTCAAGGCGGCGACATCGCAGTTTGCCGCCGCGCACGCCTTTGAGCATATCTACGCGCTCATCCGTTCGCGCGCGCAGATGGAAAAAGTGCTCGCCGACATCGAAGCGGCGCCAGGCCTCGTTCTTTACACCGTGGTCAATCAGGATCTCCGCCGGCTCCTTGAAGCGCGATGTTCGGAAATCCAGATGCCGGCGATTTCGGTTCTCGATCCCTTCATCGAGGCGTTTTCAGATTATCTCGGCCTCCAGCAGACGCGGCGCGCCGGCGCGCAACACGAAATGGACGACGCCTATTTCAAGCGGATCGCCGCCGTCGACTTCACGCTCGCCCATGATGACGGCCAGATGACCTGGGACCTTGAGCCGGCCGACGTCATCCTTGTCGGGGTCAGCCGGACCTCGAAGACCCCGACCTGCATGTATCTGGCGAACCGGGGCGTCAAAGCGGCCAATGTCCCGCTGATCCCCGGAACGGAACCGCCGCAGCAGCTCTTCACCGTCCGAAAGCCTTTGATTGTCGGGCTCATTGCGAGTCCGGAACGATTGGTCCAGATCCGCCAGAGCCGTCTTGGCGGCATGAATGCGGCGGACCATGCGGACGAATATTCCGACCTCGAAACGGTGAGGGCCGAGGTGCTGCGCGCCAAGCGGCTTTACGCCAAGCATCGCTGGCCGCTTATCGACGTGACGCGGAAGTCTGTCGAAGAAACTGCGGCGGCGATCCTGACGAGACTTTCAGCGCGCCGAAACGAGCAGTCATGACGCGGCTCATCCTCGCTTCCGGAAGCGCGATCCGCGCGCAAATTCTCGACGCCGCCGGCGTCAGATTCGACGTCGTAAAACCCGGTGTCGACGAGGACGCGCTAAAGGATAAGGCCCGCCGCGAGGGTCTATCCCTGCGCGAAACGGCGGCAAGGCTCGCGGACGCAAAAGCGCTCGCGGTGACGGCGCCCGGCGCCGTCGTTCTTGGCTCCGACCAGATCATGGCGTTCAAGGGGGAAGGCTTTGACAAGCCGCGATCGATGGCTGAGGCGCATGAGAGATTAATGTCGTTGCAGGGACAGGCGCACACGCTGATCAACGCGGTGTCCATCGCACGAGACGCGAAGATCGTCTTTCGACACCTCGATGAGCCGACGCTCTTCATGCGGACGATGAGCGAAGATGAGATTGCGGCCTATCTCGAGGCGGCCGGCGAAGGCGTTCTGGCGAGCGTCGGCGCCTATCAGGTCGAGGCGCTCGGGGCGCGGCTTTTCGAGAGAATTGAGGGTGATTTTTTCGCCGTGCTCGGCCTGTCGCTGATGCCCGTGCTCGGCTATCTTCGCCGCGAAGGCCTCCTGGCGTTTTGAATGACAGTGTCGACAAGCGATGCGCCGCGGCTCGCCCCAAAGCTGGCGGCCGTCATCGGCTGGCCGATCGCGCATTCGCTGTCGCCGCTGATCCATGCGACCTGGGCGGCCCGCGAGGGCGCTGACGCCTATTACGTTCCGGTTGCGGCGGCGCCGAGTTACGACGATTTCGCGCGCGTCGCCGATGCGCTCAAAGCGGCCGGATTTCGCGGCGCCAATGTGACGCTGCCGCACAAGGAAAACGCGCTTCGCTACGCCGCGACGGCGAGCGAAGAAGCGCGTTCCGCCGGCGCCGCCAATATGCTGACATTCGGCGAAGCGGGGACGCTTGCCGAAAACTCCGACATCTACGGGTTCGCGGCCGCGCTCAATGAGATCGCGGGAAACAAGCGCTCGGCGCTCGTCATTGGCGCGGGCGGCGCGGCGCGCGGCGTCGTCCTGGCGCTTTCGATGCGGTGCGGAGTCAAAAACATCGCGGTCGCCAATCGCACAAAGGCGCGGGCGGACGATGTTGCGGCGCTCGTCGGCGCCGAGACGATCGATTGGTCGAAGCGCAATGATCGCCTCGCGGATTTCGACGTCATCGTGAACGCAACCTCGCTCGGGATGATGACGCACCCGCCGCTCGACATCGACGCGCGCGCGATCGCAGCCTCGTCGATCGTTTGCGATATCGTCTATGCGCCGCTTGAAACGCCGCTCTTGAAGGCGGCGCGCGCTCGCGGCTGCAGAACCGTCGACGGGCTCGCCATGCTGATGCACCAGGCGGCGCCTGGGTATCGCAAATGGCTAGGCGCGACAGCTGAAGTCGACGACGATCTTCGCGCGCGCCTTGAAGCAGCGCTGACGGCGAGGGCGCCATGATCACTGTCGGGCTGACGGGTTCGATCGGCATGGGAAAATCGACGGTGACGAGGATGTTCGCGGAGGAGGGCGCCGCGGTCTGGAACGCCGATGACGCCGTGCACAGGCTTTATGCCAAAGGCGGGGCGGGCGCGCTCGCCGTCGCGTCGCGGTTTCCCGAGGCGATTGTCGACGGCGCCGTCGATCGCGACAGGCTGTCGAAACTTGTCCTAAATGACGCCGCCGCGCTCTCGGACCTTGAAGCGATCGTGCATCCGCTGGTCTCGGCTGATCGCGCCCGCTTTCTCGATGAGGCGGCGCGCGAGGGCGTCGACATCGCTGTCCTCGATATCCCGCTCCTCTTCGAGAAGGGCTATGAGAAATTCTTCGACGCCGTCATTGTCGTTTCCGCGCCGGCGGACGTTCAGAAGGCGCGCGTCATGGCGAGGCCCGGCATGACGGAGAAGAAATTCCGCTCGATCCTGATGAAGCAGACGCCCGATTCCGAAAAACGGCGCCGGGCGGATTACGTGATCGACACCAGCGTCAGCCTTGAAGAGACGCGCCGCGCGGTGCGGGCGGTTGCGCGGGCGCTCAAGGAGCGCTTTGCGCTCGCCTGAGCCGCGCGCCTGTCACCAACCGCACTGGCGTCCGGCGTTCTCTTTCTCGAGATGCTCCATCAGCGGCTTGAAATAGGCGACGATCGCCGAGCCGTCCATCTGGCGGCTGCCGGTGAAGGCTTCGAGCGCATCGGGCCAGGGCTTTGAAGCGCCCATCTCCATCATCGCGTTGAATTTCTGACCGACCTCCTTTGATCCGTAGAAAGAGCAACGGTGAAGCGGCCCCGTCCAGCCGATCTGGTCGCAGGCGGCCTTGTAGAACTGGAATTGCAGGATGCGGGCGAGGAAATAGCGCGTATAGGGAACGCTGTTCGGCACATGGTATTTCGCGCCGGCGTCAAAACCGTCGGCCGGACGCGACGACGGCGGGCGAATCCCCTGATATTCCGTCCGAAGCGTCCACCAGCCGTCATTGTAGGTCGCCGGCGTGATGTCGCCCGCGAAGATCTTCCAGCGATATTTGTCGACGATGAGCCCGAAGGGCAGGAACGCGATCTTGTCGAGCGCCTGACGCATCAAAAGCGACAAGTCTTCGGAAGCGGGCGGAATCGTGTCGGTGAGCCCGATCTGTTCGAGATATTCGGGCGTGATCGACAGCGCGATCATGTCGCCGATCGCCTCATGGAAGCCGTCATTGGCGCCGTTCTGGAAGAGCACGGGCTGGTCCTTGTAGGCGCGCTGGTAGAAATTGTGGCCAAGCTCGTGGTGGATGCGTCGTAAAATCTTCCGCGCCGACGGTCGTGCACATCTTGATCCGGAGATCGTCCTTTCAGATCGACGTCCCAGGCGGATGCGTGGCAAACGACTTCGCGGTCTTTGGGCTTTACGATCTGCGAGCGCTCCCAGAAGGTTTCGGGAAGGGCGCAAAGCCGAGCGAGGTGAAAAAGTTTTCGCCGGTCTTCACCATTTTGACCGGATCATAGCGCCTTGGCGACGAGGAGCTTGTCGAGATCGATCGACTGACCGGCGTCGCCGACAGAGACGATGTCGCCGATCGAGCCCCATTCCTGCGCCCACATATTGCCGAGGAGATCCGCGCGGATCGGCTGGTCGAGCGGCGCGGCCTCGTCGCCATATTTCGCGTTAAGCTCCGCGCGAACATAGCAGTGCAGCTGATTGTAAAGCGGCTTCACCTGTCCCCAGAGACGATCGGTTTCCGCTTCGAATTCTTCGGGCGTCATGTCGTAGCCCGAGCGCCAGAGCGCGCCGGCGTCCTTGATAGCCGAGCTCCTTTGCGCCCTCGTTCGCGATTTCGACCAGGCGGGCGTAATCGCCCTTCATCACCGCCGCATAGTCGTTCCATTTCGTCCAGACTTCGGCGAGTTTCGCCGGGTCGCGCAGCTGGCGCATCAGCAATTCCGTCTCGTCCTGACGGACCTTGTCGCCGGAGAGATCAGCGCCCGGATCGCGGATGGCGGCGAGCGCCGTTTTGTACGCCGCGCTGTCGAGGCTGATCGTTGCCGGTCGAATAGGCGGAACCCAATCGCGTCGTGATGTCGGCGAGTTCTTTCGCGGCGCCGTCGAGCGAGGGGGCCGGAAGGACGATGCCGAGCTTCATGAAGTCGAGCTTGCGCCGCAGGTCGGGCGTCAATTCCGTTCCATCGAACTTCGCCGCTTCATTGGCGAAATCGACCGACATCTTGGTGAGTTCGGCGGCGCTCTTCGCGGCGAGCCAGTCGGTGTCGTAATTGATGTAGGTCGCGTTCACCCACTGAACGCGGCCCGCCTCCTCGAAGGCGTCGCGATAGGTCGTCTCGACCTTGTCGACGAAAGCGGCGGCCTCCTCGGCGCTTCCTGATGGCGCCGCCGGTTCCGCTTTCTTGCCTTTGCCGCAGCCGGCGGCGAGGGCGATGATCGAAACGGCGCAAAGCGCCCGCGACAGGACGCGCAAAGTCGAAGGTTTCATGGGGTTTCCCGACAGTTGAACTCAGGGCCCAATCTACCCGGCCGCGCGGTCAAGCGCAAAAGGCCCGATCAGACTTTTTCAGATAGCCGGATCGCCGTCCGGCAACCCGCCTGGATGACCGCCTTCAACAATCGGTAGCCGGGAGCGTCGCTCGCGCCATGCGCTTCCGCCGTCGCTTTATGGGCGAGTTCGTCGTCGCGAAACGCGCGAACCGTGTCGGCGAGCGCCGGGTCGGCGTCGCGAAGTTCCTCCGCCTGCGCTGCATAATGTTGTTCGATGACTTCCTCGACGGCGGCGGTGCAGGCCATGGCCGCTTTTTCGCCCATCAGCGCGGTTGCGGCGCCAAGCCCGAAGCCCGCAACATTCCACAGGGGCGAGAGCAGCGTCGGACGGACCTGATGGTGTGCAAGGAGGCGGTTGAACGTCGTGAGGTGGGCGGCTTCGCCGTCCTCCATCTCCTTCAGCGTCTGGGCGATCGCAGCCTTGTGCGGCAAGGCCGCAAAAACCGCGCGTTGTCCCCGATAGATCTCGACGGCGCCGAATTCGCCCGCGTGGTCGACGCGCAGCATTTCGGCAAGACGCGCCTCGCGAGGTCCCGGACGGCGAGGGGGCGTCTGCGCGTCGTTCATGCAGCGCTCCTTGCCCGCGCGTCGCGCCGCGCATCCTTCGCCGCCGCGACCGAAGCGACGAGGCAAAACAGGAAGAGGCCGGCGGAGAGGATCAGATTGTACCCCGCCATCGAAACGCCAAGAAGCCGCCATGCGGCCTCCGCGCAGGAAGGGCGGTCAGGCTTCTGGTTGAGGATATCGGCGAGCGATCCGCCTCCAAGATCGACGACGCCTCCGCCGCTGCAGGTCGCCGGCCCCGGCCAGAAATGATTCTCGACCCCCGCATGATAGAAGGCGAGACCGGCGCTGACGAAATAGACGAAGGCGCAGGCGCCGACGGTCGCCGCCGCCGCGCGCCGCCATTTGAGGGCCATGCCCGCGCCGAGGCCGACCAAGGCGAGAGCGAGACCCGTCCAATGCGCCTCACGCTGATCGAGGCAAAGATCGCACGGCGCAAGCCTGCCGACACGCTCGAAGAGATGCGCGCCGATCAGCAGCGACGCGCTCGTCAGCGCGGCGGCGATCAGCGCCTGATCGACAAGGGGCCTCGACTGGAACGCCTTCATCACCATTCAAGAACGATAGCTTGCGGCGCACCCTTGCCGCGCCGGGCGGATCGTCGCGGTCGGATCACGAGCCCGCGCGTCGCGCCTTGACCCGCCCGGCTCCGCCCCTATGATCCCGCGCTCCGCTCGCTTCGGCGCGGCGGAAATGCGGGCGTGGCGGAATTGGCAGACGCGCCAGACTCAAAATCTGGTTCCGCGAGGAGTGTCGGTTCGACCCCGACCGCCCGCACCAGGCTTCGCGCGCGTAGCGGGCGAAGCCTGCCCGGCGAAGCCCGAAGGGCGCAGCGGGGCCCTCGGCTCGCGCTACGCCCGGCGCGCCAGCAATTTCAAGCAGATGTGCAACGTGCCGCGGAGCCAAGGTCGTCGCACCGCCGAAGGCGCACATGAAAACGCCCCCGGCGAAGGGGGCGTTTTCCTCAGCGAATTTAATTGTCTAGAGCGGCGCGTCGCAAGCGGCGAGCTGGGCCGCGGGCCGCTGATCACGCTGATCATAGGAAACGTCGGTGCGGCGGCTCTTCTTCCGCTTCTTGGACCCTGAGTTGACGTCGCCGGAATTGCCGATCGAGTAGTTCGTGTTCTCGAAAACGACCTGCGGCGTGAAATCGCGGAAGGCCGTCACCTTGATGTCGGCATTGTTGAGGATCTTCTGCTCGGCGGAGAAGAACTGGATCGTGCAGCCGCCGTTCTCGGCGAACGTGTTGCCGCCGACCGCGCCGAAAAACCCGCTCGACACCCGCATTGCGTCGGAGAAGTTCCGGGCGACGAGGTTGGAGCTCACCGTCGCAAGACGAACGCGCTCTGACAGGAAGATGCCGTTTTCGTTGCCGGTGATTTCGTTCGCGATGATCTTGACGCCGTCATAAACGTCCGCGTTGACGCCGTCGCCGGCGTTGTAACGGATGGTGTTGCGGGTGACGAGAAGGTCAGCCGCGCCGCCAGCCGCGGCGATGCCGACGCCGTTGCCGATGATCACGTTGTTGGTGAGCGCGCCCTTGATCGCGGCGTTGTTGTCCGACGCGAAGCTGACGGCCGTCCGTGTGCCGACGATGACGTTGCCGTCGAGGCGAACGTCGCCGGCGGTGACGCGGACGCCCGAAGCCGGACCGGTCAGGAGGCCGGCGCCGCGAGCGGTGCGCGCATGGAGGATTTCTTCGATCCGCGTGCCGCCCGTCGCGACGTCCCAGCCCTTGTTCTCGGCGCCGACAGGTTGCGCGTGATGATTGATGTAGCTTTCAAGGCGCGCCGCGTCGTCGCCCTGGCCGATCGGCACGAGCTGATTGGCGCGGCACCAGAGGTCGCGCCCCTTCTCCTTGCACTCGAGCGATCCGCGAAGCGCGAAGGACGACTGGCACATCAAAACGCCGTCATACTGCTCGACGCAGCTTGAAACCGACGACGGAGAGGTCGCCTTGCACCAGGCGCCGTCGCGACCCGATTCCTTGCACTTGCCGAAAGCGTCCGTGACACCCTCATAGAGCCCGGTGTCCCGCGAAGGACGCGCGAGGTGGTCGAGAAGTTCGGGGCGCATCTGCCCGCTGAGGGGGCCGTAGGCCGCGCGCAGCGGGATGTTCGAGTCCGACGGGATGATGAAGCTGTCGGAAACCGACACCGTGCCGCCTTTGATTTCGATGCAGCTTCCGGAAACCGCCGACGCGTCGAATTCGAAGATCAGCGCCGAGAGACTGACCGGCGCCATCGGGGAATCCGGCGCGATCGACACGCAAGGCGCGTTCGCCGCCGGACGAATGATCGCGCTGCGGCCGTAATCGCCGGAGACGCCGCGAATTTCGACCGGCTTCGTCACCTGGATGTTTTCGTTGTAGACGCCGCCCTTGACGAGGATGGTGCCGCCCGGACGCACGAGGCGCATCGCCTGCGCGATCGTCGTGACCTTGCTGCCGGCGTCCTTGCTGACGACGACCTCGTTGCGTGAGGAAGACGGCGCTCCCGGGCCGGACGAACCGCCGCCCGACGACGAGCCGGGCTCGCGGATGGGGAAGCCGCCGAGGCTTTGCGCCACGGCGATGTCTGAGAGCGCGATCGAGAGGCCGCTCGCCGCCGCCAGAAATGTCAGTACGCGTTTCATGGACATGCTCTCCTACTAATCGATGCTGCGCGGCTTTTCGAATTCAAGTTGCCGCAAGGCGGCGGCCGCCGGCCCGTAGCCGAGCGACTGGGCGCGCGCGAAATGTATCGCCGCCCTCGATTTGTCCGGACGAACCGGATTGAGGCCGGGCGTCGAAGTCCCGATAGACGACGCCGAGCGCGTAATGCGCGATCGCAAGATCGGCCTTCGCAGATTTGCCAAGCCAATCGAGCGCCTTGTCGCCGTCCTGGACGACGCCGATGCCGCGGACATGCATGATGCCGAGCACGTATTGCGACATCGGATGGCCTTCCTTGGCGGCGCCTTCGAAAAGCTGGACCGTCTGGCGCGCGGTCAGGACGCCCGTTCTGACGGCGTCTTTTTCTTCGTCCGTCAGTTCGGTGTCCGCGCTGACGCGTGAATACTGGAAGCGACGGATCGCTTCGCGCGTATCGAGGCCCATTTCGTTGTCGATCGTTCCGAAATAGAGGCCGAGCGACTTCAGCGCCCGCTGGATGAGTTCGACGTCGATGTCGGCGATCGCCGTCAGCGCCTGCTGCAAGCGAAGCTCTTCAAGCTCCTTCTTGGTGCGCTCGAGTTCTTTTTGCTGCGGCGTCGAACCGGTATGCTCCTCGGGGAGCGGCGGCTGCCAGCCGACGACGAACTCGTTCGCCGTCTTGATTTCGTCCTTGCTCATCAAGGCTTCGAGCTCTTCATAGGCGATCGACGCCGCGCCGACGCCGCGCGCCTTGGCGAGCGAATACATCGTCAACGCCTTGCCGTTGTTCTTTGCGACGCCCGTGCCGCGGCGGTACATGTCGCCGAGCGTATAGAGGTCATACGGGCTGCCGCGCTCAAACGTGTCGGAAACGATGCGTTCGGCTTTGGTCACGTCGCCGGTCGACATGCGGAAACGGATTTCCGGCAGGCGCTCTTCGGCGAGGATCTGCGCGTTGCGCTCTTCCGCCGACGGCATCTGGAAGCCTTCGTTGAAGCGGTGATAGGCGGCGAGCGTGTACCAGCGCAGCGATTCGACGTTGTCGATCTTGCGGCCTGTTTCGAGCGGGATCGTCGCGCCCTTCGACCCTTCAAGAACCGCGCCCGAGAAAACATCGCCGAGCGCCTTCATCGAGCGAACGTCGCCGGCGACGGCGAAGCGCGTCCAGATATCGACGGCGACGTCGTACTGGCCTTGCTCATAGGCCCTGAGGCCGATGTCGTAATTGGCGTGCGCAGCGCCCGTTGCGGCGAGCGCAAGGGCCGAAGCCGCCGCGACGCTGACGAGCGCCCGGCGCAGTCCGGAATGAATTCATGACCTGATTTTTCCTCATAACCCCTCGAACTCCCCAGACGCCCGACCCAAGCGCTTATCCAGACACCGCCGGCGCAGGTCACTTGACCTTGAGCCTAACAGTCACGGCCGTTTCGATCCCCGTGCGGCCCCGGCCCGCAGACCGATCGTTCCGGCCGTTGGGCGCAAATAGACCATGGGGCGGTCGCTTCCGCTAGATTAACCTTTACCATGCCGAAAGACAATTTGGCGCCCGGCGAGCCCCCCGGCAAGCGGCGCATCCCCAAGGGTCACGGTTTTTGGCCGCGCGTGACCAGAAAGACGCAAATACCGCCTTCGGCGGGAAGCGCTTCGCAACTGTGCCCGCCTTCTTTCGCGAAATGAGGGAATATCGACGGCCGCGACCGGATCGTCCGAAAGGATCTTGATCGTTGCGCCGGGAGCAAGGCGCTGGAGCACCGCCTCCATCCGGATGACGGGGAGTGGGCAACGCAGGCCGCGAGCATCGAGGACAAGCGCTTGTTTCATCTGCGCCTTGTCGCGCCGGCACCGGCCAAAAAAAAGCCCCCGCCAAAGCGGGGGCTCAATTGATCGATCAAGCCCGCTTCCTAGAAGCCGACCTGCAGTTCGATGCCGACTCTGCGGCCCTGCGCGAGCGGCGAGAAGGTGCCGCCGCCGATCGGGAACGCTCCGAGGTTCGGCGGAAGCTGCGTGTCGCCGCCGAAATTCACCTCGTTGGTGAGGTTCTTGCCGTACATTGACAGAATTGCGCTGCCGAAATTAAGCGCGATCGCGGCGTCGATGATGTCCATTTCGTTGCAGGAAGCCGAGATTGTTGTCGGTGTAGAACGATCTGTCGCGATGCGAGTAGTTGAACCGCGTATCGACCGTCGTGTCGCCGCCGAGCGACAGCGTGTGCACGAAGCCGAGCGCCGTAGGTCCACGGCGCACAGACGCGGGATTTCGAGCTGTAGATCCACAGCGTTAACGACGCCCGGCGTTATCGGGAAGCCGATATCGAACAGCAGCGAGTCGTACTCGCCGTTCGTATAGCCGAGGTTGCCGATCACGACGAAATTGTCGGTGAACGGCGTTCTGGCCTTCGATCTCGATGCCCCACATCGTCGCGTCAGCCGTATTGCGGATCATCTGCACGACGCCGGCGCACCGGGTCGGCGAGGTTCAATTCCCGCTGCATGTCCTGATGTCGTTGACGTAAGAACGCGGCGTTGATCGTCGCCATCCCGTCGCCCGGCTGCGCCTTGAAACCGATCTCCTAAGCAGTTGACTTTTTCTTCGTCGAATGGTCCGGGCGCGAAGTTTGGATTAAAGCCGGGGTTCATGACGCCCGCGCAATCTCCCGGATGCCGGCGACTGACGTGTTGCGGAAGTTGTAGCCGCCCGAGCGCACGCCCTGCGTCCAGTGCGCGTAAAGGTTCATGAAGTCGCGCGACCTGCCACTCGAAGCCGACTTTCGGCGTAAAGTTGTTCCAGCTGTCGCTGTCGACGAAATCCTCTATGCAGTCGCCCGGAATGCGCACGTCGCAAACAGGCGTCGCGTTCGATACGGCCGGTTGACGGGAAGTTGAGTTGAGCGAACAGGTTCGAGATGTCGGCGTCCTTTTCCTCGTGCGTGTAACGCGCGCCGAGATTGATCGTGAACCGTGTCGGAAAGGTCGAGGTCGAACTGACCGAAGAACGCCCAGGTTTTCTGGTCTGTGACGCCGCCGCCGTTGAAGAAGCGGACGGGACCCAGGATGTGGCGGTTCTCGTTGTAGGCGATGTCCTGACGTGAAATAGTAGAAGCCGAGCGTCGTATCGATCGTGTCGAAGAAACGGCTGTTGTACCGAATTTCTTCGGATATCTGGTCGTGATCGGTCGTCGCGCCGGCGTGGAACAGCGACAAAGGCGTCGCGTCGATGTCGCTCCGGGTACCGACTCGAAATCGCGCCAGCCGAAGATGTTGGTGATCACGCCGCTCGCGCCGAGATCGAGGCGGGCTTCACGATCGACCTGATCGGTGTTGCCGCTCGCGAATCCGCGCTCGTTCACTGAGAAGGTGAAAGCTGTCTCGCGGCGCGCTGAAGAAAGCGTTGGTCATGCCCGAAGCCCGTTTGCTGGTGGTTTTGCGCCGGCCGGGCCGTCGCTTTCGAATCCCCGTGCTCGTAGCGAATGAGCTTCGAACGCGTCGGTCGGCGTCCAGTAAATCGACGGACGGATCAGCAGCGTTTCCGCAACACCGAAATCCTCAAACGCGTCGGTTCCGGGCCCCGCGATCGATAGCGGGCCGACGCACAGCGCCGAGCCGCCGATCGCGACCGCGTTCGAGAACGGCCCGCCGAGGTAGTTTTTGAACCAGCCATTGTCGTTGTTGTAATAGCCGGCAAGCTTAAGCGCGTAGGACGTCCTCGATGAGCGGTCCGCCGACGGCGCCCATGGCGTAGTAGTTGAGTGCCGGTGCCGCGCAGGCCGCTTTCAACCGCGCCTTTGAACAGGTTCGACTTCCCATTCGTCGGTTCGGCTTCTTGGTGTTGATCAGCACCGCGCCGCCCGTCGTGTTGCGGCCGAAGAGGATGCCCTTGCGGTCCGCGCAGAACCTCGATCGATTCGAGATCGAAAATGTCGAGAACGACGCCGCCGTTGATGCCGAGATAGACGCCGTCGATGAACACGCCGACCGTCGGGTCGATCGAGGGGATCGACGAGTTGATGCCAAGGCCGCGGATCGAGAAGTTGGCGACGCCGCGCGCCGTGCCGACGTCTTCAAGCTGACGTTCGGCATCGATAGGACTGAGGTTGCCGAGGTCGCGCACTTTCAAGCGCGTCGAGCTGCTCGTCGCCATAGGCGGTGACCGCGAGCGGCACGTCCTGGACGTTTTCGCGTCGGCCGCTTTCGTTTCGCCGTGACCAGAATTTCGTCGCGCAGCGCTTCGGCCGCGCCTTGAGCGAAGGCGAGCGGCGGCGCAGCGGCGACGCGAGCGCAATGGTCGAAGCTTTCGCCAAAAGGCGGTATTCATAAATCCTCCCTGAGTAGCCGGACCGTTTAACGCCGGCGCTGCCCTTGGGGAGCACTTAGGCATGAAACCACCATCCGCGCAGTTGCCGAGGCGGGCGTCCTGGCCGAATATCGCCGGATTGGCCGCGCTTCATGAATTACTGCGTCAGCTGTTGCCGCGATTCAACAGAGCGCGACGCGCCTAACACATCTCGCCGTTGCGAGATGCGCATCGGCGCCGGAAGGCATCCGCCATCTGCTGGAGCGAAAATGGGAAAACGATCGTATTCGTCTTGTCCGAGGCTATTTCCTGCAGGGCGCCGAGATAGCGCAGCTCCATCGCGCCCGCTGACGTGCGCGAGGATGGTCGGCGGCTTCGGCGAGCTTCGTCGCCGCCTGCTGCTCGCCTTCGGCCGAGATGACCTTGGCGCGGCGTTCGCGTTCGGCCTCCGCCTGCTTGGCGATGGCGCGGATCATTTCCGGCGCGACGTCGACATGCTTGATTTCGACGTTCGAGACCTTGATGCCCCAGGCTTCCGTCTGGTGGTCGAGGATCGCCTGAATGTCCTTGTTGAGCTTGTCGCGCTCCTGCAGCATTTCGTCGAGTTCGTGCTTGCCGAGCACGGAGCGGAGCGTGGTCTGCGCGAGCTGGCTTGTCGCGGCCATGTAGTTCTCGACCTGCACGACGGCGCGCACGGCGTCCACGACGCGGTAATAGAGGACGGCGTTCACTTTCACCGAGACGTTGTCGCGCGAGATCACGTCCTGCGGCGGCACGTCGTGAACGAGTGTCCTCATGTCCACTTTTCGCATCTGCTGAATGGCCGGGAACGAGAAGACACGAGGCCCGGGCCCGCCGCCGTTGCGCCGACGCGGCCGAGCGTGAACACCACGCCGCGCTCGTATTCGCGCAGGATCTTGATGATGTTCGTCAGCACAAAGATCGCCACGAACGCCAATATCCCAACAAGCCGAAACCACCCGGCATTGTCATTCTCCTTGGTTCGGCGTTTCGCCGCGCTCTTGCGCGCCGCAATCCTTTCGACCTCTAGCAACAGTCCTTTGGTCTTCTGCCACCGACGCGTCTCCTGGTCGCAGGGCGTCCGCGCTGGTCGCACGCCACAGCTCTCCGCCGGCGCGCACATAACCCTCGTCGCCCGCTCCATTCGGTCGACCTCAACGTCTTCGTCGGCCCCAGCGCTCGCCGACGCGGTGCTCGCTCTTTTTCGCCCACTGGGCCATGCCCCACAGGAGCTTCACGACGGCGACAAAAAGTATGCTCGCCAGTCCGAGCGCGACCGCAAATCGCCGGCGGGCTCAGCGATTGCGCCGCTCACGATCATTCTCCTTCATGCCGCGCGCGAGCGAAGCCCGAGCAGGCCCGGAAGCCTTGGCCTGTTTGACGACCAGGACAAGGCCCTCGATCTCGACGACCTTGATCTTGCTCGCCCGGCTGCAGCGGACGGTCGGACCGGGCGCGCCAGCGCTCGCCATCGACGATGACCCAGCCTTCCTTGCCGTCCCACTCGTCGACTACGCCCTCGCGCCGGCTTGATCGCCTCGGCCCCGATCAGCGGCCCGTGATTGCGCGAGCCGACGACGGCGAGGAGGATGATGGCGAGAAAGCCCCCGACGATGACGATGCAATGTCGCCGATCACCGTCGGCGAGACCCTGGAACCCTTGCGGGAACAGGAAATACATGCCGACGCCGATATGGCCAGGCCGGACAGGCCGGCGAGCCCGAAGGTCGGCGAGTAGGCCTCGATCAGCGATGAGGACCGCGCCGACGCCCATCAAGGCGAGCGGCAGCCAGTTATAAGGAAGGACCTGCAGCGGCATAGAGTCCGAGCAATAAGCAAAGGACGCCGACGGCGCCTGGAAAGATCGAGCCCGGATTCCACATCTCGATGATGATGCCGGTCGTCGCCAGCGACATCAGGATCACGGCGACATTCGGATTGGCGATGAATCCGAGAATGCGCTCGATCAAGGTCGGCTCGACGCGCAGGATTGAGATGTCGAGTCGTTTCGAGGGTCTTTTCGCCGGCGAGCGTCGCCACCGTCCTGCCGTCAAGCTGCTTCAGGAGATCGTCAAGATCGGTCGCGATGAGGTCGATGACGCCAAGCTCCAGCGCCTCGCGGCTGGTGACCGACGCCGCTTCGCGCACCGCTTTTTCCGCCCAGTCGGCGTTGCGGCCGTGTTCCTCCGCCAGCGCGCGGATATAGGCGACGGAATCGTTGATGATCTTGGCCCGCATGGCGTCTTCGTTGCCGAGCGCGGGAACCGCATCGCGCTCCGCCGGCGCCGACTCTTCAACGGGCGCAGCGTCTTCCGCCGCCGTCGGCGTTGCGGGCGCTTCGTCCGCAGCGTCGTCTTGGGGCGCGGGCTTTTCCTCCTCAAACGGGTTTTCCCCGCTCGGCGCCCCGCCGAGCTCGACCGGCGTTGCCGCGCCCGTATTCGTGTTCGGCGCCATCGCCGAAATATGAGCGGCGTACATGATGTAAAGGCCCGCCGACGCCGACCGCGCGCCTTGCGGCGCGACGAACGTCGCGACGGGCGTTTGCGATCCGAGCACCGCCTTGATGATCGTCTTCATGGAATCGACAAGACCCCCGGGCGTGTCGATCTCGATGACGATGAGTTCCTTGTTCGCCGCGGACGCCTTTTCGATCTCGCGGGCGAGGTATTGCGCGTTCGCGGGCGTCACCGGGCCGTCGATTTCAAGAACGACCGCCTGCCTTGAAGACGTGTCAGGCGCCGCCGCGGTCTGCGCTAAAGCGCTACTAGCACCGAGCAACGCGCCGACAGCCCCGACCAGAGCAAGAAAGGCGAATTTCCGAGAGCTTTGCGTCGCCGCGCGCATGGCGCACCCCTTC
Source organism: uncultured Alphaproteobacteria bacterium (assembly GCA_963765165.1). Taxonomy (GTDB): domain Bacteria; phylum Pseudomonadota; class Alphaproteobacteria; order Caulobacterales; family Parvularculaceae; genus Amphiplicatus. The sequence goes on along the minus strand of CAVXVQ010000021.1, from coordinate 28,000 downwards.
CTGCAACCCTGAAACGAAAATAGGGCGCAAGGCGCGCAATTCAATCGCAATCGGATGACGCGCCGCCGCTTTCATCGCGCCGCGCCTTAATAAGCCGCTATTTCAACAGGATACCCGCAAGGCGCAAATTCCCGATGATTAAGGTCGAAGCGACCTTGCGCGCCAAGCATTCGGGCTTCAATCCATTTTGGGGCCGCGGTCATTTCCACATGCTTGTGATTTCCCGGTAGTGTGCAGGCGAAAAAATCGCAGCTGCGGCGGGCCATTGGCGGAAACTGGCGTGGGGATCCGATCCGATGGGTGATGGACGCAGAGAACTGGGAAGCGGCGGGAGCCTATGCTGACTGAGCGCTACCGGCCGGATCCGAAATTCGCCGCGCTCGGCGGCCCGCCCTTTTTCGATCCGGTCAGACCCGCCGAGTTTCCGCGGGCCGCCCTCCGTTTCCGCAATCAGCGCTGGGCGGAGCCGGTCGGGCTCGGCGCTCTCGGCGACGCCGAGTGGATCGCGCATTTCGCCCGGTTTGATCCGCTGGCGGACAATCTCGAGCGGCCGCTCGCCGTTCGGTATCACGGGCATCAGTTCCGCACCTACAACCCGGACCTCGGGGACGGTCGCGGGTTCTTGTTCGCGCAGTTGCGCGACGACGCTGGAAGGCTTCTTGACCTCGGGACGAAGGGATCGGGGAAGACCCCCTATTCGCGCACGGCGGACGGGCGGCTGACGCTGAAAGGCGGGGTCCGTGAAATTCTTGCGACAGAGATGCTGGAGGCGCTTGGCGTCTACACGTCGAAGACCTTCAGCGTGATCGAGACGGGCGAGGAACTTCAGCGCAATGACGAACCCTCGCCGACCCGCGCCTGCGTGCTCGTACGGCTCGGGCACAGCCATGTGCGGTTCGGCGCATTCCAGCGGCTCGCCTTTGAAGGCGATACCGAAGCGATCGCGCTTCTTGTCGATTATTGCGTCGCTGAATTCGACCCGGACCTCGCCGCCCTCGAACGCGCGGAAAAGACGGCGCGCTTTTTCGGACGCGTCGTCGCGCGGACCGCAAGGCTTGCGGCGCAGTGGATGGCGGCGGGGTTCGTGCACGGTGTTCTCAACACCGACAACATGAACGTCACGGGCGAGAGTTTCGATTACGGGCCGTGGCGTTTCCTGCCGACGACGGACTTTTCGTTCACGGCCGCCTATTTCGACCAGACGGGCCTCTACGCTTATGGACGCCAACCGGAAGCGGCGCTCTGGAACCTGACGCGTTTCGGCGGAACGCTGGTCGCGCATGTGAAGGAAGAGGCGCTTAACGCGGCGCTGCAAGGCTTCAACGCGGCGTTTGAGAGATCAATGGTCGAGGCGTTTTTTGCGCGGCTTGGGATTGCGCCTGGCGGCGACGGCGACTTCGATTTCATCGCTGCGTTGCTGCAGTGGATGGAGACGGCGGAGATCCCGTTCGAGCGGGTTTTCTTTGACTGGTTCTGCGGCTCGCTTTCTTGTTCGCGCGCGAAGAAGGGACCGGCGGCGGCGCACTACGCTGAGGCGGATTTCGCCCCTTTGCGTGATCGACTGGTTTATTTCACGCCGGTTCGTCCAGAGCGCCTTGCGCATCGATATTTCGAAGGCGCGCCCTGCACGATGCTGATCGACGAGGTCGAAGCGATCTGGGCGCCGATTGCGGAGAAGGACGACTGGTCGGCGCTGCATCGAAAGCTCGAAGCGATCGCGGAAATGCGCGAGGCTTTTGGATTTTCCGCCTCGCGTTACGTCGCCGCGCCTCACCAATAGCGCGCGATGACGGCGACCGTCATCGCGACGAGCGCGATGATCGGCGCGCCGAAGGCGACGGCCTCGCGCCGGCCGGGCGCCGCCATGAAGGACAATCGTATCGGGGCGAGCGCGAGAAGAAGCGGCGACGCGGCGAGGAGATAACGGCCTTGAAAGCCGCGAATAACGGGATCGCCGACGCCGTTCCATTGAAAATAGACGAGCGTCAAAATTGCGCCGGCGGTCGCCGCGAAGATCGCCGCTTGCAAGGCGAGCGCGAACGGCGCCGCGATGGCGGCGGGCGCTTTCTCGCCGCTGAGCCACACGAGGAAAAGCCCGAGGCCGAGCAGGCCGTAAATCGGCGCGCCGACGGGAATGTTGGTCCAGCCGCCAAGCGCCAGCAGCGACATCCAGGCGAATTGCGGCGCGTCGGATGCAAACAGCGTTCGAAGAACGACGACTGCATAGCCGATCGGGTCGGCAAGGACGCCCGCGAGCTGCGCGGCGGGTTCGACGCGGTTTCCGTCCAGCGTTGAATAGACGAAATCTCCGAGCATCGATTCCTTGACGATCGCCGCCCAGCCAAGACTTGCGGCGACCGCCGGCGCGACGATGAGCGCCAGGATGACGGCGCGCGCGCGGGGATCGGCAAATTTTGTGGAAGGAAGCAGCAGCGCCAGCGCGGGGAGCAGGAGATAGCCGGTCTTGAACTGGCCGAGCAGGAAGGCGACGGCGACAAGATGAAGGATGTCAGCGCGGGCGAGACGCTTTTCGGGTTCGGCGGCCAGGCTTGCGACCAGCGCGAAATAATAAAACCCCAATCCGATCAACAGGGATTCGATGTTGAACGCGCCGAAATAGACGAGCGTCGTCGGCAAAAGCGCGATGAAAACGAGCGGCGCGCGGAACGTCGCCGGCGCGCGAGCGATCGCGGCGCGGACGAGCAAAACGCCGATGGCGAGCGCAAGGGCGCGCCCCAGGTAAAAGATTGCAAGCGGCGGCAGACCGAGCGCGACGCCGGCCGCCGTCGCTGGCGCGAAATGCAAATAGCAGAGCGGGCTGTGAAGGCGCATGACGGCGCGTATCGGTTCAGGCCACGGCGTCGTCGCCGCCGCGCCGAGGGGAATGTCAGCCCACCGACGATAATCCTCGCCGTCAACCGGCGCGCCGGATTTCACGCTTCCGAAGGCGTCGTTGATGAAGACCTGCATCCCGGAAGGAAGGCCGTCAGCGCCAAGAAACGCGCCTGTCGCGACCTCGTAGGCGCGCTCGAAATGCGCGGTCTCGTCGCCGGTTCCGAAGGGCGGCGTCGCAACCAGAAAAATGACGCCGAACAGAGCCGCGACAAGCGCATAGGCGTCGGCGAGCGAGAGTTTTCGGAGCCGGATCATCGCGCCGGTGGTCGCTGCATTCGTCGCCGATCGCAAGCGACCGCGCGGCTTACTTGCGCGGCGCCCGGCGGCGCCCGACCGCGGATTTGCGACGAAAACCAGCGTCGCAGCGGCAATGAGAGTGATAAAACCGATCAGGGAAACTGCGACGGGACTTATCTGCGGGCGCCTTTTTTGCCTGACCGCAAGCAGACGCCTCAACAATGAAAATTGTCTGTAGTTTCCGGAGCTCTTGCTTAACGCGTCGATGGAAGGCCAAACGCATTGCGGATCGCCTGTTCGACCGAATAGGCGGCCGCGAGCGACGACACGACGCCGACGAAAGCGATGATGGCGAGGCCGGCGGGTCCCAATGTAGCAACCATGATAATCTCTCCCACGTCCGCCGGTCCTGAGAATGATCCCGGCCAGCTTGATGTGGACCGACCTAGGGTGCGTCGGAGCGATATTCATCACACGATTTGGCGCTTTCCGGTGAAAACCGGCTGAGTTGAGGGCTTTCCGGGCCGGGCCGCCCCCGGGGAACCCGAAATCCGCCTGTGGCGCGCCGGCGACAGGGGCGGATGGCGGCGGCGTTTCCAAGGCCCCCTTTTGTCGTTAACATCAACAGACGGACTTCCTTGGGGAGGGTCCGGCGGACGCTGGGACGGCAGGTCCCGGAGCGTGCGGTCGGGGTTGCGGGAGATGAGGGGCCGATGACGTCCGAAGTGGTGTTGATGAACCGCCAGGCCGTGGCGATGGCCGCCGACTCTGCGGTGACGATCTCGGGCCCCCAATACCTCAAGACCTACCAGTCGGTGGACAAGCTCTTCCCGCTGGTCGAGGGCCAGCCCGTGGCGGTGATGATTTATAACAACGCCGAAATCATGTCGACGCCGTGGGAGACGGTCATTTCGCTCTACCGCGAGGCCGCTCGCGGGCGTTCGCTCGAGACGGTCGAGGCCTACGCCGAAGACTTCATGGCGTTCCTTTCCGGCAACCCGGACCTCTTTCCCGCCGACCATCAGGATACGGAGTTCTTCAAACACGTCGCCGTCGTCTTTTCGGTGGTCGCCGAGGATTTCGACTACCAGGTGTCGAAGTTCAAGGAACAGAACGCGCCGAAATTGCGCGAGCATCTCTCGGCGATATTCGAGTTCGTGGTCGGCGAGCTTTACGCCGACCTACAGCGCTATCCGGACGACACGCCGAGGCAGGATCTCGCCTGCTTTCCGCAAGGCATGGCCGAACAGGTGCGCCGGCGCTATCGCACGCGAAATCGAGCAACTTCTCGAAAGCCTCGTCGCCTCGCTCAAGACCGAGCACGGGGGCTCGCCGTCGCTGAAGCGACGCGCGAGCGTCTGCGCGAGATCGCCGTGCTCGCCGTGGTGAAGGACGCCTTCTTCGAGCATTACACGGGCGTCGTCTTCGCCGGCTTCGGCGCGCGCGAGAAATTCCCGTCCATGCGCTCCTATCTCTCGTCCAGCGTCGTTCTCGGAATCCTGAAGAGAAAGCAGGACCGTCGGGCCGACATGAGTTCCGACGGCGGACCCGTGGTGCAGCCCTTCGCGCAGGACCGCATGATCCGGACCTTCCTCACCGGCGTCGATCCTTATCTCAGGATGTTCATGTTCGGCGAGACGCTGAAGCTCGGCATGAACATCGTGACCGACTTGATCGGGCGCGCGCCGCTCTCGGACTCGCAGCGACAGCACCTTGTTCCGCGACTACAGCGAGAACAACATGGGCTTCGCGCTGAAGGAATTCTTCAAGTCGGTCGATGCTATCAGTATCAGGTCCACACCTACCCGATCTATCGCGCCATCGGCTCGCTCCCCAAGCGCGAGCTCGGCGACACGGCCGCCTCGCTGATCAAGCTCAACTCCTTCCAGCAGAAAGTCATGCACTCGATCGAGACCGTCGGCGGGCCGATCGATGTCGCCGTCATCACGCGAAATGGCGGCCTAGAAATGAAGCGCGATAAGCCGGACTTGTAGGAGAGCGTCATGGCCGACGAACGACTTAAACAGATCTGGGGCGGGTTCGAGCGCGTCACGCAGCGCAACCTCTCCGGTCGCGGCGTCGAGAATATCGAAGTGCCGAACCGCCGGAATTTCGCCGCCCATGACGAGGAGTTCCTGCCGAAGAATTTCGCTGCGCCGGCGGACGCGGCCTTTTCCGCGCTTCGCCATCGCCTGTCCGCTTCCGAGCAGCGGCAGCTGAAAAAGGAAGAGCGCCGCGCGCGCGCCGCCGGCCGCTCGTTCTCGGCGCCGCCCGCGCCGCTGTCGGCCGACGCGGCGGAAGAGGGCGCCCCCAAATCCGTGCGCGATCTCATTCGCGGGCTTCGTTCGACGGAAATGCGGATTGAACGCCGCGAGGTCGATTACACGGCCTTCGCCGCCGCCAATCCGAACGCGACGCCGAAGCTGAAAGCGCGTCGGAAGATTTTCGGGATTTTCTGAAGCCAAGCCGTAACGCGGCAGTCCCGACCCCGCGCATCCCGGTCCGACCTTCAGGAAGAAATTGAAGCGGCGGCAACCCGGCCTACTTCAAATATTTCCGGTACCAGTCGAGATAGCGCTCATACCGATCGCGCACGAAGCTTGGGCGTCCGATCGAATGATCCTCGTCCGGATAGACGACGAGGCCGGTCGGGACGCCGAGGCGCTTTAAGGCCTGGTAGAGCTGTTCCGAATTCACGATCGGGATGTTCCAGTCCTCCTTGCCGCCGATGACGAGGGTCGGCGTCGTCACTTTGGCGACGTCGTAGAACGGCGTGATCTTCTCCCAGGTCTCGCGCTTTTCCCACGGAAGGCCGAGTTCGAGCTCCCATTCCTTCTGGTAGATGTCATGGCCGTAATTGCCGACATAGACGACTTCGCTGGCGCCCGAGATCGCCGCCTTGAAGCGGCCGGTCTTGGTGATGACGTAGTTCGTCAGAATGCCGCCATAAGACCATCCGCCGACGCCTAATCGTTTCGGATCGGCGATTTCGCGCGCGACCGCGTCATCGACCGCCGCCATCACGTCGTCGAAGTCCCGGTTTCCCCAGTCGGCGAAAATCGCGGCGGAGAAATCCTCGCCCCAGCCGCTTGAGCCGCGCGGGTTCGGCATGATGACGGCGTAGCCGGCGCTTGCGAAAATCTGCGCGGCGGCGTCGAACGAATGGTCGTATTGCCCGTTTGGTCCGCCATGGATGCGAAGGAGGGCGGGCGCGCGTTTCTTGCCGTTCGCGGGCGGCAAGATGAAGCCTTGAACCGGCGTCCCGTCGGCGCTCTTGAACGTCACGTTGAGCGGCGCCGACAGCTTTACGCCCGCAAGCGCCGCTTCGTTGACGTGCGTCGTTTGCGTCAGTTGGCCGTCCGTATAGAGAAAAACCTCGCCCGGGAGATCGGGCGACTTACCGGCGCCGCGATCGCGCCGGAGGGATGGAGATCGAACTCGAACACGGTGTTCGGCCCGGCGATCAGCGGGCTTACCGCGCCTGACGCGAGCGAAATCTCCGCGAGTTTCTGTTCGGTGTTATCTTCGATGGTCGCGACAACAGCCGCTCCGGATGCTGAAAACCGCGGTGCGTCGATATTCCGGTCGAGGGCCCTGGTGACGAGGGTTGGCGCGCCGCCCGCCGCGTCGATGACCGCAAGATGGTTCGTCGCGTACCAGATCAGCGCCGGCTCGACGACGGAAATATAGGCGACGCGCTTGCCGTCCGGACTCCATGTCGGCGCGCGATCGGCGCCGTCATTCGTCGTCAGGCGTCTCGGCTCGCGCTTTTTCGCCTTCGGATCGGCCGCGACGATGAAAAGATCGGTGTTGTCGTTGGCGTCCGGTTCCTCGCTCCGGTTGCTGACGAAAATGATTTCGGCGCCGTCCGGCCGCCATGCCGGTTCTGCGTCCTCATAATCGCCGAAGGTGATCTGCCGCGGCTCGCCGCCACGCTCGTCGAGGAGATAAAGATGCGCGCGGCAGCGGTCGAGATAGCCGACGCCGTCTTCCTTGAACTGGCGCCGGTCGATGACCCATGGCCGCGGCTTTGCAGCTTCGACCAGTTTCGCGCGAAATGCGCGCTTCGACTGTCGCCGGCGGATTCGTCACGAATGACGAGAAGCATCGCGTTTTCCATCGGGCGACCACTCGTGCCCTTCGACGCCCTTGCGCACACGCTTGTATAGGCTTCGGCCTCGCCGCCTTTGAGGTTGAGCGTGTAGACCTGCGCGGCGGCGTCCGCATCAAGGTCGGTCCGCGCGGCGATGAAGGAGAGATATTGCCCGTCCGGCGACCAGCGCGGATCGGAAGCTGAATAGGTCTCGCCGGTCATCGCGATGGTTTCAGCGCCGTCGCGCGAGACGATGAAAATCCGGCTCGCCGTTTCGTCCTTGTCCTGATCGTTGCGCGTCTCGACATAGGCGATCCATGTCCCGTCGGGACTGATCCGCGCGTCCGAGACCTCCTTGATTGCGAGAGCGTCGTCGATGGTGAAAGGCCGCGCGTTGGCGGAGAGGGAGGCGAACGCCGCAATGAAGGCGGCGACGGCGGCGCGCACTGTCATGTCTTGTCCCTAATTCTTGAGGAGCGCTTCGATTTCTTCGCGCTTATCCATCAGCGCGACGCGCCCTTTGGCGATGAACTCGTCCGCACGGTCAAAGGCGGTCGGCAGCGCGTCGCGCATGTCGGGCGCAGCTGAGATGTCCGGCGGCGCGATCTCGCGCGTGGGCGCGTCAAGTGCATCTGGAAAATATCCGATCGCGGCGTAGGCTGTTTCGAACAAGTGCGGCCTTGCCTGCGCGCGCGCTTTGGCGATCGCGATCTGCGCATCGACGCAGGTTCGCGTCTCGTCGATCAGCTCGGAGATCGCCGTCGGCGGAAGGCTTCCCCGCGTCGCACTTCCGCTCCTCGGCAGCGATCGGCGGAAACGACCGGCGGCGGCGGATTGAAACTGGCGAGGACGCGCGGCACGGCGTTCAAATCGACCGATACGACGATATCGGCGCCGAGGCGCGCGCGAGCGAGACCGGCGCTGGATTGGCGATCGCGCCGTCGACGAGCCAGCGCCCTCGCGGCGCACAGCGTGGAAAACGACCGGGATCGCGCTCGACGCGCGCGCGGCCTCGAGGACCGAGCCCTCGGTCATCCAGACTTCCTCGCCGGTGCCGAGATCGGCGGCGACCGCGCCGTACTTCACCGGAAGTCCTCGATGTTCCGGTCGAACGCCTCGAACGCTTTGAAAGCGGGCGCGGCGTTGACAAGGCCGCCTCGCGAGACGCTGAAAGCAAAGCCCTGCAGCGCCGACAAGGGCTTCAACTCCCGCGCCCAGGCCTCGAACTCCTTGAGGGCGCCGACGAGATAGGCGCCGCCGACGAGCGCGCCGACCGAGCAGCCGGCGACGATGTCGGGCTTGAGGCCGATTTCATCGAGCGCATTGCAGGACGCCGACATGCGCCCAGCCGCGCGCCGCGCCGGAACCGAGGACCAGACCGAACTTCTTCGACACGGCTCCGCCAATCCGCGAAAGGACTTGTTTAGCGAATTGTAACATCGTGACCAAAGTCGTTGAACGTCGGCGCGCTTTCAGTCATCCGCAGCTTAACCATGAAAGCCGATGGTAAACGGGCCTTCGCGGGCGCCATGGATCTCCGCTCGAAGCCGCACCTGTTCTCGGCGCTTGACAGAGCGCCTTCATTTCCTGTCGGCGCGCACCGGTGTCATCGCGGAGAATATCGCCAACGCCGACACGCCGGGCTTGTCGCGCGTGATCTTAAGGCGCCCGGTTTCGCGGCCGCCTCTATGCCGCGATGCGGGTCGGCGGACCCGCGCCATCTTCAGGCGGTGGCCGGCGCAGCAGCGCCAAGCCCGCATCGAATCTCGCCCGATCCGCGACGCCTCGCTCAACGGCAATGAAGTCTCGATCGAGACACAGATGATGAAGCTCTCGCAAACGCGCATGGACTACCAGCTCGCCTCGACCATCTACCGCAAGAGCGATCGAGCTCATTCGTCTCGCCGCGCGGGGCGGAAGGTAATCGATGGACATCTGAGGACCGCGCTTTCAATTTCCGCTTCGGCATGCGCGCCCCGTCGGCCTACGCCGACGAGTTCAATTTTGCGCGCGCATCCCGTTGTCTGAGCTTAAAATGGATGACTTCATCGACCGCCCTTGCAATTTCCGCCGCCGGCATGCGCGCGCAGTCCGGGCGCATCAGCATCGTTGCGGAGAATATCGCCAACGCCGGACTCGACGGCGTAGGCGCCGGGGCTCGACCCCTATCGCCGCCAGGTGCCGGTTTTCTCGAGCCATATCGACCGCCAGCTCGGCGCGCGCCTCGTCGAGATCGACCGCGTGGCGCTCGATCCGTCGGCCTTCACGCTGAAATTCGATCCCTCGCACCCTTCAGCCAATGACGAGGGCTATGTCGAACTGCCCAACGTCAATCCGCTGGTCGAGATGATGGACCTGCGCGAGGCCCAGCGCAGCTACGAAGCAAATCTTGGCGCGCTCGATTCCGCGCGCTCGATGGCGGCGGCCACTTTGAGAATTCTGGAGTAAGCGATGTCAATCGACGCCCTTAGAGCCGCGCAAGCCTACGCCCAAGCCGCCCGCACGGCGGTCGCCGGCGGCGCCGACGCATCGGCGGAAATCTCGAAACCCAATTTCGGCGACCTCGTCAAAACCGCGATCGCCGACACCGCATCCTCCCTGAAAGCCGGCGAGGCCGCCGCCGCGCAAGTCGCACAAGGAGAAGCGAGCCTCGTCGACGTCGTCACTGCGATCTCGGCCGCCGAAGTGAGCCTTGAGACCGCACTCGCGGTCAGAAACCGCGTGATCGAGGCCTATCAGGAAATCATGCGGATGCCGATTTAGGCGCTGCTGGTTTCCCTGATCCGACGCGCGTATTCTCCCTCCGCAAGAAGAGGGAGAGATTTCCATGAAGCATTTGTTGACCGTGGCGGCGTTCCTCGCCGCCTGCGCCTGTGCGAAAAAGGAAGAGGCCGCGCCCGCCGCCGAGACCAGCGCGCCGGCGCCGATCGCAGCGGAAGATCTGGAAGCGTCGGCCGACCCGCAAACGGTCGCCGCCGCGCCGACGGAGGAAGAGCCCGCCATGACATGCCCCGTCATCGACAGCCGCAACTGGAAAGCCTGGACAGCGAGCGACGGAACCGGAATGACGTTGCATATCGCCGGCGAGGTCGATCTGCCGACGCCCGGTTACGCGGCGATTTTGCGTCTCGGCGCGTCCGACCGCGCGATGCCGCCGGGCCAGCGCGTTCATCTCGATCTCATGGCGCCCGAAGGCCTCGTCGCGCAAATCGTGACGGCGACGCCCGTCTCGCTGGAAGCGCCCGGCGCCTATCCGGAATACCGTAACGTCACCGTGCTCTGCGGCGATGCGACGATCGCGGAAATCGCCGACGTCGGATCAGGGTCCAACTGACGATCTGCAATGGGCGCTTGCCGCATCAGCGCCCTTCAATCAGGGTCGGCCGGCATCGATGGAGTGCGCATGCCGGCCTTCGACCTTCTCATCAAGAACGCCACGATCTTCGACGGATCGGGGGCAAAGCCTGCAATCGGCGACATCGCGGTCAGGGACGGGCGCATCGCCGCGCGCGGCAAGGATCTTCAGGCTGATCTCGCAGGCCGCGTCGTTGATGCGACGGGGCTCTGGCTGACGCCGGGGCTTCTCGACATCCACACCCACTATGACCTTGAGGTCGAACTTTCGCCCGGTCTTCCGGAATCGGTTCGCCACGGCACGACGACGGTCGTCGTCTCGAATTGCTCGCTCGGCCTTGCTTTCGGCGCGCAGCGCGCGGGCGGCGAAGACCCGGTCGTCGACTGCTTCGCGCGCGTCGAGAACATCCCGAAACCCGTGCTGAAACGCGTCGCTGATCGCGCGACATGGACGGATTCAAAGGACTATCTCGATCACCTCGATACGCTCAATCTCGGCCCCAACATCGTGCCGATGATCCCCTATTCGATGCTGCGGATTGCGGCGATGGGAACGACGCCGTCGGTGACGCGCGATCCGACGCATTCGGAGCTTTCGGAAATGGAGCGTCTCCTCGAAAAGGGAATGCAGGAAGGCTACGCCGGATTTTCATCGGACGGGCTGCCGTTCCATTATCTCTCGAACGATCCCAACCGCGACCGGCGCATCCCCTCGCAGTATGGCGGCTATCAGGAATTAAAGCGCCTCACCGACATCGTCCGCCGCCATGGCCGCGTCTGGCAGGCGACGCCGCCGACCGAAAATCCGTTGAAGGTCTTCAAGACGTTCCTGTTGACCAGCGGGCGCCTTTTCGGAAAGCCGCTCAAGATCACCGCCGTTGCGGCGCTCGACGTCCGCTCGAACCGCAACATCATCAAGAGCGCGCATTTTCTGGTCGCGCTGTTGAATTCGCCGCTCGTCAATGGGCGGTTCTATCTCCAGAGCCTCGCCGCGCGGTTCAAGGTTTACAGCGATGGTCCCGTGTCGCCGCTCGCCGAAGAGATCCCGGAATTCCGCGAGCTGATGAAGGCGGACCTTGAAGACGACGCGGCGCGCCAGGCGAAGCTCTACGCCGATCCCGATTTCGAGACGCGCTTCAAGGCGATGTGGCGGAAGGGCAAGACGGGCCGCAGTCTCGCGCGCCTGCGCCGCCTGCTGCGCCTCGAAGAATGGGCGATGCGCCGCGCGATCGAGGAAATGACGGTCGAGGACTGCCCCGTCGCCGCATGGAAGGGCGAAAATCTCGGCGATATTTTCGAGCGGCTGAAGCGGTTTCAGGCGTCAGGCGCCGCCGCCGAAGAGGAGCGCGCGGTCTTTGCGTCTTTCCCGCGCGTCGAGGACGACGCGGATTTCTTCTTCCATCTCTTGAAGACCTTCGACCGCAAATTCCGGTGGTCGACGATCAGCGCCAATTTCGACGATAAGGCGATGGCGAAAATAACGATGAACCCCGCCTTCCTGCCCGGCTTCGCCGATTCAGGCGCGCATCTGACGAACCTTGCCTTTTACGACGTGAACCTCCGCGCGCTGAAAATCGCGTTCGAGGCGAACGGCGAAGCGGGCGTCGCCTTCATGGTGAAGCGCCTGACGAGAGACGCCGCCGACGTTTTCGACATCGACGCGGGGAGCATAGATCCGGGTGCGCAAGCGGACATCGTTCTCATCGACCCCAAAGCGCTCGCAAAGCACGACGGCGAGAAAAACACCGTCCGCATCTGGCGCGACACCTTGCAGAACGACCAGCTCGTCAACCGCTCCGACGGCGTCGTCCGCGCAGTTTTCATCCGGGGTGAGGGAGTGTGGAACGGGACAGCGTTCACGGAGACCTTCGAAAAAGCAAAGCTCGGCCGTGTGCTGAGGGCCCGCGGGGAAGAGAAAGCAGCGATGGCGATCTCGGCGGAGTAATTCCGCACTGGCGAGCCCGCTGTCTTCTCTTAACCCCCGCTTAACCCTCTCCTTGACCCGCCCTTAACCATGCGCCCGGCAAAATCTGCCGGCTGGTTTGAGGGACATCGCCATGACGGGCGCGGAATTGTTGGACCTCGCGCGCGAGGGATTTTGGGTGACGCTTCTGGTCGCGGGGCCGGCGATGATCGCCGGGCTTCTCGTCGGACTTGCGATCGCGCTCATCCAGGCGCTGACGCAGGTGCAGGAGATGACGCTGGTCTTTGTGCCGAGGATCGTCGTCATGTTTATGGTGATCGCGGTGACGCTGCCGTTCATGGGCGCGACGCTTGGACGGTATTCAACAAGATTTTTGAGATCATCGCCGGCGGCGCGCTGCCATGAGCGTTCTTTCGTCCGCCGAACTTCTCGCCGCGCTTCCCGTCGATGTCGCGGTCGCCTTCGCCGTTTTCGCGCGCGTCGGCGCGATGATGATGACGGCGCCGGCGTTCGGCGATTTCACGTTGAGCCCCCGCATCCGTCTTGCGATCGCGTTCGCCGTATCAGTCGCCCTTGTTCCGGGCGCGGCCGCGTCGTTTCCCGAGGGCGCTGGCGAAGGCTCCGCGCTTGCGCTTCCCGCGCTCGTCATCGGCGAAGTGGCGGTCGGTCTCTTCCTCGGCCTTGTCGCGCGGACGTTGTTCGCGGCGCTCAACGTCGCCGGACAGGTGATCGCGCTTCAGATGGGCCTGTCGCTCGCGCAGATCTTCGATCCCTCCCAGGAAATTCAGGGCGCGATCGTCGGCGGGTTTCTCGCGGTCCTTGGCACGACGATGATTTTTGCGACCGACATGCACCATCTGATGCTGGCGGCGCTTCGCGATTCCTATTTACTTTTCGCGCCGGGGGCGCCGATCAATGTCGGCGACATGGCCGAGACGATGATCGCGACCCTGTCCGCGGCGTTTTCGCTCGGCGTCCGCCTTGCGGCGCCGTTCATCGTGTTCGGGCTCGTCTTTTACGCCGGCGCCGGCGTCTTGAACCGCCTGATGCCGCAGGCGCAGGTCTTCTTCATGCTGATGCCGGCGAACCTCGTTCTCGGCCTCATGCTGCTGATGCTGACGACCGGGCTCATGATGACGACGTTCCTCGGCGCGTTCGAAGAGCGCATGAGCGCATTCATCGGGTGATGTGATGGCGGAGGGGCCAGACCAGCATCAGCGCACCGAAGATCCGACGCCGAAGCGCCTTGAAGACGCGCGCAAAAAAGGCGATGCGCCGCGAAGTCAGGAGATCGTCGCGACGATGATGATTGCGGCGGCCGGCTTTGGTCTCTGGCTCTTCATGAAACCCGCTGCAGCGTCGCTTTCAGCCGCCGGCGCAGCCTTTCTCGACCATCCGCATGAATTCGCCGCCGACGGCGAGAGCCTGTCGCGGCTCTTTCTCGACGTGTCGCTGCGCCTTGGCGTCGCCGTCGCCGGCATCGGCCTTCTCTTCGTTGCGGCGGCGCTCGCCGCGAATGTTGTTCAGGCGCGTCCGGTCATCGCGCCCGACAAGATCAAGCCGCAGCTGAACCGTCTCTCGCCGATGGAAGGCGCCAAACGCATTTTCGGGCCGACGGCGGTTGTCAATTTCGGCAAAGGGATCGGCAAGATCGCGATTGTCGGCGCGATCCTCGTCTATGCGCTCTGGCCGGACCAGCAGCGGCTCGTCGGCCTGCCGACCGCCGACCCGCGAACGATCCTCGCCTTCGCCGAACAGGAAGTCCTGAAGCTCATCGCCTACGCCGTCGCGGCGATGGCCGTCATTTCGGCGCTCGATTACGCGTGGGCGAGGGCCGAATGGATGAAGCGCCTTCGCATGACAAAGGACGAAGTCCGCCGCGAGATGAAGGAGTCCGAGGGCGACCCGCAGATCAAGGGACGCCTTCGCCAGCAGCGCGAGGCGCGCGCCCGCCGCCGCATGATGACCGCGGTCAAGGACGCGACAGTCCTCGTCATGAACCCGACGCACTACGCCGTCGCCCTCAAATACGAAACGCAAGCGGGAGCAGCGCCGCTCTGCGTCGCCAAGGGTCTCGACGACATCGCGCTCCGCCTTCGCGCCGTCGCGGAGGAGAACGGCGTACCCGTCGTCGAGAACCCGCCGCTCGCGCGCGCGCTCTACGCCGCGGTCGAGATCGACGGCGAAATCCCGGTCGAGCATTATGAAGCGGTCGCCAAAGTCATCGGCTTCGTCATGGGCAAGTCGAAACCACGACGGCCGTAGCGCCGCGTTTCGCAGCGAAAATTACGGCAGCTTCAGGAACTTCGCGTGTAGCCACCCTTGGCGAACACCCCCATAGTCGCATGTTTCATTCGCTTTAATCCGCGAGCCGCCCCCTTGACCGCAAAACCCCTGCGCGCCGAAGACCCCGTTCCCGCCGCCGAACCGGAGCGAGGCGCTACGCCGCCGCGCCCGCCAGGCGCTGACGACATCGCCGCGATGATGGTGGCGGCTGAAGAACGCGCGCGGACGGAGGAAGAGGCGCGCGCGGCGACGCGGGTGCAAAAACGCGGGCGGCTGATCCAGCACGCGCTGATCGGCGCCCTGTGGGGCAGCCTTGGCGTCGCCGCTGCGGCGGCGGCCTATATCCTCGCGACCGGCGCCTATGGCGCGACCGGCATCATCCTCGCCGCCGTCGTCGGCGCGCTCTCGCTCGTCTTTCTCGTCGCGGCGTTCCGGCCGGCGCCGTCGGTGATGCTCGCGAGCGCGGCGATGAAGCGCGTCGCGGGAAAATCGGCGACCGTCGCCGCGGAGCTCGCCGGATCGGAAATGCTCAGGAGCCTTGCGATCGCCGACCGCGTCCTCGATGGCGATCCCGACGCGCGCCTCATCACCCGCAATGACGGCGTCGTCATCTACGCGAACGCCGCCTATTTCGCGCTGGCGCGCGAGGCGGGGGTCATGGGGCTCGCCGGCCTGCCGCCGCGCGTCGACCGGCTGTTCGCCCAGCAGGGCGCCGAGGCGACAAAGGTCTTTCGCCTCTGCCGCGCGGCGAAGAGCGCCGCCGAGGCGACCGAGATCATCTATCAGCAGATCGGCCTTGAAGGCGGGGGCGCGCGCCGCCGCTTCGAAGTGACGACGCGCGCGGTCGACGGCGCGACGGATTTCGTCGTCTGGCGGCTGCGCGAATTGCCGATCGAGGAGACCGAGCACGACGTCCTCGCGGCCTCGTTCGCGGACTTCACGCGGCCCGTCTTCGCGCTTGAAAAATCCGGCCAGATCGCCTGGGCGAACGCGGCCATGCGCAAGGCGCTCGGCCTTGCGCGCCACGAACTCCACCACATCGACGACGTCATTCTCGGCGAGGCGAGCGAATTGACGCGCGCCCTCTGGCGCGCCGACTGCGGCGCCGGTCGCCGCCGAAATCCGCCGCCGCGACGCCGATGCGGTCGATGCGACCTTCGCCGCGTTCCGGCGCGGCGGCGTCGGCGAGGGTTTCGTCTGCGTCGAGATGGCGGTCGTCGAGGCCGCCGCCGAGGATGGCGCGCCCGCGATGTCGGGCGACATTTCCGAAGCGCCCTTCGGGCTTGCGGTCGTCGAGGGCGAGATCGGCCGCGACGCGCGCATCGTCGAGGCGAACAAGACGTTTACGGACGTTTTCGAGGGCGTGAAGAAAAACACGCCGCTCTCCCGCGCGCTTCCTGAAGAGGCGATCGACGAAATCGCCGCGGAGATCCGGCGGAAGTCGTCGTCGGCCGGCGCGCCCGGCGTCATCGACGCGACGATCGGGACGGGGCCCGCCGCGCGGACCTATGGCGTTTACGCGCGCCCGGTGAAGCGCCGTCGCGGCGGCTATGGCGTGCGCCGCACCTATCTTTACACGGTCGACGTCACCGACCGCAAACGCATGGAGCAGGACCACGCGCAGGACCAGAAACTGAAGGCGATCGGCTTCATCGCGGGCGAGGTCGCGCATGATTTCAACAACCTGCTGCAGGTCATCCAGGGCAATTGCGAGCAGCTGATGCTGCGCCATCCGGCAGGCGATCCGGCCTATCAGGACCTCGTCCTCATCCGCGAGAATGCGCAGCGCGCCGCCAATTTGACCAAGCAGCTGCTCGCCTATTCGCGAAAGCAGACGCTGACCCGCAAGGTGCAGTCGATCACCGACATTCTCGTCGACTTCTCGCGCTTTCTCAATCGCGCGGTCGGCGAGAAGGTGAAGCTCGACCTCGTCAACGGGCGCGGGCTGCCGAACGTCAAGATCGACCGCAACCAGTTCGAAACCGCGATCATGAATCTCGCCGTCAACGCCAGAGACGCGATGGCGCCGAACGGCGGCAGGCTGACGATCCGCACGAAGCATCTCGCGGCGGCGGAGGTCGAAGCGCTGCAGGTTGCGGGCCTGGGCGCGCAGGACCATGTGCTGATCGAGGTCGCGGACACGGGTCCGGGCGTTCCGGCCGACATCATGGCGAAAATCTTCGATCCGTTCTTCACGACGAAGGAAGAAGGGAAAGGCACGGGCCTTGGTCTTTCGACCGTCCACGGCATCATCGGCCAGATGGGCGGCGCGATCACCATCGAGAACGCCGCGGAAGGCGGCGCCATATTCAAGGTCTATCTGCCGGCGCATCTTGGCGGGCTCGACGAGGAAGAAGACGCGCCGCCCGCGCCGACGCCCTCTGGCGATTTTTCGGGCTCCGGACGCATCCTCGTCGTCGAGGACGAGGATCCTGTCCGCGCCTTCGTCGTCGCGACGCTCGAACGGTCGGGCTATGAAGTGACGTCGGCCGAGGACGGCGTCGCGGCGCTCGAAATTCTCGAACAGGACCGCGATTTCGACCTCATCGTCACCGATGTGATGATGCCCGAGATCGACGGACCCTCGCTCATCGAGCGCGCGCGGCGCGAGCTTGGCGTCACCTCGTCGGTGATCTTCATGTCGGGCTACGCGGAAGCCGCGGTTCGCGAGCAGATGGATCGGATCGGCGGCGTTCGCTACATCCAGAAGCCCTTCCCGATGGCGGAACTCGGCGCGCGCGTCAAAGACGCGCTCTATGAGCGCGCGCAGGCGAAAGCCTAACTGCCGAGCGGCGTTGCGGCGCTCGCTTGCGCCGGGGATAACGGCCTTGCTTCAGCGGAGGCCGCGATGACGATCACTGACGCCAGGATCATCGACGTCTGGACGCAGCTGCCGACCGCGCGGTTCTGGCGCGAGAAGTGGCTGGCGAGCCTGATGCGCTGGACAGGCGAGGAAGCGCCGGCGAGCGACACGCCGATAGAGATGCTGCTCGCGGCGATGGACGAGGCGCGGGTTTCGCTGTCGCTGGTTTCAGGATGGTCGTCGCCCAAGGGCGATTTGATTTCGAACGATGAAGTCGAGCGGGCGGTCGATGCGGCCCCGACCCGCCTTAAGGGCCTTATCGGCGCCGATATTTCCGAGCCTATGGCGGCGGTGCGCGAGATCAGGGCGCGCGCCAGGACCGGCAAATTCGTCGGCGTGCGCGTCATCCCGTGGCTCTGGGATTTGCCGCCGAACGACCGGCGCTATTACCCGGTCTATGCCGCCTGCGTCGATGCGGGCCTCCCCTTCTGCACGCAGATCGGGCACACGGGGCCGTTGAAACGCTCCGAGACCGGACGATTGATCCCCTATTTGGAAGATGTGATGATCGACTTCCCGGAGCTTGTCGTCGTCGGCGGTCATGTCGGCTTCCCCTGGATCGACGAGGTCGCGACGATGATCCGAAAGTTCCCGAATTTCCACGTCGATACGAGCGCCTATGCGCTGCATCGTCTGCCGGAGGACTTCGTGAAACTGATGAAAGGCGAGGGGCGCGACCGGATCATGTTCGGCACGAATTTCCCGATGCTGACGGCGAGACGGTGTCTTGAAAAACTGGATGCGCTGGCCTCGACGAAGCGGGGAAAGCGGCGTTTCTGGGCGGGAATGCGAGTAGGGTGTTTGGGGTTTAGCAGCGCTCTTTCGTTGTGGACGCAGCCGATCCGTGACATAGGCGTCGGCATATACCGCCTCCGTCGAGAGCTTCGGACGAAATGCTGGCGAGTTCAGATTTTGGCGACGTTATTTCTCGCTGAGCGTCCGGCCGACATATCTACGAAGTCGACGCCTTGTCGACCATTCATGACGTCGAGGCCGTCTTCGGAGCCGGATTTGTCCGGCATAGCGTATTCGATTGGCAGTGAGCGAAAGATCCAGCGCTGGTATCAGGTCGAATGACGCTCTCATCAGACGATATCGCAGCGCGTAAGCCAGCGATCGTCGATACTAACGCAGCAGATTGACATCAATCCGAAGCTGCTGCCGCTGTCAAGTCGATCGGCGTGAAGAAGGTGATGGCCGTTTTCGATGCAGAAGGTGGCGATGAGAACGTCGATCGTTCCGCGGGGCGTGACGCCGGCGGCGCGGAGCGTCTGATAGTTCCGCGCCGCGGCGACAGCGATGTCGCGTCCCCCGATCGTCGCTTGCGGGAGTTCGTCAAAGGCGTCGAGCGTCGCCTTGAACTGACGCTCCTGCGTGATCCCCTGCAAGACTTCCGCGACGATTAGGTCGGCGGCGAGCGTCTTCTTTTGAGCGATCGCTTCGAGGAGTATCCGGGTCTGGCGAGTCATCGCGCCGCGCCCGTAATCGATCCAGACGGAGCAATCCGCGACAATCACTGTCCGCGGCGCGCGCGAGGATTTGCGGGGCGCGCCTGCGCTTTGGTGCGGCGCAGCTTTGCCGCGACAGCGCTGAAATTTGCCTTGCGCCCGGGGACTTGTCGCGACGGAGAGCGTCAATCGGATAACCGTCCCAGTCGAGCTTGCCGAAAAGATCGAGCATTTTTGGACGCTCTTTTGAATGCAAATAGGACTTCAGCGCTTCCTCGACCGTCTCGCGCTTGGTCTTCTTGCCGCTCGCCTTCATCGCAGCTTTCATCAGCTTGTCATCGATTTCGATATTGGTGCGCATGGCGCCCTCATGTGTATGAATTCTGAATTTATACACATCGCGGGAAAATTCAATACCCCGCCACCGTTCCATCCTTCCGCATCTCCGTCGCGCCGATGTAAACGCCGTTCTCGTGATCGCGCATGATCGCCTGATAGCCGCCGAAGACGATGCCGTTGTCGACGATCTCGGTCTTGTGGCCGAGCGCCTGAAGTTTCTTGACGGTCTCGTCGGGAACGCCCGGTTCAAGCTGCAAGAGCCCCAGCGCGTCGCCATCGATGCCGGTCGGCTCGCGCCCGCCGTCATGGTGGAAGCGCGCGGCGTCGCCCGCTTCCTGCAGATTCATGCCGTAGTCGATGAGGTTGACGAGGGCCTGGACATGGCCTTGCGGCTGCATGCCGCCGCCCATGAGGCCGAAGGAGAGGAACGGCTTTCCATCCTTCATCACGAAGGCCGGGATGATGGTCTGGAAGGGGCGCTTTCCCGGATGATAGGCGTTCGGATGATCCGTATCAAGATTAAATAGCTCGCCCCGGTCCTGGAACATGAAGCCCAGTCCGTCGGCGACGAGGCCCGACCCCATGCCGCGGTAATTCGACTGGATGAGGGAGACCATCATGCCGTCCTTGTCGGCGACGGTGAAATAGGTCGTGTCGCCTTCGCCTTCGAGTTTTGGCGCGACGCCCGCGGCCGGCGCCGCCATTGCCTTCTTCATGTCGATGAGCGCGAACCGCTCGCGGCCGTATTCGTCCGAGAGAAGCCAGTCAGTCGGCACGTTCGAATAATCGGGATCGGCGTAATATTTAGCGACGTCCTCGAAAGCGAGGCGCTTGGCCTCGACCATCAGATGGAAGACTTCCGCCGACCCGCGCGGATATTGCTTCAAATCCGACATTCTTCAGGATGTTCAGCATCTGCAGCGCCGCGAAGCCCTGCCCGTTCGGCGGCAACTCGCAGACGGAATATCCCCGGTAATCGACGCATCCGGGATCGACCCATTCGGACGCATGATCGGCGAAATCCTGATAGCGCAGATCCCCGCCGATGCGTTTGAAATAAGCGTCGATCGTTCTCGCGATATCGCCCTGATAGAAGGCGTCGGCGCCGCCCTTGGCGATCTTTTCGTACGTCGCGGCGAGGTCGGGGTTCTTGAAGATCGCGCCGGCTTTCGGCGCGCCGTTCTGAAAGTAAGTCCGCCTCGCATTGTCGAACTCGTCGATCATCGAAAGGCGCGATTCAAATCCGGTGAGATTGCGCTGAAGGTACATCGCGATCACCGGCGAGACCGGAAAGCCGTCCTTCGCATAGGAGATTGCGGGCGCCAAAATCGTCCGCATCGGGAGCTTCCCGAATTTCCCGTGCAGCTCGAACCACGCGTCGACCGTGCCGGGCACGGTGACAGGGAGATGGCCGAGCGGAGGAATGCCCTTGCCTGCGCCGACGACCGCCGCCGATTTGGCGACGGTTTCCTCAAGCGAGCGGCCCATCGGCGCGCGGCCCGAGCCGTTGAGGCCGTGAAGTTTTTGCGTCTTCGGGTCCCATACGATGGCGAAGAGATCGCCGCCGATCCCGCATCCGGTCGGCTCCATCAGGCCGAGCGCGGCGTTGACGGCGATCGCCGCGTCAACGGCGGTGCCGCCTTTTTTCAAGATGTCGATCGCGATCTGCGAGCGCGAGCGGCTGCGCGGTCGCCGCCATGCCGTGCTGTGCGATGACGGGACTGCGCGACCAGTCGGCGCCGATCGGGCGCGCCCCCGGCCCGAGCGTTTGGGGACCCAAATCCTGCGCGGCGGCGCTAGCAACCATCAAAGACGCGGCGATCAGTGAACGGAACATCGGCGTTCTTCCTCTTCATTGCGGAGCGGCGGCCGTGGGCGGGCCATTGAACTCGGCTTCGATTTCGAACGTCACGTCGTCGCCGACGCCGACCGGGGCTTCCTCTGTCGGGACGCCGACAAGGAGGCCGAAGACCGACCGTTGCAACGATCCCTTCGCGGAAAAGCCGATGCGCGCAGCCGGATCATAGGGCGGAAAGCCGGCATAGCCGCCGTTGAACGTCGCATCGAAGGCGATGGGCGCAGTCACCCCGCGAAAATCTAGCTCGCCGTCGATGCGCGCGGTGGCGGGGCCGGTCAGCGAGACGCTTGTCGAGCGAAAAATCATCGACGGGAATTCGACCGCGTTGAGCCAGGCGGGGCTCTTCAACTCGTCAAGAAAGCCGTCGGGCGGCGCCGGGATATCGAGCGAGCCGACATTGATCGTCGCCGTGACGCTCATTTTCTCGGGCGCCTTCGGGTCGAAGGAAAGCGCCGCGTCGAAATCGTCGAAAGAGCCCGTGTAGCCGGAATAACCGATATGATCGACCTTGAAGACGAGGCTCGCATGGCTCTTGTCGAGCTTGTAGTCGCCGGCGGGCGCCTCGGTCGCTTCCGGCGCGATCGCTTCGGGGGCGCTCGCCGCCCCTTCGGTGACGAACGCGGCGCCAGCGTCGGCGTCAGTTTCTGGCGCGGCTTCCTTGCGCGCGCAGGCGGCGCCGATGAGGGCGACAGCGCTGAGGAGCAAGAGGGATTTTTTCATGGGGAGAGGGTTCCTTCAGGTTTTGCGGATGCCGCATTGGTCAGGTTTCGCGCCGCGCCCTGCGTCGTCAAGGGCCGCCTGCGCGGTGAAGGGCCGGTCGGTCGCGATGATGTCGGCGCCCATGCCGGCGAGCGTCGCGTAGAGGCTGTCGTCGCCGGTCTCTTCGATCTGGCTGTCGATCGAGTCCCGCCCGCCAAGCGTGCCGAAAACGACCTCGACGTCCTGATTGTCGAGGATCGAGAAAAGGCGGGGATTGGGCTCCTCGACGCCGGTGAAGCCGAGGAGGCGGTCGAGCGGCACGCCCGCCGCGACGGTGCGGTTCAAATCAGACTGCGCCGACACCGAGAGCGATATCATGATGTCCGGCGCGAGGCGGTGGAGCCGCTCGGCTTGCGCCAGCGTGTAGGCGATGAGGATCACCCGATCCTCCGCCTCCTGACGATTGATCTCGTCGATCGCGTCTTCATAGCGGGTCGTCTGCTTGAAATCGATTTCGAGGATCGTTTTCCCCTTCCCCCAGGCGAGCGCGTCGGCAAAGCTCGGCGGATGGAAATCCGTCGCCACGCCGCTCCAGTCCTTCAACGATAGTGTGGATATCTCCGCCCACGAAAGCGCATTGGTCGCGCCTGTTCCCGTCGTCATGCGGTCGAGCGTGTCGTCGTGCATGAGGTACAAGACGCCGTCCGACGAGGTCGCGACGTCGATTTCAAGCAGCGCCGGCGCGCCGGCAAGCGTATTTTCAAAAGTCTCAATCGCATTTTCGGGAAAGCCGCGCGCCGGCCCGCCGCGATGGGCGGCGACGAGCGCTGCGCCCGCCTCCTCAAGGCAGTCGAAGAACGTGTTGAGATCGCCTTCCGGCGCGACCCTCCAGCCCGACACCGCCTCCGGCTTTGCCGGCGCCGGCCTGTCGGCGTCGGCCATGCACCCGGCAAGGAGCGCGACGCCAGCGGCGAAAAGCGGACGCGTGGAAAGCCGATTTGTCTGCATGGCGCTCATGGCTTCAGGATGATCGCGCCGATCGTCCGGCCGCCTTCGAGCAGGCGGTGCGCGTCGGCGACGGCGGCGAGCGGAAAGGATTTGGCGATCGTCGGCTTCAGGACGCCGGCGGCGATCAAGTCGAACACCGCCTTCGCCATGGCGGGCAGGCGTTCCGGGCGTCGCGTAATGAAAGAGCGAAGGGCGCGCGAGGGTGAGCGAGCCGCGCCGGGTCAGTTCAAGCGGCGCGACAGGCGGCACGGGACCCGACGCGTTCCCGTAGCTCACCATCATGCCGCGCAAGGCGAGGCTGTCGAGCGAGGCTTCAAACGTCGCCGCGCCGACCGAATCGTAAACGACATCGACGCCGCGCCCGTCGGTGAGGCGTCTGACCGCGCTCGCCATTTCCGGGTTTGCCCGGCGGTCGATGACGTCATGGGCGCCGTTGGCTTTCGCCGCCGCGATTTTGTTTTCGTCCCCGACGACCGCGATGACGCGGGCGCCGATATGGGCGGCCCAGGCGGTGAGAAGCGATCCGACGCCGCCGGCCGCCGCCGTGATCAGCGCCGTCTGGCCGGCTT
Organism: uncultured Alphaproteobacteria bacterium; assembly: GCA_963765165.1. Classification (GTDB taxonomy): domain Bacteria; phylum Pseudomonadota; class Alphaproteobacteria; order Caulobacterales; family Parvularculaceae; genus Amphiplicatus. Next base: position 4,427 of record CAVXVQ010000021.1, on the reverse strand, counting down.
TGAGGGCGTAGACCTGCCGCAGCAGCATTTCCGCCGTGAGGCCCTTGAGGAACGAGGCGGCGGCGAGATCGTCGGAAACGCCGGCCGGGATCAGCGCCGCGCGGGCCGCATCGACGATCGTCTCTTCGGCGTAAGCGCCGAACCCGGAGAGATAGGCGACCCGCTCGCCGACCTTGAACGGCGCGCCCGCGCCCGCCTCCGCGACGACGCCCGCCCCTTCCTGGCCGAGGATTGAGGGAACGGAGATCGGGTAGAGACCCTTCCGCTGATAGATGTCGATGAAATTGACGCCGATCGCCTTGTTCCGTACACGGATATGGTTGTCCGCCGGCGCCGCGCCCGGCGTCTCCGTCAGCGTGAAATTCTCCGGCCCGCCGACCGCGGTGAGGATGACGCTTTTCATGAGCGGGCGATGACCTCGATCTCGACGCGGGCGTTGAAGGGAAGCGCGGCGACGCCGATGCAGGTTCGCGCCGGATAGGGCGCGTCGAACGCCTTGGCGTAGGCCGCGTTCATCGCCGAATAATCAGCCATGTCGACGAGATAGACGTTCGCCTTGACGACGTCGTCGAGCGTTTTCCCGGCCGCCGCGAGGACGAAGCCGATATTCTTGAAGATCTGCTCGGTTTCGGCGGCGGCGCCGCCTTTGACGAGCGAGGCGGTCGTCGGGTCGATGCCGATCTGGCCGCTCACATAGACGAGCTTTCCGGCCCTGACCGCCGGCGAAAAGGGCAGGTCCTTCAAGGCCGGGTTGTCGATGACGATCGCTTTGCGGTTCATGGTTCTGGAAGCGGGGCGGGACGCTGGGCGGGACACGGGGCGATTTCCTTTCAGATGCGGAGCCTGTCGTAAATCTCTGGCATCGCCTATGGTCGAGCCAAAGGAGTTTTTCTCATGCGCCTTACCATCAATATCGATTGCACGCCCCAGGAGGCGCGCGCCTTTGTCGGGATGCCGGATATCGAGCCGCTGAACGAAATGATCGTCGCCGAGATGACCCGGCGGGCGAAGGACCAGATGGATACGCTGGCGGACCCTGAGCGGATGGTGGCGCAGTGGATGGAAATGAGCGGCAAGGGAATGGACGCCTTGCAGGGACTTTTCGGCGCCGCGATGAGCGGGGCCTCGGGCGCGGCGGCGCCGCCGAAGAAGAAATAGTGAATTCATAGGGGCGGCATTCGACCTTTCCACGGCGTTGCAGCCTCAAAGGCTGCGGCGAGGGCGAGGACGCGCTCGTCCGCGCCCGGAGGGCCGGCGATCATCAGCCCGATCGGGAGGCCGTCGCGAGAAAAACCGCAAGGGACCGAGATCGCGGGCGCGCCCGCCTGGCTGAAGGCGAAGGTGCAGGCGGCGAATGCAAACGGGTCAGCGGCGTCGGCGACGCGCATCGCCGGCGCCGGAATCGTCGGCGCGATGACGAGGTCGAACTCTCTGAAGGCGTCCGCAAATCCGGCGCGGAAGCGGTCAAGGCCGGCGAGAAGGTCGTCAAGCGGCGCCGAGGGCGGCGGCGCTTCAGCGAACCCTGCCCGCGTCGCCGGCGCAAGGCGACCCGGATCGAGCGTCCGCCAGAAAGGCGCGCCTTCAAGATCGATGATCGGGCCGAGGTCGGGATAGGGAATTTCAGCGGGGCCGATCAGCGTCGCGATGCGCGCGACGACGCGCCCCGCGTCGTCGAACGCCGCCTTCACGTCGGGGTCGAGCGCGGCGCCGTCGCAATATTTGTCCGTATCCTGAAGAACGCCGACGCGCAGCGCCTTGACGGCGTCGTCAGCGGCGAAGCCTGAGGGCTCTTCGACGAGCGCGCGCATCATCAGCGCCGCGTCGGCGACCGAACGCGTCAGGGGACCGACATGATCGTGCGAGGCGGATATGAGGACGACGCCGTCGAGGGAAACGAGCCCGTGCGTCGGTTTCATGCCGACGACACCGCAGGCGGCTGCGGGGATCCTAATCGACCCGCCGGTGTCGGTGCCAAGCGCCCCGTAGCAAAAGCCGGCCGCGACGGCGGCGGCCGAGCCTCCGGACGAGCCGCCCGCAATCCGTTCCGGATTCCACGGATTGCGCACAGGGCCGAAAACGCTGATCGCCGAGGTCGTACCGACCGCGAGCTCGTGCATGTTGAGCTTGCCGAGAATGATCGCGCCGCCTGCGCGAAGACGGCGCGCGCATTCCGCGTCGCGCGCCGCCGCGTGGTCGCTCAGCGCGCCGCTTGCGGCGCGCGTCGGCATTCCCTGACGTCGATGTTGTCCTTTATCGCGATTGGAACGCCATGGAGCGGTCCGCGCCATCGACCGCCCCTGATTTCCGCGCCGGCGCGACCGGCGGCTTCAAGGGCTTCTTCCTTCGCCAGATAGCAGAAGGAGTTTATCGCCTCATCGAAACGCTCGATCCGCGAGAGGCAAGCGCGCAGCGCGTCGAGCGGCGCGACGGCGCCGGAGCGGAAGGATTTTGAAAGCGCGCCAATGCCGAGGTAGGCAAGACCGTCGGCGTCCTTTCGGGCGCAGCCGGCAAATCCGCCCGCCGCAAGGCCCGCGATAATGACGCGGCGCCGGTTGATCTTCACAAACTCCCCCTGGAATCGCGCGTCGAGCGTCTCATTATGCGCCTTCGCGATCGAGCATTGTCGGCGCGCCGATCAATAGCCTATTAGGCGCTCGCATGACCGACACGCCACGTGGCGACGACACCATTTTCGCGCGCGCTTCCGGCGCCGGGCGGGCGGGCGTTTGCGTGTTCCGCCTTTCGGGTCCGAAAGCGTTCGACATCGCAAGATCGCTCGTCGGACGCCTTCCCGCGCCAAACCGGGCCGCGCTGAGGCCGCTCCGGGACGGCGAGGGCGCGCTGATCGATAGCGGCCTCGTCATACTCTTCAAAGGCCCGGCGAGTTTTACCGGCGAGGACGTCGCCGAGTTCCACCTGCACGGGAGCCCGGCGGTCGAGACGGCGCTATTCGAGGCGCTAAAGGCGCAGGGGAGCCGGCTCGCCGAGGCGGGCGAGTTCACCAGGCGGGCGCTTATGAACGGCAAGCTCGATCTTGCCGAGGTTGAAGGCCTCGCTGATCTTCTCGACGCCGAAACGGCCCTGCAGAGAAAGCAGGCTTTGGGGCAGTTCGGGGGACGGCTTTCGGCGGTCGCCGAGGGCTGGCGGCGCCGGCTTCTCGCGGTCATGGCGCCCCTCGAGGCCGACATCGACTTCCCCGACGAGGCGGATATTCCAGCTGCGATCGCGGCGCGGGCGGGTCCCGAGATCGAGGCGCTGATCGAGGCGCTGGAAGGCTTCCTCACGACCGCTTCCGCCGCGCGGGCCATACGCGAGGGCGTCAAGGTCGCGATCGTCGGTCGCCCCCAACGCCGGCAAGTCATCCCTTTTGAACCGGCTCGCGGGATCGGAGCGCGCGATCGTCTCCGAGGCGCCGGGAACGACGCGCGACGTCGTCGAGGCGCGGCTCGATCTTGGCGGGATCCTCGTCTCCCTCTTCGATACGGCGGGCCTGCGCGCAGAAACATCGGATTTTATTGAGCAGGAAGGAATGCGCCGTACACGGATGACAGCCGAAGAATCGGACATCCGCCTACTGATCATTGACGCGTCGGACGGATCATTTCGGGACGGTAGTGTTTCACGTGAAACAATATCGGCCGGAACTCTACCTGTGGTTGCAGGCGGGCCTGCGCATTCGCTTCTTCGGGAGGGTGATTTCGTCATTTTGAACAAAATCGACCTCGCCGCACCCCACGCGGTCCTTCCGGCGCCCGACAGTATGGCGGCTTTCGCGATCTCCGCCAAAACTGGCGAAGGCGTCGACGCCCTCGTCAGCGCGCTCGGCGAAGCAGTAGCGCGGCGGTGCGGGCGGGCGGAGGAGGCGGCGCTGACCCGGGTCCGCCATATCGACGCGGTCGAGGCCGCCATCGGCCATCTTTCGCGCGCGCGCGGCCGGCTCGCCATGCCGGAACTTGCGGCGGAGGATGTTCGGCTTGCGGCGCGATCGCTCGGCCGGATCACCGGGGCGGTCGGGGTCGAGGATGTCCTGGCGGCGATTTTTCAAGTTTTTGTATCGGGAAGTAGGCCGCTAAGGGGCCATTCGCGTTCACACCTTCGACGCGGCCCAAGCGGGCCGCTCCCCAGGATGAGGGTTGCGATTGTTTAACCGCGAAAGCCCTCATCCTGAGGAGCCGCCAAAGGCGGCGTCTCGAAGGATGGCGCGACGCCGTCCGCCGAAATCTTCTTATTTTCGCGCGGCGGCCTATACCGACGCCCATGAAATCCTACGACGTCATCGTCATCGGGGGCGGGCACGCGGGCTGCGAAGCGGCTGCGGCTGCGGCGCGCATGGGCGCAAGGACCCTCCTCGCCACCCACAAGGCGGCGACGATCGGGGAAATGTCCTGCAATCCGGCGATCGGCGGGCTCGGCAAGGGCCACCTCGT
>CAVXVQ010000020.1:0-17468 GCA_963765165.1 uncultured Alphaproteobacteria bacterium | reverse complement strand
GCGCCGCGACGCGCCGCCGGCGAGGGAGGTTTCCAATGATTCCGACTGACGATGGCCGCGCCCGCAATTTCGAAGAACTGGACGTGCGCGAGGCGCAAGAAGCGCTCGCCGAGGAACTTGAGGACATGATCGAAGAAGAAACAGCGGCCGACGACGGCGCGCTAGAACACGACATCGCCGAGGGCGAGATTTCCGACGCCGTCTGGTCGAGCGGCGCAGATGGCTGACCATCTGCGCATGGCCGAAGCGCTCCTCTTCGCGGCGGTCGAGCCGCTTGACGAGGAAGCGATCGCCGCGCGCCTTCCGGCGGGCGCCGACATCAGGACGCTGATCGACACGCTGGTCATGCAATATGAAAATCGCGGCGTCGTTCTCTCGAAGGCGGCCGGGAAATACCGGTTCGTCACCGCGCCCGATGTCGCGCATGTCCTTCAAAAGGAAAAAGTCGAGCCGAAGCGGCTCGACGCGCGCCGCGCTCGAAACGCTCGCGATCATCGCCTATCACCAGCCCTGCACGCGCGCGGACATTGAAGACGTGCGCGGCGTCGCGGTGTCGCCGGGCTCGCTCGATCAGCTGATGGAGATCGGCTGGGTGCGCCTGCGAGGACGCCGGCGGTCGGCGCCGGGCCGCCCGATCCTCTACGGAACGACGCAGACGTTCCTCGAACATTTCAACCTTGAAACCGTCACCGACCTTCCGGGCATGGCTGACCTCAAAGCCGCGGGCCTCCTCGACGCGCGCCTGCCGCCAGGGTTCATTGTGCCTGCGCCGAGCGACGAGCTTGCAGGCGAGGATGTCGAGGACATCGGCGATGAAGGCGAATTCGTAACCGATTTCCACGAAGAAGAACCGTCAGCCGAGGGCTGATTTGCACCTCAAGCCCTCGCGCCTTACATAGAGAGCTTGAATTGAAGGAGGCCTTCATGGCCATCGGATCCTGGCAGATCCTGATCATTATCGTGCTCTGCGCTCCTCCTCTTCGGCGGCGGCGGAAAGATTTCGCAATTGATGGGCGATTTCGCGAAGGGCATCAAAGCCTTCAAGAAAGGTCTTCAGGACGACGAAGGCAAGCTGGAAGACCGCACCGACAAGGCGGCTGATGTCACGCCGAAGTCCAAGGATGCGCATTCGAAGGCGCGGCGCCGTTGATCCGTTGAGGGCGTCATGAACCTGATGCCGGAAGTCGGCTTTCTTGAAATCGTCGTCGTGGCGATCATCGCGCTTGTCGTCGTCGGACCGAAGGATCTTCCCCATCTGATGCGGATGGCCGGGCGTATGGTGGCGCAGGCGCGCCGCATGGCGTCGGAGTTCACCGCCGCATTCAACCAGATGGCGCGCGAGAGCGAGATGGAAGACATGCGCCGCGAGATCGACGCGTTGAAGCACAACAATGTCGTTGCGGAAACCAGGAAATCGATCGACGACGCGATGCGCCCTGTCGCCGCGGCGGTCCGCAGCGAAGCCGCCGAGCTGCGCGATATTGCGGCGAACCCGAACCCTGAGCGCGCGGAGTGACCCTTCCGGCGACGAAAGACGAAACGCCTGATCACGAGGACGAAGTCGCCGCGTCGGCGGCGCCGCTCATCGATCACCTGACGGAGCTGCGCCAACGGCTCATCATTTCGATCGGCGCAATCGCGATCGGGTTCGTGATCTGCTTCCTGTTTTCGGAGCAGATTTTCAATTTCCTGATCATACCATTTGTGGAAGCGGTCAGCCGGTCGAATGCGGGCAAGGACCCGACGCTTTATTTCGCGCCGCTGGAGTTCTTTTTCACGCGTGTCCGCCTCGCCGTATTCGCGGCGATCGTCCTCGCCTTTCCGGTGATCGCCTATCAGGCCTATCGCTTCATCGCGCCGGGTCTTTACCGGCGCGAGAAGCAGGCGGCCGCGCCGTTCCTGATCGCGATGCCGGTCCTCTTCATGCTTGGCGCGTGCCTCGTCTATTTCCTGATGATGCCGTTCATCATGCAGTTCGCCGTCGGCTTCGAGGCGCAGGCGGGCGGCGACGCGCCGGCGAATTACGAGCTTTTGACTCGCGTCGGGGATTATCTGACGCTGACGACGACGCTGATCCTCGCCTTCGGGTTTTCATTCCAGCTGCCGGTGTTCCTGACGCTGCTGGCGCGCGCCGGGATCGTCAATTCAGCAATGCTGGTGAAATACCGCCGGTTCGCGATCGTGCTGATTTTCATCATCGCCGCGATCTTGACGCCGCCCGATCCGCTAAGCCAGCTCGTGCTTGGCGGATGCATCCTCGCGCTCTACGAGGTGTCGGTGATTTCCGTCCGCTTCGCCGAGAAAAAAGCAAAGACGTCGACGGACGAGGCGGCGGCCTGATCAGCCGGCCTTCGCCCATGTCGCGTGAAAGCCGGCGGGAACGCGCTGCGGCAGCTTCACGCGCGCGACCGGCGGACCCGAAAAATTCTTCGGATCGATGACCAGCGCTTCCGACTGTCCGTCGAGGCTCGACGTGATGGTGACGACCCAGCCGTCGTCTTCCTTGCCGCTCGATGGCGCGAAAGCAGGCTCCGATCCAAAGACGCCCGGCGGGAAATCGTGCTGCTCGTAACCTCCGGTCGATAGATCGTATTTGCGGAGCGCCGCAAAGCGCTGAAGGACGTCATCGTCCATCACGACGTGATAGGACCAGCGCGTCTTCCTCGCCGCATGATCGAGATTGACGACCGGAAATTCGCTCAAGGCGTCGTCAAGCTGCGTCTCGGTTCCCTTGCCGGTCTTCATGTTCATGCGCCAGACGAAAGGCTGCGCGCGCAGCGCCAGCACCGTCGCCATCGGCGCGTAGGGACCGTGCGCGGCGACATCGGGGGCAAAGCCGTTCGGGACCATCTTGCAGGCCGCCATGACGACGTCGTCGCCTTCCTCCCAGCAATTGATGACGTGATAGATGTAGCAGGTCGGGAATTCGAACCATCTGGCGGGGCCGCCTTTCCGCGGCACGACGCCAAAGCGCGTCGGCTGATCCGCGACATGGATCTGCCACAGGCGGTTCCTTATCGCGCTGTCGGTGAAGACGACCGGCAGGTCGTGGAGAATGACGTAATTTTCGGTGAGGCCCATATCGTGCGGCAGGCGCGGCCCCGGCAGATCGACCTCCTGAAAATGGACGAGCCGATTGTCTGCGGAAATCGTGCCGAACGACATCTTCGGCTCGTAGAGCGCGTAATCGAAGAAGACGAACTCGCCGGTTGCGGCGTCGGTCTTCGAGTGTGCGGAGACGTTCTTCGGCAGCTTGCCGCCGAAATCCTCAACGCCGATCGTCTCGAGCGTCTTCAGATCGACGGCGACCGGCTGGCCCGAAATATACCAGAGGGCCAGCAGGCGTCCGTTGTGAACGACGACATCGGTGTTCGCCGTGTCCTTGTAGAGGGTGCGTCGGCCTGCGACGGCGCGCGAGGGCGAGAAGATGCCGGGCATCGCGTCGGCGCCCTCGATCTCGGCTTCAAAGTCGGGCGTGCGGATATAGCGGTTCGCGTACCGCGCGCGACCGTTCTCGAACCAGACGCCGTGCAGCATGCCGTCGCCGTCGAACCAGTGATGCATCCCCGTCGGCGGCGACATCGGATTGGGTCCGTTGCGGAAATAGGCGCCCGAAGGTCGCGCGGAATTTCGCCGATCACGGGGAGGTCGCTCGCCGAAACCTCCTCGCGCACCGGGGCGTAGAGGCCGTTAAGGTAAGGGTTGAAGGCGTTGAGGGGCGTTGCCGACATCACCCATCCTTAAACGAACCCGAAGGCGAAAACGAGATTTCCCCGCAGTCCGGCATCGTCTAGACCGGCTGCTCCTATTTTTGCGGGAGCGCGCCTTGGCCCGTCTGGCTGAAAGTTTCATCTGCCAATCCTGTGGCGCCGTTTACGGCAAGTGGCAGGGCCGCTGCGAGGCTTGCGGCGAATGGAACACGATTGCGGCCGAGGCGGTCGAGGCGGGGCCGCCGGGCTCGCTTGCGGGCGCCAAACCCGGCAAGGGCAAGGTGCTCGATTTCACGACCCTGAAAGGCGGCGGCGAGTACGAACCGCGCCTTCTCACCGGCAACGCCGAATTCGATCGCGCCTGCGGCGGCGGGCTGGTTCCCGGATCCGCGCTGCTGATCGGCGGCGATCCGGGCGTCGGCAAGTCGACGCTGCTGTTGCAGATCGCGGCGGGACTTGCGAATGGCGGCGCCAAGGTCGCCTACATTTCGGGCGAAGAAGCGACCGCGCAAATTCGGCTGCGCGCGCAGCGTCTCGATCTCGCCGACGCGCCGGTCGCGCTCGCCGCTGCGACGGCGCTGCGCGATATTCTGGCGACGCTGAAAGCGGATCGGCCCGACGCCGTCATCATCGATTCGATCCAGACGCTGTGGTCGGACGCGCTTCCCGCCGCGCCCGGCACGGTGACGCAGGTTCGCGCCTGCTCGCAGGAACTCATCCGCTTCGCCAAAGGCTCGGGCTCGATCGTGATGCTCGTCGGTCACGTCACCAAGGACGGACAGATCGCGGGACCGCGCGTCGTCGAGCACATGGTCGACGCGGTCCTTTATTTTGAAAGCGAGCAGGGAAGGGCGTTTCGCCTCCTTCGCGCCGTGAAGAACCGCTTCGGCGCCGCGCATGAGATCGGCGTCTTTGAAATGACCGGCGCGGGCCTCCGCGAAGTCGCCAATCCTTCGGAGCTATTTCTGTCCGAACCGGGCGAACCGGTGCCGGGCGCCGCGGTCTTTGCGGGCGTCGAGGGAACGCGCCCGGTGCTCGTCGAGATCCAGGCGCTCGTCTCGCCATCGACGCTCGCGGCGCCAAGACGCGCGGTCGTCGGCTGGGACAGCGCGCGCCTCTCGATGCTGCTCGCCGTGCTCGACGCGCGCTGCGGTCTCGACTTCGGCCGGCACGACGTCTTCCTCAATGTCGCGGGGGGAATGCGAATCGCCGAGCCGGCCGCCGACCTCGCGGCGGCTGCGGCGTTATGCTCCTCCCTCTTCGACCGCGCCCTCCCGAAGACCTATGTCGTCTTTGGCGAGGTCGCCCTTTCAGGCGCGGTCCGGCCCGTCAATCAAGCCGACGCCCGCCTTAAAGAAGCCCAGAAGCTCGGGTTTTCGGGGGCGCTCGCCCCGGCTGCGGGGAAATCCGACGCGCTGAAAATCGTTAACGCCGAGACCCTCGCCGACCTCATCGGCTGGGTGAAAAGCCAGGGCGGTTGAGCGGGCGGCCGTTCGCGGATATTGAGGCGCCGCGGGAGACTCGCGCTCTAAGGACTGAAGGGCGCTCGGTAAGGGTGACGAATGACGGTCTTTGACGCGCTCCTGCTGGCGATCGTCGGCGTATCAATCTTCTTTGCCGCCGTCCGGGGCGCGATCCGGGAAGTCGCGACCCTTTTCGTGCTGGGCGCCGCAGTCCTTCTCGCCTGGCTTGGCGCCAAGCCCGTCGTCGCCGCTCTCGGCAAAGAGTCGTTCATCGCGAGCGCCGCTGTCGCGGCCGCGATCGGCGTTGCAGCGTTCGTCGGCGGCTATTTTCTCCTGCACAAGGGGATGCTGCGGCTGAAGCTCACTGAGCGCATGAAGTCGGTTGACCGAATCAGCGGAGGGATCTTCGGCTTCCTGCGGGCGCTCGCTCTGATCGGCCTTGGATTTCTCGGCTATGGTTATTATCTCGACGAGGCGAATCAGCCGGACTCGGTCAGGAAAGCGCTCTTGCTGCCGATCGCAACATCGTCTGCGGGATTTTTTGAGCAATTCGCGCCCGCCAACCGCGATCTGAGCGCGGCGGCGAAGAAGAACGCGGACGCTGCGGCCGAAGGATATGACGGCGCCGACCGGTCTGGCCTCAAGGAAATCGTGACGACGGTCACGACGGACGAAACGACGTCTTCGAGCGATCCGATTGCGGATATTCTGACGGAGGAAGCGACAAGCGATGCAGAGCCCGATCGACGCTGATTTCGCAACAATTGCCGCCGCGCGGTTGAAGCGCCTTGGCGCCCGCTATCGCCGGCGCCAGAGCGACCTTGATGCGCTCATCGGCTCTCCGAAGCTGAACGAGGAGTGCGGCCTCTTCGGCGTCATTGGAACGCCGGATGCGGCTGCGTTGACCGCGCTCGGCCTTCACGCGCTGCAGCACCGCGGCCAGGAAGCCGCCGGGATTGCGAGTTACGACGGCGCACACTTTCACAATGAGCGCCATCTTGGCCTCGTCTCCGACAATTTCTCCGACGTCGATACGCTGCAGCGCCTCAAGGGCGCGGCCGCGATCGGCCATACGCGGTATTCGACGCAAGGCGACACCATCCTCAGAAACTGCCAGCCGATGTACGCCGATCTCGACAAGGGCGGCATCGCCGTCGCCCACAATGGCAACCTCACCAATGCGCGCAAGCTGAAATCGGAACTCGTGCAGCGCGGCTGCATTTTCCAGTCGACGTCGGATTCGGAACTCTTCCTGCAATTGACCGCGCGCTCGCACCAGCTTTCGATGGTCGACAAGCTGATCGACTGCCTGAAGCAGGTCGAAGGCGCCTACGCGCTCGTCGTGCTGACGAAGGACGCGCTGATCGGCGTCCGTGATCCGATCGGCATTCGCCCGCTTATTCTCGGCGATCTCGGCGGCAAGCCGATCCTCGCGTCGGAGACCTGCGCGCTCGATCTCATCGGGGCGAAGTTCGTGCGCGACATAAGGCCCGGCGAAGTCGTCATCTGCAGGGCCAATGGCGAGGTCGAGAGCCGCCAGGTGTTTCCGCCGCATATGCCGGCGCGCCCCTGCATTTTCGAGCTCATCTACTTCGCGCGCCCGAATTCGATCGTCGACGGCAACAGCGTCTACCAACTCCGCAAGAAGCTCGGAAAACGCCTCGCGCAGGAAGCGCCGTGCGAGGCCGACATGGTGGCGCCGATCCCGGATTCGGGCGTTCCGGCCGCCATCGGCTACGCGCAGGCGTCCGGCCTTCCTTTCGAACAGGCGCTCATCCGCAGCCACTTCGTCGGGCGGACCTTTATCGAACCTGAACAGCGCATCCGCGAAGCAGGCGTTGCGCGAAAGCACTCGCCCAATCGCGGCGTCATCGAGGGCCAGCGCATCGTTCTGATCGACGATTCAATCGTTCGCGGCACGACCTCGCGCAAGATCACGCAGATGCTGCGGTCGGCCGGCGCGAAGGAGGTGCACATGCGCATCGCCTGTCCGCCGATCCTCTATCCGGACTTTTACGGCATCGACACGCCGTCGAAGGACGAACTGATCGCAAGCCGCATGACGGTCGAGGAGATGCGCAAGGAGATTGGCGTCGACAGCCTCGCCTTCCTGTCGCTCGACGGACTTTACGAGTCCTTCGGCAAAGGCCCGCGCGACAAATCGGCGCCGGCGTTCACCGATCACTGCTTTACTGGCGATTACCCGACGCGCCTGACCGATCAGGTCGAAGCGCAGCGGAGCGCCTCGATCCACCAGCTTTCCTTTCTCGCTGAGACGAGCTAGCCGCCGCCTCTTCAACCGATCAGTCGCTGACCGCCAGCTGCTCTGTGACTGCGCGGATCGCCGCGTCGAAGGCCCCGTTCACATAGGCGTAGGCGCTCGAATCCGAATTGGCGATCGAGATGCGCCCGATCGGCTCGCGCGCCTTGAGGTGAGGGCCGTTTTCCGGCGACCAGTCGGGTCCGTCGAACAATTCGTTGTATTCATAAGCATAGCCGTGCGGCCAGCGGTTGATCGTAATCCCCGCAATATCGCGCTCGGCGTCGAAACCGGAGGGCGAAAGCATGCCCGTCAGCTGCTCGACAAGCGCCGTCTCGAAGTCGTCAAAGGTCATTGTGTAAAGGCGTTGCCGGCCGGCGCGATGCTGGTCCTTTTCGTTGAGGCCGACGCCGGGCTCGATCGGCACGTGCTGGACGTGAAGGATGATCGGCTCGTTCGGCGACGCCGGGAATTTGTAGTCGCCGATGCTGACGGGGAAATCGAGCGCCATCGATTCATAAAAGGCCGACGGCGAATAGAAGCGGTGATAGCCGGCCTTCTCGAAGGCGCGCCAGTTGCGGAGCGCGACATTGCCGTAGACGAGCGGGATTTTCGTGAAGAAGCGGACGGCCTCTTTCTGCGCTTCCGGCATTTCGGCGCAGACAAGCGGCGCCATCGCCATATAGCCTGCCATGATCGCGTGCCGCCCGCGCACGCGGCGGGCGCGGCCGTTCTGCACATAAACAACGTCGACGGAATTCTTTGACGGCGAATGGCGCATGTCGACGACGGTCGCGTTCAGGCGAATGCGGCTTGGCGACCCTGCGCGGTCGAGACCCTCGTAATCGACGCGCGCGCCGATGATGTCTTCCATGGTCGAACCAGGAACTGCGTCGGGCAGGAGCTTTCGAACGAGAAGGCGCGCGAGGCTCGCATTGCCGTCAGGGAAATGAAAGATATACGGCTCTTCGAAGTCGTGGGAGTTTTCGAGCGCGTCGATGACGCCAAGCCCTGCCGTTCCGGGCATTTCCCAGCGCGTCGCTTCGAGCGCCGAAAGGACATCCCACCCGCACCCCCACAGGCCGAGATGCGTCTTGCGAAGCAGCAGGATGAATTCCTCCGGCGCTGCGGCGTGCCGGCGCAGATAGTCTTCATAGCTGATCGACCGCAGCAGCGTGATCTTCTCTTCAACGGTCTTGCCGCGGAGGAAGTCACGCTCCTTGAGGACGAGATTCTTGAACGCCGCCTTCGTCTCGTCTTTGAGAGGCAGCGCCTTCAGCGCGCGCTTGATCACCGACGACTTGGGCGCATCCGACCACATCGAGAAGGGAAGGTCGGACAATGCGTCGGCGCCGTAGGTTTTCCTGTCGAGATGAAAGCCGCCGCGCATGCCAAGGCGCGCATAAAATTCCTGGTCGAAATAGCTGTAGAACTTTGCGACGTCGACCCCGAGCGATTTCAGGATTTCCTTCGCGCCCGGCGAATAGCTCGCAGGTCCGTCGATCGACTGGCTGCCGCCATAGCCGATGAGCGTCTTTCCATCGACGGAGAATTCGTTGCGCTTGGCGTGACCGCCGAAATCATCGTGATTGTCGAGAATGAGGATGCGCGCACCGACGGCGCCCGCTCGCGATAGAGATGGGCGGCGGCAAGACCTGACAGTCCGGCGCCGACGACGACGAGATCATAGAGATCATCCGTTAGCGCCTTCGGCCGGGCCCACCGTCGCCCTTCCCAGGAAAGCGCATGAGCGGTTTCGAACGCGCCCGCGTGCGCGCCGCGAAGGCCCTGGAGCGCAGGCGGGTAAGCCGGAGCGTCAGCAGTCGCAAAAGCCGCCGCCGGTGCAACGACGCCAGCGCCGATCGTGACAGCGACGCCGTTCATGAAGTCGCGGCGGGTGATGTCGGATTTGAGAGTTGCCATCCAAGCTCCGGAGTGATATCGACTTACGCCTTCACCTTCACATAGCTTCCGGGCGCGTCCTCGATGACGCGAGATCGCCGTCGCCCGGGATGCGCGCCGGAACCTTGCCGCGCGAATCTTTGTTCGAGCCATTCGATCCAGTAGGGCCACCACGACCCGGCAGATCGCTTCGGCCCCGCCTTCCAGTCGTCGAGCGAGGCGGGCAGGGCGTCGTTGATCGAGTGGTGATACTTCTTCTTGGCCGGATGATTGACGACGCCGGCGATGTGGCCGGAGCCCGCCAGCATGTAGGTCACCTGTCGTTGCCTTTCGCCGGCGAAGAGCGCGCCGTTCTGTAGACGGAATTATGCGGCGCGATGTGGTCGGTCTCGCCCGCCTGCATGAAGATCGGGATATCGACGTCGCTTAAGATCGAGCGCTTCGCCGTCAATCGTCATCTCGCCCTTGGCGAGACGATTATGCTTGTAGAACTCGCGCAGATAAAAGAGGTGGACGTTCTTCGGCATCCGCGTCGCGTCGGAGTTCCAGTAGAGCAGGTCGAATTTCGCGGGATCCTTGCCCTTCATGTAATTGTCGATGACGAATGCCAGATGAGATCGTTCGAGCGCAGCATGTTGAACGTCGTCGCCATGGCGCGGCCTTCGAGCACGCCGCCGGCCGCGTCCATCTGCTTTTCGATCGCGTCGAGCTGCTCATCGTCGACAAAGAGCAGGAGATCGCCGGATTCCTTGAAATCCGCCTGCGCGGTGAAGAACGTCGCCGTGCGGATTCGCCTGTCGCCGCGCTTGGCCATCAGGGAAAGCGCGGTCGCGAGCATGGTGCCGCCGATGCAATAGCCGATGGCGTCGACCTCCGCCTCGCCGCGTCGCCTTTTTCACCGCGTCGAGCGCCGCGAAACAACCCTGCTTGATGTAGTCCTCGAACGATTTGCTCTTCAGATGCGGCTCGGGGTTCACCCACGAGACGACGAAAACCGTGCGGCCCTGTTCGACCATCCAGCGGACGAACGAATTGCCCGGCTGGAGATCGAGAATGTAGAATTTGTTGATCCACGGCGGAAAAATGAGCAGCGGGCGCTTCGCGACGTTCTCCGTCATCGGATCATACTGGATGAGCTGCATGATCTCGTTCTGGTAGACGACCTTGCCGGGCGTCGTCGCGACATTGACGCCGAGTTTGAAATACTCAAGGTCCGCCTGCCGGATCGACAGCTGGCCCGTCGCCGCGAGCAAGATCTTCGAGAAGGTTCCGGTCGCCCTTCAGGAGGTTCTCGCCCTGCGACTCGATCGTCATCTCGACGACTTCGGGTTCAGCGCCGGGAAATTCGACGGCGCGATCGCGTCGATGAATTGCTGCGTGTAGAATTCCGCGCTTCTTCTTTTCGTGCTCGCTCCATGCCTTCGAGCTGCTGAGACCGTCGTCTTCAGCCATTTGGCGTAGGTGAGGTAAGACTGCTTGACGAAGTCGAGCATCGGGTTCTCGCGCCAGGCGGCGTGCTGAAACCTTTTGTCGGTCAGCTTCGGGCTCGATCGCGGGCTCGACTTCCTCGCCGGCGACTTGCGCCGGCCATCGTCGCCATGATCTTCGCGTAGTCGCCCCAGAGATTGAACTGGCGCTGCATGACGGTGCCGGGGTCGGCGGCGAGCGCCCTCATCATTTCCTTGAAGGCTTCGCCGACATTCAAGGGGTCGACCGATTGCTGGCCGGTCGCGACCTTCACCGGCTGCTCGGTGTGTTTGACGAAGAATTCCCTGATGACTTCCTGGCTCTTGCCGCTGACGTCGGTGACATAGTCGGACAGGGCGTCGAAATCCTCGATCAGGCTCTTGCCGTCGGCGGCGCCGTTGATTGCGGGCGCGGCCGGCTTTGCCGCCGTTTCCGGCGCCGGCGCGGCCTTTTTGCGCTTGGTTTTCGCGGATTTGGACGTGCGGCCTTCTTGCGTCATTGGCTCGGTTCGCGTTTAGGTGGGTTCTCCTCGCGTTATAGGGTGGCCCATCGATGGGTGCAAAAGCTTATCTCGTCGCCTTCGCCGCACTGGCCCTCGTTGGCTGCTCGGGCGGCCTCAAACGATTCGCCCCGCCCGGCATCGTCAAATATGAAGAACTCGCCAAGGACCAGCCGATGAACCCGGCGATCGCCGATCGCATCGAACAAAACCGCGAGGCGAAGGGCGGCGGCTTTCCGGTCCTTGCCGACCAGCCGACGAAAGTGCCGCAGGGAATCGCCAGGCCGGAACGTGAAGCGATGACCGAAGTTCTTTTGACCGATCGTGACGCGTTGAACGTCGCCGTCGCTGAGGACCGGGTGCTGGCGAACGCCGAGCGGGAATCCTCGCTCGTTGACCTGCGCGACACGCTCGACGCGGCGGTCGCGAAGGATGACGAAGCCGCGCGCCGTGAACGCGGGCTGCCGCTGCGCGAACCCGGGGTCGATCCGCAGGAATAGGCGATCCGTCACGCCGCCACCTTTGCCAAGAAGCGCAGAGAGGGGCGAGGCGTTGTTGCCTGGGGCTCCGTGTTCATACCTTGTTAACCAAACATTATCGCTTCGCGCGCAGGTATCGGGGGTCAAACCGCGAGGTGTCCTGTGAAACCCAAATCCGTCCTGCTTTCCGCCGCCTTCGCACTCGCGCCTGCCGTCGCGCTGGCGCAGGAGCAGTCGGAATTCAAATCTGGCTCCGTCTATTCCAGTTACGGAGCGACGGCGTTCGTTCGCGGCGGTTACGCATTTTCCGCGCATGGCGGCGGCGCGTCGGGATCGATCGACGCGATCACCTTTGCGGCCGGCTATGCGCCAATTCCCAAATGGAATTTCGGGAACTCGACGCTCGGTTTCGAAACGGAGCTCGCCTATTTCCGTGACGGCGAAGCGATCGGCCCGATCGATACGACGCTCTGGGGGCTCACCGGTCTTTTGTCGCTGCGCTACGAATACGACATGGGCGCCATTCGTCCGTTCCTGTCCGCCGGCGTCGGCCCGGCCTACTGGCGCGCGTCGGTTGATGACGGCGTCACCGAAATCTCGGACGGCGATTTCAAGCTCGGCTATTCCGGCCGCGCCGGATTTGAGGCCGTGCTGACGGAGCGCCTCTCTCTCGAGGCCGCCTATCGCTATCTCGGCGCGACCGTCGATGGCACGGTCGGATTCCATTCGGCTGAACTCGGCCTCAATCTCGGATTTTAGGGGCCGGCCCCCGGGAAAGGCCATGCCGGCTGCGGCTTGACGCCTCTTGTCTCCTGCGCCGATTTCCTGCACCTCCCGGTGAAATTTTGGAGGGGTCCTTATGGCGGACGCGGAATTTCTTGACCGGGCCTTGTCGATGGAGATCAGCCGCTGCACCGAAGCGGCGGCGGTCGCCGCGTCGAAGATGATCGGCCGCGGCGACAAGAACGGCGCCGACGATGCGGCGGTCGACGGCGCTGCGCGAAGCGCTGAACAAGCTCGACATCGACGGCACGGTCGTCATCGGCGAGGGCGAGCGCGACGAGGCGCCGATGCTGTTCATCGGCGAGAAAGTCGGCACCAAAAAAGGACCGAAGGTCGACATCGCGCTTGATCCGCTCGAAGGCACCGACTTGACCGCCAAGGGCATGGGGAACGCGCTCGCGGTCGTCGCGATGGCGACGGCGGGAACGATGCTGCACGCGCCGGACACCTACATGGACAAGATTGCGATCGGCCCCGGCTATCCGGACGGCGTCGTCGATCTCGACGCGAGCGTCGAAGAGAACATCAAGGAACTCGCGAAAGCCAAGCGCGTGCAGCCGTCCGACATCACGCTCTGCGTCCTTGACCGCGATCGCCACGAGCACATCGTCGAAGGCGCGCGGCGCATGGGCTCGCGCATCATCCTCATTCCGGACGGCGATGTCGCCGGCGTTTTCATACGACCGATCCCGCGACCGGCATCGACATCTATGTCGGTCAGGGCGGCGCGCCGGAAGGCGTTCTCGCCGCGGCGGCGCTCAGATGCGTCGGCGGGCAGATGCAGGGAAGGCTCGTCTTTCGCAATGACGACGAAAAGACGCCGCGCCGCGCGCGCCGGCATCAAGGACCTCAGCCGCAAATACGGCCTGATGGATCTTTGCGGCGGCGACGTCTTTTTCGCGGCGACCGGCGTCACCAACGGCACCATGCTCGAGGGCGTCAAATGGGAGCCCGGGCACGTCTCGACGCACACGGTCGTGATGCGCTCGAAGACCGGGACAATCCGCTATATCCGCGCGCGGACGCGGCGCTGACCTACTTCGTCAGTGCGAGCGCGACGAGGCTGTTGGCGATCGCTTCGAAGGCGTCGGCGAGCTGTTCTGAATTTGCAGCGTCGAAGAAGTAGCTCGCATCTGTCGCGCAAGCCCGGAGCAGATCCGTCGTAGACGCGTCTGAAACGTCGAACGCGATCGTATAGAGCTGAATGGTCTCGCTCTTGATCTCGTCGCACATCTCATCCGTGTAATTGTTCGCCTCGGTCGCGTCGTCGTCGTAGTGGGCGCGCCAGTCGTCAGGCGACGCTGTGTTCTCGCCATCGGTCATCAAGACGATCGCTTTGACGCCTCCGGCGGCCTGCATCGCCGCATAGGGCTCGCCCTCGGTGAACGGCTCGTTCGCGGAGATCAGCGCCTGGCCCCAGAACAGTCCGCCGGGATGTGAGTCTCGCCGCCGACCGACATCTCGTCGATCGCGGTTTCAACGGCGGATTTACTGATCGTCATTGGCGTCACCTCCGCCGGACAGTCGGGCCCGCCGGCGTTGAGGACCGCGGGAATCCTTTCCGCGAGATAACCGTCGTCTTCAATGTTGTTTGGATGGATGCGCGAGCCGACGCAGCCGTACCACGTCGTCGGATGCGTCGTGATCGAGCAATTCGTCGGCGGGTCGCCAGCCGGGCATTGCCATTGCGTGCAGGCGTAGGGCGAGCCGTCCCATGTGCAGGTCGTGCTGACTTCGGAGCACCCGGCGGACGTCGCCGCGGCGGCGTCGACCGTGCAGACATTTTCGTCCCATGTTCCGTCAGGCGGGACTTGCAGCCATGGCGCGGCGGCCTTGGAAAGGCCGATATTGACGTGCCGCGCAAAAGGAACGACGCCGACCTTCGTCTGATTGCCCGAGGCGGCCATGATCTTGTCGACAAGATCGCCTGCGGCGGATTTGAGATCGGTCATTTTCTGGCCGTTCATCGATCCCGTGTTGTCGAGCACAAGCACGACTTCAAGACCGCGCGGTTCGCCTGCGCGGGCTTCCGAGACGATGTCGATCCGAAGCGTGTCGCGGCCTGCGATCCGCAGAAGCGTCGTATCAAGGTCGGCGCTCGCGGTGATGCGGAACACATCGGTCGGGTCGCCGTCTTTCACAAACTGGAAATCAGCGACCGTCACATGAGGCAGCGATTGCGCGTTCGCTTCAAACATCTTGCGGGCGATTCCGGCCGCCTGCGCGTCTGTCATGCCCGGATTGAGGAGCTTGGCGCGCGCAGCGCAAGACGCCGGCGTCGGTCGCGTTGGCGAGCGCGGATGCTGCGGTCGCTGAGGCGATACATTTCGATCGCGACGCCGGCCCCTCCGATCAGCGGGATCAGCAGCAGCGCGAACATCATGGCTATATTGCCGCGCGTATCCTCGCGCAATCGATCCAAAATAGCCATATCCGCTTTTCCGCCGCGCCGCCGCTTTCGCGGCTCCTCCGAGTATTTGAGCCTATCGTTAGGCTTCAAGCGTGAAATATGAATTGACGGCGAGGTCCGGGAGCGTCGCCGTAAAGGGATTGTCAATAATCTCTATCGGCGGACGGCGGCCTTTCAGTTTGCGCCGACCCGCCCATGCGTGGCAAAGCTCGGCCATGTTCCGCTTTTTTGAAAGCCTTCTTGAGCCCTTCCCGGAGACGCGCATCGGCGCGCCGCCGAAAGGCCTCGTGCGCTTTTGCTGGCATTTCGTCAGGGACTGCGCGGCTCTGGCTCGCGGCGCTGGCGCTCCTGACGGTGTTGATCGCTGTCGGCGAGGTCTTTCTCTTTGCGTTTCTCGGACGGATCGTCGACTGGCTCGCCGCTGCCGACCGCGACGGGTTTTTCGAGCGTGAAGGCGCAACGCTCGCCCTGATGGGCGCGCTCGTCCTCGTCGGCCTGCCGCTCGCGTCGTTTCTGCACACGACGCTGTCGTCCACCAGATCCTGCTTGGCAATCTGCCGATGAGCGCGCGCTGGCGCATGCACCGGCATCTGCTCGGCCAGTCGATGGCCTTTTTTCGGCAACGAGTTCGCCGGGCGCGTCGCGACCAAGGTGATGCAGACGGCGCTTGCGGTGCGCGAAACCGTGATGAAGATCCTCGACGTCTTCGTTTATGTCGCGGTCTACTTCTTCACCATGCTCGCGCTGATCGCGAGCGCCGACTGGCGCCTCGCCATGCCGCTTCTCGCTCTGGCTCGCCGTCTATGTCGCGATGATCTGGTATTTCGTCCCGCGCCTCGGAAAGATCGCGGAAAAGCAGGCGGATGCGCGCTCCGGCATGACCGGCCGGATCGTCGACAGCTACACCAATATCGCAGACGGTGAAGCTCTTCGCCCATGCCGGCCGCGAGGAAGCCTATGCGCGCGAGAGCATGGAAGAATTCCTCGAGCACCGTGCATCCGCCAGATGCGCCTCGTCACGCAGTTCAACATCGCTCGTCTATCTCAACAATTGCCTCGCTCGTGTTCGTCATCGCCGCGCTCGGCGATTTCTGCTCTGGCTGAACAGTCTCGTCGGCGCCGGCGCGCATCGCCGACCGCGATCGGCTCGCGCTGCGCATCAACGGCGATGTCGCAATGGATCATGTGGGAAGTCTCCGGCCTCTTCGAGAACATCGGCACGGTCTACGACGGCATGGCGACGCTGACGCGCCGCCGTCGCCGTGCACCGATGCGCCGGACGCGCCGGTTCTGTCGCCCGTCGCGGCGAGATCCGCTTCGACGCGGTCGACCTTCCATTATGGCAAGGACGACGGTGTCATCGACCATTTCACCCTGACCATCCGCGCCCGGCGAAAAAGTCGGCTTGGTCGGGCGCTCCGGCGCCGGGAAAACGACGCTGACGAACCTGCTGCTGCGCTTCTACGATGTCGAAGGCGGGTGGATCCTCGATCGACGGACAAGATATGAAGACGTGACGCAGGAATCCCTCCGCGCGCAGATCGGCGTCGTCACGCAGGACACGTCGCTCCTTCACCGTTCGATCCGCGAGAACATCGCCTATGGCCGCGCCGGGGCGAGCGACGACGCGATCCGCGACGCGGCGCGCCGCGCTGAACGCGCTCCATTTCATCGAACGCTCGAAGACATCAAAGGCCGCAAAGGTTTTGACGCGCATGTCGGCGAGCGCGGCGTCAAACTCTCCGGCGGCCAGCGTCAGCGCATCGCGATCGCCCGCGTGTTCCTTAAAAACGCGCCGATCCTGGTTCTCGACGAGGCGACCTCCGCGCTCGATAGCGAAGTCGAAGCGGCGATCCAGGACAATCTCTTCCACCTGATGGAAGGCAAGACCGTGATCGCCATCGCCCACCGCCTCTCGACGATCGCGGCTGGACCGCCTCGTCGTGCTGGATCAGGGCCGCATCGTTGAGGAAGGCCCGCACAAGGCGCTTGTCGCCAAAAGCGGGCTCTACGCCGATCTCTGGGCGCGCCAGTCCGGCGGCTTCATCGCGGGGGAGGGCGTCGCGGCGGAGTGATCACCCCGGCAGCGCGAAGGCGATAAACTCGTCGCCGGGCGGGGTGTGGATGTTGGCGTATCCGCCAGCGAAGATGACGACAAATTGCCGGCCCTTCCATTCATAGGTCATTGGCGTCTGCGGTCCGCGTCGGTCGGCAACCGGCCCTTCCACAGCTCCGCGCCGGTTTCGACGTCGAAGGCGCGCAGAGTCGACCGTCGCCCCGATGAAGACGACGCCGCCGGCGGTGATCATTGGCCCGCCGATCGTCGGCGTGCCCCATTCGGTTTTGAGGAGGCCGCCTGTGAGGTCCTCGACCGTGCCGAGCGTCCGGTCCTGCGCGAGATGATCGCGCCGGTCGAAATATCGACGCCCATCAGAAGGCCCCATGGCGGCGGCGTGCACGGGCAGATCGAGCGGCGCAGGAACAGCAGGAGATGC
>CAVXVQ010000019.1:0-242074 GCA_963765165.1 uncultured Alphaproteobacteria bacterium | reverse complement strand
AGTTCCGGAAAACGCGCAAGGACGTGCAGGATTTCTTCGGCGATCCCGTCCGAAAAATATTCCTGGTCGCCGCCCGCCGAAACATCTGCAAACGGAAGAACCGCGATCGAGGCGGCGTCGATCCGGGCGCGCGCCTCAGCGACGGGGACCCTCGCGACGGCCGGCGGCTCGCGGTTGACGAAAAACACGCCCGCCGTCAGGACCGCCAGGACGGCGCCGCCGATCGCGGCGACGGGAAGGCGCTTTGGCAGCTGCGCGCGCCAGGACGATCCGGCTGGCGGGTGGCCGCGCCGGCGCCGGCGCCGGCTGTCCAAGGCGCGCCCGGATCGCTTGCGTCAGTTCGGCGAAGACGGGCGAGGCCGCATCGCCGTTCCATCGCTGAAAGTCGATCGTCTGAACCTGGCGAAAGCCGAGTTTCGGCGGAACATCGTCGATCGAGATCGGGATGAGGTTTCCCTTGTCGCGCCCGACGGTCGCCTCGTCGGCGACCCACATCGAAGAGATCGACGATTTAGACCAGGCGACAAGAACGATTTTGGCGCTGTTGAGCTGCGCCTCGGTTTCTCGCGAGAACTCCGATCCCCCGGCGATATGCCGATCCCACCAGACCGTGAACCCGGCTTCGCCGAGCGCCGCCGCGAGCTTCTCGATCCGCGGCCGATCCTGTCGCGAATAGGAAAGGAAAATGTCCGCCATCTGCCCCGTCGCCCCGGATCGCGGCCGGCCCGCCGGTCAGCCGGTCCCCCGCACGCTCTCCGGCGCCCTTATAGCACTCCTTGCGCAGGCGGATCACCCTCGCCGAACGGCGCCTTTCAGAGACTTCTGCCATGTCGTAGGACGCTTCGCCGCTTTTCGTCATCGCCTCGACGGCGGCGGCGAAGTTTCGGATCGAGCCCTTCGCGGCCGAACACCTCCCACACGCGGCGCCCGCCGGACGAGGCGAGCAGTAGAGACGATGTCTTTCCTGAACATTATGCCATTGGCTGTCGGGCAAAAGGCGGTCGTCGTGAAGTTCGAACATGACGCTGTAGAATCTGGAAAAAATGGCCGATGAGGACGAAGAACTGCATGCGCTCGTCGGCGTCGAGCGCGTCGATGTCCGTCGATGCCGCGCCGGAAGAGCGACGCCGTCTCGCGGCTTCCCGCCGTCAGCGCGTTCATCTGGCCCGTCGCCTCGACGAACTGGTAGCGCGCGACGGCGCGCAGCTGCACCGTGTTCTGACGAACCTGCAGCGCGAGATAGAGAAGCGTCGGCGCGACGAGAACCGCCGCGACGATCTGCGAGACGAGATAGGCGTCGTTCAGGGTCATGCATTCTCTCCAGCGCGCGCCGCAACGCCCGACGAACCCTCGAAGAGATCGTACAGCGAGACCGAGGGGGGCGCGGAGGTGGTGGCGAGGTAATTCTGGAATTCCGGCGAATACGCCCAGCGCCGGCTTGGCCACCAGCCTGCCGCCACTCCCGGGCTGTGGTAGAAGCGCAGGAGCGAGGTCTCCCATCCTTTCCACTGGCCGGCGTCAAGGGCGCCGGTCCTCTGCTGATACCAGGCCTGTTCGAGCAGCTTGAAGAAGGTGAACAGGAAATAATGCGCAAGGACGCGCTGCTCGCGCGTCGCCGTCGCCCAGTCTCTTGTCGCCGCCGAAAGCGCAAGGCCGAGATCGGGCGACTCCATGGCCGGCACGTTGATCGCCGCGATGGCGGCGGTGATCGACTGGACCGCCAGCACGCGCTGCGACGTCGTATTCTGGCGAATTGAAACGATCAGCGCAATGAGGGTCAGGATGACGGCGGCGGCCGCGACGATCTGCGACAGGAGATAGGCGTCATTCAGGGTCATCGCTTCACTCGCACTCGAAATCGTCCTTGCCTTTTGGCTTGCACTGCGGCGGGAAGCCGTGCTTTCGCCAGTACTCATAGGCGCCGCTCGCGCGCATGTGCGCCTTGAATTCCGGCGAGCGACGATAGCCCGTGAGCGCGTTCATCCACTGGACGGTGATGAGCGTCGGCGTCTCGTAATCGCCGAGCGCGTTGAGAAGAGAATTGACTTGGCAAGGAGCCCTCGTTCTCCTTGATGAGCGCCCTTACTTCCGCCGCCAGAGCACGATCATCGCCAGCAGGATCGCTCAGCGCGTCGTAAAGCGCGCCGAACTTGTGAAGACCCCTGAGCGCGGGGACGTTGAGCGAAAGCAAAAGGAAAGCGTCGCGGCGCTTCATGTCGGCGAACAGAATCATCTGCCCCGGCCCGACGGCGAAGGCGCCCGTATCGATCGCCGCGTCGAGAACGGCCGCCGCTTCATCGCGCTCGCCCTGAGCCAAAAGCTCCATCACCAGATTGCTGCGGCAGGCGGCGAGCGCGGGATCGACCTCGATGCAGCGGCGATGGGCGAGCGCCGCCTTTTCATGCTCGCCGAGGTAATTGTGGGCGATGCCGAGCCAGTTGAGCGCGTTGGCGTTCTTCGGTTCGATCTCCAGCGCCCGATCGAAAGCGGCGAAAATCTTTTCGTAATCCTCGTTCCCGTACCCTTCGATGCGGTCGTAAAGATGGCTCAAGGCGGTGATTGCGATCGCAAGGCTGTTGTCCGGCGCGATCTTCAACGCCTCCGCCGCGAATTCGCGGCCTCTCGCGCGTTCGCCGCGTTCATCCTCGAAGCGCGCGCCGTATTCGCCGCCGAACTGGTGGATCGCCGCGCGGATCGCGAGCGCGTCGGCGAATTTCGGATCGATGGCGAGCGCTTCTTCAAGCAGCACATCGGCTTCGCCGAGATTGCGGCGCGACTGGAACAGGGCGCGCGCCTTCAAGAACAGCTCGTAGGCTTCGACGTCGCTGGTGCGGACGGGCGAGGCGGGCGCCGCGGCGGCGATGGCGCCGCCGATCCTTTCGCGCAGCGCGGCGAGAATCGCGTTGGCGATTTCATCCTGGATGGCGAAGACGTTTTCGGCGGTCAGCGTCCGGTCAAACGTCTCCGACCACAGATGGGCGTCGGTCTCAGCATCGATCAACTGCGCCGTGATGCGGACGGTGTCGCCCGCTTTCCTGACGCTGCCTTCGAGGACATGACGCACGCCAAGCTCGCTCGCGATCGCCGGCACGCCGCGTTCGGAATTCCGGAACTGGAACGACGAGGTGCGCGAGGCGACCTTGAGGCCGTCGACGCGCGCGAGCACGTTGAGAATTTCCTCGGCGACGCCGTCGGAGAAATATTCCTGATCTTTCTCCGGCGACATGTCGGAGAAGGGAAGAACGGCGATCGAGGCCGCTGGCGGAGCGTCCTTCGAGACGGCTCCGGCGCTTTGCGCCGAAGCCTCCTCAGGATGAGGGGAGTATTTGAAGCGCCCTCATCCTGAGGAGGCCGCGAAGCGGTCGTCTCGAAGGATGAAGGCTCGGGGCTCAGACGATCCGCGACGATCATCACCCCGACCAGCGCCAATCCCGCCGATGATCGCATAATCGAGGCGCCGCCCGGTCTTCGGCGCGATGCTCTCGCCCTCCGGCACGTTGGCGGTGAGCTTCACCCCTTCCGGCGTCATCTCGAACGCCCAGGCGAGGATCATCGCGATCGGGAAGCCCGCAATCAGCAGCACCGCGAAAAATCCATCGACCCAGCCGGGCAGTTCAAGCGCCGGCGTCATCACCGCGATCACCTGCATCACAATCCACGCGACGACCGCGTAGACGCCCGCGACGCGGAAGACGTTCCGCCTGCGGAGTTCTGAGAACAGCTTGTCCGTCACGCGCATTCGAAATCGTCCTTGCCTATTGGCTTGCACTGGGGCGGAAAGCCGTGCGCGCGCCAATAAGCGGGAAGGCCCAGCCGGCGGATGAGCGCCTTGCGCTCGGGCGATTTGAGCCATGCCGGATCATGCCGGAACCAGTGATGATCGGGACCGCTCAACGGATAGGGGTCGCTGGCGACGGCGGCGTAGTCCTTCATGAAATAAAGGACGGTCTGGCCGTCGACCCGCGAGGCGCGAACCGGGCTCCCGGCGAGCGCGACCGCGGCCGCGCGCCGCTCCTTTTCAACCGGCTCGCCCATGATGGCGCGAAAGAGCGGTTCGACAAGCTGCGGCGCGTCGACGAAGGAGAGGTTCAACAGCGCCAGCGCCGCGGCGCGATCGCCGCGCCGGGCGTAGGCGGCCGCGAAGGGAAGATTGGCGTTCGAAAATCCCTCCTTGAGGCCCGCTTCGAAGAGCGCCAGCGCTTCGTCGTCGCGGCTCTGGTGCAACAGCGCGAGGGCAGTAAACCGCCGGCAATTCTGATAGGCCGGGTCAAGGCGAAAACATTCCTTCATTTCGGAAACGGCGCGGTCCAAATATCCAAGGTCGGTAAAATGAAGACCGCGCCAGAACCGGATCGTCGGACTTTTGGGATCGCGCCGGACCGCTTCGTCGAGATCGGCGAGCGTTTTTTCCCAGGTCCATGAGGGGTCGGCCAGCATCAGCGTCTTGCCGACAAAGGCGCGCGTCGCGTAAGGCTGCGCAAGGTCCGGATTGAGGCGCAGCGCTGCTTCGGCTTCGGCGAGGGCGAGCGCTTCATAATCGCGGTCGAAAATTCCCCAGTTCCGGCTGATCGCGTAGACGGCGGAGAGGCTCTCATGCGCGCGCGCGAAGTCCGGATCGATCTCGATCGCCTTGCTGAGCGTGTCCCTCGCCGCCATGAGATTTTCCCGCCCGCGCGCGACGAAAAGCTGGTTGCCCTTCAAATACAGCTCGTAGGCGTTGAGATCGGCGGTGTCGGCGGCGCGCGCGGCGGGCGCGTCGATTTTTGACGCGCCCGCCATCCGGCCTGAGAGCTGATCGACGATCGCCTGCGCGATTTCGTCCTGGATGGTGAAGACGTTTTCCGTCGTCAGCGGGCGGTCGAAGGTTTCCGACCACAAATGCGCGTCGGACGCCGAATCGATGAGCTGCGCGGTGATGCGGATCGTGCCGCCGGCCTTCCTGACCGAACCTTCAAGCACATGGCGGACGTTCAGCTCTTTGGCGATCTCGGGAATGCCGATTTCGCGGCCCTTGAACTGAAACGACGAGGTGCGCGAGGCGACGGTGAGGCCGTCGAGCTTGGCGAGAACGTTCAGAATTTCCTCCGCCATGCCGTCGGAGAAATATTCCTGATCCTTGCCGGGCGAGAGATCGGCAAACGGAAGAACGGCGATCGAGGCTGCGGGCGGGGCGTCCTTTGCGTCCTTCGAGACGGCTCCGGCGCTTTGCGCCGAAGCCTCCTCAGGATGAGGGGTTCCATTGGTCGAGCCCTCATCCTGAGGAGCGCCCGCAGCGGCGCGTCTCGAAGGACGATGGCGCCTCCGGCTCAGCCGGTCGACGACGACCAGCCCCGCCGCGAGCACGACGCCGACGAGGATCGCGAGTCGAGCCGCCGGCC
The DNA here is from genome assembly GCA_963765165.1 of uncultured Alphaproteobacteria bacterium. Taxonomy (GTDB): domain Bacteria; phylum Pseudomonadota; class Alphaproteobacteria; order Caulobacterales; family Parvularculaceae; genus Amphiplicatus. The sequence continues at coordinate 236,696 of CAVXVQ010000019.1, read as the reverse complement.
GGTTTTCGGCGTCGATGCTCTCAGCCCTCCGACGACATTCGGCGGTCAGCTTCAGCCCCTCCGGCGTCATCTCGAACGTCCAGGCGAAGATGATCGTCAGACGGAAAGCCGATCGCGAGGAGCGACGATGACGAGCGTGTCAAACCATGGCGGGAAGCCCGAGCGAGCCTTCGAGCAGCGACCGACGACCTGCACGAGCAGCCACGCGGCGACGGCGTAGACGCCCGCCACGCGAAAGACGTTCCGGCTGCGGAGTTCTGCAGAACAGCTTTTCCATCACTCGCACTCGAAATCGTCCTTGCCGACGGCTTTGCACTGCGGCGGGAAGCCGTGCTTGCGCCAATAGACGTCGAGCTTGCGCTCGCGCATCAGCCGCTTTCGTTCCGGCGATTTCGCCCATTCGGGAAAGCCGGTCGTCGTCCACCACCAGCTATCGCCAACGGGTGCATACGATCATAGGCGCCGAACAGAAATAGGACGGCGACCTCGTCGTAAGAACGTGGCGATCAGCGGCGCACCCATGCCGTCGAGACGCGCCTCGAGAATGCGCAGCGCCTCCTTCCGGTCATAGGCCGGGTTGGTTTGCGCCTGAAACATCATGTCGACGGCCCACCGCATGTCGCCGCGAGCTAAGATGCGGGCAAGCTCATTGATCTCGTAAAGGAACTCGACTTCGTCGCCGCGGCTGAGATAAGCGCCCCATATCGCCGGAGTCGTGCCGCCGAAGCCGCGGCGCACATTCTCCTTCCTTGTCGCCAACCCGCCGGCCACGTCGCCGGCGAAGATCTGCGACGTCCGACTTATGCTCGCGGCAATTGTTGTAGTCGGGATTGAGAGACAGGCATCGCTCGAAATCGGCGATCGCGCGGTCAAAAAAGCCAAGATCGCGCCAGACCTCGCCGCGCCACATATAGATCGTCTCGTCTTTTGGGTTGCGCGCGATCGCTTGTCGAAATTGGAGAATCGCCGCCTCGTAGTCGGTCAGCGTTCTGCCGACTTTCGCCGAGGACCGCATAGGGAAGCGAAAGCGACGGATCGAGTGTCGATCGCCTTTCGCGCCGCGCTCGACCGCAAGCGTCGGAAAATCTCGATCGAGATCGGCGCCGCTCAGCCAGCCCGGCGCAATCGAATAATCGGCAGCGAGCACCGCCCAGGCGCGGGCGAAACCCGGATCGATCTCGACCGCGCGCTCCAGCGCGGCCATGCTGCGGTTGATGTTCTCCTGCGCCGCGCATGACGAAACGCGTCTGCCCTTCGAGGAACAGCGCATAGGCGTCGGCGTTTTCGCGTGTCGGCGCTGCGGGCGGCCGGCGCGGCGATCGGCTGCGCGCCGATGCGGCTCGACAGCTGGCTCACGATCGCTTTGGTGATTTCGTCTTGAATGGCGAAGATGTTCTCTGTCGTCATCGTCCGGTCGAAGGTCTGCGACCACAGATGCTTGTCGGTCTTCGCGTCGATCAATTGCGCCGTGATGCGGATCGTGTCGCCCGCCTTGCGCACGCTGCCTTCCAGGATGTGGCGCACGCGCAGCTGCTGGGCGATCAGCGGAATCGCCGATCTTCTCCTGTCCCTTGAACTGGAACGACGACGTGCGCGAGGCGACTTCAAGCCCCGAGACATTCGCGAGCACGTTGAGGATTTCCTCGGCGATGCCTTGCGGAGAAATATTCCTGGTCCTTCGCCGGCGAGAGATCCGCGAACGGAAGCACGGCGATGGAGGCGTCCTTCGGGACGGCTTCGGCGCTGGCGCGCCGAACCTCCTCAGGATGAGGAAGAGTGTTTGCGACCTTTCCCGAGCCCTCATCCTGAGGAGCGCCCGCAGCGGCGCGTCTCGAAGGACGATGGCGTCATCCGGTCAACGACGAACATCACCGCGATCAGCGCGATCCCGCCAAGGATCGCGTAGTCGAGCCTCCGCCCCGTCTTCGGCGCAATGCTCTCGCCCTCCGGCACGTTCGCGGTGAGCTTCACCCCTTCCGGCGTCATCTCGAACGCCCAGGCGAGGATCATCGCGATCGGAAAGCCGCCAAGGATCATCGCGATGAAGACCTTCGCGACCCATGAAGGCGCCTCGAACGTCGGCAGCACCGCGACGGCGATCTGAATGAGGAGCCAGCCGACGACAGCGTAGACGCCCGCGACGCGGAAAACGTTCCGGCGCTTCAGCTCTTCGAAGAGTTTCATAGGCTTCGATCCCCGCGCGCGGCGGCGCAAAGCGACAAAGGCAGAAAATCAGGATCAACCAGGCGAGCCGCCCCTATGCGCCGGCCGCGCGAACCATTGCTGCGACCGCCGCGCCGGTCAAGCGATTGCACCCTCTAACGCGCTGTTGCGGCGCAATAATCAGCGGCGCTTCCGCTTTCGCGGGCGGGGCCTTGCGGCGATCTTTTGCGCCTCGTCTCGCGCGGCGCGGCGCACCTCGCCCGCCAGCGTTGAATTGGGGAGCGTGCGCGCGAGCACCATCCCGCCGACGCAGAGCGCCGCGAGAACAAGCGCCTTTCGGCGCGCGTCCGCGCCGCTCTTGCCAAGGCTCGACTGGAAAAGGGCGACCATCGACGTCAAAAGAAGCTGGTAGGCGCCCTGAACGTCCGGATTGCCGCGCGCGACATCCGAGGGAAGTGCGATCATCGGGCATTGGCCGTCGAGATCGCCGAGATGCTCCGGGGACAGATAGCTTGCAATCATCTGCGTCGCCATTTCGGGCGTGAGATTTCCAGGATCGACGCCCGCCGCCGCGCGCCACTGCGCGCCGCGGCCCCTCAGGAAACACTCGACGGCGGCGGCGAACAGCTCCTCCTTGCTTTTGAAGTGGTTATAAAAGCCGCCGCGCGTCAGGCCCGCTTGCGCCATCACCATGTCGATGCTGACGCCTTCAAAGCCGTGACGATTGAACAGCACCCGCGCGCATTCGACGATGCGCGCGCGGGTTTCCTCTTTGTGTCGCGCGCTATAGGGCATTGACCGCCTCCGCTCTCGCTGCGGGATGCTAGCGAGCCGCAAAATATGTTCTTGAACATATTATACGAGGGCGCAATAAACGCCGCTCAAAGGAGATCGCAGCGTGAAAACATTCATGTATCTGACCCTGGGGTTCGAAAAGCCGACGCCCGAAATCATGCAGGCGTGGGGCCGCTGGTTCGACGAGATCAAGGACAGGATCGTCGCACAAGGCCATTTCCCGCGGGGGCGCGAAATCTCCGGCGCCGGCGTCAAGGATCTGCCTCTCGCCGCCGATTCAATCACGGGCTACGTCGTTGTCAGGGCGGAGACGTTCGACGAGGCCGCTGACATGGCGCGGAAAAATCCGTTCGTCGCCAGCATCAGAATTTACGAAATCATGGCCGGCTGATCGTGCAACGGAGAAACCAGATGACGAAAAAACTCAATGGCGCTTGCCTCTGCGGCGCCGTCTCCTATGACGCGGCGGGCGAGCCGATGATCGTCGGTCATTGCTGCTGCGTCGATTGCCGCAAGACGAGCGGAACCGGGCACGGCACGCATGTCGCGATGATGGAAAGCGCTGTCAGGATATCCGGCGCGGTCAGCGCTTACGCCCGCCCCGCCGACAGCGGCGCCATGGTGACGCGCTATTTCTGCCCGACCTGCGGCTCGCCGGTTTATTCGACGAACGGCGCGATGCCGGGCATGGTCTTCCTGCGCGCGTCGAGCCTTGAGGATCCGGACGCCGTGACGCCGCAAATGGTCGTCTACAAGAGCCGGGCGCCGAAATGGAATTTGACCGACCCCTCCTTGCCGACTTTCGCCGAAATGCCGGAGGGCGGCCCCGCCTCGGTGATGACAACCCCCTCATCCTGAGGAGCGATGCGCAGCATCGCGTCTCGAAGGACGCTTCTTCTTTCGCGGGCGGGGCCTTGCGGCCGTCACGTACTCCCAGATGTCCGCGTCGTCGACTTCGGTCTCGCTGACCGCGTTCATGACGGCGACGCCCGCATCCTCGACGCTTTTCTTCGTGCCGGAGATGAGGGGATGCCAGTCGGCGAGCCCTTCCCCGCGCGCAAGGCGGCGGTAGGCGCAGCTTTCCGGCATCCAGTCGAGCGACCCGATATTGCCGGGCTTCAAGGTCACGCAGTCCTTCACGATCTCTGACCGCTTCGCATAGTTCGTGCACCGCCTTTTCTTCACGTCGAAGAGCTTGCAGGCGATATTGGTTTCATAAAGCCGTCGCGACGCCGTTTCATCGAGTAGGACGAGGCAGCATTTGCCGCAGCCGTCACAGAGCGATTCCCACTCCGCGAGCGTCATGTCTTTGAGGGATTTCGTCTCCCAGAAGGGGTCGGTCATGAAGGGGGCGTCCTGATCGCCGGCTGACGCTCGGCTGTTCCGCCTTGCGGGACAAGCCGCGCCGGCTTTGTCTAGCCCCGGATAAAGCCGGCTTCGCCATTTTGCGAGCCCTTCGCATCAATCGCGCGTCGCCATCGACTTTTCGCGCTTAAGGCGACTGCGCGATCGCGCGTTTCGCCTTTGACGGGAATGTTCCGCGGTTCGACCACGCGGCTCCGCATTTATTACCGATCGGTTTATATTCAAACGGCCGCGCGCGTGCCATCGCTTGCGGCGCCGGATCGTTTGACGGGGTGAGGACCGGCCTGTGGGGACGTTGTTTTGCGTAGCTTGAAAAGCATCGCGTTGGCGCTTTCCGCCTTCGCGCCGACGCCGCTCTTCGCGCAGGATGCAAGCGAAGACGCTGTCGATGTCGTCACGGTCTGGGGCCAGCGTCAAAAGCAGATCGGCGCGGCGCAGACGGCGTCGGAAGGCGCGGTGGATTTCAGCAAATTTTCCGACCGGCCGCTGTTGCGCGCGGGCGAGCTCGCCGAGGTCGTGCCCGGCCTCGCCGCGACGCAGCACTCGGGAACCGGCAAGGCCAATCAGTATTTCCTGCGCGGCTTCAATCTCGATCACGGTACGGACTTTTCGATCTCCTCGACGGCGTGCCGCTCAATCTTCGCACCAGCGCGCACGGCCAAGGCTATCTCGACATCAACTTCGTCATTCCGGAAATTGTCGAGCGCATCGCCTACAGGAAGGGCGTTTCGAACGCCCGGATCGGGGATTTTTCGGCGGCTGGATCGGCGGCGTTTTCGACGTTTGACGTACTGCCGGAAAATTTCGCGCAAGTCGAAGCCGGCGAAAACGCCTGGCTGCGCTTCGTCGGCGCGGCGGGTTTCGGCGACCGCTTCTATGCGGCGATCGACCTTACGACGGACGACGGCCCGTGGCTCAAGGAGGAGGATTTCCGGAAGGCGAACGGATTTTTCAAACTGCGCTTCGGCGACGTCGCATTGAGCGGCGGCGGCTACTACGCCGAATGGAACGCGTCCGACCAGTTGCCGCTTGCGCGCGCGTGCAATCGGGCCTTGTCGACCGTCTCGGCAATATCGATCCCGATGTCGGCGGCGAGACGGCGCGCAACTGGATCAATCTCGGCTATCGGCGCGCGGACGGATTGTCGGCGAGCGTTTACGTCATGCGCTATCGGCTCGATCTCTTTTCCGACTTCTCCTATTTCCTCGCCGACCCGGTCAACGGCGACGAATTCGAACAGGCTGAAAAGCGCATGACCTATGGCGGCGCGGTCGACGACGAGTTTTCGCTCGGCGGCGCGTGGTCGCTCGAAGCAGGCCTCGACGCGCGACTAGACCGGATCGACCCGGTCGGCCTCTTTCAGAGCGCCGGGCGGACGCGCCTCGCGACCGTGCGCGAGGATGACGTCGATCAGGACAGTCTTGGCGCCTTCGCGGCCCTGCATGGCGATCTTGGCCGCGCGCGCGTCGAACTGGGGCTTCGCGGCGACGCCATGCGCGTCCGCGTCGCGTCCGACGATCCGCGCAATTCCGGCAAGGCGCGCGACGCGATCCTTTCGCCAAAGGCGTCGCTCGCATGGCGTTTCACCAAGGCGCTCGAGGGCTATGCAAGCGTCGGCCGCGGCTTTCATTCGAACGACGCGCGCGGCGCGACCCTCTCGTTCGATCCGGCGACGGGCGCGCCCGCCGAAGCGGTGCCGCTGCTTGTGCGCGCCGACGGCGCCGAAATCGGCCTTCGTTACGAGCGTTCGGGTTTCAACGCGACGGCGAGCCTCTTCGGACTCGATATCAGTTCAGAGCTGACCTATGTCGGCGACGCAGGCGCGACCGAGCCTTCGGCCGCCTCGCGCCGCGTCGGCGTCGAGACGACGCTGACATGGGCGCCGGCGCGCTGGCTGTCCTTCGACGGCTCGGCGGCGGCGACACGATCGCGATTTCGTCATGTCGCGGCCGGGCAGCGGCGCATTCCTCTTGCTACGGACTATGTGCTGACCGGCGGCGCGACCGTCGAATTCCTGCGCGACGCGACCGCCGCGGTCACCTTCCGCCATATCGGGCCGGCGCCGCTCGTCGAGGATAATTCCGCGCGCAGCAAGTCATCGAGCGTCGTCAACGGCCGCCTCGCCTGGCGCGTCAAGCGCCTGACAATCGCCGTCGAAGCGCTCAACCTTCTCGACAGCAAGGACGCCGACATCACCTATTTCTACGCCTCGCGCCTCCCTGGCGAGCCTGCGGCCGGCGTTGAGGACATCCACTTTCACCCCATTCCGCCACGCTCGTTCCGGCTGCAGCTCCGCGCCGGGTTCTGATCGGGGGGCTTTTGCGCGATCATCCGCCAATGGCCGCCGTGACTGATTGCGAACGAGGCGCTGAGAACGGCGGCTGACATTCGCGGATGACGCCGGCATTGGTTACGATTTCCCGCGTTCCGATTCGATCGCCCGTTCGCAGGCGACGCGCAATTCTTCGAGATTTCGACGTCGCCGTCGTCCATAGAATGCGCTTGGAGATTGCGAGATAATCGTGGCTCAGGATCTGCCGCATGCCGATGATCTCCGTCCACGGAACATCATGCGCCGCCTTCACGGCGTCGTCGAGCTTGATGCAGGCCTCTCCGATCGCCTGCAGGCGATAGGCGGTCGCGTCCGCAAGATTCCGGTCCGCTTCAAATTCCGTCAACGACTTGTCGAGTCGATCTCCTCGCCGATCGTGTCGCAAAGCGCCAGAATATGCTCGAGGAGCTCCGCTTGCGAGTATTTCGTGCCGCTTCGCCATCAGAACACGCGGCACGGCGTCTCGCTCGACCCGTGCTCGGACAGCCTTTGGTCGAAAACTGTCGCCGGGAACGAGATCGACTCTGCGGCCAAGCAGACCTTTCGAGCCGGGTTCTCAGCCTGCCAAGTTCGACGAGCCCGATCGAAGCGCCGGGCGACGCCTCGAAATAGAGATCGACATCCGAGCGATCCGTCGCCTCGCCGCGCGCGACAGATCCGAAGAGAACGAGGCGCGCGACCGCCGGCGGCCTCGAGTTCGCGCCGCTTCGCGCGCAGCCTTCGCAAGACATCGTCCTTGAGGGAACGCCGCGCGCGATCGGCCTGGCGCGGAAAGTTCTGCAAGCGATTCGACGCAAAGCCCGCGCGCCAAGTCGCGAGATCGCTCTCCATCTGCATCGCCATGAGCGCGCTCGCGGAAGCGCCGAACGCGGATTCGAGCCGAAGCGCCATTTCCGGCGACAGGGCGGATTTCCGGCCGAGCAGACGCGTCAATTGCTGACGGCTGACGCCGGCGCGCGACGCCGCGTCGACCACCGTCAGCCCCTCCTTTCCGCAGAAAGCTGCGCACTGCGGTCGCCCGGATGGACTGCGCCGATCCTCGATGGCTGTCGCCGCCATCAACGATATGTAACATGACGCGCGTCACGCGTCAAACCGCTTGCCCGCCATCCAGTAAACTCTACAGTTTACCGGCAAGACGCGTTATAAGCGTCGCGAAAAGCGGAGCCCCTCATGGACCATTTCGACGTCATCATTGTCGGCGCCGGGATTTCCGGCGTTGGCGCCGCGCATCATTTGCAAAAGCACTGCAAGGGCAAGACCTACGCGATCCTCGAGGCGCGCGCGGAGATGGGCGGCACGTGGGATCTCTTCCGCTATCCGGGCATCCGCTCGGACTCGGACATGTTCACGCTCGGCTACGGCTTTCATCCCTGGCGCGACGAGAAGGTGATCGCTGACGGGCCGTCGATCAAATCCTATGTCAAGGCGACGGCGCAGGAATACGGGATCGAGAAGCACATCCGCTTTTCAACGCGCGTTGAAGCGATGGCGTTCGATAGCGGCTCGGCGCGCTGGACGGTGACGGCTAAAACCGCTGCGGGCGAGAAGAAACTCACCTGCAATTTCCTGTGGATGTGCTCGGGCTATTACCGCTATTCCGAGGGCTACACGCCTGATTTTCCGGGTGCGGACAAATTCAGGGGCGAGGTCATCCACCCCCAGCTCTGGCCGGAGAATTTCGACTATGCCGGCAAGGAGATCCTCGTCATCGGGTCGGGCGCGACGGCGGTGACGCTCATTCCGTCGATGACGGACAAGGCCAAACACGTGACGATGCTGCAGCGCTCGCCCTCGTGGTTCTACAGCCTGCCGCTGACCAGCAATGTCGTCGGCGCGATGTCGAAGATCGTCGGCAAGCCGCTCGCCTTCCGCCTCCTTCGCTGGTGGCGCATCGTCTTCCAGCAGATCATGTACGCGATGATCCGCGCGCGGCCGGAGAAATCCGGCGAGAACCTCTTCAATCTCGTGCGCGAGCAATTGCCCGCCGGCTACGACGTCGAAAAGCATTTCCACCCGCGCTACAACCCCTGGGACCAGCGGCTCTGCGTCGTGCCGGATGGCGATCTCTTCGCGGCGATCAAGGAAGGCAAAGCCTCGGTCGAGACCGACGAGATCGACACATGGGTCGAAAACGGCGTCCGCCTGAAATCCGGCAGGACCCTTAAGGCCGATGTCATTGTCACCGCGACGGGCCTTCATCTGGAAGCCATGGGCGGCGCGAAAGCGAGCGTCGACGGGCGCGCCATCGATCTCGGCAAGACCTTCACCTATCGCGGCTTTGCGTGTTCGGATCTGCCGAACCTCGTTTTCGTCTTCGGCTATACGAATTCGTCGTGGACGCTCCGGGCCGACTTGATCTCGCATTATGTCTGCCGGCTGATCAATTACATGGACAAAAACGGCTATGCCGTCGCGATGCCGGTCAATGACGACCCGGCCCTCAAAGCCGAGCCGTTCCTCAATCTGAATTCCGGCTACATCCTGCGCGCCGCGGAACGCCTCCCGAAACAGGGCGACAAGGCGCCATGGCGCAATCCCCAAAGCTATTTCCGCGACATCCTCATCTTGCGCTACGGCAGGATCGACGACGGCGTGATGCGGTTTTCGCGGGCGCGGGCGGCGGCGCGCGCCGAGCCGGTCGCCGTCGCGGCGGAATGACGCCGCCGGCGCCTGGCGCCATTACTCAGCGAGCGGACGGAGGAATTCCGCCTCGATGAGGATCTCGACTTCGTCGCCGACGCCGGCCATCGACCCCTCCTCCGGCAGAAACTGCGTAATTCCGAATTCGGACCGGCGAATGACGCCGCGCGCGGAAAACCCGATGAGCGCGAAGGGCCTTCCGAAAGGATGCCTCGCATAGGAATGATTGTAGCGGATGTCGAACGATACGGGCCGGGTGACGCCGTGAAGCGTCAGATCGCCGGTCATGCGTCCCGCATCAGAACCCGTCATCGCGATCGAGGTCGACCGGAATGTCGCCAGCGGATGCGTCGCGGCGTCGAGCCAGTCGGCGCTTTGAAGCTCGCCGTCAAAATCGCGCGGACCCGGATAATCCGTGTCGATCGAGCCGATTGATGCTTCAGCGACGACCGACGACCGTTCCGGCTTTTCCGCGTCGAACGTCAAGCTCGCGTCGAGACCGTTGAAGCGCAGCGTGTAGTTCGAAAGCCCGAAATGATTGACCCGCGCGACGAGGCTCGCATGCGTTTTATCGAGGACATAATCGCCGGAAGGCGCATCGACGGCGATCGGCGCCCGTTCCGTCACAGGCGCCGCGCCGTCGGCGTTGCAGCCGGCGAGCGCCGCCAGCGCCAAAGCGAGAATGAATTCGCGCATAGAGGTGTCCTTCCCTTGCCCGGTTTGCACGGCTATTTCTTCAGCCGCCACGTCCATTCGCGCACCAGCTTCCACTCGCCCTTCTCGTCCCGCTCATAGACATCGGATTCGTGCGCGTCCGCCGAGACGTGTTTCGTCACATGGCGCTCGACCCGCATCTTGCCGTCAGGGTGGTAGAAAATCTGGTCGATCGTTTCAACGCCGTCCGGCGCAACGCTCATCGGCCCTGATCCCATCGCGCCGTCCCAGTTCACCTGCACCAGCAGGATTTCGTCCGTCACCGGATTATGGTAGGAGTAGAAGTTCCAGAACCGCGCCTCCTTCGGTCCCTTGTCGGTCTCGAAGACGCCGACAAGCTCGCCGGAAACGTCCTGCCTGTAGGGTCCCCAGCGGAAGCGCACGGCGTATTCCTTCGGCGTCGTCTTCGGATCGGCGAAGCCGGGGTTCGGCGTCCGCCATTCGCCCGAACCTTTCAGCATCGCGCCCCATTGCTTCTCCATGGCGATTTCGGTCCGGCTCTTTGGTTCATCCTCGGCGCTGGCGGGGAAAGCCGCGACGGCGGCGAGCGCAAGCACAGCGGCGAGACGGCGGAGGGTCGGCGGCATCGACGGCTTCCTTTTCGCAATGGATGGTCCTTCAAACCCCATGATCGGCGCGCCGCCGCGCCGCCGACAAGCGCGCGGGCGTCCGCGCCGGCCAAAATAGCGCTTAAGTCCGCCTGAAATTCGGCTTAAATGCGCGCATGAGCGTTTCCGAAGACGACATCATCCGACGGTTCGGCGATTTTGAGTTGACGAGCCGGCCTCTCGCGCTCAGGCGCGGCGGCGCGCCGGTCGAGCTTCGCCATCAGGCGCTGAAGCTTCTCGCGCTGTTCGTCGAGCGCGCGGGATCGCTCGTCACGCAGGACGACATCCGCGCGCGCGTCTGGGGCGGCCAGCATGTCGATTTCGCCGGCGGCATTCATGCGCTGATCCGCGAGATCCGCCTCGCGCTCGGCGACGACGCGGCGGCGCCGCGCTTTATCGAAACGCTGCCGCGCCAGGGCTACCGCTTCATCGCGCCGCTTCGCGCCGACGCGCCGGCTGCGCCTCTGGCGACAAGAAAGCCCGCCCGTCGCCGGATGGCGCTCGCCGCCTCGCTTGCGCTTGTCGCGGGGCTTGCCGCTCTGGCGCTGACGCGCGGCGGCGGCGAGGCCTCGCCGGCGCGCGCCGCGGCGCTGAAGGGCGAGTTCCTGCTCGACAAGGGCGGCGCTGAAAACCTTGAAAAGAGCGCCGCCCAATTCGCGGAAGCGCTGGCGCTTGACGCCGCTTACGCGCCGGCTCTTGCGGGCCTTGCCGAAATCGCGGTGATGAAGGGCGATTACAAGCGGGCGGAAAGCCAGGCTTCGGCCGCGCTCGCCGCCGACGGCTCGCTGGCGAGCGCGCATCTTCATCTCGGCATGGTCGCCGCGCTGAAAGATTGGGACTGGCGCGGCGCCGAGGCGCGGATCGACCGGGCGCTCGCGCTCGATCCGACATCGGCGAAGGCGTATGGCGCAAAGGCGATGCTCGCGGTCATCCTTGGACGGAACGATCAGGCGCTCGAGGCCGCGCGGCGCGCCTACGCGCTTGATCCTGTGTCGGCCCTCATCCGCGCCGACCATGGCTGGTTTCATTATTACGCGGGCGATCCCGCAACGGCGTTATCGTCCTGCGCCGCAGCGGCGGAGCTTGCGCCCGAGATCGCCGGGATCGCCTATTGCGAAATGAAAGCCGCCGCCGCTTCAGGCGATATCGAAGCGGCGTCGACAGCGGCGGCGCGCATTCTCGGCTTCTGGAAGGCCGAAGACGCGCTCGCCTCGCGCCTTGCGGCGCATCCCTCCGCCGAAACGCTGCGCGACTTTTATGTGTGGCAACGCGACGCCGCGCTCGCGCTTGATGCGAAAGGCGAGATATCGAAAGAGGCGCTGGCTGCGGCGCTCGCCGAAGCGGGCGACACCGACGCGGCGGCTGACGCGCTCCTCGACGCCGCCAGATCGCATTCGGCGATGTTTCCGCTGATTGCGCGCGATCCGGTCTTCGCCCCTCTCCGCGACGATCAGCGCTACCGCGCCGCGCTCGCCGCCGCAGGGATCATCCCGCCGGGCGCATCCTGATCAGATCGGCGCGCGCATGAAACGCCTTGACGCGCCCCTCTTGACTTGGCGGGCGCAGAGGACACGATCCGCCTCCGGAGGACCCCCATGACAAAACCAAAATTTCGGGCCCGCCGACCTGTTCGGCGTCGTTCTTTTTCTCGCGCTCTGGGGCGGGTCGACCGCCTATCTCGGGTTCGACCGGCGCCGACTGGACATTTCCGATCATTTCGCTCGCCATTTTCGGCGTCGGCCTGTCCGCTGTCGGATGGCTGACGACGAGAGGCGCAAAAACGCAGGCGATCGCCGTCGAAAATCCCGCGAAAGAGTTGTCCGCGCTTCTCATCTATCTCGCGCTTTACGCCGTTCTTTTCCTCGGCTTCGGCATGGGGGCGCTCCGCGAGCAGATTCCCGACGGACGCGGACAGGATCTCGCCGTCATGGCCGCCAAGCTCGCCGTTCATGTTGCGCTGCCGGCGCTCCTCCTTGTCCTCATCGGCGGGCGCCTCGCGCCGCTTTTCAAATCGCAGATCGGGCCGAAGCAATTCTGGCGGACGCTGATCGTCATCGGCGCGATCATCCTCGCGCTTCTCGCGATCGTCAGCCCGAGCCTTGAAACAGATCAACGAGGCGAACGCGCCGCTCGCGCTCCTCGCCTGGGCGGCGCCGGCGAGTTTCGTCTGGATCGCGATCGAGGCGGGATTGAACGAGGAATTCCTCTATCGCGCCGTTCTGCAGACGCGCCTCTCCGCTTTGTTCAGATCGGCGTGGACGGGGATCGCCGTCACCTCGGTCATTTTCGGCCTCGCGCATGCGCCGGGTCTCTTTCTGCGCGGCGGTCCCGATACGGACGGATGGTCGACCGATCCTTTCCAGGTCATCGCCTACACGATCGCGACCCTGGCGCCGGTCTCGCTCTTTTTCGGTTTCCTCTACGCGCGGACGAAAAGCCTCCTCCTCGTCGTCCTCCTCCACGGCATGGTCGACGTCCTGCCGAACATGGCGGATTTCATCGAGACGTGGAGATAGGCGCTATTTCGTTCCGGTCGCGCCGGCGTCGTCTTCGACAAGCTCAAGCCAGTCCTCGCGCGGGAGCCCGAGTTCGAGATCGAGAAAACTCGGCAGGATGCGCCAGATGCGCCTTGGCCGCGCGTTCGCGAGGATGACGATCCCGGCGTCGGTTTCAGGGAGCCACGCGATCTGCGCGGCGTAGCCGTCGACCGTGCCGGAATGCGAAATCACCTGCGCCCCGCCGTAATTATAAAGCCGCCAGCCGAACGCATATTGCGCCGCGCGAAACCGCGGCGACACGGAGCGGATGCGCGCCGATTCCGACGGCGAAATGGTGCGCGGCGAATGGATGAGATCGAGCACGGCGGGCGGAACGATGTCCGGCGCGCTTTCCCATCTGCGCCTTCAGCCAGCGCGTCATGTCGACGAGCGAGGCGTTGACGCCGCCCGCCGCCGGGATCGCGTAATAGGGCGCCTTCACCGGAATGGCGCGCCAGGGGCCGTAATCGTCCTCGCGCTTTGAAAGCCGGTCGCGCTTGTGCGGCCGCGCGAAGTTTCCGCTGGCGTAGAGCGGCGCCTCGCCGATCGAGGTCCGGGTCATGCCGAGCGGGCGGAAAAGCTTTTGCGCCGCGACCTCCGCATATGGCGCTCCGTAGGCGGATGAAATCGCCGCGCCCGCGATGTCGAAGGCGATGTTCTGGTAGGAATAGCACCCCCCGACCGGACAGATCAGCTTGACGCCCTTGTATTTCGGATAAATGTCGGCGACCGGCGTTCCTTCTTCGAGAAGGTTGTCATAGGCGTTCGGCGGCAGGCCGGTCTGATGGCTCAAAAGATGGCCGAGTTCGAGCGCGCTTTCCGCGCCGCCCGCGAGCTTCAAGGTCGGCGCGAACCGCGTCGCGGGATCGGACGGCGACAAAAGACCTTCCGTCATCGCCATGCCGGCGAGCGTTCCGGCGAACCCCTTGGAGAGCGAGGCGATGCGAAAGACGGTGTCGGGCGTCACCGGCGCCGAGCCGCCCGCTTCAAGGACCCCCCAGGTTTTCAGGAAGCGCGTCTCCCCGCGCCGGACGACAGCGACGCCGAGCCCGACGAAATCGCCGGTCGCGAAGGCGGCGTCGATCGATTTTTCAAGCTCGGAAAGGCGAAAGGATTCCTCGCCCGGCGAGGCGATCGGCGCGGCCGCCGCAATCTCCTCGGCGGCGGCGGGCGCAGAGGGGACAAGCGACGCGCACGCGGCGAGGACGAAACGGAACGCGACCTTCAAGACGGAACCCCCGCGCGGCGATGCGACGCGAAGACTTGCCGCGCTGCGCGCGGGGCGTCAATCGCGGGGTTGTCAGCCGTGGGGTTGTCAGCGGTGGGGTGCGTCATCCCGGATGCGCTGCAGCGTGCAACGCTGCCGCGCTGGTCCGGGATCTGGCGAAGTCAGGGGTGGCATCACGCTACACGAGATCCCGAATCAACCGCGCGTCACCTCATCCTTGAGACCTTTGCGCGGATGGCGCCCGCCTCGATCCTTCGAGACGCGGCCCCAGAGGGCCGCTCCTCAGGATGAGGAAGACCATTGTTTTCAACAAGAAACCCCTCATCCTGAGGAGCGATGCGGAGCATCGCGTCTCGAAGGATCGCGCTGCGCAGCATCCGGGATGACGGCTGCTTTCTGCGCCGCCCCTACGCCGCTTCCATCTCCGCGCAGATCGCCTCGGCGTCCTGAGCGGTGAGCGGCTCGTTGAGCAGCGCGCAGTGGATCACCCGCTTTCGCGGCGAAAATGCCGGCAGGTCTTGCAGACGCCGAACATTTTTCCGCTGCGCCGGGCGAGCGCGTGGCGGAGCGCCGCTTCGAGCGCGGCGGCGATCGTCGCCGCCTCCCCGCCCGCATCGAGATCCGCCGCGAGCGCGCGCTCGGCGTCGGTCGTCAGCATCCGCCGCCCCGCGTCGGTGAGCGCGAGGTCGACGACGCGGCCGTCGCTTTCGCTCTTCTTCTTTTCAACGAGGCCCTTGTCCTCGAGCGCGATCAACGTCTGCGAAACCGTGCCGCGCGAAGTCTGGAAAAAATCGGCGAGCGCCGCCGGCGTTTTCGAAAAACGATTGGCTCTGGCGAGATAGCGCAGCGCCTCCCACTGCGCGGGGTTGAGGCCCGCTTCATAGGACCCGGCTCTGGCAAGGCGCGACAGGCGCTCGATCAGATGCGCGGCGCGGAAAGCGGCGAGAGAGGGCGGCGGCGGGCGGTGGGTCATGGCGCCGGTTGTTTTGCTTTCGACTCGCTATTACTGTTCGCGCGACCCAGCAAGCCCGTTGAACGGAAAGGATGATTTCTGATGGCGATCCTTCGCGCCGCGCCTGATTTCGCGATTTCGCACTGGCTCAATACGACGCCGCTCTCGCTCGCCGCGCTCCGCGGAAAGGTCGTCTTCGGGGTCGCGTTCCAGATGCTGTGTCCCGGATGCGTCTCGACCGGCCTGCCGCAAGCCTCACGGGTGCGCGCGGCGTTCGGCGAGAGCGACGTCGCCGTCATCGGCCTTCACACCGTCTTCGAGCATCATGAAGCGCAAGGATCGAAGGAGGCGCTCGCCGCGTTCCTCCACGAATACAGGATCGGCTTTCCGGTCGGCATCGATGCGCAAACGCCCGGCGGCGGCGTCCCGCAAACGATGCGCGCCTACGCGATGCAGGGAACGCCGACGACGATTTTGATCGACCGCGACGGGCGCTTGCGCCTCCAGAAATTCGGGCATCTCGACGATCTCGTCCTCGGCGCGTCGATTGCGACCTTGCTCGGCGAGGCGCCCGCCGTTGCTCCGGGTGCGGACGGAACGGCGTGCGACGAGGAGGGGTGCCGGGCGACACTGAGGCGCCAAGACTAGAAACCCTCCAAGGCCCTCCCTTTTCAAGGGAGGAAACAGGGGTTCAAGCCGCCTTCCCGGCGCGCCTCGCGATCAGGGACAGCACGAACGCAAGGACAAGCGCGATCGCGAACGCCCAGTTGATGTAAAAGCCGAAGGACGGCTCGGCGGCGGCGTCTGGCGGGCCGAACGCCGCCATGCTGATCGCCTTGCGGCCGATCTGCTCGCCCGCGAAGAGAAGGATGATCAGCGGGATCATCGCGCGATAGCGGATGAGCGCGATGATCGCGAGAACGCACATGATGAAGAGGACGAGACCCCAGCTCGCCGACGAAAAGATGACCTGCGCCGCCGCCTCCGCGCCGAAACTGTCGAGCGGCACGCCGTCGGCGGAAATGAGAACGCGCCGCGTTTCGACATAAGGGTTAAGCCCGGCGATGTTGAAGCCGATCATCGTCTTCATCACGAGCACGGGCAGGAAGAGCACGATCGCGAGCCAATGGCCCCGATAGGCATTGTCTATCTGCTTTGGGAAAAGGCGGGCGAACATCGGCGACTCCATCGTCTGCGCAGCCAACCTTACGAAAGTCCGGGCGCCGCCGCCATGACCTGCGGTTGCAATAAAGCGTTGCGGGGGCCATTCGCGCGGCGCCATGGCGGCGGCGCCAATTTTCGGGCAGTGATCCGACGGCGCGGTCGATGAACGGCCGTCTCATGCGTCGCCGGCGCGCGGAGGCTCGATTCTTCCGGTGCGCCGCACGCCAACAAAAGGAAAAAACATGACCGGCACCATTCCAGCACCGGGGCCAGCACCGGGGCCAGCATCGGGCGAGACGCCCTTCGCCGCCATCAAGGCCCGCCAGCAGAAGACCTGGGCGTCGGGCGATTTCTCCGTCATCGGCGGCACCTTGCAGATCGTCGGCGAAACCTTGTGCGAAGCGCTCGATCTCAGAGCCGGCGAGCGGGTTCTCGACGTCGCGGCGGGAAGCGGCAACATCGCGCTCGCCGCCGCGCGGCGCTGGTGCGACGTGACCGCGACCGATTATGTGCCGGAGCTTTTGGAGCGCGCGCGCGAACGCGCCAGGGCCGAGCGCCTCGCGATGACGATCGAAGTCGCGGACGCCGAAGCCCTTCCCTATGCGACGGGTTCGTTCGACGTCGTCACCTCGACCTTCGGCGTCATGTTCGCGCCGGATCAAGCGCGCGCCGCGCAGGAATTGATGCGCGTCGTCCGGCGCGGCGGAAGGATCGGCCTCGCCAACTGGACGCCCGCCGGATTCATCGGTCGCCTGTTCAAAACGATCGGCCGCCATGTGCCGCCGCCCGCCGGATTGTCATCACCAGCGAAATGGGGCGACGCCGATCAATTGAAGGAATGGTTCGGTGCGGACGCCTCCTCGATCAAGGCGACGCCGACGAATTTCATGTTCCGCTACAAGAACGCCGACCACTGGATCGACGTCTTCCGCGACACCTACGGGCCGACCCTCAAAGCCTTCGAAGCGCTCGACGCGAAGGGCAAGGAAGCGCTGACCGCCGATCTCCGGGCGCTCCTTGCGGAATTCAACGTGTCGAAAGGCGCCGACCTCGTCGTGCCGGGCGAGTATCTCGAAGTCGTCATTACGAAGCGGTAGGGCGCACGAAAATCCTCCCGCAAAGCAGGCGGACAGCAAGGGAACGGTTCCAGATTTTCCCTCATTCCTGCCCCCAAAGGGCCATGCTATCAGGGGATGGGGCGAGTGATTTTGCCGGAGACCCCCTTGTCTTCTTCCTCTGACGATTTGACGCCGAGAGCGCCGGGCGAAAACCCGCAAGCCGCCGAACCGGGCGCGACCGCGCCATCGCCGGCCGCGCGGATGCCGGCGCCGGTGCGCGTCGCCGCGCCCGCGCCAAAAGCGCCGCAGGCGCCAGCGCCCGTCATTGAAGCGGCGACGGCTCCGCCGGCGCCCGAACCGACCGTCGCTGAAGAGGCGCCCTCAGCCGTCGTCGAACCGGCGGGCGAGCCGCCGATCGTCGCGCGCCGGCTCAGCGCGGAGGGCGCGTCGGCGCCGCCGAGCGAAGAAACGCGGACGCGCATCTCGCCGAAGAAGCGCGCCGATCGACCGGCGGCGAATTTCGAAGCCGCCCCGTTCGCCGAGGAACCGGACCCGCCGCAAACCGAGCCGGCGCCGAAAAAACGCCGCCCGCTGCTTGCGCGAATTCGTCAATCTCGGCGTTTCGCTCGGCTTCATCGGCGCGATCGCGGGCCTCGCCCTCACCTTCCTCGTCATTGCTCCGTGGCCGGAAGAAGGGGCGGATCTCTGGGCGCTGAACCGCACGCAGGCGATCATCATCGAAGACAGGAACGGGCGCGAGATCACTGCGCGCGGCGCGCGCTATGGCGAGGCGGTCGCCGTCGGCGAGCTTCCGCCCTTTCTCATCAAGGCGTTTCTCGCGACCGAGGACCGCCGCTTTTACGAACATGGCGGCGTCGATCTCAAAGGCGTCATGCGCGCGATCGTCACCAATGTCCGGTCCGGCGGCAAGCGCACCGAAGGCGCCTCGACGATCACGCAGCAGCTGGCGCGCAATCTCTTCCTGACGCCGGAGCAGACTTACATCCGCAAGGCGAAGGAAGCGATGCTCGCCTTCTGGATGGAAGGCCGGTATTCGAAAGACCAGATTCTTTCGCTCTATTTGAATCGCATCTATTTCGGCGCCGGCGCCTATGGCGTCGAGCGCGCCGCCGAAACCTATTTCGGCAAGTCGGCGCGCGACGTGTCGCTCAGCGAAGCGGCGCTTCTCGCCGGTCTGCCTCAGGCGCCTTCAACTCTTGCGCCGACGCAAAATCCTTTGGGCGCGCAGGACCGCGCCTTCGAAGTCATCGACAACATGCGCGAGACCGGCGACATCACCGAGTTCGAGGCGCATGAAGCGCGCCGCAACCCGCCGGTAATCGCGGCGGGAAGCGACAACAGCGGCGTCGGCTGGTTCTTTGACTATGTCGCCGAAAAGGCGCGTGTGCTGGCCGGCCCCGACGCGATCGACATCGTCGTCAGAACGACGCTCGACCAGAAACTCCAGCGCGACGCGGAAGCCGCGGTGCGGACCGGGCTCAACGTCGACGCCAAGGTCAAAGGCGCGGTCGAAGGCGCGCTCATCGCCTATGAGAATGACGGCGCGGTAAGGGCGATGGTCGGCGGACGAAGCTATCTTGAAAGCCAGTTCAACCGCTCGACGCAAGCCAAGCGCCAGCCGGGCTCCTCGTTCAAGCCGATTGTTTACGCGGCGGCCTTTGAAAACGGCGTCACGCCCTCCTCGCGATTTGTCGATCAGCCGATCGACATCGCCGGCTGGAAGCCGATGAACTACGACAATCAATATCGCGGCTCGATGCGCGTCACCGAAGCGGTCGCGAAATCGATCAACACGATCGCCGTGCAGGTTTCCGAAAAGATCGGCCGCAAGAAGGTGATCGAAATGGCGCGCCGCCTCGGGATTTCATCGGAAATACCGACGGGGGAGGCGGGCATCGCGCTCGGCGGATTTTCAGCGACGCTTGAAGAGCTGACCGCCGCCTATATTCCGTTTGCGGACGGCGGCGCTGGCGTTCGCCCCTACGCCATTCTCGAGATCGCGGACGGACGCGGCAAGGTTCTCTATCGCCGCAACGAGAGAACGCCGGCGGCGATCCTCGACAAGCGCATCGCGCGCGACGTGACGCATGTCCTCTACCAGGTGATGATTTCAGGCACCGGACGCGCCGCGCTTCTCGGCGGCCGGCAAGCCGCCGGCAAAACCGGAACGACAAACGATTACCGCGACGCCTGGTTCATCGGCTATACCGCCCAGATGACGACCGGCGTCTGGGTCGGCAATGACGGGTTCCAGCCGATGAAGACGGTGACCGGCGGCACGATCCCGGCGCTGATATGGAAGTCTTTCATGACCGCCGCGCATTCCGACCTGCCGGCCGAACCGCTCGACGGCGCTTACGCCGCCGTCACCTATTCCGAAAGCGGGCGGCTCCTCGGCTTTTACCGCGAACTCGCCGACGCCTTCCGCCGCGTCATGCGAGACGGGGATGAGGAGCGCGGCTATGATCAATAGAAAGCGAACCCAAAGGTCACGCCGATGCTCCGTATCCTGATGGCTTCCGCCGCCGCGCTCGCCCTCTCCGCCTGCGACACTGCGAAGGGCGACGACAGCGCTTTTGCGTCCGTCGTCTGGACCGTCTTCGAGATCGACGGCGCGGCGCCCGTCAATGCCGGCGTTCCGACGCTTCTCTTTAATGGCGAGGGCGCTGTCTCCGGGCGCGGGCCCTGCAATTCCTGGGGCGGAAGCTACGACGCTCAAGGGCGACCGGATCGAAATCACCAATATCTTCTCAACGAAAATGGCCTGCCCGGGACCCGTTGGAGAGGAAGAGGCGCGCTTTTTCGCGGCGCTCGACGCGGTCGACCGGATCAAAGTCGCGGAGGGAACGCTCGTCCTTTCCGAACGCGGGACGGCGCGGCTCAGCGCGCGGCAGTGAGGGGGAAGCTGAGGCGGCGCGCTTCCAAGGGCGAAGGCCGGAGCGTCGGATCCTTTCCGCCAATTCATCAAATCCATTCCCCGCGGAATAAACCATTCCACCCAAACGTCACCCCGGCGATTGTCTTGCTCCGCAACCTCTGATTCTGTTCGCGGCGGTTGCCGGGGAACTGCGGCGCAATTTTCGAGGATCAGATCATGCGGCTCCGGTCATTGCTTATTTCAACGGCGGCGTTTGCGATTGCGGGGCCGGCGCATTCGGCCGGCGTCGATGAGGAAAAGCCGAAGGACGGCCCGTCCTTCGACGCGGAAATTGCTGCGGGCGTCGAATATGACAGCAACGTCTCGGTCAACGACGTCGATCAGAACACCGGCGCTGACGATTTCGCCGCCGTCATCGACGCCGATCTTGAGGCGACGATCCCCGTCGGCCTCCGGACCGAGGTCGAACTCGGCTACGGGTTTTCGCAGTCCCTCCACAAGGATTTCACCGCCTTCGACGTGCAGTCGCATCTTGCGACCGCGGAAGTCAGTCAGGATTTCAAGCTGTTCGAAGTCGGCGCCGCCTATCGCTTCGCCTATGCGCGGCTCGGCGGCGATCCGTTCATGACCATGCATCAGGTCAATCCTTACGCCGCGGCGTTTTTCGGCGACATGCTTTATGCGCGGGCCGGCTATACTTTTTCCGACCGCAATTTCGACGTCGATCCGTTGCGCGATTCAAAGCGGAACGCCTATGGCGGCGACGTCTATCTCTTCCTCAACGGCGTCAAATCCTATTTCACCGCCGGCTATGAGCGCGAAATCGACAACGCGGTCAGCGACGAGTTCGATTATAAATCCGACAATTTCCGCGTCCGTTTTTCGCAGCGCTTCGATGTTGGCGGCGAGGACGCGGCGCTTTCGCTCGGCTGGCGCCATGAACGGCGCGGCTATGAAGCGATCACGCCGTCGATCGCGGCGCTGCGGGAAGATAAGCGCGACCGTTTCCAGGCCGAACTTGAGCTGCCGATCAATCGCTGGGCGTTCCTGCGCGCCGAATTCGAACATGGCGACTACGCGTCAAACCTTCCGAGCGCTGACTACAAACAGAATGTCGCGGGACTAAGGCTCGGCGCGCGCCTCTAACCCGAAGCCAGGAAACCCTCCCCGCCTTCCCTCCTCATCCTGAGGAGCGACGCGCAGCGTCGCGTCTCGAAGGATCAAGGGAGAGAGAAGGAAGCGGCCCTATTCTTCGACCGGTCTGACGAGGCCGGCGCCGTAGACGGGATCCTTGCCCGGCGCGCCAAGATCTTGCGCATTGTCCATCAGCATGCGGACGGCGTCGCTTGCCGATCGCGCGCCGTCGCGGCGGAGATCAGCGAGCGCGGCGGCGACGAAGGGCGCCGCCATTGATGTTCCGGAGGAGGACGCATAGCCGCCGCCCTTGCGCGCATGGCGCACCGCGACGCCTGGCGCTGCGATATCGACATAATCCCCGCGATTGGCGAGGCGGTAGACATGGCCGTCTTTGGCGACGGCGGTGACCGCGACGGCGTCCGCGTAGGCGGCGGGAAAAGCGGGCCGTGCGGCCGGCCCCTCATTGCCGGCGGCGGCGACGACGGTGACGCCCGCCTTGGTCGCGCGCGTGATCGCGCCTTCAAGAATGGCGTTCGGCGGGCCGGCGAGACTCATCGAGACGATCGGCGCCTTCATTTCGGCCATCCAGTCGAGCGCCCTGACGAGACTTTCGGTCGTCGCCGACGCGCGCCCGCCCGCGCCTTCGAAAAAGACGGAAGCCGCGATGATGTCGGCCATCGGCGCCAGTCCGAGATAGCCGCCGTCCTCGCCCGCGAGGATCGAAACCACCGCCGTTCCGTGATCCGCGGGCTTTATCGTCGCATAGGGAACGAAATCGCGGGCGACGAGGTGCGCCGATTTCAGCGTCGCATGCGCGCCGTCGACCGCAGTGTCGATGACGCCGATTTTAAGGCCCCGCCCGCGCGACGCGCGCGCAAGGCGCATCAGCGATGACGGCGCGTCGCCGCGTCTGGCGCTCGCCGATTCCGCAGCGTTCGGAAAATAGAAGACGTGATTGTAATCGATTTCGGCCTCAGGCGCGCCTTCGCGGATCGAGGCCGCGCTCGCCTTCAAATCGAAACGCGCCGGCGCTTCAAGCCGCGCCATGGAGACCCCGAGGCCGCCGAGCGGTTCGACCGATTTGATGGCGAACCCCCGGCGCGAGATCGCGTCGATCTCTTCAGGCGTCGCGAGAACCAGCCATTCGCCGCGCGCGATCTCGTCGCCATTGGCGTCGAGCGCGCCTTCGAAGTGACGCGCGGCGCTTAAAAGGACGTCGCCATCGTCGTTCGATCCGTGCCCGGAATTGCCGCCGACGATGTCATTGAGGGCGGCGCGGTAGTCGGCGTCCGCCGCGTCGCGCGCTGTGTCGCGCTGAAGATCGGCGGCTTTCACAGCTTCCTTGTAGGCGGCGTCGATCGCCTCTTCATCGGCGCCGGGCGCTGCAAGCGCGGCGTCGCGCGCGGCGCGCGCTTCCGTTCGGCCGACGTCGCGGCCCGTATCGGCAAAGTCTTTCGCCGCCTCGAAATCCGCCTTCGCCTGATCGAGCGCCACGTCCCTGGCGCCGTCGGCGGCGCGATCCTCGTGACGAGCGGATTTTTGCTCGACGCTGTCGCGCGCATGGTCTTCCGACTTATCCAGATGGTCGTCTTCGGCGCGATCCTCAAGCTCGTCTTCGATTTCGTCGTCGAGATCGTCATCCATGTCGTCTTCGATATCGTCCCTGACGTCGTCCTCGATATCGTCTTCAAGCTTGTCTTCAAGATCGTCTTCGATGTCGTCTTCGATCTTGTCCTCGATCTTGTCGTCCGGCGTTGCGTCGCCGCCCGATCCCGACTTCGCAAAGGACGGCGCCGACAGCACGAGGAGCGCGGCGCCTGACGCGGCGAGAAGGAGGGGAGAAAGACGGCTCATGCCTGTTAACCCTTTGCCCGCCGGCCTTGACCGGCGCTTGCAACCTACAGCGAAAAATCCGACCCTTCAGCCCTTGATGACCGTTTGCGGCGTCAGTTCGGACCAAGGCTGGGACGGACTTGATGCTGATGACGGGCGGGGCGCGGAATTATTTCCTGAATTTCGGGAATAAAGACCCTCCTGGAGGCGTTAAACTGGATAACGGATGCGGATTTCGGACAGCGCGCTGAGAAAAGGGCTGACGGATCTGCTGCCGCAGCTTCGCCGGTTCGCCTATTCCCTCACGGGAACGCGCGCCGACGCGGACGATCTGCTTCAGGCGACCGTCGAACGGCTCCTGTCGCGGGGCGCGCCCGAAGATGCGGACATCCGAAAATGGAGTTTCCGGGTGTGCCGGAATCTCTGGATCGACGAGATCCGAAGCCGTCGCGTGCGGTCCGCCGCCGTCAGCGAAGGCAAACTGGAGGCGGAAGAAAGGATTGACGGGGAACGTGTCGCGCTCGGGTCGATATCGGTTGCGGAAGTCAGCCGCGCCATGGCCGGGCTTCCCGACGACCAGCGGTCGGCGCTGTCGCTCGTCGCCGTCGAGGGCCTTTCCTACGCAGAGGCGGCCGAGATGCTCGACATCCCGATTGGAACCGTCATGAGCCGGATATCAAGAGCCAGAGCCGCCCTCGCCGAGCGTCTCGCCCCGCCCGCCCTTTCCGCTGCGTCCGTATCGAGCCGGGAATTGCGCGAATGACCGTCACCGACGATCAGCTGTCGGCCTATTTCGACGACGAACTTGACGGCGCGGAACGCGCGCGCGTCAACGCGGCGATCGACGCCGATCCGAGGCTGCAGCGGCGCATCGCCGCTTTCGGCGCGATCAACCGCGCGCTGGTGCGCGCCATGGCGGACGTCGATGCGGCGCCGATGCCGGCCTCCGTCACCGCGATGCTGAAGGAATCCGCGTACGAGAACACCGTGATCCCGCTCCGCAGGCGCGCGGCGCCGGCGGGCTGGTCGCTGCCGCTCGCTGCGGCGCTCGCGCTTGGCCTTGGCGTCGGGATCGGCGTGATGGCGGCGGGGGGCGGCCGCGGCGACGTCATGCTCGCCGGACCGTTGCGCGACCGATCGCTCAGCGCCGCGATCGAAACGACGCCGAGCGGCGTTAACGCGGCCATCGGCGGCGGACGCGTCGCAACGCTCGTGCTCAGCTTCGAGAACGCCGACGGCGCGTTCTGCCGGGAGTTCACGCTTGAGAAAGCCGCCGAAAAAGCGCGCGCGATCGCCTGTCGCGAAAGCGGACAATGGGTCGTGAAGTTCGCCGCCGAAGAGACGGGCCAAAACGGCGGCGACTATGGCACGGCGGGGAGCGGCGTCTCAGCGACGTTCGACGACGCGGCGCGCGGACTCGGCGGCGAAGAGCCGCTCGATCCCGAAATTGAAGCGGACCTCATCAGCGCGCGCTGGACGAAGTGACCCGCTGCGCCTCGCCGGCGCCGCATTCGCAACACATTGTAAACCAATCGGGCTGAGAGTGTCCGCCGCTATCGAGGGCGCTCTCTTTGATCCCGTTGAGCGACGAAGACGAGCCGTTGTTGCGTGAGGGTTTCATGTCGTCGTCAATTTCCGCCAAACGCGCCATCCTGAAAGACAGCGTGCCGTGCTGCGCCGACGCGAATCAGGAACCAGGGCGCGCGCTCGCGCCGCGCGGCGAATACGATATTGAAAAAGGCGCCAACGGCTTCGGCCTTTGCTCCTGCGCGACGCAGAACCGCTTCACGCTTTCCTTCGACGCTTTCCTCCAGCATGTGAACGAAGGCCGGATCTCGCTCGTCCGCGGGTAGGGTCCCTCGCCTTTCCCTTGGGAGAGGTGCAGGTGGGCGGCGATCTTGAAGACCGCAAAAGATTGGCGCACTTTCGCCCCGATCCGCGCGGGGGCCGATACGAGCGACTTCAAATACAAGGCGTTCATCAGCTATTCGTGGGCCGATCGCCGATGGGGCGAGCGGCTGCACCATGCGCTTGAGACCTATCGCGCGCCGAAGGGCGTCGCGGAAGGGCGCACGCTCCATCCCGTCTTCAAGGACCGCGAGGAGGAGGCCGCCGGCCATTCGATCGGCGCGGCGATCGAGGCGGCGCTCGGCGCCTCGGAATTCCTGATCGTCCTCTGCTCGCCGAACGCCGCGACGTCGCGATGGGTCAATCACGAGGTCGCCTGGTTCAAGACGCATCGCGACCCGCACAAAATTCTCTGCCCTCATCGTCGACGGCGAGCCCGCTCGCCTCGCGGACGCCGGGGCGCGAGGCGGAAGAGTGCTTTCCGCAAACCCTGCTCCAGAACGTCGGCGCCGATCTTCAGCCGACGGAGGAGTTGGAGGACGCCCCCCTCGCCGCCGACGCGCGCGAGGCGGGCGACGGCTGGCGCGGGGGCAAACTCAAACTCGCCGCTGCGATGCTCGGGGTCGGCTACGACGCGCTCGCGCGGCGCGACGACCGACGCCGCGCGCAAAGACGGCGCGCGGTCATGGGCGCCATGGCGGCCTCGATCGCGGTCCTTGCCGGCCTCACCGTCTATGCGGAGTTTCAGCGGCGGGCGGCGGTTATTGCAAAGAACGAAGCGGTCGCGGCGAAGAAGGACGCCGAATTCCAGCGCGACGAAGCGCAAGGCCTTGTTGAATACATGGTCACCGATCTCAGAACACGCCTCGACGCGGTCGGGCGGCTCGACGTTCTTGAATCCGTCGGCGTCCGCCTCGCCGATTTCTATGGCAAGCAGGACCTCGCCAAGCTCAACCCGGACGCGCTCGGCCGCCGTGCACGGGTGCAATTGCTGCTTGGGGAAGTCGACAACACGCGCGGCAATCTCGACGCGGCCCTCGCCCGCTACAAGGAGGCGGCGGCGACCACGGAAGAGCTGCTGAAGCGCAATCCCGGCAGCGCGCAGCAGATCTTCGACCATGCGCAATCGGTCTTCTGGGTCGGCTATATCGCCTGGCAACGGGGGGACGCAGGTTTGGCGAAAAAGCAGTTCCTTCAGTACAAGGACTACGCCGACCAGCTCGTCGCGATTGATCCGGAGAAAGATGAGTGGCGGATGGAGGTGAAATATGCGCTGAATCAATCTCGGTACGCTTGGCGATGGATCAAGGCGAGGCGGCGGAGGCGGAGGGATATTTCCGGAAGTCACTTGAAATTGTGCAATCCGCCTTTCGGCGAACGAACCCCAGATGATATCGACCGACAGATCTGTCCGCCGGGCAATCTTATGCTTGGCTCGCGGATTCGCTGCATCGGCAGACAAAACTCGGTGAAGCGCATGATATGCGCAGCTGCTGAAATTTCGCTTTACCAGAGTCAGCTTCTTGCTGGGCACGAAAACAATGCAATGCCGCTACGGGCCTAGCGGCTCAATCGCAAACCATAGTCTGGCTCAAATTGCGATTCGCAGCAGGGACACGTCGCGGAGCGGGCAACTACGCCGAACTTGCCTTAACTCGCTTTTCCCGCAATATGCCGAGCGATCCTGCGAATGACCGAGAATGCCGAAACAGACTTCACTGGCTCTTCGCCAGCGCTTCCTTGGCGAGTCCTTTTTCTATGAAGGAAGCTTTGATACAGCGTGAAGCTCGATTGACGTAATCGATCAGATCTAATCCCTTGCCGATGCACTTGGTCGCTAGGGACGCGAACGTAGAAGAGTGGAGCGGCCAAACGCTTGCAGAGCACAAATAACTTCAGCCCGTTTGAAGATTGGAATCTGGAAACGACGACTACGCAACAAATACTTCAGTGAAATTCATTGTGGATCTGCAGCCCGCTAATTTCTAAACAAACCGATCCGAACATAATGTCCGAAACTTCTGCGCCGCCCTGGCAGCGTTGGCGCACTTCGACAATAAGTACGAAAGCAATTGGACTCGAGATTGTCGCCACGCTTTCACCGGCCGCCCAGAAAGCATGGCCCGGAGGCGCTACCGCTCCTCGCCCAGGCCTATTCGAAAACCGGCGATGCGGGAGAGGCCTCAGCGATCGCCGCGACGCCTTTTCGCCGCCGGCTATCGGCATCCTGATTTTCATGGCGATGCTGGCGGAATTTCCGGCGTTGAAGCCGTCTGCCGAGGGCGCTACGGCGGCGCAGTGAGGCGCCATCCGAAAATCCCCTCACCCGCTCGCGCTAAGAACGCTCGCCGGTCTCCCTCAGGAGAGGCCGAAATCGCCCTTCGCGATTTCGGGTGAGGGGCATTTCAAGCCGGGTGAAAAAGGCGTACGGTGATCGTCAAAGGGAGGCAACAAACCATGAAAAACGCACAAAATTCCTGCTCGCCGCGAGCGCCGCAGCATTGATCTTCGCCTGCGCCAAGAAGGAAGAGACGCCGGCCGCGCCGGAAACGGCGGCGACCGAACCTGCCGTCGAGCCGGAGGTCGAGGCTTCGAACCGGTGTCCGAAACGTAAGGCCCGCGCCGATCGGATCGGCGACGGTCACCGTCGGCCTCAACCCGGCGAACAACAACGCGCCTTATTTCGCCAGCGCCAGCGCCGGCTTTTGCAATCCGGGCGGGGGCTGCGCCGGCGGCATCGCCCAGAACACCGGCGACGTCGATCTTTCGGGCTTCCCGCCCGGCGACGTGACGATCACGGTGACGCTCGGCGATGACGCTTATAACGCCGGCTATCGCTTTCCGTCGCAACCCTTTGAGGCGATCGGCATCGCCATCTGGCCGGCTGGCGCTACGACCGAACCGCCGGATTTCGAGCCGATGTTCGGTGCCAATGCTTGGCCGCGCCGGACTTCCAGCCGCCATCGGTTTCCGGCGACAAGCGCAGCGTCACCTTCCTCGACGAGGAAAGCTCCGAAAACGCCTATCAATACGCGATCGCGCTCGACGGCCCCGGCGGGCGCATCATCCTCGATCCTGAGATCAAGAACGGCGGCAAAGGCAAGTATGTAAACTCTTCGGGCAGGCGCGACGTAGTTGCGCCTGCCCAACTTCTTTATTTTACCGATATTGACGGGAAAACTTAAATCTCGTGAGTCGCATGGCGCTTCCTCGCGCCCGCCGCTTTTATTTGACTTGCCGATGCGAATGCTTTGACTTACGCTTCAAGCCGCGTTCCGTGTTGCGTTTGAATTCATCGATCACTCCAACAAAAAGGCAATCCGATGATGACGCTCCGCCTCGGCGCGGCCTCGGTGCTCGCTTTGATGTTCGCCCCTCCGCTTTTGCTGAAACCTGCGCGTTAGACGATCTAAATTTCATTCCGCCCGCCAATGACGACAGCCGGCCCGCCGACGACATCATGCTCGTCTCGATTGCACTCGACGCCAGCGGCGAGTTCGCGGTCAGATCAGCCAAACGCGCGAACGGCGTTGCGGACTATGCGTGGCAATTGAACGCGATGGCGGGTGAGCTTGCCCCACACCAGCCGCCGGCGGAGGCGACGACGCCGTTCGACATGACGCTCGACCGCGATACGATGATCGTCTTCCGCCTCGAACCCGGCGCATGGGAATGGGAGAGCGATCCCGCCAAGGCGATCTTCCTCAAAGCCGACGAACCGAACGATCCGTTCAGCGTCGCCGAAAACCCGCCGGGTCAGCCGCGCATGCTCGCGGTCCGCTTTCATGCGCCGGCGGCGCTCGGCGGATGCGCCTGGGATTACAATCTCGGAGTCGTCGTGAAACAGGGCGGCAGGCGAACGCCGCTGGTGGTGGACCCGAAGATCACGAATGGCGGCGTCACGCCCTGAGCCCGGAGGGCCCCTCACCCAAAATCGCAAACGCGATTTTGACCTCTCCCAAGGGAAAGGCGAAGCGGCCCTTGCCTCTCCCTTGGGAGAGGCCAGCGAGGCGTCAGCCGAGCGGGTGAGGGTTTCCCTTTCGCCGCGAACACCCGATGCTTCGCCGGATGAGCGCCGCTGTCCACACACGCTTCGACCCCGCAACCGCGCGCCCTGCGCCGTTTTGCGGCCTTTCGTCCGAAATCTGGCGTCTTCTGTGTACGGCGTATCTGAAGCTCGCCGGCTGGACGATCGAGGGCGACTGGCCAAGCGATCTTCCGAAGATGGTGCTGATCGCCGCCCCGCACACCTCCAACTGGGACGGGATCAACATGCTCGCGGCGGCGGGCTATTACCGCGTTCCGCTGAAATGGATGGGCAAGAAGGAGCTGACGACGGGGCCGTTTGGCGGGATCGTCAAATGGCTCGGCTGCGTTCCCGTCGACCGGCGCCCTGGCAAGTCGGGGGGCGGAACCGATCTCGTCCAGCAGATGAAGGACGCGTTCGGCGAGGCGGAGCGCATGGTCCTCGCGA
Source organism: uncultured Alphaproteobacteria bacterium (assembly GCA_963765165.1). Classification (GTDB taxonomy): domain Bacteria; phylum Pseudomonadota; class Alphaproteobacteria; order Caulobacterales; family Parvularculaceae; genus Amphiplicatus. The sequence goes on along the minus strand of CAVXVQ010000019.1, from coordinate 206,946 downwards.
TCCCGCCCGAAGGGACCAGAGCGGCGACGACGGAATGGAAGACCGGGTTTTATTACATCGCGCTCGCGGCGGGCGTTCCCCTCGTCATGAGCGTTCTCGACTATGGAACGAAGACGATCCGCCTCTCGGGCGCGCTGACGCCCTCGGGCGACTACGCGGCGGACCTTGCCGTCATCATGACGCATTACAAGGGCGCGGAGGGGCTGCGCGTGGAGAAGTTCGCGCCGGTTGGCGACGGTGGTCAGGCGCCCCCGCATCCTTCGAGACGCGCGTCTTCGACGCGCTCCTCAGGATGAGGCCGTTCTGCAGGTGCGAGATTTCCACATCCTGAGGAGCCTTGCGCAGAAAGGTGTCTCGAAGGATGCTGGGCGTCATGACGAACGTACATTTCACGGCCGACGGCGGATGCGACTGCGGCGCTGTCCGCTATCGCATGGAGGACCGTCCGCTGTTCGTTCATTGCTGCCATTGCCGCTGGTGCCAGCGCGAGACGGGCGCGGCCTTCGCGCTGAACGCAATGATCGAGAGCGACCGCGTGACGACGCTGACTGGCGAGCCCGAGATGGTGCTGACGCCGTCGGCGAGCGGGCGCGGCCAGAAAATTGCGCGCTGCCCCAAATGCCGCCTCGCGCTCTGGAGCCATTATTCGAGCGACAAGGTGAAGTTCGTCCGGGTCGGGACATTGGATAACCCCGATCTACTGCCGCCCGACATCCACATCTTCACATCGACGAAGCAGCCCTGGGTGGTCATCCCGCCGCGCGCGCTCAGCGTCGAGGAGTTCTACGACTGGACGGAAGTCTGGCCCGACTACGCGAAAGAACGCCGCGCCGCGATCGCCGGGAAATAGGGGCATTACCGCGCTTCTTCTTTCGATAAATGTCCCTGCAGGAAACGCCAGCGTCCGTCGCGCAAAACCGCGACGCCGGTGAAGGCGCCTTCGAAGTCGAAAGAAAATTCCGTCGAAACGAAACCGATCGTCACATGGGCGCGGAACGACGCCTTGTCGGCGCCGAGCGGCGTCACGACGATGTCCCCGACGTCGCTGCGCATCATGGCGTTCATCGCGGCGACCTGGTCGACGCCGGCGACGACCGAGGCGTAATCGGCATAGGCGACGCGGCCCTGTTCGACCCAATAGAAATCCGGATCGTCCGCATACAGCGCTTTAAGATCGTCCCACCGCCCCTCGGCGCCGGACGCGCTCCAGTCGCGAATGAGCGCCTCGACGCCCGACATCACCGCGGTCTCGTCGGCCGCCGCCGCGCGATCCGGGGTCGCTTGCATCTGACGGCTCTCCGGCGCGCCGCAGGACGCGGCGAAAAGGAGCATGATTGGCAGGAAGAAGCGCATGAACCCCCGGTCTGACCCGCCCAAGCGATCGTTGCGGTGAATTTACCATGGGGATGGAGGACGCGCCCTTGAAATCCGCCAGTTTCGCGACTATTCCTTAGTAAACTAGTCAGTGTAATCCTGTAACAAAAACAGCCAAACCGTCCAGGGTATCCCATGAAAGCCGCCGCCGCGCCGATCGACATCCGCCCCGAAGATCTCGTTTTCGTTCAAGGCTTTGCGACCCCGCCGAGCCCGAAATTCCGCCCGCTCCATGCGCTCCTCTCGTCGCTGAAGCTGATCGCCAACAAGGACGACACCCGCCAGGTGTTCGAGGTGGTGACCGCGCTTTCCCGCGATTCCGGGCGCAAGCTCTTCACCCGTTTCATCGGAACGCCCTATGGCCGGCGCGTCGTGACGGAACCGGTGAACCTTGAAGAGATCCTCGGCGATTTCCCGCGCCTTCGCGCGCTGCCGGCGGGCACCTTCGGCAAGGCCTATGTTGATTTCATGGACGAGGCGGGCTTCACGCCGCAGGGCCTCATCGACGCCGCAGACGAGGCCGGGATCGGGATGACCGAATATCCCGAACTCGCCGAGTTCAAGCGCACCTTCACCCATCTCGAGGTCAGTCACGATCTCTGGCACGTCATTACGGGCTATGGCCGCGATCCCCTGGGCGAGATCTGCAATCTCGTTTTCACGCGCCGCCAGACGCGAAATCCCGGCCTTCGCTTGATCATCTTCATGGGCCTTTCCGCGATCAAGCTCGAACGCTGGTCGATGCCGGCGTTGAAAGCGGCGCGTGAGGCCGCGCGCATGGGCGACAATGTCGACTTCCTTCTGCAGCACGACGTCGAGGACTTGCTGAAACGCCCGCTCGACGAAGTCCGCGCCGAACTCGGCATCTTCAAGCCGGCGATCTACGACGCCATTCCCGATGATGTGAAGCACTCGGTGCTGCGCCCGAAGATGAAGGCGACGCAAAGCGAACGCGAACAGGCGAAGGGCCGCGGCGAGGACAAGGGCCTCGCGCAGGCGGCGTAGGCGCTCGTTCAGGCTGATTTCGATCAACGCTGTTGAACGCGCGCCTATCCTCGACAATGCTGTCCGAGGCCACGGAGGGCGTTGTCATCCGTAGACTGACTTTCCTATGGAACGCCGCCCGGCGACGCCGTCAAGGTGGCTTCGGCCCCATAGGCGCACCGCTTCGATCAACGGCTTCACGGTCTCGCCGTACCGCGAAATGGCGTAGTCGACATGCGCTGGCGAATTCGAACGCACCGTGCGCGTGATCAAGCCTTCGCGCTCCAGATCGCGCAAAGTCTGCGTCAGCACTTTTTGCGAAATCCCAGGCATCAGCCTGCGCAGTTCGCCGAAGCGCCGACACTCGATCGCCAGCCAGTAGAGGCAGATCATGCTCCATTTGCCGCCAATCGCCGCGAGGGCGGCCGTCAACGGACATCCAGTCGTCGGCGTTGTCGGATCGACGGGTGGGGCGCGCATCGAAGTCACCGGTTACCAATAAGTGCGTAATTGCCTGCGCGGATGCGCATGGTCAATATTCCCCTGCGCCCGGCGCCCTCGTCGGCTCCGCGATCCCGGACCGCCGTCCCTTAACCCAACACCAAACCTGCGCACGGATCGACGCGCAGCTCGGAGAGGCAACCCATGTCTTGTCGCATCAGACCCGTTCTTGCCGTGGCGGCGTTCGCGGGCGCGCTCGCGTCGATGATCCCTGCTTTCGCCGAAACAAATCCGGCGCCGGACGCGCGGCCCGAGATGGTCGATCGCTTCTATCGCGGCCGCGGCGTCATCAATGCGGCGGCGCAGGCGGCCGGCGGCGCGCAGGCTCTGCGCGGCATGAATGCGATCTCGTTCGAAATCGTCGGCGAGGTCTCGAACGACATCCAGGGGTACGCCGCCGAACGCATCGGCGATCCGGCCCGCGACGGCGAACAAACGATCCTCAACCGGATCGACTTTGCCGGGGCCCGGTTCAACCAGCTTGTCCGGCAGACATATTTGAGCGGATATGACAGCGCGTTCGCAAGCATCTGGCGCGAGGGAACGCAATACGCCGTCCGCTACGTTCCGCGCGACTTCACCAAGGCGGACGGCGCGCCATCGCCCTTCTCGGCCGGCGGCGCCGTGGCGATTTCGGCGCGATTTGCGCCGCCCCTCATCCTTCAACGCGCGCTGCAGAACTTCCGTTCGGCGACGTTTATCGGCGAGGGGACCGCGGGCGGAGAGACCGCGGACATCGTCGAGTTTTCATTCGACGAGGTCACCCGATTCCGGATTTTCGTAACGCGCACGGGAAGCGAAGTCCGGCGCGTCGAGACGATCGCGCCTGATCCGGTCGCTGCGGACGTCGTTTCCGTCGTCGAGTTCAGCGGCGGCCAAACCGTCGCCGGCCTCGTGTTCCCGACGAACGCGACGGTCACCCGGCGCGGTTCGGTGCTTCAAAAAGTCCGCCTGTCGAACATTTCGGTGAACCCGACCTTCACCGACGCGGACTTCTTGCCGCCCGCGGAATTCTCGGGCGGGACCGCGCCCTCCCCGCAGTTGCGCACGACGCAAATCGCCGGGAGGGTTTACGAGGTTTCGGGACTTGCCGGCGGAACCTATCAAGCGCCGTTCGTGGTGATGGATGATTTCGTCGTCGCCTACGAGGCCCCGCTCGGCGTCCCTCAAACGCGGCAGGTGATCGCTGAAATCCGCAAAGTCGCCGGCGAGAAACCCATCCGCTATCTGGTGATAAGCCATTTCCATGCCGACCACGCTGGCGGCGTCGGCGCCTATGTCGAGGCCGGCGCGACCATCGTCTCATCGGCGGCCAACGAGGCCGTGCTCACGACCTACGCCGCGTCGAATCGCCCGCAATTTCAGGGGCAGGAAGGGCCGATCGCCAGCGCGGCGCTGCGCTTTCAGGCGGCGCCGGAAGACGGCTTCGACATCACCGATCGCGCCGGGGGACGAATTCGCGTCATCGACTTCGCGCGGACGACGCATGTCGATCACATGCTTGCCCTCTTTGAACCGAAGTCGGGCGTTTTCATGGGCGCGGATCATCATATCAACGCGGTCCGGTGGAATGCGTCTTTCGAACGAACGGCGAAGTGGGTCCGGTCGACCCCTGAAGTCGCGACCGTGCTTGGGGTTCATGATCGGCCGATGACGCGCGACGAATTCCTGGCCGCCGCGAAACGTCGGCGGAACGAAGCGCGGCGAGACGGCCCGTCAAAGCCGTAGCGGCGCGATTTCCATCGGGCCCGGTCTTGGTCTATGGGCTCGATCATGTCCGAGCCATGCCGCCTTTACCTCATCACGCCGCCCGCGATCGGCGATCTTGCGGGCTTTGTTGAGACGCTTAAATCGGCGCTTGGCGCGGGCGATGTCGCCTGCCTCCAATTGCGGCTGAAGAGGGACGGCGTTGCGGCGAGCGATGACGATGTCCTGCGCGCCGCCGAGGCGATGCTGCCGATCGCTCATGAGTCTGGCGCCTTTTTCCTCGTCAACGACCGGCCCGACCTTGCAAAACGCGCTGGCGCGGACGGTGTTCACATCGGCCAGAGCGACGCCGCCTACGCCGATGCGCGCGCGCTTCTTGGGCCCGATGCGACCGTCGGCGTCACCTGTCACAATTCCTACGATCTCGCCATGAACGCCGCCGGCGCCGGCGCGGACTACGTCGCCTTCGGCGCCTTCTTCCCGACACGGACGAAAGAGGCGCCGACGCGCGCCGAGATGTCGCTGATCGAGGATTGGGCTTTCGCGACGACGGTCCCCTGCGTCGCCATCGGCGGAATCGACGCGGAAAATTGCGGCCCGATCGTGAAGGCGGGCGCCGATTTCATCGCGGTTTCCGCCGCCGTCTGGGCAGCACCCGACGGGCCGGCGGCCGCTGTCAAAAGGCTTAACGCCGCCATCGCCGCCGCGCGCTGAGGAGCGCGCTCCATGGGCACGATTAATGCTTGGCCCGCCCTGCAATAGGCGGCGGTTGGACCGGAAATGGGCAGGACTTTAAGCGTTGTCGCGGTCGCGTCGCTCGCGGCGTCGATCGACTGTCCCGCAATGGCGCAAGATCGCCTGATGACGGGCGCCCCGGCGCTCGAAACGCTGGTGAAGACCCCCGCAATCGTCGCCCCGAAACAGTCCTCAACGACGCCCGTCGACGACGCCTATCAGGCGCTCATGAAGGGCCAGTACGCCAAGGCGCGCGCCCTTGCGGAACCGCTCTCCAAAAAGGGCGACGCCGCCGCCAATCATCTGCTCGGCTATCTCTACGAGAAAGGCCTCGGCGTCAAAGCCGACATCGCCGCCGCGCTTCGCCATTATGGCGACGCCGCCATCAAAGGCAGCGCCGACGCGCAGCTTGCGCTCGGCCTCCTCGCCTTTGACGGAACGGGCGTCTACCCGGATTACGAACGCGCCGCCGGCTGGTTCCGCCTCGCGGCGGCGCAAGGCGATCCGCGCGCGGACGTTCGGCTTGGCGTCATGTATGCGGAAGGCGTCGGCGTTCAGCAGAACGCGACCGCCGCCGCGCATCATTTCGCGAAAGCCGCCGCGCGCGGCGACGCCGACGGCGATTTTTATCTCGGGGTCGCAAGGCTTAATGGTGACGGCATCACGCAAAGCTACGCCAAGGCGGCGGAGAATTTCGCGCGCGCCGCCGCAAAAGGCCACGGCGAAGCGGCCTATCATCTCGCGCTGATGCATGATGGGGCGGTTCTCGGCGCTCCGGATACGGATAAAGCCGCGCGCCTGATGAAGCAGGCGGCCGAAGCGGGCTTTGCGCCCGCTTTCGCGGCGATGGGGCTCATCGTCCATCGAGGCGATGCTGAAGGAAGCGCCGCCGACTGGTTCGAACTTGGCGCGCGCGCAGGCGATCCGGAATCCTCGTTCCTCTACGCCGTCGCGCTTTTTGAAGGCGACGGCCGCGAGCAAAATCCGGCCGCCGCTATCGCCCTCATCGACCGTCTTGTCGCCGCGAAGTCGACGCCGGCGCCCCTAAAAGCGCAGGCGGAAACGCTTCGCCAGTCGATCCTGCGCCGCACCAAGGGCCCGATCACCCTTCGCAATTGACGCTTTGGCTCTTGAAGGGCCTCCCTCCCGTCGCCACGTCAGGCGAAAGGGAGAGAGGTCGCTTATGGTCTCGCTGATCCTCCGTTTGCTGATGGCGCCGTTCCGGGCGTTTGCGCGTCTCTTCGGCGCGCCCTCTCTCAGAACCGTCGAAAAAAGCGGCGCGGGCCTTGTCGCGAAAGAGGCAGGCGACGCCGCCCGGCATTTCGAGGACGAGCGCGAGGTCGCCGACGGGCGGTCCTTGTTCTTCAAGCGCCTGCCGCGCCCGACGCTTGTCGAGCGGACTGCAGCCGACTTGACGATCGAGGAAGCGCGCGATTACGCGGCGCAGGCGGCGAAATTCTACACCTACCCGTTTCCGCTCTTCACGCGCTCGGATTTTTTCTATGAGGAAGTCGAGCAGGATTTCATCGATGCGGTGCTCGGGCGCGAAGACGGCGCGGCGGATGCGAAATTCCTCGCCATCATGGACCGTTTCCGAAAAGCAGCTGAACGCCAACACGGCAAGGCTCTTTCTCGTTTACGCGCCAGCGCTCCTGTTGCTGACGATCGGCGGCGCCTTGACCCTCGCCACGCTCGCCGGACCTGCGTTCCGCGCCCAATTCGCCCTCGCGGCCTTCGGCGCCGACCGCTTCCTGATCGAGGCGATGGCGCTCATCGCCGCGCTCGGCGCGCTGATGCTGCTCTATCACTGGCCCTACAAGGTGACGCAGCAGCAAAACCTTCTCGGTCTCGACAATTACATCACGTCGAAATTCTCGCGCATCAACCAGAATTTCCAGGTCGCCAAACGGCGCGCGATGAATGTCGAGCGCAACATGCGGATGCCCCAGGCCGACGCGCTGAAGGAGGAAGCGGGCCTCTGGACCATCGCCTATCAGTGGTTCGCGATGCGCCTGCTCTTTTGCGAAATGACGGTCAGGAACAAGCTCTATCAGATCCGCCGCAACACGACGCTTTACGGCGTCGCCGGCATGGCGCTGTCGGCGCTCATCGCGCTCGCGGTCGCCGCCGGCGCGGAGATCGCGGGCTTTCATGTCGGCGGCGAGATCGCCACTTTGTCGATGTTCTTCATCGCGGCGGCCTACCTCGTCATCATGCGCCACGCGACCAGGGAAACCTTGAGCGTCCTGCAGCCCAAGGAATGGACCCGCTTCCACCATGTCGATCTGCATGAGACCGTTCGCGACCATGTCGGCGAAGACAAGCTGCAGATCGTGACGTTCCGCGATCGCAACAGGCTGGAGTAAGGTCACGCCGCGCCCGGCGCACTCCATCGAAGGCCCGGAAAGCGCGCGTAGTCGCGATCAAGCGTCACCCACTCGCAGCCATGTTCAATCGCGAGCGCCGCAAACCACGCGTCAGTGACGCGCGGCCCGACAATATCGGCTTCCGTCATCAGTCGCGTGAAGGCTGGCCAATGCCGCTCAGTCGGCTCAATCGAGATTGCGTTCGGGTGGTCGAGCAATGCCTGGCAAAATCCGATTGCGGTCGCCCGCTGCGTCGGCCTAGGATGAATGCGATGATTTGTCGATACGCGGATGACGGCCGACAGAACAAGACGGCTGAGGCCAAAACGCTGTCCGCCGTCCACGACCGATTCGAGCCAGGGCCGACAGATGCCGTGGTGCGCATGATCATTTCGTAAAGCAGCGATCAGGACGTTGACGTCGGGAAGCATCACCTTTCGGGTTGCCCGTAACGTTCGAGATCGTCGATTTCTTCGAGGAGCGAGGTCTTGACGAGATCAATCCCGGGATAAACGCCGCCGCCAGCCCTGCAGATCGGCAGGTGCGTTTTCTTGCGTTTGGGCGGCGGCTTCGGCGTCTGGACCAGGGCGCGCAGCCCTTCCTCGATCAGCGCGGTCAAGGTCGTCCCGTCCTCGCGCGCCTTTTTCCTGGCAATGGCGAGCAGGCTGTCGGGCAGGCGGACGGTCGTGCGCATATGTCTAGACATATCGTACTTGACATACGTATGTCAAGGATGGCGCGGCGCGTCAGTTCCGCCCGAAAAGCGCGCTGGTCGCGGTCATCAGCGGCGGCGCGGCGACAAGCCCGACAAGCGCGAGCCCGCCCGCATAGAGCGCCGCTTCGACGCCTTCGCTCCAGACGCCCGCCGCTTCGCTGGCGCCGAGCGCGGCGACCGCGAGGACGCTCGCCGCGATGGTGGGGAACAGGCTGTCGGCGATCGTCATCGACACGACTTCGCGCGCCTTCCGGCGCATGTGCCGACGGTCGCGCCAGGCGATGAAAATCTGGAGATAGAGCGCGGCGGCGACGACGCACGCGACGGTGCGCGCGACATCGGTGGGCGCCGTCGGCGCCGCGGCCTCGATAATCCAGGCGACGATGCGGCCAGCGACGACAAGCAGGATCGTCGTCATCAGCGCCGTGCGCAGGGAAACAAAAGCGATGCCGGCGAAGAGCGCGGTCGCGGCCGCAACGCCGATTTCGCCAAGGCCGGGCGGCGTCGTCGTTTCAAACGCCGCGACGACGCCGCCGATGATGAGGATCGCCGTCGCCGCAAGCGCGCTGCTGGGGGGAAGCGTCGCAGAGGCGAAGGCAAGGAATGGCCGCAAGGCGCTGCGCCGGCGATTTTCCTTGACCGCCGTCGCCTCCGTCTTCGACTTGAGTGAAAGGGCGCCGGCGAGCAGGAAGAGCGGCGCGGCGACGCAAAATCCGATCGCCGCGGCGGCGACGCGCACGCCGGACAGCATGATTTCAGCCGAGACGCCGGCATTGGCCTGCATCGCCGCGACGCCAGCAACGCCGACAGCGAGCCCAAAAATCGCCGACGCCGACGTGTCGCGCGCGGCGGCGGCGGCGGCCGAAACATTGTCGCCGCCCTCGGCGAAATTCCGGGCGAACGCCGCGGCGATCTGAACCGACAATGCGGCGCCGAGCCCCGCCGCGAGCGCCAGCGCGGCGCCGGCGGTTTCAACCTCGCCGCTCCTCGTTTCGATCGCGACGACCGAGAGCGCGCCCGCCGTCCCAAGGATGACCGCCGCAAGACCGATCTGCGAACCGCCGATGGCAAAGCGCCACAAGGGCGCCGCCGCTGCGAGGATGAAGACGCCGGCCGCAGCGAACAGCAATGCAAGGCCGACGTCGAACGGACCGAATGTCAGCTCGCTCTGGATGACGACGCGGCGAACCGCGAGAAAAAGGCCCGCCGCGAAGCTGGCGAAAATGAACCGCAGCCAGAAATTCCTCGGCGCGATCGCCGCAACGCTCGCTGGCGCGACGACCATGATGAAGAGCGCGGCGAGAAAGGCGATCGAAGCCGACGAATAGGAAAGCGTCGCCTCGCGGTACCCGACCGCGGCAAGGGCGGCGGCCCCGAACGAAAAAACGGATGCGGCGAGGATCGGCCGTTCGGCCGCGATTCCGCCAATGAGCCCCTGACGCCGTTCGGTCACCGCGCGGTCTCCTCAACTGCGCGGGCGTCAGGTCCGGTCAGGAAGGTCCTCGTCGAGGATCGCCATGTTGAACTGGTAGCAAAGGTCGCCGTCTTCCTCGTCGCGAAAGATGACGCCCAGAAATTCGTCGCCGAAATACACTTCCGCCGAATCGGATTTGTTCGGGCGCCCCCGGACGGCAAGATTGCCAAGGCCGAACTTCGTCCGGAAATAGGCTTGCAGGCGCGCGATCTCGAAAGCGTCCATCGTCAAGTTCCCAAATGCCGAGCCTCTCTTAGCGCTATCGGCGTCGAAGGCAAACCCGGGCGCGGTGCTCCGACGGCTTTGCGGCCCCTGCGTCCGGGGTCTAGGGTTCCGCGGATAAGATGTCAGAAAGGTCTACCCCATGCGTTTCTCCCCCGCCCTGATCGGCCTGCTGGCCCTCGCCGCCTGTTCGCGAGAAGTGGAGCCGCCCGCCGGCAAGGCGCTCTCCTGCGACGCGAGCGAGGGCGGCGGCGTCAGCGCGAGCGACGCCTTTGTGCGCGAGCAGGCGGACGCTTCCGCCATGACCGCCGCCTATTTCACGCTCTGCAACGGCTCGATGACCGACGTCACTCTGACTGGGCTTTCGACACCCGCCGCCGGGATCGTTGAACTCCATGAAACGACGCGCGATGCGAACGGCGTCGTCTCGATGGCGCCGACCGGCGACATCATCCTCGCGCCGGGCGAGCGCGTCGTGTTCGCGCCGGGCGGCAAGCACGCGATGTTGATGAGCCTTTCAGCGCCGATCGCGGCGGGTTCGACGACAAGCCTCTCGCTTCAGTTCGCCGACGGATCGACGATCGCGGTTGAAGCGGGCGCGAAGTCGGCGGCCGAGGCGGCGTCGCAAGAAGGTCGCTGACGATGGCGTTTCGCGACGACCGGGCGGGCGGCGGCGGCGGACAGCAAAAGAACGTCCTCGGCGGACCGCTCCAATTGTGCAGCGACAATCCCGTCACCGGATTTTATCGAACCGGATGCTGTCACTGGGGACCGCAGGATGTCGGCGTACATTCTGTGTGCGTCGTGATGACGGAAGAATTCCTTGTCTTTTCCAAAGCCGCTGGCAACGACCTCTCGACGCCGCGCAAGGAGTTCGGGTTTGCGGGATTGAAAGACGGCGACCGCTGGTGCCTTTGCGCCGCGCGGTGGAAAGAGGCCTTTGACGCCGGCAAGGCGCCCAAGGTCGTGCTCGCGGCGACGCACGCAAAAACGCTTGAAATCGCGCCCCTCGCCGCCCTCAAGGCGCATGCGGTCGATCTGAATTAGGGCGGTTTTCTCCGCATGCGTCGCGAACCCGGCGGAAACACTGTATAAGACCTCGACCAACGGGAGCGACCAAAGCAGTTCATGGCCGACGTATTCCTATCATACGCCCGGGAAGATCTCGCGCGCATCGAACCGCTGGTCGCGGCGATCGAAGCGAGCGGCAGGACCGTCTGGTACGATCAGAGTTTGCGCGCCGGCGCGGACTTTGGCGCCGAGACGGCGGCGGCGCTTGAAAGCGCAAAAGCCGTCGTCGTCGTATGGTCGCCGCATTCGGTCGGATCAAAATGGGTCAGGGACGAAGCGGGCGTCGGGCGCGACGCCTCCATCCTCATTCCGATCAGCCTCGACGGCGCAACGCCTCCGCTCGGCTTCCGCCAGATTCAAACGATCGATTTTGGCGACTGGCCGGGCGATCCGTCCGCGCCCAAAGTCAAGACGCTGCTCGCCGCGCTCGACGGCGTTGCTACGGCGACATCCGCGATTGCGCCTGCGCCTTCCGCGCGCGCACGCATCCTCTCGCGCAAACACTGGCTGGCGATCGGGGTTATCACCTTTGTCGCGCTAGCGGCAGCCGGCTCCGTCTATCTGACGCGCCCGAATGCCGGGCCGGCTGCCGCCGCGTCCGCAACGATTGCCGATACCGCGCCTGACGGGGCGCCGGTATTGAACAAGCCGATCGACGTCAAAGAAAAATCCGTCGCGGTGCTGCCTTTTCTTGCGCTGTCGTCCGGCGCCGACGACGGCTATTTCGCCGACGGGCTGACCGAAGAGATCATCAATGCGCTGGCGACGCTGCCGGATCTTCTCGTCACGGCAAGGACGTCGGCCTTCCACTTCAAAGGCAAGGACACGCCGATCCCCGAGATCGCGGCGACGCTCGGCGTCGCCCATGTCGTCGAAGGCTCGGTCCGCCGCGCAGGCGATAAAGTCCGCATCACAGCACAGCTGATCCGCGCATCCGACGGCTTTCATTTGTGGTCTGAAACCTACGACCGGCCCCTCAATGACGTGTTCGCCGCGCAGACGGACATTGCCGAAAACGTCGCGCGTACTCTTGGCGTGCTTCTGGACGAACGGAAGCGGACGCTCATGGCCGATGTCGGCGTCCGGGATGTCGAAGCGTTCCTCGCCTATCAGCGCGGGCGAAGCCTGTGGGCCTTGGCGCACAGCGACGCGCCAATGATCCCGACGCTGAAAAAGGCCAATGTCCAATTCGAGGCGGCGATCGCCCGCAAACCGGATTTCGCGGCAGCTTATTTTCTGCACACCGATCTTTATGGGCACATCCTGATGGACGAGGCGCCAGGCGCCGGTCGCACCTTCGTCTCGGCTGCGGGCGTCACGGCTGAAGAGGCGGCGCGCCGCCTCGCCGCCGATCTTGACGCGGCCTACCGTTTTGAAATGGATCCGGGTCAGCGCCTCGCCATCCAGGCGCTGCGAACGACGATTTCGCCGGACTGGCGCGGCCTCAATCAGCAGATCGCGCGCGCTTACGCAGCCGCGAAGAATTGCAGACCGAGCCTATGGCTAGCTCAACCCGCAAGCGTCTTCGGTTATGCAGACACCGTGCATCAAAGAGCACTCCAGGTTACTCGATGCGACCCGCTCGCCGGGCATTGGCTGGACGCCGCCGAAACTGCGGTTTATGCGGGCCGGCCTGACGAGGCTTTGAAGTTCGCAGATCAGGCGGAAGCGTCGAACGGCGAAAGTCGCAGCCTGGCGTTCACGCGCATCCTCGCCTACCTCGCATTGGGCCGGTTTGAGGAGGCTGACGCGCAATTCGTCGCCGGAAACTTCAACGCAAGCGGAATCGCCGAAGGCATCTCAATTGTCGGCATCATGGTACCGGCTGCAGCAGGGCGCGCCATCGAATGGGAGAGCCTTCGACCGGCGCTTGAGCACAATCCGGATCGACTTCTCGTGGCGGCCGCTGTCTTCGGCGACCGCGCTGCGGCGAATGCGGCGGCGGCCGAAATCGACCGGCTGCCGCTCGGCGGCATGATCCTCGTCCGCGCCACCAATCGCTGTTACTGCGGCGCGCTTTTCGACCTTGAGGCGACACCGAATTTCGCGCAGCGACTCGATGAAGGAAGTCTTCCCTGGCCGCCGCCCTCGCCCATCGACTGGCCGCTGAAGGACTGGTGAGCTGGAAATCGTCGCGGCGCGATGAGTTCAGGGAAATTTTCATTGGGGGCCGCACCTGCGCGGAAGCGGCGCGCGGTCCGCCGGCGACGCATGCAAAGACGCTTGAGATCGCGCCCCTCGTCGCCCTCAAGGCGCACGCCGTCGATCTGAATTAGGGCGGCGAACGCCCCGACATCGCCAATTGGCGGACGCAGCGCCGCCCCGACGCCGCCCTTCTTCCGCGCGACGAAATGCGGGCGACAAAAATGGGGAGACGATTGCGCGTCAAATTCATCCTGCCGGCCCTGACCGAGGCCAAGAGCCCGCTCTTCCGGCCGATCAAATATTCGCTCTTTCCGCCGCTCGGCCTCGCGACGCTTGGCGGCTTTCCTGAACGACGACGACGAGGCCGAGATCGTCGACGATCACGTCGAAACATGGTCCGAAGACGATGCGCCTGACCTCGTCGTCATCCAAGTTTACATCACCAACGCCTACCGCGCATACGCGATCGCCGACCGTTACCGTGCGAAGGGGTCGTATGTCGCGCTCGGCGGTCTTCACGTCACCGCGCTTCCCGAGGAGGCCGCGGCGCATGCGGATACGGTTTTCCTCGGACCCGGCGAACAGACCTTTCCGCAATTCCTCGAGGATTTTCGCGCCGACGCGCCAAGACCGCGCTACGCATCGACCTCCGGGCGGACGCTGGAGACGCTGCCGCCGGTGCGCCGCGATCTCATCAAGCGCGAGCGTTATCTCGTGCCGAATTCGATCGTCGTCACGCGCGGATGCCCGCAGCATTGCGACTTTTGCTACAAGGACGCGTTCTTCGACGGCGGGCGGAGCTTTTACACGCAGCGCGTCGACGCCGCGCTCGCCGAGATCGACCGCCTGCCCGGTCGCCATCTCTATTTTCTCGACGACCACCTCTTCGGCGACCGGCGATTCGGCGAAGCGCTCTTTTCAGGCATGCGCGGGATGAACCGCCTTTTCCAGGGCGCCGCGACGGTCGATTCCGTTCTGCGCGGCGATCTTGTCGAGCGTGCGGCGGCGGCGGGGCTGCGTTCGCTTTTCGTCGGGTTTGAGACGTTCAGCCCGCAAAATCTCAGGGACAGCAACAAGCGCCAGAACCTCGCGCGCGATTACGGTCTCGTCGCGCGCCGCCTTTCGGATCTCGGCGTCATGATCAACGGCTCCTTCGTCTTCGGCATGGATGACGACGACGAGAGCGTGTTCGAACGCACCGTCGACTGGGCCGTCGAAAATGGAGTGACGACCGCCACCTTTCACATTCAGACACCCTATCCCGGCACCCGCCTTCATGCGCGAATGACCGCGGAGGGGCGCATGCTGCATTCAAATTGGGACCTCTACGACACGCGCCACACCGTCTTTCGGCCGGCGCGATTATCGCCGCGCGCGCTCGAAGAGGGATACTGGCGCGCCTATCGCGATTTTTACGCCTGGTCCAACATCGCGAGAGGCGCCGGCGCGCATGAAACGCTGAAACATCGCGCCAAGCACTTCTTTTACGCGGCGGGCTGGAAGAAATTCGAACCGCTCTGGGACGTCGTCATCAAGGCGCGCCGCCTCGACATGATGACGCCGCTTCTCGAAGCGGTGCTCGCCCGGATCACCGGCGGCGGCGGTGGCGTTACTTCGGCGGGAACATCCATTCGAGGGCCCGCAGGAAACCGGTCGGAAACGACGTCGAATGGCTGACGCCGTCGTCGAGGATTTCGTCGCGCAGGACATAGCCCCTCGTAATTGCGCGAGCGGAGACGCGCGGCGAAAGCGATCTGGTCGTTGGCGAGATCGACGCCCTTGATCCCGCCCTTCGGCCCTTCAAGATCGCCGGTCGCCATGTAGACGCGTGCGGGCATGTCGCGACGGTCCTCCGCATAATGATCTTCCTCGCTCGCGATCCAGTGATCGGCGTACCAGAGCGCCGGGCTGATCAGGATGTAATTGGCGAAGAGGCCTGGTTCCTTCAACAGAACATAGGCGCCGAACGTGCCGCCGAAGGAATGCCCGGCAAGCGTCCGCCGCGCGGGATCAGTCCGGTATTCGCGCTCGATCAGGGGCACGGCCTTATTGGTTATGAAGTCGAGATAGACGGACGCGCCGCCCGTCTCGTTCTTGAAGCTTTCGTCCGAAATCGGCGTCAGGTCGCGCTGACGGCTTGCGATCGGATCTTCGCCGACAGCGTAGGAGACACCGACAATGATCACTTCTTCGAGCGCGCGATTGTAATAGGACAAAAGCGGCGCGCCGGAAGCGACGAGAAAGAACAATTCGCCGTCATTGAGGTATATCGCCGGATAGCGCCGGTCGGCGTTTTCAGGGCGCGAATAGCCCGGCGGCGTCTTCACATAGAGTTTGTAAGCCCGCCCGTTCTCCGCGGCGATCTCGTGCACGGCGCTTCCAGAAAGCGCATAGGCAGGCGTCTCAGCAAGCGCCGCCGTCGGCGCCACGATCGCGATGATCGCCTGAAAGGCGAGACCAAACATCCAGTTTCTCAAGACGCATTCCCTTGTTGGTGCCGCGCCAGCCTAAACCATGCGGCCTTGCCTGCGCCAGCCGCCTCCCCTATCTCCACGCCATGGCGCGGTTTGACGACATCGTTGCGGATTTTGCGTTTCTGGACGACTGGGACGAGCGTTACAAATACCTCATCGATCTCGGGCGCACCCTTCCTCCGTATCCGGAGGAGAAGCGGAACGACGCGCACAAGGTGAGAGGCTGCGCCAGCCAGGTCTGGCTCGATCCGCGCCGCGTCGACGGCCGGCTGGAATTCGCCGGCGATTCCGACGCCCACATCGTCAAGGGTCTCGTCGCGCTGCTGATCGCGCTCTATTCCGGCAAGCGGCCCGATGAAATTCTCGCGGTCGACGCTGGCGCGGCTCTGGCGCCGCTCGATCTCGCCGCGCATTTGACGCCGCAGCGCTCCAACGGAATTGCCTCGATGGTCGCCCGCATCCGGGCGATTGCGGTGGATTGCCACGCCAGTTTGAGATCCTTACGCAGACAGGCGGAAATGCTTTTTCTCGCGCGGCGGCAGCGCGGACGTTGCGATGGCGCTCGAGATCATGTCCTTGATGCGACGACGAAGCTCTTTTTCGAGATGTTCGATCTGGCGGTCGAAGATCGGACATTCGCGCCGGTCTTCTACGGCGTGACAGGCGTGGCTGACCGTCGTGCGGTCGCGGTCGAATTCGTCCGCAACGTCCCGGAGCGACATGTCGGCGACGACATGGCAAAGATACATCGCGAGCTGGCGCGCGAAGGCGATCGGCGCCTTGTTCCGT
The DNA here is from genome assembly GCA_963765165.1 of uncultured Alphaproteobacteria bacterium. Lineage (GTDB taxonomy): Bacteria > Pseudomonadota > Alphaproteobacteria > Caulobacterales > Parvularculaceae > Amphiplicatus. The sequence goes on along the minus strand of CAVXVQ010000019.1, from coordinate 190,389 downwards.
CTCGCCCCCATTTCAACCGCTGCAACCGCGCAGGCTTTTGTCGCGACGGCGAGCGCCGCCTTCACGACTTGCTTTCTGTAGAATATGTTTAGTCCGCCGCTCCAATCGATCACGTCCGCCGCCTCCAGTTCCCCCGGGGGTCATGCAAGGCCCCCATCAAACGGCAAGTATAAAACTTGAATTGAAGTGTGGGATAACTTCGTCCGATCGGGTTAGGAATTGGTTAGGACTTAAGGTTAAGGCGTAAGGATCACGACGTAAAAGCGATCAATAGGGCGACGCCGAGCACGATCGCCGTCGCCAGCGCCATGAACCCCGTCGGCCAGCTTCGCGCGAGCGCGCCTTCCGGTCCGTGTACGGCGTAAACTCGTTCCATGGCGGCGACGAACCGCCCCGAAACGAACCGCCAGAGGAAACGCCAGAGCGCGCGACCGGCGGCCATCGCCCACGAAAGGAGCCCGCGCCCCGGCACGCGATAAAGCCAGTCGGTGTCGAGATTGGTCGACGCGACCTCCGCCGGGTACCATTTGACGAGGATGAGGACCGCGAAAGCGAGCACGGCCCACAGCAGCAATTGCAGCTGCTCGACGACGTGATAGGGGGCGTAGGGATGATAATCCGCGAGCGCTTCGGGATAGGGCGTCAGGGCGTAAAGGGGCTCTGGATAAACGCCGATCGCAATGCAAAGGAACGCCGATATGCCCATGGCGAGCAGCATTTCGGGCGGCGCTTCCTTCGGTCTTTTGCCGCTGTCATGCGCGAAAAACGTGAAATACGGGATCTTGATCCCCGCGTGTTCGAGAACCCCGGCGGACGCGAACAGCATCACGAGCCAGATCCAGAAGGCGTTCGCCTCGCCCGCGGCGTCGATGAGGAGGCCCTTTGTCGCAAAGCCGGCAAAGCCTGGAAACGCCGAGATCGACAGGGCGCCGATGAGGCAAAAGACCATGGTGATTGGCATCGTCTTGTAGAGGCCCCCAAGCTCCGTCGCCTTCGACGTGCCGGTCCGATAAATCGCGGCGCCGACCGCCATGAAGAGGAGGCTTTCGAAGATGATGTTCGAAAACGCATAGCCGGCGGCGCCGTTGATCGACGCCGCCGTGCCAAAGCCGATCCCGATCACCATGAACCCGACCTGGTTGTTGATCGAATAGCAAAGGACCTTTTTGAGATCGTTCTCGATCAGCGCGAAAAAGATCGGGAAGATCGTCATCACCGCGCCGATGACGATCAATTCTTCCGTCCCCGGAAAGGCGCGCGCGAGGCTCGCGACCGCGAGCTTCGTGGTAAACACGGAAAGCACAATTACGCCTGCATAGGACGCCTTCGGGTAAGCGTCCTGGACCCAATTGTGGAGCAACGGGAAGGCGGCCTTTATCCCGAAGGCGAGGAGCACAAGAAGGCCCGAGAGCTTGATCGCCCCGTCCGCATCCCGAAGACCGATCTCGCCGAACGCGAACGACCCGGTCTCCCGAAAGACGAGGGCGATCCCCGCGAGGAGGAGGACGCCCGAAACGATCTGGATCGTCAGATACCGCATGCCCGCGAGAAAAGTCGCCCGCGTTCCCGGCGCCCAGACGAGGAACGCCGACGTGACCGCCGCGATCTCCCACCAGACGAAGAGGGTGATGAGATCGCCGGCGAGAACGCCGCCGAGCGCGGCCGCCGGATAGGCGAGCGTCGCCAGATCCTGCATCCGGTCGCGCTGGCGCCAGCCATAAACAAGGTTAAGCGCGGCGGCGATGTGAAAGGCGATCGCGAAGAGACGCGCCAGCGGGTCGATCCGCAGCATCAGCGCCGGTTCGCCGAAGAACGAGAGTTCGCCGTACTCGCCAAGGCCGAGGCGATAAAGCTGAAACGCGCTGACGCTGACAAAGACGAGCATCAATGGCCGGCGGAGCGCCGCGTAACCGTTTGGAATGAACGCGCCGAGAACGGCGCCGACGGTCAAGATGACCGCCGGGTTCATCGCGAGCGCGGAGAAAAGACTACTCGCGCTCGTCATAATAGGTCTCCTTGCGAGCGACGAGTTTTCTCAAATGCTGGCCGACCAGCACGATGAAAGAAAAGGCGAGGAAGCCGTAAACGGCGAAGAATGCGCCGGCGCCTTCGACCGCGAAGTGCGGTTCCGCCTTCCTGAATTCCGGAACGAACCCCGCGGCAGCGGCCGCGAGCGCGGCGACGACAAGGATAGCGAGAAACACGCGGCGAAAGGCTTTCGTGTCCGCCCAGCCTTTGGATTTTGGATCCGTCATCACCACACCTCGAGCATGGGCGTCAAATACGCGTGAAGCGGATCGGCGAAAAGGAAAAGCAAAAGCGCCATCGCCGCGGTGAGCGCCGGCGGCAGGATGCAAAGCAGGGGCGCTTCCTCCATCGCACGCCAGTCGACCGCCTTGGCGCCCGTTCCCGGCGGTTTTTCCCCGTCTTTTGCAGGCTCAAGATAAAACGCCTGCACCGGGATCGAGAGAAGATAAACGACGTTGAGAAGCGAAGAGACGATCAGGACGCCGATGATCGCCAGCTCGCCGGCGTCCGCCGCGCCGAGCATCAGGAGAAATTTCGGCCACGAGCCGCCCAGGGGCGGCAGGCCGACAATCGACATTGCACCGATGAAAAAGAGAATGAACGTGATCGGCATTTTCGGGCCGAGCCCTCGCAGCTCCGACACCAGAGTCTTGTGCGCGGCGACGTAGATCGCGCCCGCGCACATGAAGAGCGTCATCTTGCCGGCGGCGTGGGTCGCGATCTGAAGGGCGCCGCCCATCGCGCCCATCGACGTCGCCAGCATCGCCCCGAGCGTCACATAGGAAAGCTGCGACACCGTCGAATAGGCGAGGCGCGCTTTCAGATTGTCCTTTCGCATGGCGATCGCCGAGGCGAGCAGGATCGATCCGGCGGCGATCCACATATACGGCGTCGCGGCGCCCGAAACACTCAGGAAATCGACGCCGAAAATGTAGATCGCTATTTTCAGGATCGAAAAGACGCCAGCCTTGACGACCGCAACCGCGTGCAGGAAGGCAGAGACCGGCGTCGGCGCCACCATCGCGCTCGGCAGCCACGAATGCACCGGCATCAACGCCGCCTTCGCGGTTCCAAACGCAAAAAGCCCCATCAGGATCGCCGGGATCGCGCCGGCGTCCGCGAGCGGCGCCGACAGGATTCCTCCCGGGGTGAAATCGGTCGTGCCGGCGATTGAATTGACCCAGACGATCGCCGGCAGCAGGAGCCCGATCGAGGTGCCGACCAGAACCCCGACATAGACGCGCCCGCCCTTGCGCGCGGCGGCGTCGCCCTTGTGAGTGACGAGCGGCCATGTCGAGAGCGTCAGCGCTTCATAGAAAAAGAAGAGCGTGAAGAGGTTCGACGCATAGGCGACCCCCATCGCCGACGCGATCGCGATCGCAAAGCACATGTAAAAGCGCGTCTGGTGCTCCTCATGCGCGCTCCTCATGTAGCCGATCGAGTAGAGCGAATTAACGACCCAGAGAACGCTCGCGAGGACGGCGAACATCGCGCCGAGGGGTTCCGCCTGAAAAGCGATCGGCAATCCCCCGACGACCGTCAGCGCGAGGTAACCGGGACGGGCGCCGTCGCCGACTGCGAGAAAGACGACGACCGTCAGCGCGACAAGACCGACGCCGGTGACCAGCGTCGCCGCTTCGCGAAGGTTCGGCGCGCGGCCCAAAAGCCAGATCGCCAGCGCGCCGATGAGCGGCAGGACGATCGACGCCATGATGGCGAGGCCGGGCGTCATCATCGCGCGTCTCCCATCAGGGCGTGCGCGGCGCGCTCGGCGAGATCGACGGTCAACTCGGTGTTGAGGCCGAAATAAATATTCGCGGCGACGAGAATCCACATGGGGATCAGCATCGACAGCGGCGCCTCGCGCACCGGCGGCGCGCTCACCGCCGGCTTTTGCGCCATGAGTTCAATGATGCGGCCGATATAGATGACCGACAGCAGCGACGAGGCGACGACCAGAAATCCCGCCAGGGCGCGGCCTGAATTGAACGCGGCGGAAAGAAGCTGCCATTTCGAGACGAACCCGACTGTCGCCGGCACCCCGACAAGCGACAGCCCTGCGATGATGAACGCCGCCGCGGTCGCCGGCATGCGCCGCGCGAGGCCGGCGTAGCCCGCGCAATTCTGGGTCCCGATGCGCAAGACGACGCAGGCCGCCGCCATGAACAGCGCGCCCTTCATCAGACCGTGATTGAAGAGATGGACAAGGCTCGCCGCGAGCCCCTGCTCCGTGCCGAAGGAAATGCCGAGCAGCATGTAGCCGATCTGGCCGACCGAGGAATACGCGAGCATCCGCTTCACGTCGTCCTGGAAGATCGCGACGATCGACGCGAAGAACATGCCGGCGAGCGCGAGCGGGAAGATCAGATAGTCGAACGCGGCGTCGGCGAAATCGAAGTCGGCGCCGATGACGGTGTAGATGAAGCGGATGATGACGTAGACGGCGACCTTGGTCCCCGTCGCGGCCAGAAAGACCGAAACCGCCGACGGCGCATGGGCGTAAGCGTTCGGCATCCACAAATGCATCGGGAACATGGCGGCTTTCAGCCCCATGCCGACGAGGATGAACGCGAAGCCCGCCTCGATCATGCGGTTTTCCTCGCCCGCGAGCTGGATCTTCAAATCCGCCATGTTGAGCGTTCCGGTCGCCTGATAAAGGAGCCCGAGGCCGATCACGAAAAACGTCGCGCCGATCGTGCCCATGACGAGATAGTTGAACGACGCGGTCAGCGCGCGCCGGTCCCTGCGCGCGCCGAGCGCCACCAGCGCGTAGGTCGAGAGCGACGATATTTCGACGAAAACGAAAACGTTGAAGGCGTCGCCGGTGATGACGACGCCGAGAAGCCCGACCATCGAGATCAGCGCCATCGCGTAGAAAAGGCCGAGCTGGCGCTCGTCGATTTCATCGCGGATGCTGTGATAGGAAAACGGGAAAGCCAGCGCCGCGACGCCGGAAACGAGCGTCAGCACCAGCGCGTTGGCGAGATCGATCCGATACTCGATGCCGATCGGCGGCGCCCAGTCGCCCATGTGATAGGAAATCGGCCCGGCGGTCGCGACGGAATACAGCAGCGCGGCGCAGGCGGCGAAGGCGAGCCAGGAGACGAGGCACGCCCACACATAAGGAATTCGTCCCTTCAGCGGGCCGACCGGCAGCAAGATCGTCAGCGGCGCCGCGACGAGCGGAATGATGATCGGCAAAGCGGGGAGCTGGGCTGGAAGCAGGGCGAGCAGGGTCATGCGACGCCGGCCGCATTGCCGGGGACATGGCCGAATTCCGCAATGTCGTCGGCGGCTTCAAGTTCGTCTTCCTCGATTGTGCCGTAGGCTTCGCGTATGCGGACGATAAGCGCGAGGCCGACGGCCGTCGTCGCGATGCCGACGACGATCGCAGTCAGGATCAGAACGTGCGGCAGCGGGTTCGAGTAAATGATCCCCGCGGCGCCATGCGCGAACTCGGCGGCGCCGTGGCCGTCGATCGTCAGCGGCGTCGCCGCCAATAGATCGTTTGCAGCGCCGCCCGGCGCCGCATGGATCGCCTCCGCCGGCGGCGCGGGCGCGCTCTTCCCGGTGAGGCTTTCGAGATCATTGCCCGCAAGGCCGAAGCCGGCCTGCAATTCCTCGTCCCCATGGATGGCGCCGACGCCCATGTCGCTCTTGCCGGGCAGCGCCGCCGCGTGGCCGTCCAGGTGCGCTGTTCGCGCTTTCAGATCGTCGGGGAGATAGATCGGCGCGGTGCCGCCCGCGATCTTTCCGATCGAGATGTAATAGATGAAGACCGACGTCTGAAAGAGGTTGAGCCCGATCATTTTCTTGATGAGATTGCCGCGCGCGATGACGGTGAACAGGCCGATCATCATCAGCGCGACGAAGATCCAGTAATTGTAGCGCTCGAGAACGAAGGTGACGATGTCCATGACGCTACCAGTCCTCGTCGCGGATTTCAGGCTCGCGGCCCGCGAAATGGTAGAAAATCATCAGCATCGTCGACGACACCGTCATGCCGACGCCGAACTCGACGAGCAGGATGCCGTAATGCTGCCCCTCATGATGCGTCGAGTGGGGCGCGATCGCGTCATAGCCGAGAAGATTGCCGCCGAGCAGCATCGTCGCGGCGCCGGTTCCAGCATAAAAGAGGAGGCCGACGACCATCAAGACCTTCAGGGCGCCGATCGGCATCACCCGTTTGGTCTCTTCCAATCCGAGGATCAGCGCGTGCAGGATGAAGGCGACCGCGAAAATCACGCCCGCCTGAAACCCGCCGCCGGCGCCGTAATCGCCATGGAACTGCACATAAAGCGCGAACAGGATGATCGGCGCGAACAGGATCTTCATGACGACGCGCAAGATGAGGTGTTCGATGCTCATGACGCCTTGTCCATGTCATGAACGTCCTTGACGGCGCGGCCGCCGCGTCCGCTCCCGGCGCCGAGCAGCAGCATCACGCCGAGCCCCGCGGTGAAGATCACCATCGTCTCGCCGAGCGTGTCGAAGCCGCGATAGCTCGCGAGCACCGCCGTCACGACGTTCGGCACCGCGATCTCCTGCGCCGTCCGCTCCATGTAAACCTGGCCGATATAGGAATTTGCGGGCGCGTCGGCGGCGCCGAATGGCGGCATGTCGATCGTCGCGTAGATGAGCGCCGAACCGACGAGCATGATGACGACGATGCCGATCGTGGAACGGCCGAGCCGCGCCGCCTTCTCCCGTCTGACCGTCAGCAGCATCGCGCCGAGCATGAGGACGGACGATATGCCGGCGCCGACAGCCGCTTCGGTGAAAGCGACATCGACAGCGTCGAGCGAAACGAAAAAGGCAGCCGACAGCAGGCTGTAGATGCCGGAAAGCATGACGATCACGAACAGATGGCGCGAGCGCAGCATCGTGTAAGCGACGAGGACGAGCATCGTCAGCAGCGACAGATCGATCAGGCGGCTGAAGAAAACCGCGGTTTCCGGTCCGGGCGTCATTACTCCCCCTCTCGCTTCAGTTCCGCGCCGAGCATCGGGCGAAGCCCGACGACCCATGCCGCATGGGCGATCGCGTGCGTTGAAACCGGGCTCGTCATGAAGAGGAAAAAACCGATGAAGACGAGTTTTGCAGCGACGAGCCCGTTCGGCGCCTGCACGATCATGCCGAGGAGGATCAATTCCGCGCCGGCCGTGTCGGTGATGCCGGAAGCATGGAGGCGCGTATAGAAGTCCGGAAATCGGACAAGGCCGATGGCGCCGACGATGACGCCGGCGCCCCCGACAAGAAAAAGCGCCCAGGATACGACGTCGCGGACAAGATCGAGGGATATCATGTGAAATCCTGCTCCCTGACGCTCCGCGCCGCCGCTTCCTCGCCTTCGAGCGGCAAAGACAAGGTCCGATAGCGGAAGAATTTAAGGATCGCGATCGTCGAGGAGAAGTTCAAAAGCGCGTAAAGAAGCGCGATGTCGAGAAAATCCGGGCGCCCGGAAAGGTATCCCATAAGCCCGATCAGGATCACGGTCTTGGTGCCGAAGGAATTGCCGGCGAGAATGCGGTCGTAGAGCGTTGGCCCGGCGAACGCTCGGGAGATCGCAAGCAGCATGGCGACAAGAACTGCGGCGGTGGCGACGGCGAACATCATCCGCGCGCGCCCAATTCAAGCGCCGCGACGCGCCTTCCCATGTCGTTGATCGCCGCCTCGTCGGCGAGCGCCTCGGTCAGCGCGTGGACGATCATATAGCCCGGCTCAAGATCGACGGTCACTGTGCCCGGCGTCAGGGTGATCGAATTGGCGAAGGTCGCAAGGCCCGCGTTCGTTTTGGTCGGCGACACGATCTTGATGAGTTTCGGCGAGAGTTTCGGTTCGACCGCGAGCGCTTCCCTCGCAACGATGAAATTGGCCTTGCCGATCTCGACGAAGAGCCACCACCAATAGCCGAAGACGCGGGGCATCAGCCCCGTCGGCACACCCTCGAAATCGAGAACGCCCGCGCGAGCCGCAAGGAAAACGCTCAAGACGACGGAAAAGGCGCCAAAGCCGAGCAGCAAAGGATTGTCGAAATAGCCGGACAAGAGCAGCCACAAGCCTGTCAGCGCGACGGCAAGAACGATCGCTCGTCCCATCGATCCTGATGCTCCCGTTCCGACGCGGGCGCGCCGAATGCTCCTGTTGGCGTGTTGCGCCGGGGGAAATGGAGTGCCCCGGCGCAATAAGGCGAGACCGGCGGACGATTTCGCGCCTGCCGGGTCTGACCTTTCCGGAAATTCAGAGAAAATCAACCCCTTGACGCCAACGACCTGTCGCTTTCGGGCGACCGCGTCTCAATCGACGAAGAAATTTATCGGCAGCGCTCGCCGATCGGCGCTAAGCGAAACCGCCATTGCATGCTTTCCGCTTTGCCGTCGATGACGCCTTCGATGCGCGCGATCATCTCGTCGCCCTCGCGCGAATATAGGACGCGCTGTGGAAAATCATGGGTCGGATTTTCAAACACCGCGCGCTGCTTCTCCGCGGGTTTCATCAAAAAGGATGTCGGCGGCGCGCCGCCGGGGTTGGCGATATAGGCGTAGCCTTCGTCGGTCGCGGCGATGCGAAGGTGCTCGAACGATCCCGCGCTTTGATTCATGCCGACAAGCGTGCCGGATCCGTCGGCGATCCATACTTCGACCGTCTGGCGACCGCCTTCGCAGGACAGCCAATGCCCGGCCATCCATTCTGGCGCTTTCGGCGCTGACGATTCGGCGACGGCGCAGGCGGGCACAAAGATCAGGAGAAAAAGGAGCGCTTGGCGCATGGGATTCCTCGTTGTCATGGCGTCTTCTTACCGGCGCCGCGCGCGTCCGGCTTGTAAGATTGCGACGCCTCGCGCGCGATTTCCGCGGCAAGGCCGATTTTCTGGCGGGCCCAATCGCTCGCCGTGCAGCCGAGATAGCGGCGGAAGTCGCGCGCCATCTGCGCCTGATCGAAATAGCCGGCGGCGAGCGCCGAGCGTGTCCAGTCGGGCTCGCGCTCGATCTCGTCGAAAACCCGGCGGAACCGCAGGATCGACTGATATTCGCGCATCGAAACGCCGATGCGATCAATGAACCGCCGCTGCAACTGGCGTAAAGAGACGCCTTTCGTTTCGATCGTCTCGCCTTGCGCCAATGCCTGAAGCGCGCCGGAAACGAGCGGGTCATCCGTGCGATTATTCTCCGATCGTTGCAGCGACAAGCGATTGAAGGCGGTCCAACCGCTCGTCGTCTTGCGATGCGGCGAGCGCGCGGAACAGCGCCGCCCTGTCGAGATGACTGAACTCTGTCAGCGCGACGCGCCGGTTCGTCAGGTCATTCATTGGCCTACGGACGAAATCACGCGCGCCGGCGGGCTCGAAGCGAACGCCGATCGTATCGACGGCGCCGTCGGCGACGAGCGTCAAGGGCTCAGTGATCTGTCCGGCGAAGAGAGCGGGGGGCTGCGCCAGCAACGTCCCCTCGCCTTTCATCTCGGCGTAGCCTGCGCCTGAATTGACGATGAGTTCGGGACATCCGTCCGGCGGGATGCGTTCGATGCGCCGCTCCGGCGCCGACGAGCGATGCCGCCAGACGCAACGCACGACGCCGGCAAGCGCAGCGCAGGGTGGGCGAACGGCGTAGGTTGACGTATCCTCGGTCGCCATGGACGGCGATTAGCAAAATCGCCGAGCCGGCGCCAATATCCGTCCGGTCAGGCGCCGGGCTTCTTCGTCAGCGCGTCAAGGCAGGAACAGCCGCCGAGCGAAAGCACGCCGCGCGCGTCGAGATATTCTTCGATCGCTTCGGCGATCAGGTCTTGCGCCGATTGCTCCATCTCCGCGGCCCCCAGCGACAGACGCATGAATTCCCGCGCCGTCAGCTGCACGGTGACGCCGGCGCGCACGGGTTCGCGGGCCGCGGCCGTGACGGCGGGAACGCTCGCGCCCGCCCAGGGACCGGCGGGCGGCGCCGGGGCTGCGTCAGGGTCGGCAAGATCATCCAGCGCATCGGCGTCGTCGTCCGGCTCGCCGGCCCGGCCGCCGTAGAAGCTGTTTTTTTCCTGTTTGACGGCGTCATCACTGCCGAAATTCTCGAAATAGGAAACGACTTCGTCGGCCTCCGCGTCGAGCGCGGCGATTTCCTCCGGGCTCGGATTATCCGGATATCCGGCTTCGAGGCTGCGCTCGTTGATCACCGTCATCGTCGCTGGCGAGAGGGTCATGGCGCCCGTGGGCGCGGCGACCTTCGGTTCTGGCGCCGGCGGCGGTTTTTGCGCCGCCGCTTTTGGCAGATCCGCCTGGGGTTCAGTTCGTTTGGCGACCGGCGCGGGCGCGGATTGGATCGCCGGCTTCTTCGCTTCCGGCGCGGGGGCTTTCGGCGGCGCGCTCTGGGGCGCCGGCGCAGGCATTTTCTTCTTGACGATTTTATGGGTCGGCTCGAGCGCGAACGCGTCCGTCTCTTCCGCCGGATCGTGTATGGGCGAGTTGGACGGCGCCGCCTGACCCTTGCGGGCGAGCAGGCCCGAAGTTAGGGCGGCGAAGCGGCTTTCCAGTTTGCCCTCGCCAGCCTGCGCGCCATTGCGTTTCATCGCGACCTTCCCGCGTTCGGGAGTTCCCTATTGCGCGGCGCGGCGTCCAAAGACGCGGTTGTTGGCGGCGATCGTCGCCGCAGTCGGCTCTTCGGGCGGCTTGTAGCCGCCTTCGGCGCGTTTGAGGCGGCGGTCGAGATATTGCCAGAGTTCGCTGATTTCCTGCGCCGACTTGCAGTAAGGATCGATCTCCATGACCGTGCGGCCGTCAATCATCGCCGCGGCGTAGTCGACGCGGTGATGGATGACGGTCGGCGCGACGGTCCCGTGCTGCGACAGCGCGATCGCCGCTTCTGACGTAATTCGCGCTTTCGGCGTCGCACCGTTAACGACGAAGACGAGCTGCTTGTTGCGCGCCTGCGCGATGTCGACGGTCGGGCCGACGGCGCGAAGATCGTGAGGGCTCGGCCGTGTCGGCGCGACGACGAGGTCGGCGAAATTGACGACTTCCGAGATCGCGCGCGTCACCGCCGGCGGCGTGTCGATGACGACGAGACGAAAGCCTTCATCGCGCGCGCGGTCGAGGTCCTGAAAGAGATTGGAAAAAACCGACTGGATGAACGCTGGCTGGGGATCTTGCCGGACGTTCCACCATTTGGCGAGCGATCCTTGAGGATCGGTGTCTATGAGCGCGACGGGTCCCGCCCCGGCTCGCCCGGCTTCGACCGCAATGTGGCCCGACAAGGTGGTCTTGCCGGATCCCCCCTTTTGCGACGCAAAGACGATTACGCGCATCGACGCCAACATGCGTCCTCCCAGAATCACCTGCTGGGCTCACTGCCCCGCCGCTCATAGTCAACCATGGCGCGTTAAAAGCGCGCATCGAACGCGCGTCGAATTGTCGGAAAAATTTAATCAATTGGCAGGCTGAAAAAAAAGAGCGCCGGAAGCAGCCTAGATACGCAAGGCCGCGACCGACGCGAAGATGTCTTGGCACGAATGATTTAAGGTCGGCTTAAGCGCTGCGCCGATTACGCGACGTCGTCGTCGAGTCCGAGCAGCCGCGTGATGTGCGCGATGCGCGGATTGCCGTCCCAGTCCCAGTAGCGAAGGACCGCCCGCGCATAATCGCGCGCCATTGAATCGAAGATCGCAAGAATTTTTTCCGCGCGCTCGGGACCAAGGGCGTTTTCCGCGTCCTTGCGATTGACGATCGCGAAGAACTCGGAGCGCGGCATGCCGAGGCTCTTGCACATCACGGCGAAAGGTTCGACGCCCTGATCGCGCGAGGATCCGCGCGACCAGTTCGCGCGACACGCCGGCGATCATGCCCGCGGCGTGGATGATTTCCTGCGCCGGGTATTTTCGCGCCGCGCCGAGCGTCTTGATGACGACGTCCATCGACACCGGCTCGCCATTCATCCCGCGCGGCCGATGACGGCGGTCGAGCATGATCAGAATGTCCTTGACGAACGGGTCGGCGCCGTCGCCGCGAAAGACGCGCGGATAAAGGTCCTGAAGCGAATCCTGGACGATGGTGCGGTCAAGCGCGAACCGCGTCAGGATGCGCTTGCGGCTTTCGGCGTTGACCCACCAGAACATCATGAACCCGTGCGCCGGTTCGAGTTCCCTGCGGCGGAGGAGCAGCGCCTGCGTTTCGGTGTCCGACGTCGACCGGCTGACCAGAAGGTCGATCGCCATCGGGGAGAACACAAATTCATCGCGGCGTAGCAGGAGCTTTGAGACTTCCGGTTCGCCAAATTCGAGAATGACGTCCGCGAGCGACGCGGTGAGGTCGAGGCGGCGCGCAATCATTTCGCGATGCGCCGTCGTGCCAAGGCGCGCGCACTCGATCAGAAGCGCTTCCGGTACGGGCTCGACCCGCCGGATCAAGGGTTCGGCGACGCGCGGCTCATCAAGCAGGAGCATCCGCATCAGCGCGTTGGGCGCTTCCGTGACCCGTGCGACCCGGCGCGCAACTTCCAGGCGAAGGTTCTCCTCCACCTTGGAAAGCGCTTCGAGCATGATGTCGGCGACCAGCGAGCGCTGGCTGGCGGTGAGCCGCGCCGCCGGAAGAACGACGATGTCGGACAGTTTCCTGACCAGGATTTCGCGCGGCGAGTGTCCCCGAACGATTTCGGGCGTCAACCCGACCTCGGCCAGCGGCGCGAGGTCTTCTTCGGTCGCTGGATCCTGCGTCGACATCCCGTTCCCTTGATGGAACCCCTATGGGGGTGAGGCGCGATCTAACCGCAACACCGTTAACCGGCGTTGAATAAGACCCCGTCAAACCGGGGAGACGCCGCCCTTTCGGCCTGCTAGGCTTTGCCCTGTCAGTCAGTCCGAGGGGCCAGAAGTGTCCAAAAAGTTGATCGGCGCGGTCGGCGCCATTCTCCTCAGCGCTTGCGCCAGCGATTCCGGGCTTTCCGATGAGCCGGGCTATGTGGCGGGCTATGGCGACGGCTGCGCGACCGCGCACGAGCTTGAAAAGAGCTTTTCAACAAAACGCGTCAAGGACGATTACCAATTCGATAACGACCGCGCCTATCGCGCCGGCTGGCGGCAAGGCTATCAGCAATGCCAGGCGCCTTATCGCAAGATGGACGATGGCGGGCGGGTCCTCGGCGAAGAAGAAGGGTTTTAGCCTATCGTCCTCTACGGACGCTGATTGACGTGCCGCCGTTCAATGACACTTTTTCAGATCGTTCCTGAGCAAGAGCCAGTTGACCGGCCACGCGGCAAGGAAGCCCGCCGGCACGGCGACCGCGATCCCCGCCCAGAACATCGGCGAAAAAACCGAGCCCGCATTCATGCCGCCCATCGAATAGTCGGCGGCGTTCATCGCGATTTCCATGACGCCGATCGAAATCGCTTCGCCGATCCAGATGAGCTTCAAGGCTTCGAAAAATGTCTTCTTCTGACGGCGCATGACCGGCAGGAGGCCCAGCGCGAACCCTGAAATGTAAGCCAGCGTCGTTGCGAGAATGATCGTCGGCCAGACGCCAATTCCTAGCGTCACGCCGATGGCGAGACCGGCGACTTCGCCGATGACGCATCCGGTCAAGCAGTGAAGCGTCGCCTGCGCTGAGGTGACGAACGCGCCGCCCTTCGCGCCATGGGAACCGTGCGCGGCGTGGCGGCCGGGCGCTTTCGTCGCGGCCGTCGCCTCGTCCGCGCAGCAATCCTTCACCGCCGTCGCCGCCGCCGTCACTTCGTGTACATGTCCATCCATTTTCAGCCTCCTGCCTCTGACGAGGCGTCGCGCAGAAGTGCGCCTGACGGAGAACTCTCCGTCGGTCTAGAACCAGAATCTGACGCCGGCGACGAATGAAACCGCCGACGGATCATCTCCCGCGGCGCGCACGAAATCCGCTGTGCCGCCGACGCTGCGCTCCCAGGAAACGCCGACATAGGGCGCAAATTCGCGCCTGATTTCATAACGCACTCTGAGGCCGGCTTCCGCGGTTGAAAGGCCTGAACCCGTCGCCAGCGCCGGAACGTCCTGAAAAGCGAAATTCAATTCCGCGCGTGGCTGCAGGATCAACCGCTGCGTCAGGAGAATTTCATATTCCGTTTCAAGGCGCGCCGTGACGTCGCCATGGCCGCTGACGAAAATCGCAGCGTCGACTTCAAAGAGATAGGGCGAAAGCCCTTGCACGCCGATTACGCCGTAGGTGCGGTCTTCAAAGGGCGCGAAATCATGGCGGACGCCCGCCTGAACGTCCCAGAAGGATCCGATCGCGCGTGAATAGAGCGCCTGCGCTTCGGCTTCCTCAAATTCATCGGCGGCGAAATCATATTCGCCCTCGGTCTTGATCCAGAGCTTGTTGAGATCGCCGCCGGCGAATCCCTGCGCGTCCCACAGGAATATCGGGTCGCCCTCGTTCGATTGATATTCGAATCGCTCGCCCTCGACATAGCTGAGAACGCCGCCGCCATGGTGTTTCTGCATGTGATGGCGAACGGCCGCAGTCGCCTCGGGATCGACGACGTCTTGGGCGAATGCGGGCGTCGCGAACAACAAGGCAGTGAATAGTACGCCGCGCATCAATGCTCTCCGTGATCTTGATGCGCGCTGTGGTCTTCAGGCGGCGGCTCCGGAGGCTGTTCGCCATGGCCGCCGTGGTCCTCGCCGCTCATGCGATGAACGAGAACCGTCTGCATCATGCCGGCCGCCATGTGATAGAGTAGATGGCAGTGGAACGCCCACTCGCCGGGCGCGTCAGCGGTCACGTCGAGCGACAGCTTTTCGCCGGGCTTGACGACAATGGTGTGCTTTCTCGGCTTTCTTGAGTGATCGCCGGTCACGACGTCGAAAAACATGCCGTGCAGGTGGATCGGATGATTCATCATGGTGTCGTTGACGAGGGTCAGGCGCAGCCGCTCGCCTTCGTGAAAGACGATCGGCTCCTGCACATCCGAGAATTTCACGCCGTCGAACGACCACATGTACCGCGCCATATTGCCGGTCAGGTGCAGTTCGATCTCGCGGCCCGGCGCGCGCCCGTCCGGATTTTCATCGAGGCTCTTCAGCTGCGCGTAAGTGAGGACGCGATGCGGGACGTCTTCAAGTCCGACGCCCCGATCCGCGAGGCGGTTGCCCGGGACCTCCGCGACCATGTCGACGCCGACGCCCGTCGGATGATTGTGGGCCTGAAGCGCCGCGCCTTGCGAGGCGCCGTGTTTCATCGCGCCATGGTCCATCGGCGCGCCCTCGGTCGATCCATGGCCCATCGCCGCGTGATCCATTGAGGCATGATCGATCGACGCGTTTTCGATGCCGCCCGCCGGCGCCCCATGGGCGCCGTGGTTCATCGCCATATCTATCATCGAAAGGATCGGGCGCGGGCGAAGGGCGGGAACCTCCGCGTTCATCCCGGCGCGCGGCGAGAGCGTCGCCCGCGCGAAGCCGCTGCGGTCGATCGATTCCGCGAAAAGCGTGTAAGCCATTTCGGCTGGACGGACGACGACGTCATAGGTTTCCGCGACGCCGATCTGTATTTCGTCCGTTTCAACCGGCTCCACGTTGAGCCCGTCCGCCTGAACGACCGTCATCGGCAGGCCCGGAATGCGCAGATTGAAGATCGTCATCGCCGACGCGTTGATGATGCGAAGGCGCACCCGCTCGCCGGGTGAAAAAAGGCCCGTCCAGTTGTCGCCCGGCCCATGACCGTTGACGAGATAAGCATAAACGGCGCCCGTCACGTCCGCGATGTCAGTCGGCGCCATGCGCATTCCGCCCCACATCGCGCGCTCGGCGAAGGCGGGCCCGATCCCCTCATCGCCTGCATCCGCGAAGAAGTCGCCAAGCGTCCGCTTGCCGTAATTGAACGCCTCGCTCGATTTCTTCAGCTTGCGGAAGAGTTTTTCCGGTTCATCATAAACCCAGTCGCCAAGCATGATCACATGCTCGCGGTCATATTTCACGGGATCGGCGCTTTTGGGATCAATGACGATCGGACCGTAATGGCCGATCTGTTCCTGCAGGCCGGAGTGGCTGTGATACCAATACGTGCCCGCCTGCTTCACCGGAAAGCGATAGGTGAAAGTCTCGTGCGGGCGGATGCCGGGAAAGGAGACGCCCGGAACGCCGTCCATGCCGGCAGGAAGCAAGATGCCGTGCCAGTGGATCGACGTGTCTTCATCGAGATGATTGGCTACGCTGATCGTGATTTCGTCGCCTTCCCGCCAGCGCAGGAGCGGCGCCGGAAATCGCCCGTTGACGAGAACTGCGCCGCTCGCCTTGCCGTCGACCGCGACACGCGCCCGGCCGACGGAAAGATCGAACGTGTTTCCGGAAAGCGTCGACAGTCCCGCAGCCGTTGCAGCGCGCGCCGAGGCCGCAATCAGGGGCGAAGCGAACGCGGTCGCGCCAAGCACGGCGGATTGCGACAGAAAATGGCGGCGGGAGATCATCAGCGAAATCTGCTCCGGACTTGACTGGACGCATATACCCCCATAGGGTATCTGTCAACGCCGCATTTCCGGGAGCCGACCGATGGCCCATGCTCACAAATCCGTGCACGACGCGGCCTCGCGCGCGAAAATCGTCAACCGTCTTCACCGGATCGAAGGCCAGGTCGCGGGCGTCGCCCGCATGGTCGAGGACGACCGCTATTGCATCGACATCCTGACGCAGCTCGCCGCCGTCAGGGCCGCGTTGTCAAAGGTTGAGGACGCCGTCCTCTCCGATCACGCCGCGCACTGCGTCGCCGCCGCGATCAAGAGCGGAAACGCCGACGAACAGCGCGCGAAGTTTTCGGAACTGGTCGACTTGATCGGCAAGGTCAAGCGATGACAAGCGGAGCGCCCGCCCCTTTCGGAGGCGGGCGCCCATTGTAACGGTCGGCCGCTCAGCAGCAGGCGCCGCCATTGCAGCACGCCGCGATCGCGTCGCAGCACGCCGCCGCCTTTGCTGCAAGATCCGGCGAGGCGGCGAAGGCGGTCGCAAGCCCAAGCGTCGCAAGGCCTGCAAGAATTGAAATTACGCGTTTCATGTTTGTCTCCTTTGATTGATGAAAATTCTTGCGTTCAAAGGATGACACGGCGCGGCGGCGGCGCTTCCGGATGCTTCACAACGCCGGTCAGCGTGTCGGCGCGCGCCTCAAAACGAATTGCGATGGTCCTGGCCGCGAATTGGCATTGCGGCCCGATGGGCGCCACGACGCCGCAAAGAAGGGCGCAAAACGCCGCCAGATCACAGCCAGCGGTTTCATCTGCCGCGTTCAGCGCGACGCGCTCATGACAGCCGGGCGCATCGACGGCGGGGACCATCATCGCCATCGTAGCTGCGTGGGAGCCATGCCCGCACGATTGCGACGCTTCCGCCGCGACCGAAGTCAACGCGAGCAGCAAGGCAGCGAGAGCGAACAGGGGCTTCATCGATCGGCAGTATCGGTGAACAACCGGTCGGCGCCAAATCACTTTCGCACAACAGGCGTCGCCGCCGCGATCAAGAGCGGAAACGCCGACGATCAGCGCGCGAAGTTTTCGGAACTGGTCGACTTGATCGGCAAGATTTAGCGATTGGATCGTGACGCTCGCCTATAATTCATAGGTCAGGAACAGTTTCAGCTCCGCGTCTGGCGCCGCTTTCGTCACGCCGAACAGCGCCGTGCCCGTGACCATGACCGAGTGGACGAGGACGCCCTTGGCGACGAGCCCTGCCTGATGGCTTTGCTCCTGAAACGAACCGAAATGCCTGGTGGTGTTAAATCCATGCCCTGTCTGAACGCCGAGGCGGCCGACCGTTCCGATGCGGCGCGTCGCTTCCGTCCGCGCGCCGACGCCAAGCCCATTGCGAGCGTTTTCGCCGTAATCGATGCTGGTCGCGGCGTTAGCCCGAATCTCCCAGTCTTCGCGGACTTTCCACTTTCCCGCGATGACGACGGCGACGCGACCCGGCCCGTTTCCCTGATCTGGATAGCGCGCGATGACGAGCAGCGATCCGTCGCCGCCCGCCGTATCGCGATCGGCGAATTGCCATTGCACGATCGATTGAAAAGCTTTGAATTCCATCGGCTCGTCGCCGCGCTTGCCGAAATTCGCGGCGCCGGAGAACGACCAGCGTTCACCGAAATTCCGTTGAAACGATATCTGCTGCGCGAGCGTAGACGGCCGCTCGTCGCCCATCAGCGAATAGCCGACGCGGTAACTTATTGACGAATAGCCGGGCCGGACGTCCGCATTCGGGACGCCGTTCACATCCTGGGCCAAGGCCTTCGCGCCGGCGGTCATCGCAATAAGCGATGCAGCCAGCCCTGACGCCTTTAAACAACGCCGCACGCTCGCCCCTCTCGCGACGCTTTTCCTGCGAAGCGCCAGCGCAACCTTCTACAACAAACGGGCCAAGTTGTATTTGAGCGGGAGCGGGCGCTCCTAATCCGCCAATCTTAACCGCCGCCGGTCGAAAACCTTCAGCACCTGCGCAAGATCATGCCCGCGCTTCAAGATGACGCCGGTCATCGAAACGACGGCGTAGGCGCCTTGCCGGGCCGCAAGCGCGGGCCGCTTTTCAACACGATACAGCGGCGTCTCGGACGCGCGCCGGAAGATTGAGAAAACCGCAGCGTCCTTCAAATGATCGACGGCGTAATCGCGCCATTCGCCGGCGGCGACGAATTGTCCGTAGAGGCCGAGAATTTTCGAAAGCTCATCGCGCGTGAAGGCGACTGCGTCCGCCTTCGGCTTCGCCCAATACTGTTCCGGCGCCACCAGCATGCCGGCAAATTCTTCTCCTTGTCGGCATCCGGGGCAAGAGGAATATGACGCGGCGGCGCATCATCACCTCTGCGTTAACCACTGTTTCGCCCCAATTCGCCCGCCTCGCCGCCGCATTCGCCCTTCAGTCTCTCTTTGGTCGGACAAGCGGTCAGGCCCTCGAGATTCCGGTTCTATCATCGCCCCCAGCCCCCGGGAGATCAGGTCGGGTCGCTTGTCCGATCCATTTCGAAGAACCAGCCGGAAGCTCGTGGACCCGGTCCTTGACCGCCGGGCGTTGACCGCGCGAAGCAAGGTCCGCCGCTCCTTCGATCCCATGCCGTGATCGCCGTCCTCACCGTCGCGTTTCCCGTCTTCGCCGTGATCGTCGCGGGCTTTGCCGCCGGGCGGCTAAGGCTTGCCGGCGCAGATGATGCCGCCGCGCTCAACCGCTTCGTTTTTCGCTTCGGATTTCCAGCAGCGCTCTTCGGACTGATGTCAGGCGCATCGGGATTGACGACGCAGGATGCAAAGGCGGCGCTCGCCTACGGCGGGCCGGCGCTCGGCGTGATGGCGATATCTTATTTCCTTGGACGCCGCTTCTTCCGGCTCGAGCCGCAGGATGCGGGCGCTCACGCCTTCGCGTCCGCCATCGGAAACGCCGTCTTTCTCGGCCTTCCGATTGCGATCGGCATCGAAGGATGGGCGCGGCCTTTCGTGACGCTGATGCTGGTCGAGGGCATTTTGATCATCGGCGTCGGCGCGGCGATTATGAGCCCGCGCGATACGACGCCAAAGCCGATGTTCGATCACGCCATCGAGTTCGTCAAACGTCCGCTGACCAATCCGCTGGTCGCGGCGGCGATTGCGGGTTTTCTCTTCGCGTCGCTCGGATTGCACCTTCCTTCTCCGGTCCGGACGTTTTTTGAAATGCTCGGACGGGCGGCGGGGCCAGTCGCGCTTTTTTCATTGGGGCTATTTTTCGCGACGCGCGCCTTTCCGCCCTTATCGCAGACGATCGGCAGGTCGCTTGCAATTACGGCGATGAAAATGATCGCATTGCCGGCGCTTTCGTTGGCGCTTCTGGCCGCCTTTGGCGTCAGCGACCCCGCCTACATGGGCGCAATGGCGCTCTTCACCGCGACGCCGACGGCAGTCGGCGCGTTCGTCATGGCGAGCCAATATCGGCGCTATGTCGATGAAACCGCCGCCGCGATAGCGGTCACGACGGTTCTGTCTGTCTTGTCGATCAGCGTCGTTCTGATCGCTTTCACCTGACGGGGCTCCTTCCGTGCGGGCGGACGCCGACCCATGGATTGCCGCGCAATCGGCGACAGGAACGAATTAATCCGCTACGATCCGAGTGACGCAGGGGATGGCGCTATGAGCGGCACAAGACGATCATTACTCAAGACTGGAGCTGCGGCGATCGTCATTATCGGCGCGGGCGCAACGGCGTGGTCGCTGACACGCGCACCCAAGCGCGCGCGCGAACCCTGGCTGCGGACAGGAACGAGTCTTGGCGACATTCGCCTTGATTGCCTCGCCTATGCGATCCTCGCACCCAACCCGCACAACATGCAGCCATGGCGCGTCAGGCTCGACGGCGACGACGCGCTCACCCTTTACTGCGACCTTGAGAGACTGCTGCCGCAGACCGATCCGCCGAACCGTCAGATCGTCATCGGCTTTGGATGTTTTCTCGAGCTTTTGCGGCAGGCCGCGCTGGAGCGCGGGTTCGCGCTCGACGAAATGCCGTTTCCGGAAGGCGAGCCGCAGCCCCTGCTCGATGCGCGCCCGATCGCCCAGGTGAGGTTTCGCGAACAGAAGGACGCGCCAGTAGACGTGTTGCTGAAGGCGGCTCTCGGTCGACGCACCAATCGCGCGCCCTTTGAAAAACGCGCGGTGCATCAAGGAGCGCTCAGCGAAATCATCGGCGCAACTGTCGAGGGTGTCGTTGCCGGATCGACCGGCGATCCGGCGAAGGTGGCGGCGCTTCGCACGCTCGCGCACGACGCCTGGGCGATCGAGTGGAGCCTCGATCGAACGCGGCGCGAGTCGATCGCGGTGACGCGCGTCGGCAAAGCCGAGATCGAAGCGGCGCCCTGGGGCCTTTCGCTTGCGGGTCCGGTGATAGAGGCGGCGGCCGTCGCGGGCATGCTGACGCGCGAGAACATGGATGTTCCTGAAAAGGCCGCGTACCAGCAATCGCTGGAGTTCTATTTCAAGGCCGTCGACACGGCGCAGGCTTTCGTGTGGACGTCGACCGCCGCGAACACGCGCCTCGATCAGTTGAACGCCGGCAGAGCCTTTGTCCGGATGCAGCAGCAAGCGACGCTGCTCGGGGTCGCGTTTCACCCTTTAAGTCAAGCCTTGCAGGAATTCCCGGAAATGGCGCCGGCTTATGACCGCGCGCACGAAATGCTCGCCCATCAGGACGGCGCGACAGCGCAGATGCTTGCGCGGCTCGGCTACGCGCCGCCGCCGCCGCCCGCCCCGCGCGAGCCGCTCGAGACGAAACTGATCACAGCGTGAAGCGATGAGCGGCGACGCGAGAATAAACTGGCCGGCGCGATTCCACCCCGACGTCGCGCCCGTTCACGTCCGCAATGAACTCGATATGGCCGCGCCGCCGGAAAAGATCTGGGCGGAACTCATTCGCGCGACGGCGTGGCCGACATGGTATCCGAACGCCAGGAACGTGAAGCTCCTTTCAGGCGGCGACGCACTCGCAACGGGCGTGCGATTTCGCTGGACTACGTTTGGCGCGACCATCGTTTCCGAAGTCGCCGAATTCATTCCGCCGAGCCGCATCGCGTGGACCGGAAAGGCGGCAGGGATCGACGTCTACCACGCCTGGCTGCTGACGCCTTCGCCGCGCGGAACCTTTCGTGCTGACCGAAGAAACGCAATACGGATTTCTCGCGCGCCTTTCAGCGCTGGTATTTCCCTCGCTTATGTCGCGTCACCATCAACTCTGGTTGAAGCGCTGGAACGGCGCGCCGCCGGCGCGCACGCGCAAGCCCATTGAAGCAAGGTCCGTCACAGGGTCAAAAAAATCGCGCCCGAAAATCTTCGGGCGCGATCTGATCTTTTTTCAAGCGTCGGCAGGGCCTAACGGCAGAGCGATTCGTCCGCCGGCACATCGACCCGTTTCAATTCTTTCGACGCCGCCCGGATCTTTCCTGCATAGGTCTTGTAGGCTTCGCGCTTCCAGGCCGGCAGATTGTCGCCGCCGAGCGCGGCGATCATCGTCGTCTCGGATTTGGCGATCGCCGTTGCGGCTTTCGCATCGCTCCGCGGGAAGCCCCATCCGTTCTGATACATCAGCGCGACATGATAGAGCGACACCGGATCGTTCTTCAGCGCGGCCTTGCAGATCGTCGAGCGGATTTCAATATTGGAAAGCGTCGTTTTCGGCTCGCCGGTCGCGCCGATGGTCATGCGCGCGACAGCCGCCTGCGTCGTCGGGCCGTAATCATTGTCGGGACCGTTGACGAAGCTGACATAGCCGAGCGTTTCCAGCGCAAACTGGAGCGCAGCCGTCAGCGCGGGCGTTTCGCTGACCGCCGTCGCGTCGGCAAGACCCGCGTCGGCGCGCCGTTCAGGCAACGAGAAATTCGCAAGCCGATCGACCGCCGACTTGTCTTCGTATTCGGTGATGCGGCTTTCAAGCTGGGCAAGACGCCTCGGATCGGTGCGCAGAAGGCGTTCTTTCTCGATAGACGCCACACGCCGATCAGCGCCGGAGAGCTTTTTCGTTTTCTCCATCGCGACCTTCGGCAGATCGTAGTCCTCGCTGTCCGCCGCGGCGTAAATGCCGGCGACTTCCGAGCCGCGCCATGCTTCCGACGCGGCGCTCCAGGCCGCCGCTTCGAATTCTTCCGACGCGCCGAAAGGTTCGCACGACGTCAATTCGGCAAGTTTCAAGAGACCTGTCGGACCCATGCGCGCGAGACCGTCGGAAAGATCCTTGCGGGCGGTCGCGAGTTCCGACGCCGTGACGGATTTCAACAGGCGCTCGTGACGCTCCTTCAAAAGCGCCGTCTGCTCTTTGCGAAACTCCATGAAGTCGCGCTCGCGCCAGTTGAGCTTGTCGTCCTTTGAAAGCCCGCCGAAACGGCGGAACGAAATATTGGCGTCTTCCTTGAGCTGGCGCAGGCGGGCGTCGCGACGATCGTGCGCTTTGCTCGGCTCGGCTTCGCAAAGAGCGATCGTCGTCCACCGGATCGCGTAGCTCTTTTCCGCGGGCGTCATCTGCTTTTCGTCAGCGCTCGCCGGGAATGAGCACTGCGCGATCGCCATCTGCGCGTGCGGATCGCCGCCCAACGCCGCCCATTCGAGGAGGAGGTGATCTTCAAGCGCGTATTGCGAAGAGCAGGACGCTTCCTGACCCGCCAGCGCCGCCCCCGCCATCACACCAAATGCAACCGAAAGTCCCAACGCCAACCGTTTCACGCGCACCGCCCCTTTTAAGTCAAAAGCCGCCCCGGACCGCCGTCCCTGAAGGGACGCGGATTTAACAGTTTTAGGGGGTTAATCACGCCCAGCCAATGAAAAATTATTGACAGTTTTAGGCGGGAAACGGGTTTTGCTGCAGGTGCGAAGAACCGACCGCTGGGCCAACAATTTCCGGAAAGCTGAACCAATCAAGCGATGCTGCGTCCGGCCTGCTGGGGTGGCCGCCGTTCTGCGGCGAAGGAGCGGAATTTCCCGCGACCTCGTTAGGTGTTTTCACGCCACACCGACTTAAACATCCAGCGCCGCCGTCAGCGCGTTTTCCTGGATGAATTCGCGTCGCGGCTCGACGACTTCGCCCATAAGCTTTGAAAAAATGTCGTCGGCGTCGTCAGCTTCCTTCACCCTGACCTGAAGGAGGACGCGGGCGGCGGGGTCGAGCGTCGTCTCCCAGAGCTGGATCGGGTTCATTTCGCCAAGGCCCTTGTAGCGCTGGATCGAAACGCCCTTTTCTCCGGCGGCCCTCGCCGCGCGAAGCAGGCTGTTTGGTCCGGTCGCCGTTTCGCGCTGGTCTTTTCGGATCCACTGCGCCGGCTTTTCGAAGATGTCGGCGAGGCCGCGCAGCAATTCCTGCGTCCGCCGCGCGTCGGCGCTCATCAGGAGCTCGCGCGACAGCAGGTGGCGCTCGGCGACGCCGCGAAGTTCGCGCTCGAAGACATAGCCGCCCTCGCCGTCGGGAAATCCTTTCCAGCCGCGCTCGAACTCGTCGGCGATGATATCGAGGCGGTCAGCGACGCGCACAGCGAGCGCGTGCGCTTCGGCCGGATCGGACGGCGCCTCCATCAGCGCGCGAGCGAGCGCCGCCTGCACGATGATGTCCCGCGAATAGCGCGCCGGGAATTCGTCGATCACCTCGCGCACCTTTCGCGCCTTGGCGACGATGTCCGCAAGATCGGCGCCGGAGATCGCTTCGCCGCCGTCCAGCACGAGCTGCGCGTCTGCAACGCCCTCGCGGTAGAGGTATTCCTCAAGCTCGCGATCATCGAGCACATACTGTTCCGATTTGCCGCGCGTGATTTTGTAAAGCGGCGGCTGCGCAATATAGAGGCAGCCGCGGCTGATAAGTTCCGGCATCTGGCGGAAGAAGAATGTCAGCAAGAGCGTCCTGATATGCGCGCCATCGACATCGGCGTCGGTCATGATGACGATCTTGTGGTAACGGACTTTGTCGGCGTTGAAATCGTCGCGCCCGATGCCGGTGCCGAGCGCGGTGATGAGCGTGCCGATCTCCTGGCTGCCGAGCATCTTGTCAAAGCGCGCCCGTTCGACGTTGAGGATTTTACCGCGAAGGGGCAGAACGGCCTGGTTCTCGCGATTTCTCGCCTGTTTCGCGGAGCCGCCGGCGCTGTCACCTTCGACGATGAAGAGTTCTGATTTCGCCGGGTCGCGCTCCTGACAGTCGGCGAGCTTGCCGGGCAGCGACGAGATGTCGAGGGCGGATTTCCTTCGCGTCAGGTCGCGCGCTTTCCTCGCCGCTTCGCGCGCCATCGCCGCTTCGACGATCTTTTGCACCACTTTGCGCGCTTCCCCGGGGTTTTCCTCGAACCACTCGCCGATTTTTTCGGCGACGACGCCCTCGACGACGGGACGCACTTCCGACGAAACGAGCTTGTCTTTCGTCTGCGAGGAAAATTTCGGGTCCGGCGCCTTGATGGAAAGGATCGCAGTCAAGCCCTCGCGGGCGTCGTCGCCCGTCAGCGCGACCTTCTCCCTCTTCGCGATGCCGGATTCTCCCGCATATTTGTTGATGATGCGGGTCAGCGCCGCGCGGTAGCCTTGAAGATGGGTGCCGCCGTCGCGCTGCGGGATGTTGTTGGTGAAGCAGAGAACCTTTTCGTGATAGCTGTCGTTCCACCACATCGCGACATCGACGGTGACGCCGTCGCGCTCGAACGTGAATGAGATCGGCTTGTCGATGAGCGGCGTCTTTGATTTGTCGAGGTAGCGGCAGAATTCAATGAGACCGCCGTCGTAATGAAGACGCACCTCTTTCACCTCGACATGGCGCGCATCCCTGAGGCGGATCGAAACGCCTGAATTCAGGAATGCAAGCTCGCGCAGCCGGTGCTCGAGCGTGTCGAAATCGAACTCGGTCTTCGTGAAAATGGTTTTCGACGGCAGGAACGTGACGTCCGTGCCCTTGCCGGCCGCGTCGCCGACGATCTTCAGCGGCGCATCGGGAACGCCCATGCGAAAGCGCATGTAATGTTCCTTGCCGCCGCGCTTGATCGTCAGATCGAGCCATTCGGACAGCGCGTTGACGACGGAGACGCCGACGCCGTGAAGACCGCCGGAAACCTTGTAGGAATTCTGGTCGAATTTCCCGCCGGCATGAAGCTGCGTCATGATGACTTCGGCCGCGGAGACGCCTTCGCCGGTGTGAATGTCGGTCGGAATGCCGCGCCCGTTGTCCCTGACCGTCGCCGAGCCTTCTTCGTTCAGAACGACTTCGATATCGTCGCAATAGCCCGCGAGCGCTTCGTCGATCGCGTTATCGACGACTTCATAGACCATGTGGTGAAGGCCGGACCCGTCGTCGGTGTCCCCGATATACATGCCCGGGCGCTTTCTGACCGCGTCGAGGCCCTTCAAGACCTTGATTGAGTCGGCGCCATAGGCTTCCGAGCCGTCGTCGAGTTTTGCGGCGTTATTCGCCATTTGAAACCAATCCTGACTTTAGATTTCCCTGACCGCGCCGGCGCCGACTTCAAAGCTCTGGGCGCGCGCGCCCCAGGCCGAAAAGAGCGACGCGTCCGTGCCGGTCATGAAGCACTGGAACTGCAGGTGATCGAGAATGTCGAAGAGCGCCGCGCGCCTTTCTTCATCGAGATGCGCGGCGATTTCATCGAGCAGAAGGATAAGCGGCGCGGCGCCGGGCCTTAACGAAAGCGCGCGCGCGTTGGCGAGGACGAGCCCGACAAGGAGAGCCTTTTGCTCGCCGGTCGAACAAAGCCGCGCCGCGCGACCCTTCGCGCGATGCGTCACGAGAAGATCGCTTCGGTGCGGCCCGCAGATCGCGCGGCCCGCGTCGGCGTCGATGCGCCGGTTCAATTTCAACTTGCCGAGGAAATCCTCTTCGATCTCGGCCGCCGGCGCGTAGCCAAGGGCGGCTTCGAGATCGCCCTCAAGCGCGATGTCCGCCGCCGGGAACGCCGCCTCGTCGTCTTCGACCGCAGCGGCGACGAGCGCGCCGGCCATGTCGCGGCGCGCGGCGGCAAGCGCGACGCCGTTTTCCGCCATTTGAAGCTCAAGCGCCGAGAGCCAGGCGTCGTCGCGGCTTTTGTCCTCCAGCAGCCTTTGTCGCTGGCGCATCGCGGTCTCATAGGCCGACGAGATCCGCGCGAGCGCCGGATCAAGGGCCATCGCCAAGCGATCGAGAAAACGCCGCCGTTCGCCGGGCCCTTCCATGAAAAGCCGGTCCTGCGCCGGCGTCAGCCAGATGAGGCGCAGGCAATCCGCGAACGCCGACGGACCGGACGCCGTCCGACCGTCGATGCGGCACAAGCGGCGATCGTCGTCGCCGCCGTTCGCGGCGCCGACGCCCAGCGCGATTTCATCGCCCGCATTTTCAAGACGCGCCGAGACGGCCCAGCCGCCGGCGGCGCCAATGCGGGCGAGCTCGTCGAGCCGCGCGTGGCGAAGCCCCCTGCCCGGTCCGAGCAGGGAAATCGCTTCCAGCAAATTCGTCTTGCCCGCGCCGTTGCAGCCGGTGAGCGCGACAGGGCGGCCGTCGAGGTCGAGATCGAGGCGTTCATACGAGCGGAAATCGGTCAGCGTCAGGCGTCGAAAGCGCGCGCGAACGCCATGCGCGGGTTGCGCCCACGCATCGTCGTCGTCCCTTATGCGGATCGTCGCTTCTCTCACCCAATCGCTCCTTGTCAGACGCGGAGCGGCATCAGCACGTAAAGCGCGCGCGGATCGTCTTCATCGACGACGATTGACGGCGACGCCGGATCGGCGAGACGAAACGTCATCGTCGAGCCTTCGATCTGGCCCGCGATGTCGAGAAGATAGCGGGCGTTAAATCCGACTTCGAGCGGCTCGCCGCCGTAGTCCGCGGATAATTCCTCAAGCGCGCTCCCGGCTTCCGGATTGTTGACGGTGAGGCGCAAGCGATCGTCTTCGATCGCCATCTTGATCGAGCGCGTGCGATCCGCGGAGATCGTCGCCACACGATCGACCGCCTGCGCAAAGTCCTTTGTCTCCACGCGCAGGATATTGACGTTGTTCTTGGGAATGACGCGTTCATAGTCCGGAAACGAGCCGTCGATGAGCTTTGAGGTCAGATGTCCGGCGCCGAAGCTGAACCGGATCTTGGTCTCTGAAACCGCGATGTTGACGGTCTCGTCGGCGTCCGCAAGGAGCCGCCCGATTTCCGCGACCGCCTTTCGCGGCACGATGACGCCCGGCATTTTGTCGGCGCCAGACGGCAGCGGCGCGTCGAGGCGCGCGAGCCGGTGACCGTCGGTCGACGCCGCGCGCAGTATTTTCTGCGCGCCGTCGCTGAAGGCGTGCAAATAGACGCCATTCAGATAATAACGCGTCTCCTCCTGCGACATCGCAAAGCGCGCCTTGTCGAAGAGGCGTACGAGGTCCGCCGTCGCGACCGAAAACTGAACGCCCTGATCGTTCGTCGTCAGCGTTGGAAAGTCCTCCTCGGGAAGGACGGCGAGCGCAAATTGCGAGCGCCCGGCGGACACCTGAAGACGGCCTTCTTCTGGCTGCAATTCGAGGCGGACTTGCGCGCCTTCTGGCAAACGACGAACGATTTCGTAAAGCGTCACGGCGGAAACTGTCGTCGATCCCTTGCGGGCGACATCGGCCGGGGCCGCTTCCGAGATCTCGATATCGAGGTCCGTCGCCGTCAACGTCAGCGCGCCGCCTTCGGCGTGCAAGAGGACGTTCGACAAAATCGGAATCGTGTTGCGCCGCTCGACGACGCTTTGAACATGCCCCAACGCTTTAACCAGGGCGGACCGTTCGATTGTGACCTTCATAAAGGCGCGCTCTTCCAAATATTCGGGCGGCGCAGGATCGACGCGCTCTTGAAAACGCTTCTCGCCATGCCGCCGGATGACCTGAATCGGACGGAGTAATTGAGCCCCGGCGCGACGCGCCTCACCCCGCAAAACCGCCCGCAGAATCGATGACGGATTATAGGCTGAAACCGCAGGCGAACGCCAGCGCGAGGCAACGACGAACGGCCGCTGAACCGGCCCGCCGCAGACGCTTCAAGCCATTGATTTGGCGCTCGGTTCGGGAACGACTTCCGCCCCGATCGCGACCTTGATCGTGGCGACGCCGGCCTTGAAAATCTTGTCGCGAACAATAAGCGCCTCGGCCCGCCTCAGCGACGAGATGACGGTCGTGTGGTCGCGCCCGAGCACCCGGCCGATCCGGGGAAAACTCTCCGCGAGCACGGTGCGCGCGACATAGACAAAGGCATGACGCGCGCGGGCGATCCGTTGCGGCTGCGCCCGGCCGCGGATCTCGTCAGGCGAGATCTCGAACGCCTCGGCGGCCATGGTCAGCATCTCGTCGAGCGAGACCTTGCGCTTGCGGTCGCCAAGCCGCGCCTGCAGCGCCGCCATCGCCTCCGTCGGGCCGACCGTGATCGGCTGGTCGCGATAGACAAGGGCGAGCTGCTTGAACGCGCCGATGCACTCGCGCATCGACGACCCGAAGAAGCGGGCGAGCAGGTCGAGCGCTTCGTCGCTGATCACGCACCGCGTGTCGGCGATCGCGCGATGCTTGGCCAGCACCTCGCGCCGGAGCTTTTCGCCGCCCGGCGCGACGCGGACCGCAAGTCCGCCCGCCAATCGATCCGCGAGGCGGTCGTTGACGCCGGCCTTCGCGAGCGCGGCTGGCGGCAGTTCCCCGGCGACGATGAGCTGGCGACCCGCACTGGCGAGCGCGTTCATGAGGTTCAACACCTCGTCAAGCGTACGCTTCTTGCCCGCGAGCAAATGGATATCGTCGATGATGACGAGATCGTTCGACAGGAAGTCGCGTTGCAGCGTCATCGTTGAGTTCGACAAGATCGCGCCGACGCAGCCGTTCTGGACGTTGTTGTGGGTCAGGTAGGCCGCGCGGCCGCGCGGATGACGCCGCATCCATTCATTGCCGCACGCCTGAAGCAAATGGGATTTTCCAACGCCTGACGGTCCGAAGATATAAAGGATGTCGCGCGGGGAATCCGCGAGAAAAATCTGGCGGCTCGCCGCGCACGCGACTTCGTTCGTCTCATCGACCGCGAAATTGTCGAACGTCATGCGGGGATCGAAGGGCGTTGCGATTTCGTCGATCGTCGGCGCCCAGCGGTCGGCGCGCCCGGCGATCCTGATCGCGGGTTTGGAAGCGGAAGGATCGATCATGAAGGCGGCGTCGGAGCGCTCGCGAGCGCCATTCGTCGGCGCGAGCGCATCGACCTTCGCCGCATTGGCGCTGAGCCCGCGTTTGACGAAACGGATTCTGGAGATCGGATAAACGTCCTCGCACCACGCCCGCAGCAATCCGGGCTTGAACTGCTGGTCGAGACGGTCGCGTCTCAAGTCAGATTCCGTCGACAGCGTCACGGAATCTTCCCGCGCGTCATCGAGCAGGAGATCTTCAAACCACGATTTGAACACCGCTTTTCCGTAACGCCTGACCAGCGCTTCTTTAAACAATGAAAAGGTTTCTTCCGCCGAACCGGCGTCAGTGGTTGTCATTTCAGGAAGCCCCAATAAAAGTCCCGCCAGACCGTCGGCAATGCGCGCCAATATGCGCCGACTGCCGCCGACCACTCGAATTACTGCGCCGATCTCCCGCAATCGGCGCGATCTTTCACGATGAGACGGCGATATCCGCCGCAATAGAGAATTGTGAATAGAGGGTAGCGACGCCGACCGTTTGTTTCTCGCAGATCAAATCAGTTCGGCCCATTTGCAGCCCCTTATTCCCAGCGCTTGCGCGCGTCTTTTTATCGGCAATCCCGCCGCAATCCGCAGGATTAAGTCTTGAAACTCAAACAGGTGCTACGAATTCGCGCCACGTCAAATCGTCTGTGTGCGTCGTAATTGAGAAAAGATCGTATCGCTGCGATCTGCGCGTGTAAATAGTTCTCGCTGCAATTCTCGTCTCTTTTTTTGGAGTGTTGGGCCATTGACAATCAACGCATCGCGACAAAACAAAAACTTAGCGGGAACGTCGGAAAAATCAGTGGAAAATTTAAGCGTGACGCAAACGGTGCGTCGCGCATTTTCTGCGCCCCGACGCGCGCTTCGTCAATGCGCGCAAATTCGATTTCGACGAATTGAAAACGCCCCGCGCGCGATCAGCGGCGGGGCGTCAAAAGCCGGTGCTGAAATAATGTAACGTTCAGGCGAGCGCTTTGACCCGGGCCGCAAGGCGCGAAATCTTGCGCGCGACCGTCAGTTTATGCGCGACGCCCTTGGTCACGGCGCGGTGAAGTTCCGGCTGGGCCTCCTTGAGCGCCGCAGCCGCCGACGTCTTGTCGCCGGAGGCGATCGCTTCCTCGACCTTGCGAACGTACGAGCGCACGCGAGAGCGGCGGGCCTTGTTCACTTCGGTCCGCTTTGCAATCTTGCGCACCATCTTCTTGGCTGACGACGTGTTCGCCATGGGTCCTCGTTCCGGTTGACGCTCGCCGCGTCCTGAATGCTGATTTCTCGCCGGTAAGGCGAGCGAGTGCGGGCTTATAGCCACGAGGCCGTGGGCCGTCAACGACGGCGGAGACTGCTTCCTGCGACCGATTTTCCCGCCTTTTAACGTTGGCAGCGGCCGCAAAAGAAGGTCGATCTGCCGGACTGGACGATCCTTTGAATGGGCGTCCCGCAGACGGGGCAAGGCTCCCCGGTCCGGTCATAAACCTTGAATTGATGCTGAAAGTAGCCGAGCGACCCGTCTGACCCCGCAAAATCACGTAAAGTAGAGCCACCGGCGTCGATCGCTTCCGCCAAAATGGCCCTGATGGCGACTTGCAACTTTGCGGCGCGTACCGGCCCGACCGTTTGGGCTTTTCGTCTCGGCGACAGTCCAGCGGCAAAGAGCGCTTCGCAAACATAGATGTTGCCAAGGCCAGCGACGACCGACTGGTCGAGGAGCGCCGTTTTCAACGGCGACGACCGTCGCCGCAAAGCGGTCGACAACACCTCCGCCGTAAAGCCAGACTCCATCGGTTCCGGACCCATGCCTTTGAAATGCCGCGAGCATTCGAGGTTGTCCGTCGGGACAAGGTCCATAAATCCAAAACGCCTGGGGTCATTATAGTCGATCCGGACCTCACCTTCGCGTCCCCGCATGACAAAGCCGACATGATCGTGCGCGGGATCGCCGTCATGCGCCCGATGAAACCGCCCCGGCCCGGCTTCTCGCCTCAGGCGTTCGACCGTGAACCGCCCTGTCATGCCGAGATGCATTACCAGCGTCTCACCGGTCGAAAGCGGCGCCGTCATGTATTTCCCCCGGCGGTCAAGGCGGTGGACAAGAGCTCCATTCAGCCGGGTCTCGAAATCCGCTGGCACCGGAAAACGCAAGTCCCGTCGGCTCACCTTCACTTTGGCGAACCGGCCGCCGACCATGGCCGGCTCAAGGCCGCGCCGGACGGTTTCAACTTCGGGAAGCTCCGGCATGGGCGAAGGCGCTCCTGCGGCGGCAGACCGCTCAAGGGTCGATGGACGGGCGTCGTGATCGTCACCCGCTATAGCGCTGGCGATTGCGGATGTTTCCCTTTTGCACGCCCTGCGATAGCGTGCGCAAGGAAGGTGGGGTTTGGGCAACTCCCGGTTCAGGGCTTTCATCAGCTACAGCCATGCCGACGAGGCGTGGGGCGCTTGGTTGCAACAGGCGCTTGAGCGTTACCGTGTCCCCAGGGCGCTCGCCGCGACCCTGGCCGCAGACGGAAAATCCATCCGCCTCGGGCCGGTTTTCCGGGATCGCGAAGATTTGCCGGTCGCCGGCAGTCTGAATTCGGCGATCCAGCAGGCGCTTGCCGACAGCGAATTCCAGATTGTTCTGTGCTCGCCCGCGTCGGCGAAATCGCGCTGGGTCAACGAAGAAATCAAACTCTTCCATAAGCTCCACGGGCCGGGACGCGTTTTCGCCTTGATCATCGCAGGCGAGCCCGGCGCCTCGGCGACACCAACGCGGGAGAGCGAGGAGTGCTTCCCGCCCGCCCTCCGCTTCCGCCTCGACGCCAGACGGGACCGTCTACGGAGACGCCGGCCGAGACGCTTGCAGCGGACGCGCGCGAGGGCGGCGACGGCAAGAAATACGCAATGCTGAAGGTCGCGGCGGGGATGCTCGGCGTCGGCCTCGACGACCTCGTCCGGCGCGACGCGACGAGACGCGCGCGTTTCGCCTGGACGGTCGCCGGCGCGTCGATCGCCGGGATGGCAGCGACCGGCGCCCTCGCCGTTTACGCCGTCGCCAAAGGCAACGAAGCGACCGCCATGCGCGGTCGCGCTGAAACTCTTGTCGAGTTCATGCTGACGGAACTGCGCGACAAGCTGGAGCCGGTCGGCCGCATCGACATCCTCGAGGCGGTCGGCGAGCGGGCGATGAAATACTACGCCGATCAGGACCTGCGCACGTTGAACGAAGATGCGCTCGCCCGGCGGGCGAAAGCGCTCCTTCTGCTCGGCGAGATCGATTTCCTTCGCAATGACCTCGACGCCGCGCAGACGGCGTACGCAGCCGCCGTGCAGGCGACCAACGAACAATTGCGTCGGGATCCGAAAAATCCCACCCGGATTTTCGACCATGCGCAGGCGGTATTCTATAATGGCGAGACCGCCGTCGCCCGCGGCGACCTTGCGACGGCGGAGGATTGGTATCGCGAGTATCACCGCCTTGCGCAGGAACTTGTGAAGATTGACGGGACCAATCCAGACTATCAATTGGAAATAGCATACGCGACAAGCAATCTCGGCAGCGTCAAGTTTTTCGACGGCCGCTATGAAGAGGCGATCGATGAGTTCAAGGAGTCGATCGCCACGCGCCGGCGCCTGTTCGACGCGGCTCCGTCCGACGCCAACATCGCCTTCGACTACGCTTACGCGCTTTCCTGGCGCGCGTTCGCCGAACTCATGCGCGGCTCCTGTGATACGGCGATCGACCTAATCGGACAGCAGCTGAGCATTTACGGCGATCAATCGAGCCTCGAGTCGGAGAATTTCAGGGTTCTGGATGCGGCGGTGACCGCGCATCGCCGGCTCGCCGAATGCCATCTCGCGCAAGGACGCGCTGACGACGCGCGCCTGGCCGCAAATAACGCAACCGCTATCGCCGATCGTCTATTGCGCCGCGAGAAGGGCAACGCAAACTGGAACGTCAACGCGTCGCATATCGAACGCATGCTCTCTCTGCTTGCAAAGCTCGACGGCGACGAACCGGCGGCGGTCAGTCACGCCGAAAAGGCGATAGAATACGCGGACGCCGCGTGCGCGCGAAAGACGTGCGAGGAATGGATGCGCCACGCTCGCGCGCTGGCCTTCGCGAGACGGATTCAGTCCGGCGATGGGTCAGGCGCGGAAGACGCCGCCGCCAGGCTTGACGCCATGCTCGGTGAGTTGCGCGGCGCGGAGTCGACCGACGGCGCCAGCACGCTCGCTGCGGCGACCCTCGCGTTGGAGCGATACCGTCGCAGGAACGGCGATCTGAAAACGGCAGACGCCCTGATACTAGCGTCGCTGCCTCCGATCGAACGACGGGCGGAAAAAATCGGCGCTCTCGCCAAGATGTCGCTCGCTGGGCTTTATTTGGATGCAGGCGATGGGGATCTGGCGCGGCCGATCATCGATGAGCTGCGCGCCCTCAGCGTCCGCCACCCGGAATTTATCGCGCTCAGCGCGCAATTTCAGGCCGCCGCTGTCGATTAGAGCGCCGGAAAAGGCGCGCCAAAACCTTCTATTTACCTGTTCCCCTTCGTAACGTATCGTCGGGGGAGTTGCTGGGTTTAATTGAGGGGAGTTTCAAATGCATCAAGCGGCTTTATTATCGGTTGGCGCACTTGCATTGCTTGCGATCGGATGCACGCATGGCCAATACGGGCAGACGCAACGAGGCGAGATCGCTGTAAACGCCAAAGTCCTGATTACGGAAGTCGGCGAGGGAGAATACAGCTTCTCCTATGACGCGCCTTATTTCGACGACAAGGGAAATTTCGACTTCTCGCAACAGGGCCCGCTTTATAACCGGATCAAGCTTTCGTTCACCATCGCGGACGGTTCGGTATCTGGCCTCAAATTCAAGATGAACGGCGCCGACGCCATCTGGATCGTCGATAAGAACAACGTCGGCCCAGACGGCAGTCCGCAGGGCCCCTACCAAGGCCGCCAGTTTCACGATTTCAACGTCAGCCCTGATGGGCTTTCCCTAAGCCTCACCGACGAAAACGACGACGGCGTCCGTTACAGATACGGCTTGCGCTTCGACCTCGGCGGAGAAATGGTCGTCGATGATCCCGACGGACAAAATGGCGGTCCCGGCGGCCACGATTGAACCCGCCCAAAGACGTCGCTGAAAAATTAAAATCCCCGGCGCGCGATCGCCGGGGATTTTTCATTCCGCAGCGTCGCGCGGCGGCCAGAGATCAACCCATGGCGTCGCGTTTCACGAACGTCACGGCGAAGAGAGGCTCGCCGTCGAAAAGATCCTTCGGCGGGATCATCCCTTCAATCATCTTGAATGAGCGCGGCGTGATCGATCCTTCCATGCGATAGCCTTTCTCGGCCATCTTGCCGCGATGGAATTCGAGCGCAGCCGCGGTGAATTCCCGCGCGAGGATCGTGATGCGTTCCGGGTCCTTCGATGACATAGGTCTTTTTCCTCAGCGGCCTGCCGGCCGGAATCCGTCCAGCCACTATGGTCGCGGCCGGGTGAAAAGTCTATTTCCCCGCGTCGCCCCGCGTTGCCGCAGGCGCAGACCAAGCCTAAATTCATCTGATGCAAAAGGCCCTGATCATTATCGGCGCGCTCTTGTTGGCGGCGGGACTTCTGTGGCCCTGGATTTCAAAGCTCGGCCTCGGCCGGCTGCCCGGCGACATCGCCATCAAGGGCGAGGGTTTCGCATTCTATTTCCCGGTCACGACGATGATCGTCCTGTCGATCGTCGCAACCATATTGGCCCGGTTCTTCGGGAAGTAGCGTCGTCAGGAAGCCTGCGCCGTGCGAATGTTTGTCGGCGCGCCGCCCTCGATGACGCCAATCTCGGTCATCTTCGCTTCGATCGACTGGCGATCAAACGGCTTCAGGAGGTAGTGCGCCGCGCCCGCCGCCTTGGCGAGCGTGAATTGCTGAGGGTCGTTTTCCGTCGCGCAAAGCACGATAGCAGGGCGCTTTTCAGGTTCAAACTCCGCGACGCCGCGCAGGAAATCGAGCGCGCCGAGCAAAGGCAAGTCCCAATCGAGCAGAACGACGTCGGGCTTTGCCTCGCGACAAGCCGCGAGCGCCGCAGCCGCGGTCTCGACTTCTTTCGCGTCAATCGAGAGGTCGGTCAGGATGCGCAGCGCGATTTCGCTGACGACGGTCGAAATCTTCGACGATGAGACAGGTTTTCATGGAAAGCGGGGCCAGTTGCTGAACGGCCTCAGCATCGCCCGTTTGGGTTAGCTCGCCGTTAACGCGGCGGGACCAGCATGGACGGACGCCGCCGCGAACCGAAGCCGAAACGAGACGCCCTCGGCGTCCTGCGCCGTTTCAATCGATCCGCCTTCGCGCCGCGCGGCCATCCCCGAAAGATAATGAGGGGTAAATTTCGGCTTGAGATCGGTCAGCACACCGCCGAGCGCCTTCACCATATCGTCCTGAACGATGACGCGCTGGCCGGTGACGCGAATGTCGTAGGAAAGAGCGCCGCCTTCGATTGTGACGATCCCGCCGCGGGGCACGCAATCCGCCGCCGCCGCGCCGAGCACGAGAACGGCCTTGACCTCGTCCTTCGGAGCATGAACCGAGGCGATCCGCCAGTCGAGCCTCGCCTTCGTCCAGCCGAACAATCCTTCAAGAACGTTCTTAGCCTCGTCAAAGGGAAGTTCGGCGCCGATCCCGCCGGCGGCGCCGTAAGCGAGCCTTGCGTATTTGAGGAGCGCGACCGATTTCCCGGCGCTCGACCTGATGAGATCGAGCGCCGCTTCGCGCATCGACTCGTCCATCGCCGGATCCGCCAGAACTTCAAGCCCGGAAGCAAGAGCGCCGACCGGGTTCACCAGATCGTGGCAAAGCCGCGACGACATCAGCGCGGAAAGGCTGACGGCGTCGAGTTCTTCTTTGTTTTGCGGCGACATGAAAACGGCACCCTCTTGGTTCAAGGGCCCCGTTATGGATGATTCGCGGCTGGAAGTCGGTTCAGGGCTGTTTCGCCCACGATCCGTCTGACGTTTGCACGCACTGGCCGGAGGGCGAACCTTCGACGAGACGCTTGCCGGTAAGAGCGGCGGCGTCTTCGATCGTCACGCCGTTGCGAGCGGCGAGGTCGGCGAACGCCGCCTTGCGCTGCTGATTGATCGCCCTGACTTCACGCTTGACCGCATCGCTCGCCGCGACCGCATCGACGACGCCGAGATAGCCGTCGGCCTGCTCGCCGACGATGCACTTCGATTTCGCATCCTCGATGATTGCGGACGCCGCATTCGCGGCGGTCGCCGACATGGCGAGCGCCAGCGCGGCGATGGCGGAGTGCACGAACCGTTTGCTCATGGTCGCTGTTCCCTTCTCGAGCCCCTAGAAAATGTCCGGATTGTTGGCGATGAGATCTTCGATCTCCTTGTCCATCTTGATCAGGACTTCCTGCTTGATGTTCACGTTGAGATTGATCTCGATCGGCTTGTCCGGAGCCTGAACCTTAACCGTTGCGCACGCGCTCGCTGTGACGAACAGCACTATGGCTGGCGCAAAGACGGAAATCCGCCGATCAAAAAACGCTCCAATCATCCCCGGCCTCGCTTTCAAGAGAATCATCGCTTCGAAGAGGGTAACATAGGCCGGTCTCGTGTCGAAATAGGGGCCATCCGCCAAGCCCGTCGCCGCAAATTCACCTTATTGCGCCTCATCCTTGGCCGGTTCTCCCTGCCTCGCCCGCTCGATCTGCAGCTTGACGTCGGTCGACAGGACCGCCTGCTCGATGAGGCTCAGCAGCGGCGCCTTGATCGTCACCCGGTATTTGACGGGCTGTCGATGCGCTGGGTCTTGTCGCCGGTCTTCACCGGAATGTCGCTTCGCCCCTCGAACAGGACATTGAAATCAAGCGTCCCGTCGAGCGGGCCGTCGATCGTCGCGGCAAGCTTGTCGAACCGCAATTCGCGCAGGATTTCGAACGCCAGCGCGCTTTGCTCGTTCGACTGCGACGCGGCGTTCGTCGCGTTGCTTTCATATCGAATGACGCCGTGACCCTTGGACGACAGTATTCCGTTGTTGATGCTCGCTTTCCCGCCCTCAAAGACAATCGGGAGGACGCCTTCAATCACGCCGTCGCCAGACAGTCCCTCGACATTAATGTATTTCAACAACTCCGCGAGATTGACGTTATCGATCTGCAGCGTCGTCTCGGCCTTGCCGCCGGCGATCTGCATCTCGGAGCCATAGGCGCCGATCGTGCCGCCGAACCAGGGAAACTCCGCCTCGACGATCTTGAGCGTTCCATCGCCCGGCAGCGCGAAACGCATCGCGCCGTTTTCGAGTTTCAGTGCGTCAAGGTCGATCTTTCTGATCGACAGCGTCTGCTCGCCGTCGGTCGCCACGGGGGACAGGCTCGAAAACGCCATCTTGCCGGTGACGCCTTCGGTCCGCGTGACCGCGACGCCCGGACCCGCGAACGAGACGTTGTCGAAATTGACGCTCGCCGTTGAAACGACGCCCTTCGGGGTCCACGTGAAGCGCGCGCCGCCCTCCGTCGTTCCCGTCGCATTTGAAATGACCCCTCGAAGCGCGGGAATGAGGCGGTCAGGCTGCAGCCCGAGCGCGAATGTCACAAGGCCCGAGTCGAATACCGCCTCGCCTTCGCCGGTCTTGACGCGGTGCGCGCCTTCGCCCCTGCCGAGCGGCCGCCCCTTCGGCGTCGTCACCGAGAAATCGAAGCGAGAGACGTTGTCCGCAAGCGTCGCTACGCCCGCGACATGGACCGGCGCGACCAATTCCTCCTTGGCGTTCTGCGCGATCTTCATCGACGCCAAAATCGCTTTCACCGACATTTTCTCGCGGACGATGTCGCCTTCGAACGACCCCTTCGCTTCGGAGAGAACAAACGCCTTGTTCAGGAGAAAGCGCCCGCCGGCGACATTCCCGACAATGCGGCTCGTCTGTACGGCGGGTTCATAGTCGAGCGCGAAATCGACACGAGGCGGGGCGCCGTCGAACAGTGTTTTACCGAGGCGGTAGCGCGCCTCTCGTGCGCTGAGCGCGCCTTCGACATGCGCGGTCGTTTTCTCGTTCCAATTGACGGCGACGAGCGGCCCCTCGCTTGCGCAGAGCGAAGCGTCAGCGACGCCGGCGTCCATATCCTGTTCGGCCATTTGAAACGAAGCGCGGCCGATCGCGATGCAGGCGCCTTCAGCCGGGCTCGCCGACAGCGATTTCGCCTCGAGATCGAGGATGAGCGACACGCGGCCCGCAGCCGGCATGTCGTTGATCCGAAGACGTCCTATTGTCGCTTTCCTCACCAGGGCGACGACATCAGCCTCGCCGGTCAGGCGCTCGCTGAAGACGCCGTTGAAGGAACCGGCAAATCTTCCAAGCGACACGCCGCCGATCGTTTGCTCGCCGAGCGTGGCCGCGGCGTCGATGCGCCACGGACCATTTTTTTCGGATTGCGCGCTGAAGGTTGCGTCACCCTTCGCAACGGGCCCTTCGAGCAGCGCCTTTAACGACAATCGCCTGACGCCGCCGCGGCTTTCAAAAAGCGGCGTGTCGGAAGCGAAAATCGCGAGGCTGTCTCCCCGATCGGCGGAAATAACGAGCGGATCCTCGCCGAGCGTCAGAGCGTAACCGCCTTGGGCGATACTCGCTTTAATCACGCCCGCCAGCGATAGCGTTTTGATCGGCGTCGCACCGCCTGCCGTGATCGCCGCCAGCGATGAGGTCGCGCCAGCGTCGAGCGTTGAGGACTTCAGCGCAATTGTCGCCTCGCCTTCGAGCGCAGGCGATCCTTCGCCGAAAATCCCGCGCCAAGACGAAAGCCTTGCGTCGATATCGGCATCGAGCCCGCGCACAACGCCGACGGACGTCGCAATCGCGCCCCGGACACCCCCGGAAACGCCGACCGCGCCATCGGCGCCGAGCCGCGCTTTAAGTTGTCCAGACGGGTCAGCGAGCGTTATTGGGTCAAATCCTGCCTTGTCTCCGCTCAAGGCGAGGTCGAATTCGCCGCCATCTGCGTAATCGAACGCGCCATCGACTTCGAACCGGGCGTCGCCTTCCGGCGTGCGCGCGACGAGCGCGAGGTTATTGACGTCGAGCTTCTTGAACGGCGGCGGCGCGCGCTTGGCGTTCGGATCCGGCGACCAGCCTGCAATGTCGATTGCGCCGCTTTCGTTAAATGCTATGACCGCATCGCCGCCGTCGATCGAGACGGATTTGATCTTTCGATCGAAAATGAGCGCGCGCCAATCGTATTCAAGCACGATGGAGTTCGAGCGATAGCGCGCGCGCGCTTCCGCCCGGCCCTGCTTGCAACTCAGCGATGGTGAGACGATCCAGCGAAACATCAGCGACCTTCGCTGACGGTTCGATAAAGCCAAAGCCGCCGAGAATGTGTTCGACGCTCGCCGCCGCGATAGACGTGCGCATTGCATAGAGCGCGGCCCCGGCGAGGAGCAGGACGACCAAGACGCCGACGACGAAGCGGGCCGCTAGCCGCATCCGTTACTCCTGCACGAACCCTCACCCCCCCCCGGACGGCCGCCGCCAGCAGGCAGCTCCGCCCATGGAAGGGCCTGCCAACATGGCGAAAATTAGAGCGAAAAGCGAGGCCGAGGCTTAAGCAGCGGCCGTCGATAATCGCATTGACTTGAACGCCAGTGCGAACAAGAGATGGCGTTTGAAGGATTGAAAAAGAGGAAAGACCGATGGCCGAAGGCGGCGCGCCGATCGGGGAACTGACGGATCGCGGCGTCGTCCAGCGGGCGCCCTACGCGGTCGCCGCAGCCCTCGCAGTCCTCGCTGGCGGCGCCGCCTTCCTCGCCTACGCGATGAGCCGACCGACGGCCCCGGCTGTCACCTTGTCGCAACAGCCCGCGCCTGGCTCGCCAACGGCGGAGACGCGCCTCACGACGGCCGCCGTCGAGGTGACGCCCGACCCGGACCCTGCGGCGAGCGCCGGCGCCGCCATCGACGCGCCGCCGCCGGCGGACATCACGGCGTCGTTCGGCGGCCCGCTCCGCATCAACCCGTCGCGCAGCGCCGACGCGTCAGGCGTGAGCATCGTTCCCCAACTGAAACCAAAAGGCGATGGCGGCTCCTTCGCCCAGGGTGCGGCGGCCGCCGCCGAAGCGACAGTCCTGTCGTTCGCATCCGCCTGGATCGCCGACGAATCCGACCGTCCGGCGCCATTTTTCTTCGAGAGCGACATCGCCGCTGAGCCCGTTCCGTCAGCAGGCGGACTGTCGTCTCTTGACGGCGACTTGCCGTCCCTTCCGCATGAAGTGCGCATCGCGCTGGAAAAGGGGGAGACGTTTGTCGACGCGCTCCGGCGCGCGGGCGTGCGGGCGGAAGACCGCAACGAAGCGGCGCTCTCGTTCGGCAAGCTGCACAATATGCGCCGCCTCAGACCCGGGCAGGAATTCGTCATGACAGTCGCCCAACCGAATATGACGTTCTTCCAATATGTTTCCGCCAAGGACCTGCCGCCGCTTTTTCTGCTGTCGCTGGACTTCCGCATCGATCCGGAAAACCGGATTGCGTTGTCGCGCGCTGCGGACGGATCCTACGAGGCGGCGCAACACGCAACGCCGTTGACGACGCGCATCGCCGCCGTGCAAGGACGCATCGACGGCAGCCTCTATATGTCGGCCAAGCGCCAGGGCGCGCCGGACGAAGTCATCGCCGGCCTCGCCCAGATGTTCGCCTATGATGTCGACTTTCAGCGCGAGATTTTCGGTGGCGACGAATTTGAAGCGATTTTCGAGGTCCGCTACGACGAGACCGGCAAGATGGTCGGCGGCGGCGACATCCTGTTCGGCCGGCTGAACTGGCGCAGCCGCAGCAAGCAAAAGGGCTATTATCGCTTTCAACCCGAAGACGGCGGCGGAAGCGCCGAATATTTCGACGCCGCCGGCGAAAGCGCGCGCCGCCTTCTGATGAAAACGCCGATCGACGGCGCGCGGCTGTCATCGGGCTTCGGCACGCGCAAGCATCCGATCCTCGGCTACCAAAAGGCTCACAAAGGCGTCGACTTCGCAGCCTCGCGCGGCACGCCGATCATGGCCGCGGGAGACGGGGTCATTGAACGGTCGGGGCCTTACGGCTCGTTCGGCAATTACGTCCGCATACGGCACGCTCAAGGGTACAAGACCGCCTACGCCCACATGAACGCCATCAAGAAGGGCGTCAGGACCGGCGCTCGCGTGCGTCAGGGCGAGGTGATCGGCTATGTCGGCTCGACCGGACGGTCGACCGGCCCTCACCTTCATTATGAAGTCCATCTGAAAGACAAGCCGGTCAATCCGCAAAGCCTCAAGATCGCAACCGGCTACGAGCTTGGCGGCAAGGAGCTGACGCGATTCAGGGATTTGCGTGACCGCATCGACGCCATGCGCGCGCCGGCGATCGACGCTGACACCGGCCTCGTCGCTGACGCCGACAAGGGCAGGCAGCTGTAAACACACGCTTGCGGTGTCGCGCACAACCTGATCGATGTGGTCGGCGACGTAATGCCGTGATAGGTCCCCATCAGGAAGTGATCGGCTGGCGATGGCGCCTGCTGGCCTGCTCTGGGGACGATCTCATGAAACTTGTAACCAAATCCGTGCTTTACGGCGCGCTGCTCGCTGCGTTTTCTGTCAACGTGGACACCGCCCGCGCCCAAACCGAAGATTGTGCGACGCGCACCAACAACACGCCGGAAAAGCTGATGGAATGCGTCACGATCGACGGCGTGCGCGCGCATCAGGCGGCGTTCCAGGCGGCGGCCGACGCGAATACGGGAATCCGCAGCGCCGGCACGCAAGGCTATCTCGATTCCGTGTTGTATGTGGCGGACACGCTGGAGGCCGCGGGATATTCCGTCACCATGCAGCCGTTCCTGGTTACGGCGTTTATCGTGCTGAGCCCCTCTGAACTCGCGCAGATCGCGCCGACGCCAGCTACCTATGTCAACAACGTCGATTTCCAGGAAATGACGTATACGGCGGCGGGCGATGTCACAGCCGACGTTACAGCGGTCGATTTGCAGCTCGGGCTTGGCAACGCGTCGACGAGCGGTTGCGAGGCCGCCGATTTCGCAGGCTTTCCCGCCGGCAACATCGCACTTCTCCAGCGCGGCGTATGCACGTTTCAAGTGAAAGCGGAGAACGCCGCGGCCGCTGGCGCGGTCGGTGCGATCATTTTCAATCAGGGCAACACCAACGACCGCATTAGCGTCTTCGGTGGAACGCTTTCTGCAGCCTACGGCGGCGGCATTCCAGTTTTTGCCGCTAGTTACACGCGCGGCGCCGAGTGGGCGACGACGCCCGGCCTCACGCTTTCAATGGAGGCCGACGTCTCGAGCAGTCCGGTCACGACCTACAACGTCATTGCGGAGACGGCGTCCGGCGATCCGGGCCGCGTCCTTATGGTCGGCGCGCATCTCGACTCCGTTCCGGACGGCCCCGGCATCCAGGACAACGGTTCAGGCAGCGCCGCGATCCTCGAGGTCGCCGTTCAGATGGCGAAAGTCAAACCGATCAACAAGGTGCGGTTCGCGTGGTGGGGTGCCGAGGAAAACGGCCTTTTGGGCTCCAACTACTATCTGAGCACGCTATCCGCCGCGGAGCGCAGCGCGATTACAGGCTATCTCAATTTCGACATGATCGGGTCGCCGAATTACGTGCGTTATGTTCTCGATGGCGATGATGCGGCGGCGCCGGCCGGATCGGCGGATATCGAGGCTTATTTCGCGTCGTTCTACGGCGCGCGCAGTCTCCCCTTCGCGCAGACGGCGATTTTCTTCTCGACCGACACGGCGGCGTTCATCACCGCGGGAATTCCTGTCGGCGGCGTCTTCACCGGCGCGTCGGGCGTCAAGACGGCCCAAGAGGCCGCCACCTATGGCGGCGTGGCGGGCGTCCAGTATGATCCCTGCTATCACCTCGCCTGCGACACCTTCGACAATGTGAACCTCGACGTGCTTGATCTCAACGCGGACGCGGTAGCGGCGTCGGTGCTGCGCTTCGCAACCGTGAAGATCAAAAAGACGAAAAAGCCGAAGTCGGCGAAGTCAGCGATCGACTATGATTATTACGGGCACGAAGTGCGCAAGTAAGGCGCCGTCGAACGATCGCGCCAACGATTGATAGATCGCCCGGCTGCACGCCGCAGCCGGGCGATATCGCATTTCCAGGGCCGGCGCAGCGCTATTTATTCTTCCTGCCGCCCTTTCCGGACTCTTTGACGTATCCCTCGACGTCAAGATCGCCGCTCGCCTGACGGCGAATGCGGTCCTTGACCTTGTGCGGAATATCGTCAGGGGCGATCGCGCCGGCGCTCGAAACTGTTTCGCCGATCAGCTTCTTCAGCGCCTTTTCCTTATCCTTGTCATCAATCTTCTTCGCCATCTGGAGACCTCCCTCTAATTCAGCAGCGCGCCAGCGGGCGGCGCGTCGCCGGCGTTGAAGCGCCGCGCGTTGCCGTTCGCCGTCTCGCCGTTCACCAGAAGGCCCGACGGCCCGGCCGAAACCTGGAGCGTTTCGCCCTCGCGCACCCGACCTTCGAGAATGAGGTCCGCGAGCGGATCCTGCAACTCTTTCTGAATGACGCGCTTTAACGGTCGCGCGCCGTAGACCGGATCGTACCCCGCATCCGCGAGCCAACGGCGCGCCTTTTCGTCGAGTTCGATCGCGATCTTGCGGTCGGCGAGAAGCTTGCCAAGGCGTGCGATCTGAATGTCGACGATCTTGTCCATATTCGCCCGCGTCAGGCGATGAAACAGGATGATCTCGTCGAGGCGATTGAGAAATTCCGGGCGAAAGCGTCCACGAACGGCTTCCATAACCTGCGGTCGCACGGCGTCGGAATCCTGGCCCTCGGGCTGGTTTGCAAGATGCTCGGACCCGAGATTCGAGGTCAGGATGATCAGGGTGTTCTTGAAGTCCACCGTGCGGCCCTGGCCGTCGGTAAGGCGGCCGTCATCCAGCACCTGCAACAAGACGTTGAACACGTCTGGATGCGCCTTTTCGACTTCGTCAAAGAGCACGACCTGATAGGGACGCCGACGTACGCTCTCGGTAAGGGAGCCGCCTTCTTCATAGCCGACATATCCCGGCGGCGCGCCAATGAGGCGAGCGACAGAATGCTTCTCCATGAACTCCGACATGTCGATGCGCGCGATCGCCGTATCGTCGTCGAACAGAAATTCCGCGAGCGCTTTTGTCAATTCTGTCTTGCCGACGCCCGTCGGTCCGAGGAACAGAAACGAACCGATCGGACGGTTCGGATCCTTCAGCCCGGCGCGCGCGCGGCGAACCGCCGATG
This sequence comes from uncultured Alphaproteobacteria bacterium, assembly GCA_963765165.1. Taxonomy (GTDB): domain Bacteria; phylum Pseudomonadota; class Alphaproteobacteria; order Caulobacterales; family Parvularculaceae; genus Amphiplicatus. Next base: position 145,488 of record CAVXVQ010000019.1, on the reverse strand, counting down.
AAACCGCTTCGACCGCCTCGACTTGTCCGATGACGCGATTGCCGATCGCCTCCTCCATGCGAAGAAGCTTGTCGCGCTCGCCTTCGAGCATCTTGTCGACGGGAACGCCGGTCCAGCGCGAAACGACGCCGGCGATGTTCTCTGCGTCGACGACTTCCTGCACGAGGGCGGATTTGTCTTCGCGCGCTTCGGCGGCGTTGAGCTTTTTCTCGAGATCGGGAATGACGCCGTATTTAAGCTCGGAAGCGCGGCCTAGGTCTCCGCGGCGTTCGGACTCTATCAGAGCCTGACGCGCCTGATCCAGTTCTTCCTTGATCCGGGTCGCGGTCGCGAGATTTTCCTTTTCCGCGCGCCACTGCGCCGTCAGCGCGTTTGAACCTTCTTCGAGACCCGCGAGCTCATCTTCAAGGTTTTCCAGCCGGTCGCGCGAGGCAGCGTCGTTTTCCTTTTTCAGCGCCTCGCGCTCAATTTTCAGCTGAATGATGCGCCGGTCAAGTTCGTCGAGCTTTTCCGGCTTTGAATCGACTTCCATGCGAAGGCGCGAAGCCGCTTCGTCGACAAGGTCGATCGCCTTGTCAGGAAGGAACCGGTCCGTGATGTAGCGGTTGGACAAGGTCGCCGCCGCAACGATCGCGCTGTCGGAAATCCTGACGCCATGGTGGAGTTCGTATTTTTCCTTCAACCCGCGCAGGATCGAAATCGTGTCTTCGACGGTCGGCTCCTTGACGAACACAGCCTGGAATCGGCGGGCGAGGGCTGCATCCTTTTCGACGTGCTTTCGATACTCGTCGAGCGTCGTCGCGCCGATGCAATGAAGCTCGCCGCGCGCGAGCGCCGGTTTCAACAGGTTAGACGCATCCATCGCGCCTTCGGATTTCCCGGCGCCGACAAGCGTGTGCATTTCGTCGATGAAAAGGACGATCTCGCCGCCCGCGGCCGTCACCTCCGACAAGACCGCCTTCAGGCGCTCTTCGAATTCGCCGCGATATTTGGCGCCGGCGATCAGGGAGCCCATGTCGAGCGCCAAGAGCCGCTTGTTCTTGAGACTCTCGGGAACGTCTCCGTTGACGATGCGAAGCGCAAGTCCTTCCGCAATCGCGGTCTTTCCGACGCCAGGCTCGCCGATCAGGACCGGGTTGTTCTTGGTGCGACGGGACAGCACCTGCATGGCGCGCCGGATCTCTTCATCGCGACCGATGACCGGGTCGAGTTTCCCGGACCGGGCGGCTTCCGTCAGATCGCGCGCGTATTTCTTCAGCGCGTCATAACCCTGTTCGGCGGAGGCGGTGTCGGCGGTGCGTCCCTTGCGAAGATTGCTGATCGCTGCATTGATCGCCTGCGGCGTCGCGCCAGCATTTTTCAGAAACTTCGAGGCTTCAGCGTCCGGCGTCAACGCGAGCGCGACCAGAAGGCGCTCGGCGCTGACGAAGGAATCGCCCGCTTTCTTCGACTGCTCTTCCGCGGACGCAAATACCCGGGCGAGCGCAGGCGCGAGGTAAATCTGCCCGGAGCCGCCCTGAACTTTCGGCAGTTTCTTCAGCGCCGCTTCGGTATCGGCCAGCACCGCATCCGGCCGGGCCCCGGCGGCTCGCAGGAGATTCGCCGCAAGCCCCTCCTGGTCATCGAGGAGACCCTTGAGGAGGTGTTCCGGCGTGAATTGCTGGTGGCCTTCGCGAAGGGCTATTCCCTGCGCGGCCTGGATAAGACCGCGCGCGCGATCGGTGTAATTTTCAAATTGCATTTTCCGACCTTGGATCAAGCGTCATCGATAGCGGACGCCCCCGGAGGCGACGCCCTTTCTTCCCCAGATAGGCGCTGATCCGCGCCGGACAAGTCCCCAAAACGCAAAAGGCCCGGCGCGCGGCCGGGCCTTGTCGCAGCCGGGCGATCCCGGCCCGGGCGGCGCCGTTTCAGTGCTGGTGACCGTCCTTGTCGCCGGCGTCGGTCGACGCGTGTTCTTTCATCATTTCCTCATGCATGGCGTGATGGTGCGCCTTCATTTCATCGAACTGCACGACGCCGTCGTCGCCCGCCATCGACGCGAAGTCGGCCTTCGCTTTCGCGGTGACGAAGTCGACAAGCTCCTGCTCCGTAATCTTGCTGTCGCTGTTGGCGTCGACTTCCTTGAAATGCGCTTCCATCTTCGCATTCATTTTGGCTTCCATCGCCGCATGATCCATGCCCTTGGCCTTGTCGTCGGACGCTTTTTCACCGGCGATTGCGGCGGAAGCGGCGACGGCGGCCACGGCGGCGAACACGAGGGCGTATTTCATGGAATCGGTCCTTTCAGGTTTATTTCACAACGCGCCGACGGACGGCGCACAAGTTCCAAAATAGGCGATCGCGGGTGGAACCGCCGCATTAACCCTCCGCCATGTCGCCGGTTCTCCTGCGTCAAAGCGCCCCAAGACTGACCATCGCGCCGCCGTCGATCACAATCTGCTGACCAGTCATCCAGCGTCCCGCGGGCGACGCCAGGAACACCGCAGCGCCGGCGATATCGTCCGGCTCGCCAAAGCGCCGCAGCGGCAATTGTCGCGTAATCATCGCTTCGATCTTCGGGTCCTTCCAGAGCGCTTCGGCGAAATGCGTCTTCACAATGCCGGGGCAGATGCAATTGGCCCGAATGTTGAGCGGGCCGTATTCGACGGCGAGATTTCGCGCCAGCTGCAGGTCCGCCGCCTTCGAAATATTGTAGGCGCCGATCGAATTGCTGCCGACGAAGGCGCCGATCGACGAAACGATGACAATCGACCCGTCCTGACGCGCTTTCATCTGCGGCAGGACGAGTTGCGAAAGCCAATGCGTCGCTTTCACGTTCGCCGTCATGATCTTGTCGAACTGCTCGTCGGTGATTCCTTCCGCCGAACCGAAATAAGGATTGACCGCCGCATTGGAGACCAGAATGTCGACTTTGCCGAGTTCGGCGTTCGCAAAATCGATCAACGCTTTGAGGTCTTCCTTTCGGGTGATGTTGCAGGCGGTCGCGCGCGCCGCTTTCCCTCCGACCGCCTTATTGATCGCCGCGGCGACTTCCTCGCACGCCTCGATCTTGCGGCTCGACACGACAACTTTCGCGCCGTGCTCGGCGAGGCGGCGCGCGATCGCTTCGCCGATGCCGCGCGAGGCCCCCGTCACGACGGCGGATTTGCCGGAAAGATCGAATAACGAACCTGCTGCATCCATGATCTGCTCCTCACCTGCGCCGTTGAACTATTGGCGCAACGAAAAGCGGGAGCAACGGCTCATTGCAGCATTGCGAAGCGGCCTGCGCTCAACTTGCGCCGACGGGCTCTGGAAGGTCGTCGTCCGCCCCGGCGGGCGCGCCGTCCTCGCGCGGGCGACGCGGGCGGCGGCGGCGGCGGCGACCCTCGGGGTCGCCGTTTTGTCCCTTCGCGTCCTGATTGCGGCTTTCGGGGCCGCGGTCGGCGCCGCTATGCGCCCCGGCAGGTTCCGACGGCTGATCTTCGGTCGATTGCTCCGAGGCCAACTCGTCGCCTTCATATTGCGGTTGGAGGGGGCGCTGGTCGCGGAAGTCGCGCTGATCGCGTGATTGGTCGCCGAGCGCCGGCTGATCCCCGTCGAAATCGCCGTCCTGAGAAGGATCAAGCGACTGGGACGTCTGGGGCCCCTGGGCCGACCGGAGAACCCGGAAGTAATGTTCTGCATGCTGAAAATAGTTTTCGGCCTTGACGCGGTCGCCGCCTGAGGTCGCGTCGCGAGCGAGAGCGAGGTATTTGTCGTAAATCTGTTGCGCGGTGCCCCGGATGCGCACATCCGGTCCGTTCGAATCGAGCGCGCGATTTGGATTGACGCCTTGACGGCGCCGCTGATGATTGTTGCGCCCGCGCTTGTTAAAATGACCGTTCATAATTGGTTGCTTAAGCCCGTTCTTCGGTTGAGGCGGCCTTGCGCCGCAGTCGTCGCGCAATGAGCGCGATCGCGGACCCTAAGTTCCGCATATCGCCGGAAATTGCGTCTAGCTAATCAGTTCGCACCCCGCAGCGCATGTGCTGCTTATAGCCTTCGTCTGTTTAAACAGCCGTCTCTTTGGAGTTGTCGGGAGCTGCCGCCGCCTGATGCCAAGGCGTCAAACTCCTCAAAGCGCAGTCTAGCGACCATCGCTTACTTTTCAATGTCTACCTTGTCCGGGCGCCAAGGTCAATGACGACGCACCTCGGCCGGCCGGAAAGGTCGTTTTCGGTCGTGATCTCGGCCGTAGGAAAGGCGCAAGAGGAAAGCCGCTCAACCTCCACCGACTGGTCGTGGCCGATTTCAAGCGCCATCAATCCTGATGGCGCGAGGCGTTCAGGTGCGGCGTTAAGGATGGCGCGAAACGCATGCAGCCCGTCTTCGCCGGCAAACAGCGCGACCGGGTTTTCAAAGTCGCGCACTTCGGGCGGCAAAGAGTCGCGATCGATGGTCCGGATGTACGGCGGATTCGAGACGATGATGTCGAATCGCACGTCGATTCCGTCAAACCAATTCCCGCGAGCCACCCGCGCGCGCGTCGCAAAACCGAGGCGCTCGAGGTTTCGCCGAGTCGTTTCGACCGCCTGCGGTTCAGCATCGATCGCAAGCCCGCGCGCCGCATGAAATTCCGACAGGAGCGCGCACAAAAGGGCGCCGGAACCGCTGCCAAGGTCAAGAATTTCGAAGCCCGCCGATCGATCCCTCCTGCGCGTCACCGCCTCGATCAGGGTTTCGCTGTCGGTGCGCGGAACAAGAATGCCTGGCGGCGCCTCGATCTCCAGCGACCAGAATTCGCGCCTTCCGATTATGTGCGCGATTGGCTCTTCGAGAATGCGGCGCTCGATCATGGCGGCGTACCGATCGGCCGAGGCTGCATCAACAGGCCGGTTTCTCTCCGCGATCAGGACGGCATCGTCGACCCCGAAACACGATTTCGCCAGCACCCTCGCGTCAAGCGAGGCTGTCGGAGATTTCGTCAGCCGCGACGCGCCCCAGCGCACGAGGGCGTCGAGACTTTCCGGTCTTCTGACTTCAGACATTGGCCTCAAGCGCCGCAAGGCGATCCGCCTGATCCTGCGCCGTCAGCGCGTCGATGAACCCGCCGAGCGCGTCGCCGCGAATGACGTCGTCGAGATTGTAGAGCGTCAAATTGATCCGGTGATCGGTGACGCGGCTTTGCGGGAAATTATAAGTGCGGATGCGCTCCGAGCGGTCGCCTGATCCGACCATGCCCTTGCGCGCCGCCGAGCGCTCAGCGTCAATGCGCGCGCGCTCGGCATCGTAGAGGCGGGCGCGCAGGATCAACATCGCTTTCGCGCGGTTCTTGTGCTGCGATTTCTCATCCTGCTGACTGACCGAGACGCCGGTCGGAAGGTGCGTAATGCGGACCGCTGAGTCGGTCGTGTTGACGGACTGGCCGCCGGGACCCGAGGCGCGAAAGACGTCAATGCGCAAATCAGCGTCCTTGATTTCTATATCGACGTCTTCGGGCTCCGGCAGCACCGCAACCGTCGCCGCCGAGGTGTGGATGCGTCCCTGCGCTTCGGTTTCCGGAACACGCTGCACACGATGCACGCCCGCCTCGAACTTCATCCGGGCATAAACGCCGTCGCCCTTGATCGACGCCTGAATTTCCTTGTAGCCGCCTTTTTCAGCATCGGAAACCGACAGCACTTCGACGCGCCAGCCCTGGAGCGAGGCGTAACGCTGATACATCTTGAAGAGATCGCCCGCGAAGAGCGCGGCTTCCTCCCCGCCGGTTCCCGCCCTGACTTCGAGAATGACGGAGGAGTCGTCCGCCTTGTCTTTCGGCAACAGCATCAACTGCAATTCGCGCTCGACGGCCGGCGCTTTTTCTTTCAGCTCCTGCAACTCCTCGAGCGCCATCTCGGCCATCTCCTTATCGGCGCCCTTCGCCATCTCTTCGAGATCGACAAGCTGCCTGCGGAGCGACGACAGCGCGCGCGCCTTTTCGGCGACTGGCTTCAATTCGCCATGCTCTTTCGAGAGCCTGACGATCTCCTCGCCCTTCGTCGCGGACGACATCAGGGCCTCGACCTTGTCGAATTTGGCGATCAGCGCGGCGATCTTGTCGGGCGGGATCAAGCGGATTTTTCCTGTGTCTTCGGTGCGCGGCCTCGCCGTATTCGATGTCGTTCGCGATCGCATCGACAATATCGCGAAACGCCGGATCATAGCCCGTGTCGCGGGCTCGCGCTCCACCATTTCCGCACGCGGGCGCTTTGCATGTAGAGCCGGGTCGATCCCGCATTACGTTCGTAGGCGGCGGCCTCGACCAGACCTCGCTTACGAAGATTGAACGCCGCTTCATGCGTGCCGATCGCGATGCCGAGCGCGGTATTAGCAAACGGTCCTTTTCGGCGTCCGTCAGCGGCGTCGCGCATCGTACATGCGCGCGATGCATGAAGTCGGCTTTTTCACGGATGTCGATAAAGCGCGTCATGCATCTCGCCCGTCTGCATCCACATGCTGAGAGTCAAATCCGCGCGCGCGATCTTGTTTGTCTGATAGCCTTGGTAAAGTATCGCAATCAGCGTTGCGACGATGACGATCACTGCAACGATCTGGCTGACATAATAGATGTCTTCGAAAGTCATGGTGCTTTCTCCGCCGCCAGCGTGTCGATATGGGCGCGAAACTCGGCGCAAAAGCCGAATGGGTTTTCCGCCCACCACTCCTTGACGCCGTGCGAGGCCAAGACTGTCTTGATGCCGCTTTCCTCCGCCATCATGACGCCTTTGTCGCCGGCGCCTAGACGGGCCTGGATGAACATCGTCTCACAAACATGAAAATAGGCGCGCGCCGTCGCGTCAAAGCGCCACCGTTCTTCTTGGGTGAGCGCCTGCCGATCGTTCATCCCGGAAAGCCAGATTTTCGTGACATCCGCGTTCTCGGCAAACATGCGATTGATCTCATTCAGCGCCGTTGAAACCGCGCCGTGGGAGGCAGCCTTCGTCGCGCTTGTATTGTTGCGAATCTGGACGCCGACGAACAACAGGGAAACGACAACCGCTACCGCCGCGATTGTCTGCCCGACATAATTGATACTCTCGAGTGTCATCTTCCCGCCCCTGAATGTGTCGAAGCCCGCCGCTTCGCATCAATAAAGCCGCGAAGTTTCGCCGCCCTCAATCGGGATCGCCGCGCCGTTGACGAAACTCGAACTCGCAGACAGGAGCCAGGCGATCGCCTGCGCGACTTCACTGGACTCGCCAAGCCGGTTCATCGCGCTGTGGCGCTTCAAGAGCTTATCGAACAACTCAGGATTGGCATCAACATGAGGATCGACCATCTCTGAATGGCAAAAGCCGGGGCAAAGCGCATTCACCCGAACGCCCTGCCGGCCATAATCGATCGCGGCTGTCTTGGTGAGGCCGATCACGCCAAACTTCGAAGCGGCATAGGCGGCGTTCCCGATATCGCTGCCGACAAGGCCATACATGGACGACATGTTGACGATCGCGCCGCCGCCGGACTTCAACATCGCGGGGATCTCAAATTTCATGCTCATGAAAACGGAATTGAGATTGGTGTTGATGACAGCATGCCAGTCCTCGTCGGCGATATCGGCGACCGCCGTGAACGGCGAGGTCGCGATGCCGGCGTTGTTGACCGCGCCATCGAGGCGGCCGAACCGCTCGACCGTTTGCGCCACCATCGCCTCAATGTCGCGGCGCATGTTAACGTCGGTCCGGATGAAAATCGCCTCTCCGCCCGCAGCCTCGATTGCACTGACGACCGCATCGCCCTGCGCCTGTCGGCGCCCGGTGATCGCCACCTTGGCGCCGCACGACGCCAGTAGTCTGGCGGCTGAACTCGCCGAGGCCCGACGTGCCGCCCGTTACGAGGATGATTTTTCCTTTTAGATCATTCATTGCGTCTCTCCCCGTTGTTGTTGTTAGGTATTCAATCAACGCAATAAGGCGAACAAAAAGCGCGCGGGGATTTCCCGCGCGCTTGCCTGTTCAATGAGCCTCGCTACTCGGCCGCGACGGCTCCCTTTTCCTCGCGCGCCCTGATCTCCGCCGCCTTCTTCTCGACGAGTTCGACGAGGTGATCGAGGATCTTGTCGTTGTCGAGCCGGTGATGGGGCTCGCCGTCGAGATAGATCTGACCGTGGTCCTTGCCGGCGCCGCCGCCGGTGAAGCCGATATCGGTCTCGCTGGCCTCGCCGGGGCCGTTGACGACGCAGCCGATGATCGACAGCGACATCGGCGTCATGACGTGGGCGAGGCGCTTTTCGATCTTTTCGACCGTGTCGATGACGTTGAAGCCCTGGCGCGCGCAGGAGGGGCACGAGATGATGTTGACGCCGCGATGGCGAAGGCCGAGCGATTTCAGAATATCGAAGCCGACCTTGATTTCCTCGACAGGGTCGGCGGAAAGCGACACGCGGATCGTGTCGCCGATGCCGGCCCAGAGAAGCGAGCCCATGCCGATCGCGGTCTTCACCGATCCGATCCGCAGGCCGCCCGCTTCGGTGACGCCGAGATGCAAGGGGCAGTCGATGGCGTCGGCGAGCATCTGATAAGCGGCGACGGTCAAGAACACGTCCGACGCTTTCACCGAGATCTTGAATTCGTGAAAGTCATTGTCCTGAAGAATCTTCGCATGATCGAGCGCGCTTTCGACCATCGCCTCGGGACAGGGCTCGCCATATTTGTCGAGCAGATCTTTTTCGAGGCTGCCGCCATTGACGCCGATGCGCATCGAGCAGCCGTGATCCTTCGCCGCCTTGATCACGTCCTTGACGCGGCTCTCAGAGCCGATATTGCCGGGATTGATCCGAAGGCACGCAGCGCCCGCGACCGCCGCCTCGATCGCGCGCTTATAATGAAAGTGGATGTCAGCGACGATCGGAACCGGGACGTTCCTCACGATCTCATTCAGCGCCGCCGTCGATTCAACATCGGGGCAGGAAACCCGCACGATGTCGGCGCCGGCTTCCGCGATTTCGTTTATCTGCCGGATCGTCGCCTGCGGGTCCGAGGTCAGCGTGTTCGTCATCGACTGGACCGCGATCGGCGCGTCGCCGCCGACCGGCACCTTGCCGACCATGATCTGTCTCGACTTGCGGCGCGCGATGTCGCGCCAGGGACGTAACGACATGATGCCTTCCTTGGAACGCGCGGGCGACCGAGCCCGCCAGCATGCGGCTCTATGACGACGCCGCCTTAGCCCGCTTTTGCGCAATCGCCGGCAAAAAATCAACGATTGGCCGGCGCCCTACCCTAAGAAGGGCGGTCGAACCGGAAACTCGCCCGTTGCTCAAACGCCGGACGCCGTGCGCCGTCGATGGTCCGCGGCTCGAACCGCCAGCGTTTGATGGCGTTCAGAGCGGCCCGATCAAAGCATTCATTCGTCGAGCTCGCGACGCGCTCACTGACCACCGCGCCGTCGGGCGTGACGGTAAAAGCAAGTTCGACCGCTTCGGCTGTAGCGGCCGCCGCTTCGCAACCCGGCGGATAAACCGGCTCCACCCGGTCAAGAATTTGCGCTTCGATGACGACGGGAAGCGCCGGCGCCTCTTTGGGTTCAAAGCTTGGGGCGGCGACGACCGGCGCCGGCGTCTCGCTGACGTTTCGCGCTTCGATCGGTTCAACCGCCAGAGGAACGCCGTCGAGCCTCAATGGCCGCTTGATCGCATCCGTACCCGGCCGCGTGACCAGCAACGCGCACCAGATCATGAATCCGAGAATTCCGAGAACAGCAAGGAGCGACAGGCGCACCGGGTCGGTCCGCGTGATCGGTTCGACCGCCGCCGCCACCGGCTCGGATTCTGCCTTTAGCGCCAAGCCGGCGTAGCCGGCCTCATCCTTGAATCGCTCGACGACCGGGCCTGGATCAAGTCCCAGCGCTTCCGCGTAGGATCTCACGAAGCCGATCGCAAACGACCGCGTCGGCATTGCGTCGACCTTCATCTGCTCGATCGCTTCAACATAGCTGGCCTTGATATGAGTGCGCTCGCTGACGGTCGCGATCGACATCCCCTGCTGCTCGCGAACCGCCTCAAGATAAGGACCGACCGCCAGAAAATTCTTCGGGTCGATTTCGGGCGCGCGGAACCGGGCCCGCGCGTCTTCGATTTCGTAGATTTCCGCTGAGCCGTTCTTGACTGACACTGTTTTTGCGCCCTACGCCGCTTTGACGTTAACCTAACCCATGCCGCCCGGCGCCACCACCGCCGGAGCGCTCGTCCCTGGCGGTCGCAAGCGTTTAATTCGGGTTGAGGCGCCGTCGCAACGGCCTAGCATCAATCAAGCCAGACCAATGTCAAATTGCGGCGCCGGACTGTCGCAGCATGGCGAGGAACTCGGATCGCAGGCTGGAGGACGGTCGCTCGATCCGCGCCGCGAGCCAATTCGAGACAGCATCGACGTCAATCGATCTGACGAGGCGGCGAAAGGGGCCGATCGAGGAAGCGGGCGATGAAAATCGCCGTATGCCGACCCCGATCAGCGCGGCGGCCATAACGATATCGGCCGCCTGCTCCCCGCAAAAGGTGATGGGTTTGCCGGCGTCGCGAGCTGCGGCGGCGATGCGCGCGACAAAGCTCAAGAACCCTGGTTCGAGCACGTCGAACCGGCGCTGCGTCAATTCCAACTCGCGATCGGCGGCGAAATAGAACTGCGCCAGGTCGTTGCCGCCGATCGACAGAAAGTCGACGCGCGCCGCGATGTCGCGCGCGCGCCAGGCGGCGGCCGGCGTTTCAATCATCGCGCCGACTCGAATGGCCGTCGGCAGCGCGCGACCTCGCTTGCGCCGGATCTCGATCTCGCGGGCGAGCAAAGCGCGCGCAGCGTCGATTTCATCAACCAGCGTGATCATCGGGAACAGCACGTTGAGTTCGCGACCTTCGGCGGCGGCGATCATCGCCCGAAGCTGGGGCCGGAAAAGTCCGGGGCGATCGACGGTCATCCGGACGCCGCGCCAGCCCATCGCCGGGTTCGTTTCGTCGCGCCGCGTCATGTAGGCGGCGGTCTTGTCGCTTCCGAGATCGGCGGTCCGGAAAACGACGGGCTTGCCGCCAGCGGCATCGAGTATCTCTCGATAAAGGCGCTCTTGCTCGCCCGCGCGCGGCAGGTGAGCGCCGATGAGGAACTGCAGCTCGGTGCGAAACAGCCCGACGCCGACGGCGCCGGTTCGCTGCAGGTACGCCATGTCGAGCGGAATGCCTACATTCATCAAGAGGTCGATGGCGACGGCGTCGCGCGTGACGGAGGGCAGGTCGCGTTCCGCCGCGTAAGCGGCTTGACGTTCCGATTGGAGAAGCCGCTTTTCGCGGTAGCTCGCGACTATGTCCGGGCCGGGACGAATATGCGCCTCGCCCGTCTCGCCGTCGATGATGATTTCATCGCCGATTTCGGCGAGCGCTATGCCTGTTTCGATGCCGGCGACGAACGGCACGCCGAGCGCTCGCGCCACGATCGCGACATGCGACGTCACCGACGCTTCGCTGACGATAAGGCCTCGAAGTTTCGCGCGGTCGTATTCAAGGAGATCGGCGGGACCGAGCGTTCTCGCGATGAGGATCGCCTCATCCGGCATATCCTGCGGCGCCGCCGTGTCGCCCGTCAGCTGGCGCAGCAAGCGGTTCGACAGATCGTCGAGATCGTGCATGCGCTCGCGCAGGTAGGGATCTTTGACCTGCGCCATGCGCAGGCGGTTTTCTGATTGAACGCGCTCGACGGCGGATTCGGCGGTGAGGCCGGACATGACGGCGGCGCGCATCCGCTCCTTCCAACCCCGGTCATAAGCGAAGAGCCGGTATGTCTCGAGCACTTCGCGCGGCGCGTCCCTCAAGCGCTGGGTCCGCGAGCATCGCATCGACCGCCGCCTGCAGATCGGCAAGCCCCGCCTCCAAGCGTTTCGCGTCGGCGTTGACGTCGTCCGCAAAGACCTTGTGCTTGGGCGTCGGCGGCTCGTGGAAGGCCGCCCGCCCGAATGCGACGCCGGGCACGACGCCGATCCCGACGAGCCGTTCCGGCCGGTGGAGCATCGCGCCGACTTCTTCGGTCGTTTGCGGATCGAACAGTTCACCCGAGGCGGCGATCTCTGCAAGCAACGTCGCGACGGCCTGCGCGGCGCCGACCTCTTCGTCGGTGTAAAGGCGGCTGATCTGGTTTTGCAGGACGAGGACGCCGAGCGACTTGCCGGACCGGATCAAAGGCACGCCCAAAAAGGAGTGAAGCGGATCTTCGCCCGTTTCCGGCCGGTAGGCGAATTTTGGATGGAGCGGCGCGTCCGACGTGATGAGCGGGCGCTGCAGTTCGGCGACGACGCCGACGAGACCCTCGCCCCATTGCAGCCGCGTCCGGTGCACCGCCTCACGATTGAGGCCTTCCGTCGAGTAGAGTTCAAGCTCGTCATTCGGCATGCGCAGGTAGATCGAGCAAACGTCCGAGCCGACGTGGCGAGCGATGACGCGCGTCAATTCGTCGAGCCGCGCCTGCGCGCTCGCCGCGACCGCGACCGCGTCGTGCATGCTTCGAAGGAGATCGGCGATGCCGCCGCTTTTCCTGGAGAATTTCGCGCGTTCGTTCATCCTCGTTGCGCTTACGCGGCGCCCTGCGCGCGGTCGAGGCCGTAGGCTTGATGAAGCGCGCGCACAGCCAGCTCGCCGTAGTCCGAGGCGATGAGAACGCTGATCTTGATCTCGGATGTTGAAATGTTCTGGATGTTGATCCCTTTCTCGCCAAGCGCTCTGAACATGGTCGAAGCGACGCCGGTGTGGCTTCTCATGCCGACGCCGACAACCGAGACCTTGACGACATTGCGATCGGATAACATCTGAACGTAGCCGATCCTGTCCTCGGCGAGAGTCAACGTCTCCACAGCGCGCGCAAGCTCCGATTCCGCCATGGTGAAGGAAATGTTCGCGCCCGCCTGGCGCGAGGGGCTCTGGATGATCATGTCGATATTGATTCCGGCGTCGGCGAGCAGCCCGAAAATGAGGGCCGCGCGGCCCGGCTCGTCCGGAACCGACATCAGGCTGATTTTCGCTTCGTCCTTCGACAAGGTCACGGCGCTGACGATCTGTTTCTCCACGATATCTTCCTCGTCGCAAATCAGCGTGCCGGGGGTTGGAGAATCCGGCGGCTCGAAACTTGAGAGCACGCGCAACGGCACCTTATAGGCCATGGCGAGCTCGACGGAACGCGTCTGGAGAACTTTGGCGCCAAGCGACGCCATTTCCAGCATTTCTTCGTAGGACACCTTGTCGAGGCGCCGCGCCTGTTTGCTGATGCGCGGATCGGTCGTGTAGACGCCGTCGACGTCGGTGTAGATGTCGCAGCGTTCGGCGCCGAGCGCTGCCGCCAGCGCGACCGCAGTCGTATCCGAGCCGCCGCGCCCGAGCGTCGAAATGCGCCCATCCTCGGCGATCCCCTGAAAGCCAGCGACGACCGCGATCTCCCCCGTGTCGATCGCGTCGCCCAACGGGTTTTCAGGAATGTCGAGGATGCGCGCCTTGCCATGCGAGTCGTCGGTGCGGACCGGCGCCTCCCAGCCCTGCCAGGAGCGGGCGCGGTATCCCATCTTTTGCAGAATCAAGGCGACAAGACCTGACGTCACCTGCTCTCCGCTCGCGACGACCGTGTCGTATTCGACGTTGCGCACGTCGAGCGCGGGATCAGGCGGCCCTGCGTCCGCACAGAGGGCGACAAGACGGTTCGTTTCGCCCGCCATCGCCGAGACGGCGACAACCACGGAATGCCCGGCGTCCGCCTCCCGCTTCACAAAGGCCGCAACCCGGCGCATCCGCTCGACGTCGGCGACGGATGTCCCGCCGAATTTCATGACAATCCGGGCCATGCGCTCCAACGCCGCCTTTTCAGCCGAGCCTTACGGCGCCATGTCTATAGGCCGCCTCGAGGCGCGCGCAAGACGCGAAAAAACCATGGCGCCATTGACGTTTAGTGAAAGCGACCCCCGCATGAACACCGCCCACACGAGCGTCGATCCGGCCGAGGTCGCGAAATTCTCGAAGATCGCCGATGAATGGTGGGACCCGTTCGGCAAGTTCAAGCCGCTCCACAAGTTCAATCCCGTCCGCCTCGCCTACATCCGCGACGCCGCCTGCGCGCATTTCAACCGCAACCGCCGCGACGGGGCGCCGCTCTGCGGCCTCAGGCTTCTCGATGTCGGCTGCGGCGGAGGGCTGGTCGCAGAACCGATGCGCCGCCTTGGCGCTGAGGTCGTCGGCATCGACGCCTCCGACCGCAATGTCAAAACGGCGCTCGTGCACGCGAACGAGCACAAACTCGACATCGATTATCGCGCGACGACGATCGAAGCCCTGGACGGCTCCGGCGAGCCGCCATTCGACATTGTGCTCAATCTTGAGGTTGTCGAGCACGTCGCCGATCCCCAGGCTTTCCTCGCCCGTTCGGCCTCCCTCGTAAAACCCGGCGGTCTGATGATCGTCGCTTCCATCAATCGAACCCTCAAAGCGCTCGCTTTCGCCAAGATCGGCGCGGAATACATTCTTGGCTGGTTGCCGCGGGGAACCCACGATCCGCGGAAATTCATCCGCCCGGAAGAAATCAGCTCGGTGCTCTCTGCGGCAGCGATGACCGTCACCGCGAAGGCCGGGGTCAGTTACGACCCGCTGATGGACCTGTGGAAAATTTCGGACGACACCGGCGTCAATTTCATGGTGACGGCCACAAAGCCCGGAAATTCCGCCTGAATTTTGAAAATTACCGGATGCGCATGCGCGGCCTGAAGACCACGCACTGCAAAAGATTTGCGTTTCGTCAACGGCAATTGCGACGCTGCAGAAAAATTTCTGCGCAGCAGCGTTGCCCGCTGGACCGCGATTTGCCGCAGGGGTAACAATTCCGTGTCTTAGACGGGGGGCTAAAGGGGTAATTTCCATGTCGACATCAGTTTTCGAGGTCGGGCTCTTGAGCGCCGGCATCATCTTCCTCATCGGCGGGGCCGTGCTCGCCATCATCGCCGCGCGCATTGCGAGCGTCGGACGCGCGGCGCAGGCCGAAGCGGATCTGCGGCTCGCCGCAAGTCAGGAACTGGCGGTCGAGGTCAAGCGCCTCGCCGAAAAAGTAGAATACTCGATGCAGTCGCGCGACAGCTCGCTCGAGAACGCCTTCCTCCGCCATAATGACGCCTGCGCCGCATCGATGCAGGCGACATTCGGCGCGAAGGGCGGCCATCATGATGATGACGACGACGATCATCACAAGAAGCATCATGCGGCGCTGAGCGGCAAGGGCGGTCATCATGACGACGATGACGACGACCACAAGCACAAGAAACACCACGCCACCGACGGGGAGCGTCCCTCGCTTCTCGCGCGCCTATTTGGCCGCGCGGCGTAACCGCGCCAGCGCGACCTACCGCGCGCCGTACAGTTTGACGAAAGCGTCGACCGCCGCGCGCACCAGCGTTCGGCGGTCGTTTTCGTTCTTGGGGCCAAGAAGGCCCATCAGCGCCGGCATGTGGTCGGCGCCGAGTATGAGCCCCAGAAACTGCGCCGCCGCTTGATCGGCGTTGCGCACAGCGAAACGGCCGGCTTTGGCTTCGCTTTCAATGTAAGCGGCAAGGCTCGCACGGACAAAGGCGGGGCCGCTTTCGTAATAGAGACGAGCAAGATCTGGAAATTGCGACGCCTGGGCGATAATGAGGCGCTGCATCGCCATGCGACGAGGATCGAAGACGACGTCCACGAACCGCTCGCCGAAACGGAATAGCGCGTCCGGCGTGGCGCCGCCGGGCATCAGCGTGCTGACGAGATCTTGCGCGACCTCGCGAACGACGGCGGCGAGAATGTCGTGCTTGGCCGCATAGCGCGCGTAAATCGTCTGTTTCGAAACGCCTGCCGCCGCGGCGATATCGTCGATTGTCACGCCGTAACCGCGTTCGAGGAAGAGGCTCATCGCCGCCTCGAGGATCGCTTCGTCCTTTTGCGGATCCGCTCGTCTTCCTTTTCTGGCAGCCGTTTCCATCAATGGCCTCCCGGCGTGACGCCCGCTTTCGGCGGCGATGCGATAATCAGCAGCGGCAAGGTCACGAGCGTCGCCAGCGTGATCGCCTGAAATACGTCTCCGAAGGCGAGCACCGACGCCTCGCGGCCGGCGATTTTAGCAAGCGCCGCGATCGCCGCCGAATCCGGATCGGGATGGCCCGCCGCCGCGAAATGCGCCGTCAGCGCCGAGATCCGCTCGCCCACGACCGCGCGCGATACGTCGAAATGATCGGCGAGAACGCGGGTATGATAATCGGTGCGTTCCGTCAGGAACGTATTGATGAGCGCCAGACCGAACGCACCGCCAAGATTGCGCGCGAGATTGAACAGACCCGACGCGCCGGGCACTTTGACGGGCTCAAGCGTTCCAAGCGCAATCACGTTCAGCGGCGCCATGGTCAGCATCAAGCCCGCGCCGCGGCCGACCTGCGGCCAGAACAGCTCCCAATAGGCCCAATCGGCGGTGACGCCGACAAAGGCGTGCGTGCTGACGGCGATGATAAGGAGCCCGAAACCGCACACAAGGCGCGGATCAAAACGCTTCGACGCGACGGCGGCGATCGGCGCTGCAAGAAACATTGAGGCGCCGGTGATCAGCAGCGTCTCGCCGATCTGCAGCGAATTGAAGCCGCGAATGCGCGCAAGATAGAGCGGCAGCATGTAAACGAGTCCGAAGAGCGCGATCCCCGTCGAGGCTGCGACGAGGCTTCCCGCGGTGAAATTCGGATTGCGGTAGACGTTGAAATCGACGAGCGGCTCTTCGCTTTTCCGCATGCGCCAGAAGAAAGCCGCGCCCCCGGCGAGCGCGACGACGGCCATCGTCGAAATCATCCGGCTCTGGAACCAGTCCTTGTCCGGCGCTTCCTCAAGGATGAACTGCGCAAGGCCGAGCGACACGGCGAGCATCAAGAACCCGCCGACGTCGAAGCGCTTCAGCAATGAGAGGTTTGGCTTGTCGAAATCCGCATAAAGCCACACGACCGCGGTGATGATCGCGCCCGGCACGACATTGACGAAAAAGAGCCAGTGCCAGCTCAGATATTCGGAGATCGCGCCGCCAAGCGTCGGTCCGACCGTCGGCGCCATGGTCACGATCAGGCCCATGCCGGCGGAAAGCTGCATGGCGCGCGAGCGTGGAAACGCCGTGATCGAGGTCGAAAAGACGAGCGGGATCATCGCACCGCCGACAAACCCCTGAATAGCGCGGAGCACGATCAGCAATTCAAGAATTCCATGCGAACCCGCAGCCAATACTCGCGATCGTGAAACCGCCGGCCGACAGCGTGAACAGCACGCGCGTCGACAATGCGCGAGCGAGGTATCCCGAGATCGGAATCATCATCACCTCGGCGATGAGATAGGATGTCTGCACCCAGCTGATCTGGTCGGCGCTCGCGGACAGGCCCGCCTGAATCTCGGGAAGCGACGCCGCGACAATCTGGATGTCGAGGATCGCCATGAACATGCCGAGCGTCATCAGCGAGAAGACGGCAAGCCTTCGCGGGTCGAGCCGGTCCGCCTCCGCCGTCGACGGCCCGCCGATCGTCGCTGCGGCGGCCGTCGTCACGACCGCGCGTCCTCGTCACCGGCGTCTTCCTTGCGCGGCGCAAAGAGCGCGGTCGGAATCCCTTTCTCGCCGCCCCGCGTATCGACCCCGACCGCGACCGAGAGGCCAGGAAGGAGCGCAATGCTGGCGGGCGCGTGTGTCACCTTGATGCGCACCGGCATGCGTTGAACGATCTTGGTGAAATTGCCCGTCGCGTTTTCGGGCGGCAGCAGGCTGAATTCAGCGCCGCTCGCCGGAGACAGGCTTTCGACTTCTCCGATGATTTCCGCATCGGGATAAGCGTCGATTTCGATGCCGACGCGCGCGCCGGGGCTGATGCGCCGGATCTGCGTCTCCTTGAAATTGGCGACGACGTAGACTTCCGCGAGCGGAACGATCGAGACGAGCCTCTGGCCCGGGCCAACATATTGGCCGACGCGCGCCGCCAGGTTGCCGGCGACGCCGTCCTTGGCTGCCCGGACGATGGTGTTCGCCAGGTTCTGAGCGGCGAGATCACGCGCCGCTTCGGCCATCGCAAGACCCGCTTCCGCTTCAAGCAATTGCGCTTCGGCGATCGACGCAGAGGCCTTGGCGGAATCGAGCCCCGCCGCCGCGCCCTCAAGCCGCCCGCTCCAGTCTTTGAGCGCGGCGTTCGCCTGATCAAGCGTGCGCTTCGTCGCGAAGTTCTCCTTGGCGAGTTCGGCAGCGCGCTGGCGTTCGAGCTTCTGGAGGGTGAGCGAGGCTTCGGTCGATTTTACAGTCGCGGCGGCTCCGGCGATTTCGGCGCCGGCCTGGCCGATTTTCAGGCGCACCGTGTCGAAAGCGGCGCGCCGCGCGGCGACCTCCGCCTCGGCCTGGCGCAACTGCGCGCTGTAATCTTCGTCCTCAACGACGGCGATGACATCGCCCTCGTGCACCAGCGCATTCTCGGCCACTGCGACGCGCTTGATCCGGCCGGCGACCTTTGACGCGATGATGATCGTATCCGCTTTAAGATAGGCGTTGTCGGTCGTCTCGATAAACCGCCCATGCGTCGCCCAGCGTGCGCCGCCAAAGAGCACCAGGACCCCGACAAGGGCGAAAACGGCGATTAGGGCGATTTTCTTCATCGGATCCGTCTTTCGGGAATGGACACCCCTCATATCATACTAGACTGGCTAGTTTGAAATCAATTAAGAATGGGTAGCACCCCGCTGGAAAATCCGAAAATCCAGCCGCGGGGTGGTCAAGGGGCCGGTTTTCGTCAGTGTGGAGCGATCTAATGAAGGGGGAGAGCTACCAGGGCGGGACTGGTCCCAGGGGGGGCCGTTGCGTTGGTATTTGGTTCAGTCCTGCGTTCCGGGACGCCAGCGCGCTTGGCGTGCAACGCTTCGCCGGCTCGAGCAGAGCCGGCTCCCTCCGCCTACCTCTCCAGATTCCAGAAAGGCCGAATTCGGGGCCGATTTGATGGGATATGTGCTCAGTCCAGAACGCCGAGAAATTCGCCGAGGCCGAGTGCGAGGTTGAGGTTCTGGATCGCCTGCACCGCGGCGCCCTTGAGCAGATTGTCTTCGGCCGCGACGACAACGGCGCTCCTGCCGCCCTCGCTGACATCAAAGCCGCCGATAAGAACGCCCGTTCGGTTGGCGCCGTCTTTCAACTCCGGCGGGTCGTCCTGCAAATCGATCAGGCGCTCCGCATCGTAATATTCGTGGAACAGCCGTTTGAGGCCCGCCCTGTCGAGCGGCGCGGCGAGGGGAATATGCGCGGTCACGAGCAACCCGCGAAACGCCGGATGGACGTGCGGGAAAAACCGCACTGGAACGCCGAGATGGCGGGTCGCTTCTCTTTCGTGATTATGGCCGACGAGCTTGTAGGGCATCAGATTGTCGGCAAGCCGTTGCGGATCGTTGCGGGGGCCAGGCGTCGTGCCGGCGCCGGAATAGCCGGAGACGCCGAAGATCGCCGGCGTTCCGCCGATCATCGGCACGAGCGGCGCGACGGCGAGTTGAAGCGCGGTCGCATAACAGCCAGGATTGGCGATGCGCGTCGCGCCGCTTATCTTCGCGCGATGAAGTTCCGGCAGGCCATAAGCCCACGCGTCGTCGAATCGTCTGTCGGCGGAGAGATCGACGATGATCTTGTCCTTTGCCGACGCCTCGAACGCATCGACGTAAGCGCCGCCGGCGCCGTCCGGGAGCGCGAGGATGACGGCGTCAACGCGGCGTCGTGCGGCCTCTTTCGGATCAAGCGCTTCAAAAATGCACTCGTCCCTATCCTCCGGCGCAATCTCCGAAACCTTGCGGCCGGCGTATTCGCGGCTGACGGCGTAAGCGAGCATCATCTCGGGATGGCCGGAGATGAGACGAATCAGTTCGCGGCCCGTATGCCCGCGCGCGCCGACAAGGCCGATGAGATAGGGTCTCGGTCATTGCTCAAGTCTCAAATGAAGCAGGCAGCGACGCGACGCGCTCCACGATACGCGCAATTTTTGCGAAATCGGTTTCGCCGATCCAGTAGACCGTCCATTGCCCCAGCTTCACGGAGCCGGTCGCCATATCGTTATAGAAGGCGTTGAAATTGTTGACGGTGCGCGAGCGCCACCAGAAGACCGGATTCTGCTTTGTGAACTGGCGCCAGATGGTGCGCGAGAGGCCTTCGCCGCGCGCCTCCTCCGTCACCGCGAATTTGTCGAGATAAATGAAATCGTCGATCTTAGTCAGCACGGCGCCGGCGCGGTAGCGCTCCGACATGAAGACCTGATGGATGTCGAGCGCGTCCCACCAGTCGGGCTTCAGCTTGCGCCCGAACGCCACCTCGACCAGCGCTTCGGTTTTCTCGCGATCAAGGCGCGTCTTCGAGGTGAAGGTGCGGATCGCCTCGCCCTGGCGGATGAGCGTGCCCGAGCCGCCATGGGTGAAAAGCTCGCGGACGAGGCCCTTCGGCGTCGTGATCGACACCGACGACGTCAGCGGCAGCGCGTCAAGGAGACGCTTGATCTCGATCAGCTTCAGCCGCATCCCGCCCGCGACCCAGTCGGCTTTCATCAGCTTGTCGTAATCGGACGCGAGGTTGATCGAGTGCATCGGCCGCTTGTGCTTGTCGAGCAGTCCGCCGGTTCCGGTGAGGAAGACGACCTTCAGGGGCTGCAGGGCCTCGACCACCGCGCGGGTCGCGGAATTGCCATTGATGTTCAATAGCTGACCGCCCGGCGCGATACCGAGGCAGGTGAGGATCGGAATGGCGCCCGACTTCACGATCGATTTGAGCATGCCGAGACGCACGGTCTTCGGCTCGCCGACGAAGCCGTATTTCTCCTTGTCGAGATAATCGGCCTCGATGACGCCGGCGACGAGCCCGTCCGCCTCGACGCCTTCGGCCCTGACCGCCTCGACGAGCTTGATGTTCTCGCCGATGAAGACGTCGCGCGCGGCGTCCATCGTCGCCGCATCCGTCACGCGAAGGCCGTCGATCTTCGGCGTCTCGATTCCGCGTTCTTTCAAGGTCGCGTCAAGTTGCGGCCCGCCGCCATGAATGACGATGGGCGTCAGGCCGACCGTGTGCAGGAAAGCGAGGGCGTCAGCCGTCTCCTGGAGTTGCTCCTGCAAAATCGCGCCGCCGATCTTGATGACGGCGAAACGCGACTGGTCGATCGACGAGAAGCGCTGGAGATAGGATCGGATCTCCTTCCCGTCCTGCATGTTGGAGAGGAGCTGGACGATCGTCTGGCGCGTGTTGAGAGACGGGGTGGTCATAATCTTATTTCACCAGCGCCTTCATAATCGCCTTTTGCACATGCAGCCGGTTTTCCGCTTCCAGATAGGCGATGCAGTTCGGGCCGTCGAAGACGGCGTCGGTCATTTTGACGTTGCGGCGCATAGGCAGGCAGTGCGAGACGAGCGCGTCGTTAGTCATCGCCATTTTTTTCTGATCAACGATGAAGTGCTTGTGCGCGTCGCGGATAGGCTTTTCCGGGGCCCAGTTTCCAAAATAGGGAAGCGCGCCCCAGCTTTTGCAATAGACGATCTCCGCGTCCTTGTAGGCCGCCTCGATATCATGCGTCACGGTGAGCTTGCGCCCATTGGCGCGGCAGTCCTTTTCCGCCTGCATCATGTAGCGCTCGTCGAGGACATAGTCAGGCGTCGGGCAAAGCAGCGTCACATCCATGCCGAATTTCGCCGCCGCCATCAGGGCGGAGTTGGCGACTGCCGTGTTCAAAGGCTTTGGATGATAGGTCCATGTGAGGACATATTTCTTGCCGTCGAGCGGGCCGCGCCCTTCAAGCTCAAACTGCTCCTGCAGCGCGAGGATGTGCGCCATCTCCTGACAGGGATGGGTGATCGTCTCCATGTTGATGACAGGAACGTCGGAATATTTGGCGAAGGCGTTCAGAACCTTGTCCTTGCGGTCTTCCCGCCAGTCCTCAAATTTCGGGAAGGCGCGGACGCCGATCATGTCAGCGTAGCGCGAGAGGACCGTGGCGGCCTCCTTCACATGTTCCTCCGCCTCTCCGTCCATGACGACGCCGTCCTCGAATTCGAGCGGCCACATGCCGCCCGACGGCGACAAGGTCACTGCATGGCCGCCGAGCTGGTTGACGCCGATGTCGAACGAGGTGCGCGTTCTCAAACTGTTGTTGAGGAAAAGGAGCGCGACCGACTTGTCCTTCAGCGCGTCGCCGCCATTCGATCCTGGCGGCGCCTTTTTCATCGCGCGGGCGTCGTCGAGCATCGATTTCAAGCTCGGCTCTGCTCCAGTCGGCAGTGTTCAGAAAATGTCTCATCGTCGCTCCTCGAGGAGCGCGACATTTAGAGCCCGCCGCACCCGATGAAAAGCGTCGGCGCTCCGACTTTACATCGCCCGATGAAACGCCCAGATGACCCGACGTCCAAAGGGTTTTCGACATGAGCGACGCATCGACCGAACCCGGCCCTGCCCTTGAACCCCGACCCGACGCCGAGGCTATTCCCCCGGCGCCGCAGCCAATCCGCCTCGCGGACTACCGGGCGCCCGACTGGCGGATCGAGCATGTCGACCTCTCATTCGTGCTTGATCCAAAGCGCACGATCGTCAAATCGCGGCTTGCCCTTCGCCGCGCGCCGCACGCCGATCCGAAGGCGCCGCTCGTCCTTGACGGCGAGGGCCTTGAGCTCTTGTCGATCGCCATCGACGAAGACGCGCTCGCCGCCGATCAATATTCGCTGACCCCGAAGACGTTGACGCTCCTCGCGCCGCCACAGGATTTCACCCTCGACATCGAGACGGCGTGCGCGCCGGAGGCGAACACCGCTCTCTCGGGACTTTACCTTTCGAAGGGCATGTTCTGCACGCAGTGCGAGGCCGAAGGCTTTCGCCGCGTCACCTATTACATTGACCGCCCCGACGTTCTTTCGAAGTTCTCGGTTCGGATAGAAGCGGACAAGGCCGCTTATCCGGTCCTTCTGTCGAACGGCAACCGGCTTGCGGCGGGCGACCTGCCGAACGGGCGCCATTTCGCGCAATGGGCGGATCCCCATCCAAAGCCCTGCTATCTCTTTGCGCTCGTCGGCGGCGATCTCGTCGCCGCGGAGGACGATTTCATCACGAGATCGGGCCGAAAGGTTGCGCTCAAGGTTTTCGTTCAGGCGAAGAACACCGACAAATGCGCCTACACGCTCGACGCCCTGAAGCGGGCGATGAAATGGGACGAAGCGGCTTTCGGGCGCGAATACGATCTCGACATTTTCATGATCGTCGCCGTCGATCATTTCAATTTCGGCGCGATGGAGAACAAGGGTCTCAACATCTTCAACTCCGCCTACGTCCTTGCGAGCCCGGAAACTGCGACCGACGCCGACTATGAAGCGATCGAATCGATCGTCGCGCATGAATATTTCCACAACTGGTCCGGCAACCGCGTCACCTGCCGCGACTGGTTCCAATTATGCCTGAAGGAGGGCTTCACCGTCTTCCGCGACCAGGAATTTTCCGCCGACATGCGCTCGCGCGCGGTTCAGCGCATCAAGGAGGTCCGGCGCCTGTGGGCGCAGCAGTTCCCGGAGGATGCAGGTCCCCTCGCCCATCCCGTCCGTCCCGAGAGCTACATTACGATCGACAATTTCTACACAGCGACGGTCTATGAAAAAGGCGCAGAGCTCGTCCGCATGATGAAAGCGATCGTCGGGGAGGAGAAATTCAGAAAAGGAACGGACCTCTATTTCTCGCGCCATGACGGCGAAGCCGCGACCGTCGAACAATTCGTCAAGGCGATCGAGGATGCGAGCGGCGAGGATCTGTCGCAGTTTCGTCGCTGGTATTCCGACGCCGGAACGCCCTCGATCAGGGTCAAGGAGAAATTCGAAAGCGCCGGCGCTTATTCGCTGGCGCTCGCGCAATCGACAAAGCCGACGCCGGGCCAGACCGACAAGCCGCCGCGCGACATTCCGGTCGCCTACGCGCTGATCGGGTCGCGAACCGGCGCCGTTCTCGACGAAGGCGTCCTTCGTTTGCAGGACGCGGATGTGACGAAATCGTTTGGTCCCTTCAGGGAGCGTCCTGTCGCGTCGCTGCTGCGCGCCTATTCGGCGCCAGTGAGCCTCGATCAGCCGCTCAGTCTTGACGATCGCCTGACGATTGCGAAATCCGAACCGGATTTGTTCAGCCGGTGGTCGGCGACGGAACGGCTTTGGCGGGATTTGTGCCTCGCTTTCGCCGGCGCCGCCGAGATGCCGAACCCCGAAGGCGCGCTTGACCGCTTTGCGAAGGACCTCGGCCAAAGCGTCGAGAGCGCGAGACACGACCCCGCCTTCGCCGCCGAACTGCTGAAAGCGCCGAGCGAAGCCGACCTCGCCCAGCACGCTGAGACGATCGATCCCGCGCGCATCGCCGCCGGCAGAAAGCGCGTGCGCGACTTTGTCGCGCGAACTTATAAAGATCAGTGGGCGTCGCTTTACCGCGACCTGGCGACGAACCAGCCCTTTGATCCCTCCGCGCCCGAGGCCGGACGGCGCGCGCTTCGCAACGCCGCGATGTCGCTCCTCGTCGCCGCTGGCGACTTTGCTGTGGCCGACGAACAGGCGGCGAGCGCTTCCAACATGACCGACGAAGCGGCGGCGACGGCGGCGCTCGCCGTGTCGGACGCTCCCGTACGCGAGGCGGCGTTGCAGCGCTTCTACTTGAAGTGGCGCGCCGATCCCCTCGTCGCCAACAAATGGCTCGGCTGGCGGGCGATGGCGCCGGCCGATCGCGCGCTGGGCGAAGTCAAGGCCCTCCTCGATCATGAGGCGTTCGATCTCAAGAACCCGAACAAGGTTCGCGCGCTCATCGGCGTCTTCGCCGCTCAAAATCTCGCCGGGTTCCACAGGGCCGACGGCGCGGGTTACGTTTTCCTGGCCGACCAGCTTCTCGCGATCGACAAACTGAACCCGCAGCTTGCGGCGCGACTGACGACGACGCTCGAAAGCTGGCGACGACTTGAGCCCGGCCGCCGCCGGCATGCCGAGGCGGCGTTAAGGCGGATCGCGTCGGAACCCTCGCTTTCCTCCAATCTTTACGAGATGACGACGCGCCTTCTCGCCGGGTGAAAATCCCTTGTGATTCGCTGGTGACACGGCCGCGCGAATAGGAATAGTTTCCAAAAGGTAAACGGTCGGCGTCCGCCTCGACGCCTCTCCCAATCATCTGGTTTTTCAAGGCGTTGAGCGGCAAGGGCGTTTAATGGCGGCGCAGGAAAAGGGGGCGGGCGTCATGACGGCCAAGGCGACCGCCTTGTCGCCGCGGCGCTTGATGCTGCTGACGGGGCTCCTCGTCGCCGCGATCGGCGTGCTGTTCTTCGGCAAGATCGAGGATGAGGCGGAGAGCCGGCGCATTGAAACCGCGCTTCGCGTTGAAAACGCCGCCTCCGAATGCGGCGTCGCCGCCAATGTCGCGCTGATGACGGGCGATCCGGTCAGCAAATCGCTCCGCGCTTGCGCGCCGGGCGGGAGGGCGGCTGTCTATCACCTTTCATCGACGGGCGACGTCCTCGCGGCGACGGGGTCGGTCAAGTCGGCCGACTTTGAGCCCGCCGACGCGCAAGGGCTCGCGCTGACGGAACGCGGCAGCGCGGTCATCCTGTTGACGTCGGGCAAAGCGGTCGTTGCCTGGCGGCCGCTCGACAATGGCGAGGCCGCGCTCGTTGCTGCGCCAGTCGAGGACATTTACGCGCGCTCGCCAGTCTCGCTCTTTTACCTGCTTGTCTTGTCCGCGGTTTCCGTCGCCATCGCGTCGCTGATGGCGGCGTTCATTCGGCAGAGCCGGGCGGCGGCGCTTGCGGCAGGGGCGGTCGATACGTTGCAAGCGACGACCGCATCGCTGGCCGCCGGCCGGGCGGGTGTCTGGTCATTCGACGCCAAAGAAAGGACGGTGTCGATTTCGCGCACTTTCCTGGAAGCGGCAGGGCTCGGCGGGCGCGATCGCTCGTTCACCATGCGCGAGATCACCGCGCTCGTTCATCCGGACGATCTTCGCGGCGCGCTCGCCGTCATTACCGGCGACACCAGCGGCGTCACCGAAGCGTCCGTGCGCATCCGCCAGCCCGCGGGCGGCTGGACGCGCGCCTATCTCAGAACCGCCGGCGCGGCGACGCGCTTCAATCGCTCAGGCCTCGCGTTTGATCTCTCGGGATCGAAATCGATGAGCCCAAGCGCGGCGATCGCGGAAGCGCGGCTGAAAGATGCGATCGAGAGCATTCCCGGAAGCCTTCGTACTCTGGGACGGGCACGGAAAGCTCGTCGCCTGGAACCGCCGCTTCGCCATCGCTCTTCCGCATCGAGGCCAAAGCGCTCCAGCAGGGGCTCTCCGCCGTGGAACTCGCCGCGCTGGCCGGCGGCGGCGGCGACGTCATCGCGCAATTTTCGCGCCGGACGCGACGATCGACGAACAGAGCGTCGAAGTCGCGCTGCCGAAAGACAGCTGGCTGCACATATCCCGCCGTCGGACCGGCGAGGGCGGTCTTGTCTGCATCGCGTCCAACGCGACCGAACTAGGCGCCGCATGCGCGCCCAGAAAAAGAAGGAGCGCGAACTCGAGGCGACGGTGAGCGATCTCCAATCGCTCGCGACGCGATCTTTCCGAGACGATGCAAAAATACGAAGTCGAAAAACGCCGCGCCGAAGATGCAAGCCGGTCAAAGAGCGAGTTTCTCGCGAATATGAGCCATGAGCTGCGGACGCCGCTGAACGCCATCAACGGCTTTTCCGAGATCATGCAGTCGGAGCTTTACGGGCCGCTCGGCGACAAGAATATCAAGGAATATGTCGAGCGACATCCTTTCGAGCGGCCAGCATCTGCTCGAACTGATCGACGACATTCTCGACATGTCGAAGATCGAAGCCGGCACGCTTCAGCTCGAGCCGAAGCGCGTCGAGCTCGAGAAAATCCTTGCAGGAATGCGTGCGTCTCGTCGCAAAACGCGCCGCCGATGCGGGCGTCAGGCTGACCGCCTCGGTCGCTCACGCGCCGGCGATCTGGGCCGACGCGCGCGCGGTCAAGCAGGTCGCGCTCAATCTGCTCTCCAACGCAATCAAGTTCACGCCAGAAGGCGGCGAGGTGACGATGACCGCGGAGGCCGATCTTGACGGCGTCACCATCGTCGTCGCCGACAATGGCGGCGGCATGCGACAAGAACATCTCTAGCGCCTTGGCGCGCCCTTCGAGCTCAGTCGCGGATCATTTCGCCAAGACCGCGCAGGCGTCCGGGCTCGGCCTGGCGCTGTCGAAGTCGTTGATGGAGTTGCAAGGCGGCATCCTCGCCATCGCCAGCCAGGAGGCCGGCGGCACCGTCGCCTGCGCCGCGTTCCCGCGTCGCCGCGACGCGCGCGTCCGCCTGCCGCAATTCGTGCGTGACGAGGCGCATGTTCTGACGGCGCCGTCGGCCGTTCAACCGTCGTCCCGGATAGAAGCGGCGGAGTGATCCGCCACGCCGAACCCGGCGCGACGCCTCGTCAATCTGCAGACGCGAAATCATGCGCAAGCGTTCGATCAGCATCAAGGGACACCGGACAAGCATCAGACTTGAGCCGGAATTCTGGGCGGCGCTCGACGCTTGCGCGGATCGGCGCCGCGTCAGCCTTCCGGCGCTCGTTGAGGAAATCGACCGCACGCGATTGAAAGCAACGCCCCCGCCCGGATTGGCGTCGGCGCTGCGCGTCTTCGCGCTTTCAGAAACGGCCGCCTTAGCCGTTGGCGACAAGGCCCGCTGACGGACGGCCGAGGACGAGCTGCGCGTAGAGGCGCGTCACTTCCTCCGCGTAACCGCGCATGATCGGACGCACTTGCGCGAAACTGTCGACCTCGGCGGCGAGAGCGAGCAATCTTGCAAAGCGCGGACGCACCGGTTCGCGCTGCGGGTCGCTCCACCGCGCAAGCGCGCGAGCGGTTGCGAGGCGAAGTCCAGAAGGCGCACGCGCCTTTCAGCGTTTCCGAGACTTCAACGCCGATGAGCCCTGCGCGCGCCATATGATCAAGCGCATCCGACGCGCTCGCGAGCTGCAGCGCCGGCTGCGCGCCGGCATGACGGTAGATGAGCGTCGAAATAATCAGCTCGACGTCGAAAAGACCGCCTTCCGATTGCTCGAGATCCCATGGCGAGCCGGCGCGATCGCGGCGAAGGCGCTGGGCCCGCGCCCGGTCGAGATCGCGCAGGAGAATTTCCGCGCGCTTTGGATTGGCGACCGCGCCGCGAAGGGCTGTCCGCGCCGCCGTCTGCGCCTTCTCCGAGCCGGCGACGACGCGCGCCCGCGCAAGAAGGATCTGGTCGTGCGCAACCGCTTCCGACTGAATGTATGATTTGACCTGCGCTGCGTCGGGCGCAAGCGGTCCGGCGATGCCGCCCGGACGATGCGAGACGTCCGGCGCGAGCGCGAAGAGACCATCGCCGAGCGCGCCAAGGGAATTGACGAATGTCCGCGCGATGCGCTCCTGCGTTTCTGCGGCGCCCGCCGCGCCGATGAACCCGAGCGGCGTTCCATACCCCGGGATGCCGCGCGCGGGCCCGTCGAAGACGTGGAGCGCGAGTTCGGCCCGGTGATCGACCGCGCGGACGGCGGCGTCAAACAGCTTCTGCAACGTCACGCAATGAACCGCTTCGAGCGCCGAGGCGGCGGCGTCAAAGCTCATGTCGCCGGAAGCCGAGCAAAGCGCGACGCGGGCGATCTGCTCGCGCCGCCAAGTGGCGACGCCTTCAACGCCCGCTTTCTCTTTCGGCGGCGCATGACGCGATATCCATTCCTTGCCGTTCTTCGGCGTCTCCGCGCCGCGCGGTTCGAAGAGGGCGGAAGCGCACTCGTTGGCGTCGATCAACGGCTCGACCGCGGCGCCAAAACATCCAAGTGCGTCGATAAGGCCGTCGCGCACCCCGGCGCGCGCGCTCGAATGAACCTTTCGAACGCCGTTTTCTTCGGCCCGCAAAATCCGGTCGAACAGGCGGACCGCTTCGTCGGGATGCTGGGTTTCTCCAAATGACGTCAAAAGGCCAGGTGCGATTTCCGAAAAGCGCGCGTCGCCGCCCGCCGCGCAAAGCTCCGCCCAGCCGTCAACCATCGACGACAGATTGGCGCCGTTGCGAAAGCCGAGATCTTCGAGCTTGTCGACGTCGTCGGGATTGCGCTCCCCCGCGCGAAAGCGGGCGAAGTCGGCGCGCGGGCCTTCGAGGAGACGCGTCAGGGCGTTGCGCGCATCGGCGACGGCGCCGTCGCGAGCAGCCGCGAGCGAGGCGTAATCAGCGTAGCCGCAAAGCGAGGCGAGCGCGCCTTCTTCGTCAACGCTCGTCGCGCCGAACGCGGCGGCGCCCTTCATCGTCTGCGCGCGCGAGACGACGGACTGCGCGAATTCCGCACCAACCGACAAACGCGCGGCAAGGTCTGCGGGAACAGCGCCGGCATCAGCCGCCGTGTTGAAGACGTCGCGAGCGGACGCCGTTCTGAAAACCGCGCGCGAACGACCAAGGCTCCAGCGCAGGAGATTGGCGGCGGACCGGAAAGGCTGGCGGGGATCGTCTGTCGATTTCACGAGATCGGCGCGGCCGTGCTCGCCAAGAAGTTCGCCCTTGCCCCAGATGAGTTCTTCAGCGCTCTCGAGAAACTCGCCGCCGGCGCGGCGGTCGCCGGCGATGACGCGCGAGGCGGCGAGCCAGCGTTTGACGGGATTGCGTTGCGGATCGT
Organism: uncultured Alphaproteobacteria bacterium; assembly: GCA_963765165.1. Lineage (GTDB taxonomy): Bacteria > Pseudomonadota > Alphaproteobacteria > Caulobacterales > Parvularculaceae > Amphiplicatus. The sequence goes on along the minus strand of CAVXVQ010000019.1, from coordinate 115,805 downwards.
TGAGCGCCGCCGTGACGCGCGCGACGGATTCGACGAAGCCGGCGCCGCCGACGCCCGCACCCATCGGCGTTCTGACCGAATAGAGCGGATAGTCGCCGGGCTTTCCTTCGAAGGCTTCTCGAAACTCGGCGCCGATCCGAACGAATGCGCGTTCTGCGGTGCGCGCCGCCTGGCCGTCGAACGCCGCAGAGTCAAAGACGACCAAAACATCGAGCGGACCGTAGGGCGCGAGATCTTCCGTGGCGAAATCTCCGCCAGCGAGCGCAAAGACGCCCTTTGCCGCCGCATCATCGAGCGTCATCGGAAGCTCGCCGCGGCCGATCGATACGCGGATCAGCCAGGCGAGCGCCGTCTCGACGATGCGCTCGGCAAGATCGCTGCGCGCCGCCGTCGCTTCGCCGGACGTCCATTGCCCTGAAATTTCCGCGACCGCGATCGCGATATCGGCGCGGTTCTTGATCGGCGCGAGCGCGTTATAGAGCGCTTCAGGCCCGCCGACGCCGCCGTTCAAGGCGGTCAGATCGCGCGCCGCTTCGGCGAGCACCTGGCTTGGTCCTTCAAGAAACGCCTGTCCCGCAAACACCGGATATTTGAAGCACAGGTCCGCAAGACGGCGCGTCGAACCGAAGATCTTCAGCATTGCGAGCATCCGGCGCGGTTCGTCGAGCGAGGCGCCCGGATCCTGTCCGAGGCTTTCGGCGAGAGCGCGACGCCAGCGCATCGCCCCCGCGGCCGCCCGCGTCGGGTCGATAATTTCCAAACGCGTTTCCGCAGCGGACGGTGAGGTCGTCTTCGGCGTCATGGGCGGCGCATCCCCTCGAATTGGGCGCAATTTTGCGAAATTCGTCAGGATCAATGTGCCGGAGCGCTATGAAAACACGCTGAAGCCGATGGCGACAATTGGAACAATGGGCGCCGCCGGCGGGCTAGAACCGGCCGGTAAGGATGGCGCGAAAAAGCGTCGCCCGCTTGGCAAGCGGCCATCGGCCGCCGCCCGGCCGCGCCGCATATCCGGGAGCCAGGGCGAGGAAGGCGACGCTGCCGGACCGTGCGGGACTCAGCGCGCGCAGGGCCGACGATCCTTCCCGGTAACGCCGTAGGGCGGCCCCTGCCGCGTCCGCCGCAAGAACAGGCGCCAAAACCGGCGCGAAACGCGCGAGAGCGTAGGCGTCGCTTGCGGCGCCGACGCCTGCGCCAGCCGCGAGCCTTGCAATCGGCGCTTCCGCGTCGGCCAGAAATCCGTGGAGGTCTTCCAGCGAAGAAAACGTCGGCTCGTACAAGAGCCGCGCGCGCGCATCGATCATTCCTTCCGCCAACGGCGCGCGCCTCGCCTGCCAACGCATTCGTGTCACGCAGCGCTTCAACGACTGGATGCGCGCGCATCTCGCCGCCAGCGGCGGCTTCGTCGAGCGCCTCGCGCCACCACTGAAAGCGGATCTCGCCAAGCGGCGGCTCGCTGACGATCGCCGGGATGCGGCGCAGTTCGATCAGAAAAGCGAAGACGGCCGCCAGTCGAGGGCGGTCCGCCGGCGCGGCGTAGGGCAAAGAAAGGTGAAAATCCTCATCGCCCTCGGCAAGGAGCGTCCGGCAATAATCGATCGCTCCGCCGTCCGCCTCCAATCGCGCCTCGATGTCCGCTTCGGCATCGCTCCTAGCGGCGGGCGCGAGATCGAACAATGATCGGACGCGAAATAAGGTCGGGGCCCTGTTGCGTCGTGGCATTTCTGAACCATGAGGCCGCCTCGGGGCCGCAATGGAAACGCTCAGGCGCTGGCGGGAGCCGCGCCCTTCACTTTCGCCCAGTCGCGTTTGACCCCGGTCAGCAACAGGAACGGCGCCGCAACGAAGAGCGAGGAATAGGTGCCGACGATGATGCCGAACATGATCGCGAAGCAGAACCCGCGCAGCACCTCGCCGCCGAAGACGACAAGCGCGGCGAGCGCAAGGATCGACGTGCCGCCGGTGACGACGGTGCGCGTCAGCGTCTCGTTCAGCGAAAGATCGATCAGTTCGGCGAGCGGCATTTTCTTGTACTTGCGCAAATTCTCCCGGATCCGGTCGTAGACGACGACGGTGTCGTTCACCGAATAGCCGATGACGGTGAGGATCGCGGCGACGACGTTGAGATCGAAACTGAACTGGAACAGTGCGATGAGGCCGATGGTGATGACCGTATCATGCAAAACGCCGAGAACGGCGCCCGCTCCCCACTGAAACTGGAAGCGAAACCAGATATAAGCGAGCATCATCGCGGTCGCGAGGCCGACGGCGAGGAAGCCGCGTTGCGTCAGCTCGCCTGAGACGGTCGGGCCGACGACCTCCTCGCGCTCGAACTTCACGTCGTCGCCGAGCGCCTTGATCAACGCCGCCTTGACTTGCGCCGCGATCTGCTGCTGGCCGGCGTCCGCCGCCTGCCCCTCGACTGGCGTCGCTTCGAGCGCGACGACGATCTGGTTCGGCGACCCGAATTCCTGCACCTTGGCGCCGCCGAGATTGAGCGCCCCGATCGCCTGCCGCACCGTGCCGAGGTCGATCGGCGTCGTGTCCTCGATTTCGATCGTGATGCCGCCGCGAAAGTCGACGCCGAAATTGAGGCCCGGCGTCACGAAAATCGCGAAAAGCGAAGCGCCGAACGCCGCAAGCGTGATGACGAGGGCGTGCCAGCGATACTTCGTGAACGGGATCTTCGTATCGTCGGGGATGAGCTTCAGGAGCTTCATGAGGGGGCGATCCTAGAGGGTGATCGTCTTCGGGCGTTTCGACAGCAGGTACTGGCCGGCGAGGAGACGCGTGATGACGATGGCCGAAAAGACGGAGGTGATGACGCCGACGGCAAGCGTCACGGCGAAGCCGCGAACGGGACCCGCGCCGAGCATCAGCATGATCCATGCGGCGAGCAGCGTCGTGATATTCGAGTCTGCAATGGCGCTGAACGCCTTGCTGAAACCGAGTTCGGTCGCGGTGATCGGCGCCTTTCCGGCGGCCATCTCCTCGCGGATGCGCTCATAAATGAGGACGTTGGCGTCGACCGCCATGCCGATGGTGAGAACGATGCCCGCAATGCCCGGCAACGTCAGCGTCGAACCGAGGAGTGACAGGACGCCGAAGATGAGGATCAGGTTCGCGACAAGGGCGAGGTTCGCATAGACCCCGAAGCGGCCATAGGTGACGATCATGAAAATTACGACTAGGCCGAAGGCGATTATCGAGGCGACGCCGCCGGCGCGGATCGAATCGGCGCCGAGATCGGGACCGACGCTGCGCTGATCAAGCGTCGTAAGCGGCGCCGGAAGCGCGCCCGAACGGATGAGAGTTGCAATGCGCTGCGCTTCGTCCGGCGAAAAATTGCCGGTGATGCGCCCCGATCCGCCGGTGATCGCCGACTGGATGCGCGGCGAGGAAATGACCTCGTTATCGAGAACGATGGCGAAAAGCTCGCCGACATGCTCGCGCGTGTAGTCGGCGAAGCGCCGTGCGCCGCGGCTGTCGAACGCGAAATTGATCTGGAAACCGCCGCCGTCCGTGTCGAGACCGGCGGACGCGCTTTCCACCATGTCGCCAGTCACTTCCGCTTCTTCCCAAAGGACGAGCGCGCCGCCGCCTTCGGTTGCGGCGACAGGAACGACGATGCGGTTCGGCGGCAGGAGACCGGCGATCTGGTCTTCAGGCGAGATCGACGTGTCGACGCGGTGAAACGAAAGCTGGCCGGTGCGGTTGATGATCTGCTTTAAAGCTTCCGGGTCGTTGTCGCCCGGCGCCTGGACGACGATCCGGTCGGCGCCCTGCGGTTGGATCAGCACTTCCTTGGTCCCGGCGGGATCGATCCGCCTGCGGACGACTTCGATTGAATCGGCGAGAGCTTCCTGGCCGTAGGCGCGCTTGGCGTCCGGATGCATGACAACGTCGATGCGCGGTCCCGTCACCGTAACGTCGTAGGGCTTGACGCCCGCGCCGACGAGGACGCCGCCGCGCGTCAGGTCCCGAATGCGCTTTGCCGCCTCTTCGATCTGCGCTTCGTCGCGGACGCGCAAGGTGACCGTGTCGTTCGGCGCATCGAGCGTCGGCAGCGCCTGCAGCGCGATCCGCGCCTTGTCGCCGGAGGGGCGCATCGAGCGCTGAATTTCCTGACGAAGGCTGGTCAGGCGGTCGTCGATGACTTTTTCCGTCTCGACGCCGAGCAGCAGGTACGACCCGCCCTGAAGATCGAGACCGAGCGCGACGCGCCCCTTTGGCGCAAATCCCGGCCATTCGGCGACAGTCTCTTTCGGAAAGAAATTCGGAACCGAAAAAACGGCGGCGACGATCACCAGACCGATGATCAGCGCTTTTTGCCAAAGTCTGTATTGAAGCATCGGCGACAAGGGAGCAGTTCGATCCGCCCCGCCCTTTCTATTGATCGTTCGCGGCGGGCGCCGGCTTGGTGCGGACGTCGGACAGCGTCGACTTGACGATCTTCACGACGACGTTGTCGGCGAGTTCGACCATGACCTCGTCGCCTTCCAGCACCTTCGATATCTTGCCGATCATGCCGCCCGACGTGACGACGACGTCGCCGCGCTTAACATTGCCGATCATTTCCGCATGCTTCTTGCGCGCCTGGTTCTGCGGCCGGATGATGAGGAAATAGAAGAAGACGAAAACAAGAATGAACGGCGCAAGCTGGATTAGCGGATTGGGCGCGGCGGCGCCGGCGGCCTGCGCGTAAGCGGGCGAAATGATCATCAGTTGCGACTCCTCGGAGGATGTGCCGGGAACGAAAAAAGAACGCCGACCATCAACAAGGCCGGCGCGGGTCGGCGGATATATAGCGATCCATGGCTCCGGCGCAACGCGACGTTAATTGCGGCTAATCTGCCGCAGCTCGCCCGCGCCGCCGGCAAGCATCCGGCGGGGGCCGCAAGGCCGGCATTGTTTCGGGCCTACTGGCCACGCCGGCCCGGAGCGCCGGGTTTGGCGAAAAACCGGATTCCACTTTTTCGCCCGGCGCTCTAGGCGGCGCTCGTCATCGCTTCTTCCATGGCGAGAAGCGCCCGTTTTCTCGGGGCGCCCCAGCGGTAGTTATGGACGACGCCGGAGGAGAGAATGACGCGGTGGCACGGGATCAGCAGCGAGATCATGTTCGCGCCGACCGCGGCGCCGACGGCGCGCGAGGCTTTGGGCGCGCCGACGGCCCTGGCAAGGTCGCCGTAAGTGACGCAGGCGCCCGGCGGGATGCGCAACAGCGCCTCCCACACTTTCAGTTGAAAATTCGTACCCTGAACATAAAGACCGAGCGGCCGGTCGAGCGCGCCGCCTTTGGCGAAGGCGAAGGCGCGTTCGGCGATCGGCGCGATGAAAGTCATGTCCTCCGCAAAGCGCGCCGCCGGCCAGTCGCCTTTCATCTCGCTGAGCGAGCGCGAGAGGCCATGCGGCTCCGTGAAGGAGAGCCATGAGACGCCCTTGTCCGTCGCGCCGATCAGCGCCTTGCCGAAGGGGCCGTCGACTTCCGCATGGCGGATCGTTTCGCCTTCGCCCTTGCGGCGATAGGCGCCGGGCGTCATCGCTTCGGAGACGAGAAAGAGATCATGAAGACGCGATGGGCCCGATAGGCCGGCGGCGAAAGCGGCGTCCATGACGCTGCCGCCGGCATCCATCGCACGGCGCGCCTCGCCCGCCGCGAGAAATTGGAGGAACCGTTTGGGCGAGACGCCGGCCCCTTCCTTGAATACGCGCTGGAAATGGGTCGGGCTAAGCCCGACGACCTCGGCCGCTTCCTCAAGGCTCGGCAGCGCCTCTGCGTTCGCGACAAGAAAATCGATCGCCCGGGCGATCGGGGCGTAGCCATCCAGCCGTGTGGCGGCGGTCGGGCGGGAGAGGGTCATGACATTGTTCATAGCCTCCTTTTTGCGCGTTCCGCGAGGATGTTCGACCCGGTTCTTGCGGCCTCGACCAGGCCTGCTTTACCGGGCGTTAACCATGAAGGCCTGAAATCCCCCCGATCAGGGAGCCGCCCATGGAAGACCTCAAGGATATCATCAGTCTCGGCTTTTCCGGCGGCGACGTCATCCGGGCGTTCCTGATCACGTTCACGATCGCGATCCTGACGCGCGGGAAGCGGTCCTCCTGGTTCCTCGGAGCGATGGCGCTTCTCATCGACCGGCTGATCTGGCCGATCGCAGGGATGGGCCTTGCCGGATCGGACATTCATTCGGTCTACGCCTCGATCGCGGCGCTCGGAAAAACCTTCGTCGACGATCTTGGGCTTTACGTTGTGCGCTATCTTGGCCTTACCGTGATGATCGCCTTCTTCATTCTCCTTCGCTCGAACCTTCACGCCAAGCTCGAGCCGCCGAAGAAGGCCGCGCCGGCGTAGCGCGGCGGCGGAGAGTTACGGACAATCCGGATTGTGCGCCGGGGTTTTCCCCCCACGATTCCAGCATCCGCGCGGGGTCTGGCGATTTTGTCCGCATTATCCGTATACCCTTCATCCGACTCAAGGCGCACGCGGCGGCGCGGCGGACGCGAACGTCCAACCGGCCATGCTTGCCGCGGCGGCCAGTCTTTCAACCGGTTCGCCGCGAAACCCGACTTGTCAAAGAGCCTCGGCCCGGCCTGCGCCGTTCCGATATCATTCAACAATCGAGATGGTGTTATCAGTCACGCCTTCAAGCGGCGGAAAAGATGCATTTCTTGAACGGAATTCGCCCGACGCGGGAAAGACCTGGCGCGTCCTACACCCGCTTGAACGCCAGCACCGCGTTCAGCCCGCCGAAGGCGAAGGAATTTGACAGCGCGAGGTCGATGCGACGCGTCCGCGCTTCGTTCGGGCAGTAGTCGAGATCGCAGGCGGGATCAGGCTCGTCGTAATTGATCGTCGGCGGAATGACGCCTTCTTCGAGCGCCTTCAACGCTGCGATCGCCTCGATGCCGCCGGCGGCGCCAAGAAGATGGCCGTGCATCGACTTCGTCGACGACACGATCAGTTTGTCTGCGGATGAACCGAAGACCTCGCGGATCGCCTTCGTTTCCGTCGGATCGTTAAGCAGCGTGCCCGTCCCGTGCGCGTTGATGTAGACGGCGGCAGGATCGCAGTCGCCGACGCCCGCAAGCGCCAGCTTCATCGCGCCCGCGGCGCCCTCGACCGCCGGGTTGATCATGTCCTTGCCGTCGGCGTTCATCCCGAAGCCGGCGATTTCGGCGTAGATTTTCGCGCCGCGCTTTTTCGCCGCTTCGTATTCTTCAAGCACAAGCACGCCCGCGCCTTCGCCGATGACGAGGCCTTTGCGGTTTTTCGAAAACGGCCGGCACAGCTCGTCGGAAAGGATGTGCATCGCTTTCCAGGTTTCGAGCGCGCCATAGGTCATGATCGCTTCGGACGCTCCGGCGAGCGCAGCGTCGGCGCCGCCATGGCGGATGAGATCGGCGGCGACGCCGATCGAATGCGCGCCGGACGCGCAAGCCGATGAAATCGCGAACGCCGGGCCTTTGAGCCCATAGCGGATCGACATCCAGCTCGACGGCGCGTTCGGGATGAATTTGAGGATCGAGAGCGGATGCGGGCGCCGGCCGTGCTTCATCATGCCGACATAGCCCTGCTCGATCGTCGTCTGGCCGCCGATGCCGGTGCCGATGATCGCGGCGGTGCGCGCGCCAAGGCCGTCGCCGAAATTGACGCCGGAATCCATGATCGCCTCGTCCGCCGCCGCGATCGCGAGCTGCGTGAAGCGGTCGGCCCGCGTCATCTCCCGGCCGAGACCCTCGAGGCGCGCCTCGAAGCCGTCGATCGGGGCTACGGGGAGCGTGATCGAATGTTCATCGTCGGCGGCGAGCGTTCGCCGCGAGATCCCGCAATAACCCTTCTTCGCGTTCGCCCAGAATTCCGCGACATTGGCGCCGGTCGCGCAGATTCCCCCAAGACCCGTGACGACGACGCGGCGGGCCATCACTCTTTGCCGGCGAGTTTCTTCACGGCGTCGATGAGATCGCCGACGGTCTTCATGTCGCCGAGCGGGTTCTCGTTCGCGTTGAACGGCACTTCAATCGAGAGCTTTTCCTCGACTTCATAGATGATCTCAACGATCGAGAACGAGTCGATGCCAAGATCGGTGATGAGCGTGTCGCGCGTCGGACCGCTCGTCAGGCCGATCGCATGGCCCTTGATGATCTCAAGCATGGTTGCGTCGATGTCCGCCATAATGCGCCCCTCCGTGGTTCCGCCCTTCGCTTAGCCGATCCCGTTCAATCGCGGAAGTTCTTGAATTGCAAGGGCTGTTCGACTTGCATCGTCTTGACGAAGGCGATCACCTCCTGAAGGTCGTCCCGCTTCTTGGCCGACACGCGCAGTTCATCGCCCTGGATCGCCACCTGAACCTTGAATTTCGCTTCCTTGACCGCCTTGACGATCTCCTTGGCCAGCTCCTTGTCGATCCCTTCCTTGATCTTGACCGAGCTGGCGGACGGACTGGCCGGCGGCTTTTTCTTCCTTCTGGTAGTCGAGCGATCCGGGCGCGATGCCGCGCCGCTGCATGTGGCCCTGCAGGAGCTCATGCATCTGTTTCAGCTTCAGATCGTCGTCGGCGTTGATGGTGACGACGCCTTCCTTGATCTCGACGGTCGATTTCGAGCCCTTGAAATCGTAGCGCGTCCCGATCTCGCGCATCACGTTGGCGATGGCGTTTTCGGCTTCGGTCAGGTTCACTTCGGAGACGATGTCGAACGAAGGCATGGTCTAGCGTCCCGTCTGCGGCTTGTAGGCCGCGATGAAGTCCGGCGGCATGCGCGCCGGCTTGCCGGTCACCATATCGACGCAGACGAATTTTGTGGAGCCTCGAAAAACGACTTTGCCCGTTGCGGCGTTGCGCATCTCATAGGCGCGGACGAGCCGGACACGGTTGTCGTTCTCCGCAATCCATGTCGCGACGTCGATCTCGTCGCCGAGGAGAACCGGCGCCAGATAGTCGAATTCGTGCCGCCAGACGACGCAGCCTACGCCAATGCGCCTGTAGTCTTCCATCGAAAGCCCGAGCGCATTGGTATGCGCCCAGGCGATCTCGTTCGCCCAGTCGATATAGCGCGCGTTGTTGACGTGGTTGAAGGCGTCGATGTCACCGGGGCCGGCGATGCGGCGGGTGACGAAGGGAGAGGCGACGGGCCATGCGGAATCGTACGGCGCGTTCAATGGGTCGAGCATGCCTCAGTTCTCGAATGTCAGAACCTCTATCGAGGGCGCAATCCGCATTCGCGCGTTCGGTGCAGCACAGCATAATTGATCGGTTCCAGATTCGACAGAGTACTGCCTTTCAGACATTATTTGATATCGAATGACGGCGAAATCGATCGCCGGGCATCGGTCTTGGAGCGCGCACGATTTTGAGCCTTCGGACGGCAGCGTCGCGACGATTACTGGATGCCGTTCGCCGAAGTTTCGGATGCGCGATCTCGAAGTGACAATTGTCTGTTATCGCGACGCGCAATATTCAGCGCCGGTTATCGAGCTGATGTCATTCGCAGTGGCAGTCAGCGACACGACTCGAATCGTCGCGCGAGATGGGCGATTATCTTCCTAGATCTGTTCGAGCTACACGATCTGCTGCTTATCGGCTGCGCCGGTGAGCGATCTTCAGTCGACATCGCCTTCAGCATCGCTTCGAGGTGAGATGCTCATACGCATCGACGCGCGCTTTGCACTTATCTCACTTTCTCCGCATCATCTGGGGATGTCGTGATTGGTCCGCTGATTTCGTTCGCCGTTCCGACCAGCGAATGTGCAGCTCAAGGGCTTCTCAACTCGTATTTGCCCTGAATTGTTCCAGTATAGCTTTGACGGATTGCCGCGTGGACTTCGCGCGAAAACGCTTCGGCTGGCTCGCTGACCTGTCATTCGGCTTGGTCGCGACCGTTGATCCTTGATGAAGCGCGTTTTCGTATCCTGAATCGGTCGCCATGGGTTTGAAGTTTTCTAGTTCGCGACAGTTTCCTCTCGTAGTCCGTGGTACTATGCAAAATCGAATCATACGCGGTACCGAATTTAACCGCCCGCGGCAACTGGCGAAAGTCACAGATTGGCAAGCGCGTCAGACGGCCTGTAAGCCGGGTTCTGTACCTCTCGCGAGGCGACGACCATTCATCTGGGACGGCGTTTGCACGCCGCCTCTAGCTGCCAACCCGGACCGCTCGGAGCGGAGGCGCCCCTGCCCTCCTTGCAGAGAGCGCGCGGTCCCTATTCGGCATTGCTCCAGGCGGGGCTTGCCATGCCCGGTCCGTCGCCGGCCCGGCGGTGCGCTCTTACCGCACCTTTTCACCCTTACCTCCCGGAGGAGGCGGTTCGATCTCTGTGGCGCTATCCCTCGGCCCGTCCGTTTCCGGGCGAACCGGCCGGGCGTTACCCGGCGCCGTGTCTCCATGGAGCCCGGACTTTCCTCTCCGCTCGGGGAGCGGCCGTCCGGCCGCCTGACGCCGGGGTGATGTGGGCCGACGGCCGCACGAGGTCAAGGTCGACGGGCGCGCGTTACTTTATATCTAAAATATTCCCCACCTGCGCATTGACGGCAATTATTTTATATATAAAATAACCGCCGCCGCGCATGGACCGTCGGACGCATGACCGTTTCCTCGATGAACAAGAAAAGACGGGCGCTCGTCACCGGCGGCGGCTCCGGGATCGGCCTCGCCATAGCGAGGGCGCTCGCGACCGCCGGCGCCGACGTGACGATCGCAGGGCGCGACGCCGCGAAATTGAAGGCCTGCGGATTTGCGTTCGTCATCATGGACGTCACCGACGACGCCTCCGTGCGCGCCGGGGCCAAAGCGGCGGGCGAGATCGACATCTTCGTCAACAATGCGGGATTTGCGGCGACGGCGCCGTCGCTGAAAACGACGCGCGCACTATGGGACGAGATGATCGCGCTCAATTTGACGAGCGCGTTCCTCTGCGCCGAAGCGGTCGTTCCCGGCATGATCGACCGCGGCTGGGGCCGGTTCATCGCGATCGCGTCGACGGCCTCGCACAAGGCCTACGCTTATGCCGGCGCCTATGCCGCCGCCAAGCACGGCGTTCTCGGCTGGATCAAGACGCTGGCGCTCGAACACGCTAAGTCCGGCGTCACCTTCAATGCGATCTGTCCCGGATTCACGGACACGCCGCTGATCGCCGGCGCCGTCGATCGCCTTGCGGCGAAAGCGGGCGGCGACATTGATCAGGCAAAGCGCGCGCTCGCCAAGGATAATCCGATGGGCCGCCTCGTCCTCCCCGACGAGGTCGCCGCCGCCGCCGTTTTTCTCGCGGGCGAAGGCGCCGCCTCGGTCAATGGTCAGTCGATCATCATCGACGGCGGCGAGCTGATCGCATGAATGACGACCGCGAAGCCCTGCGCGCCTGGCTCGATCTCCTTGCCGCGTCTCAAGGATTGAAGAAGGCCGTCGACACGGGCCTTCGCAGCCGGTTTGGACATTCGATTTCCCGCTTTGACGTGCTCTCCGCGCTCGCTCGCGCGGGCGCCGACGGCCTTCGCGCCGGCGCGCTGACCGAGCGGCTGATGGTGTCGGACGGCGCGACGACGCAGGTGACGGCGCCGCTGATCCGCGAAGGCCTCGTCCGCCGCATCGCCGATCCGAACGACGGGCGCGCAGCCATTTTCTCGCTGACGAAAAAAGGCGGCAAGATTTTCGCCGACATGGCGGCTGAGCATCGCGCCTGGATTGATGACGCCTTCGCCGCGCTTTCGCCGCGAGAGATGAAGGCGCTGCGCCGCCTGCTTTCGCAGATCGACCCGGCCAAAATCGCCCGCTCACGGAAGGACGCCGCATGACTCCGGAAACATTCAAGCCGAAGCATTTCAAATGGGTCTTCAAGGACGGGATTGCGCACGTGTCGCTCGACCGGCCTGAGCGCAAGAACCCCCTGACCTTCGACAGCTACGCCGAGCTTGCGCGACATGTTTCGCGAGCTGGTCTACGCGAGAATCGGTTCAAGGTCGGTCGTCTTCGCCGGCGAATGGCGGGAATTTCTGCTCGGGCGGCGACGTCCACGACATCATCGGCCCGCTGACCAGGATGGCGCATGCCGGAATTGCTTGATTTCACGCGCATGACCGGCGATCTCGTCAAAGCCATGCGCCATTGCCCGCAGCCGATCATCGCCGCGGTCGATGGCGTGTCGCGTCGGCGCCGGCGCCATCATCTCGATGTCGTTCCGATCTTCGCTATGCGGCGCCGGAAGCGAAGACCGGCTTCCTGTTCAACCGCGTCGGGCTTGCGGGCTGCGACATGGGCGCTTGCGCGATCCTGCCGCGCCTCATCGGACAGGGCCGGGCGTCGCGAACTCTTGTTCTTCGGGCAGATCGATTGAGCGCCGAGGAGGGCCTCGCCTGGGGATTCTTCAATGAGATCGTGCCGGCGGAAAAGCTCGAAGGCATGCGATGGCGGCGGCGAGGCGTCTCGCCGCAGGGCCGACTTTCGCCAACGGGATCACCAAGAACCAGCTCAACATGGAATGGGACATGAGCCTTGCGACACGGCGTTGAAGCCGAAGCGCAGGCGCAGGCGATCTGCATGAAGACGAATGATTTCATCCGCGCCTATGCGGCCTTTGTCGCCAAAGAAAAGCCGGTTTTCAAGGGCGACTGATGGCTGACAAAACCTTTCTCGACTGGCCGTTTTTCGAGCCGCATCACAAGGCGCTCGCCGACGACTCGATGATTGGGCGGCGTCGGACCTGCCCTCGATCGTCGAGAACCTGGCGCGCATGAGGATGTCGACGCGACCTGCCGCGCGCTGGTGAGAGCGCTCGGGCGCGACGGCTGGCTTCGCTATTGCGTGCCGCAGGAATTCGGCGGTGCGCTAAAGTCACTCGATGTCCGGTCGCTGTCTCTTATCCGCGAGACGCTGGCGCGTCATTCGGGGCTCGCCGATTTCGCCTTCGCGATGCAAGGCCTCGGGTCAGGCGCGATTTCAGACTTTTCGGATCGGACGCGACTTGAAGACGAAATACCTTCCGGCGGTCGCATCGGGCGAGAAGATCGCCGCCTTTGCGCTGTCGGAAGAAAACGCAGGCTCCGACGTCGGCGGCGATGACGACCTCATCTGCATCTGCGGACCGCCGGCTACACGTTCTCGAACGGCGAGAAGACGTGGATTTCGAACGGCGGCATCGCCGATTTCTACACGCTGTTCGCCGAATCCGCCGACGGCTCGCGAGCGGCGTTTCCGCCTTTGTCATCGACGCCGCACGCGGCTGGCCTCTCGATCGCCGAACGCATCGAGGTCATCGCGCCGCACCCGCTCGCCCGATTGACATTCGATAACCTGCGCAGTCCCGGCCGACGCACCTCTCGGCGACGAGGGCGATGGCCTGAAGATCGCCCTCGGCCACGCTCGACATTTTCAGAACGACCGTCGGCGCGGCGGCGCTCGGCCTTGCGCGCCGCGCGCTCGATGAAGCGACGACGCGCGCGACCAGCCGCCAGCATGTTCGGCGCGACGCTCGCGGACCAGCCGATCGCGCAAGAGCCTGCTCGCCGACATGGCGCTCGATATCGATGCGTCCGCCCTGCTCGTCTATCGCTCCGCCTGGACCAAGGACGTGAGCAAGACCCGCGTCACGCGCGAGGCGGCGATGGCGAAGCTCTTCGCGACCGAGCGCGCGCAATCGGTCATCGACAAGGCGGTGCAGCTATTCGGCGGCCTCGGCGTCACGAAGGGCGTCAAGGTCGAGGAGCTCTACCGCGAGATCCGCGCGCTGCGCATCTACGAAGGCGCGTCCGAGGTGCAGAAGATCGTCATCGCGCGCCAGCATTTTCGATTGCGCGCGCGAAGGAAAAGCATGACCCGCAAGATTCTCCAACCTCCCGGCTGGCCGCGCCCCGAGGGTTACTGCGAACGGCATCGCCGCGAGCGGGGCGCCTCGTCTTCACCGCCGGCGTCGTCGGCTGGAACGCCGCAGAGCAATTCGCCGGAAATGACCTCGCCGGGCAGTTCAGGCAGGTGCTCCTCAACACTCGGGCGATCCTCGCTGAAGCGGGAGCCGAGCCCTCGGACATCGTGCGGATGACCTGTTACGTGACCGACAAGCAGGAATATCTCGCTACGCGACCGAGATCGGCTCTGCGTGGCGCGACATTCTCGGCAAGGTCTTTCCCGCATGGCCGTCGTCGAGGTCGACAGCCCTCGTCGAAGACGCTGCAAAGGTCGAAATCGAAACGACTGCCGTGGTCGAGAATTGACCCGCTCATGTCGCCACTGAAAATCGCGGTAGTCGGCGGCGGCCCTGGCGGCCTCTATTTCGCGCTCCTCACAAAGAAGCGCCTGCCTCGTGCTCAGATCGACGTCTACGAACAAAATCGCGCAGACGACACCTTCGGCTTCGGCGTCGTCTTCTCCGACGAAACGCTCGACGAATTCCTGAGCGCGCGATCCGAACTCCTATGAGACTGGTGCGAGGATCACTTCGCCTGGTGGTCCGACATTGTCATCGAGCATGAAGGCGAGCGCACCATCGTCGGCGGCAACGGCTTCGCCGGATGCTCGCGGAAGACTCTCCTCCACTTCTGCAACGCGCTGCCGCGATGTCAGGGTCACGCTGCATTTCCAGGCGCGACGGTCGATGCTCGAGACCTATCGAGCGCCGCTTCGCCGACTGCGACCTGATTCGTCGCCGCGCAAGGCGTGAACAGCCCGATCCGCCAAAAGTACGTGCGGGAATTCGGCGACGAGCACAGTCGAAAACAAACGCAACAAATTCGCGTGGCTCGGCTCGACGCGTCCGCTCGACGCGTTCACGTTTTTCTTCCGCAAGACGCACATGGCCATTTCTGCGCGCATACCTATCAGTATGAGGCGGCCGCTCGACCTGGGTGATCGAGACGACGCCTGAATGCTGGGACCGCGTCCGGCTTCTAGCGCGCATGAGCGAGGAAGAAAGCGCGCGCTACGCTCGAACAGTGTTCGCCGAAGACCTCAAAGGCCACCGCTGCTAACCAACCGCTCCATCTGGCGGAATTTCCCGACCATCACTGCGCTAAATGGAGCAGTCGGCAAGATCGGTCCTCCTTGGCGACACAAAAGCGACGGCGCACTGGTCGATCGGATCCGGCACGAAACTCGCGATGGAGTGCGCGATCGCGCTTTCGACGCCGTCGTCGGCATAGGCGCGACATCGGCGCTGCCCTCGCCGACTATGAAAAGGAACGCCGCACGCCGGTCGAGATAACGCAGCACAACGCGAAGTGTCGCTCCACTTCTTCGAGGACATGCCGATGCACTGGAAGAAAGAGCGCTACGAATTCGCTTTCTCGCTGATGTCGCGCGCGAAATCGCTCACCTGGGACAATCTGAAGCTCCGCGACGCGGCGTTCCTTGAAAAGTCGAAGCGGAATTCTACGCCCGCTATCGAAGGAAAACCGGACGCGCGTCGCAGCCGCGCGGCCGACGCCGATGTTCACGCCATTCGACCTTCGCGGGCTGACCCTCCCCAATCGGGTCGTGATGGCGCCGATGGCGCAATACAGCGCCGAGGACGGCGATCTCACCGATTGGCATTTCACCCATTATGCAGCGCGCGCGATGGGCGGCGCGGGACTCATCTTCACCGAAATGACCTGCCCGACGCCCGACGCGCGCATCACGCCGGCGTGCACGGGTCTTTGGAGCGACAAGCAGGAAGCGGACTGGGCGACGCTCGTCGATTTCGTGCACGAGACGACGCCCTCGAAAGTCGCGCTGCAGCTTGGGCATGCGGGCCGCAAGGGATCGACCAAGACGCCCGCCGAAGGCGAGGACGTGCCGCTGGCGAGCGGACTGGCCGCCTCGTTTCGGCTTCCGCCATTCCATTCATCGACGGCGTCTCGCCGATGCGCCGGCGAAATGACCGCGCGCGGACATGGACCGCATCCTCGCCGAATTCGTCGCCGCGGCGAGAGCGCGGCGCGCCGCACCGGGTTTGACATGCTGGAGCTCCACTGCGCGCACGGCTATCTGCTCGCGAGTTTCATCTCGCCGCTCACCAACAGCGCACAGATCGCCTATGGCGGCGGCGCTGATAGCCGCGCGCGCTATCCGGTCGAAGTCTTCGCCGCCATCCGCGACGCGTGGCCAGCCGATAAGCCGATCTCCGTGCGCCTTTCCTGCAGCGACTGGGCCCGGGCGGAGTGACCCTTGACGATCTCAGGATCGTCGCGGGGCGTTCAAGGAGGCTGGCGTCGATATCATCCATGCTCGTCAGGCGAAACCGTCAAATGGCAAAAGCCTGTCTACGGACGAATGTGGCAGACGCCGTTCGCCGAATTCGTGAAGCATCAGCCGTCGGCGTCCCGACCATCGCGGTCGGCGACATCACGTTGCCCGAGCAGGTGAACATCATCGTCGCGGCCTCGCGCGCCGACCTTTGCGCCCTCGCCCGCCCGCATCTCAATAATCCCTTCTTCACGCGTCAGGCCGCCGCGCATTACGGCGTCCGCCGCGTCGCTGGAAACTCGCTCGGCTGGCCGGTGCAACTGAAGTCAGGCGAATATCAGCTTTACCGGGAGTGCGAGAAAATCAACGAGAAGTCCGCCGAGCTCGGAGCGAAAGCCCGCCCAAACCGGCGCCACTACGCGCGCGCCGTCGGGTGATCAGAACCAGACGCTCGAACTTTCGAGCGGCCCCTCGCAATTGACGAGATCGACCTTCTTCCGACGGATGCGGAACCGGCCGTCCCTTTCGACGAGATCGTGGGCGTATGTTCCGCCGTAAAAGCGTTGCGCGTCTCTGCGATACTCGATCATCAGGAATCTCGAATTGACGGCCAACTCGCCGGTTCGCCCGTCGTATCGATCAATCATCACGTTCGTGACGAGATGCGCGGTTCTCGGAAATGGCTGCAGAGACGGCGCGGCGGGGCTCGCAAACCGGGCGATGCGGACCTTTCTCAGCAACTGATTTTCATAGATCAGCGAGACGTGGTCGACGGGATCAGGCTGATCCGGCGTTGCGGGCGCCCAATAGACACCGTCTTCGAGGAAAAGCGCCTCCCATTTGTTCCAGCGGCGCTCATCGAGCAATCGCGCCTCCTGAAACAGAAATTGCGACACGCGGTGCTGGAGATCGAGAGCTTCTGACATTTCAGCGCGCTCCCGCGGTCATGTATTTCTTCCATGCTCGATACTGGTTGCGGAATGAAATGTCGCTCGATCCGCGCGCATAGAAATGTCCGGGCTCGATCTCCTCATCCTTGCCGTAGTCGCGGTGCATGGTCACCCAGTCGTTGCTCTCGGACAAAAGCCCGATCTGCTGGCGGCGATAGGATTCCTGATCGTCCGGGCCGACGAGATTCGCCGAGGAATTGATGAGATTGCAGTAAAGGATAGACCGCTGCAGCAACTCGTCCGGCGCGCCTTTAAGGCGAAACGTCCAGGATTCGATGATCGTCTTGTCGACGGCGACGGGCCTGACGACGCGCATCGTCTGGATCGCGCCCTTGATCGTCGCGCTTGGGTAGAAAATAGTGTTGTGCCGGTTGACCGTCATGATCTCGGCGACCCGGTCCTTGCCGTAGGCGGCCTCCATTCGTCGGTTATATTCGGGAATGTCGGAATATTTCGCGTGGATCGAGTTCTTGCCGCCGGAATAGCCGTGACCGTAGTCGAAGGCGTGCACGCCCATGTCGTCGAAGAAGCTGTAGGATTCGGTGAACGGCGCGATGATCTCGATCGCGGAAGGGACCGGCGCACCCGGAGGCAATTCCCTCTTGGCGACGACGCGCGCAGTCAGGCTCGACGATTGATGCGCCACCATCGGGTGCATCATGTCGTTCAGATTCTCGATAAAGAATTTCCAGTTGCAGTCATGTTCATAGCGCAAGACCCCGCCCGCGACTTCAAGATCGCCATCGGGCGCGCGGTCGACCATGTTGTCGATCGACGATGCGGCCCCGCCGAGCCATTTTTTGAGGTCAGGCGCATCGGCGCTAAGGCTCGCGAAGACGAATCCGCGATAGCTTTCAGCGCGCGCGGCGCGCGCCATGTTCGCTTCGGCGCCCGCCTTGTCGAAGCGCGTTCCGTCATAACCGTGATCGAGCGGGATGCCGAGCAATTTTCCGTCAAAGTCGAACCGCCAGCCGTGATAACTGCACCGCAGCTCTTTCGCTTTGCCGCAGCGGTCGCCGACAAGCTGCGCGCCCTTGTGAGCGCAGCGATTGTAGAGGACGTAGAAATCACCGTCGGAATGGCGCGTCAGCAGCACCGGCTGCGTGCCGATGGTCGTCGCGTAATACTGGCCGGGCTCCTTCACCTGACTTTCATGGCCGACATAAATCCATGTCTTGTGCCAGATGCGCTGCATCTCCAGGTCGAAGATCGCGGGATCGGTATAGACGGAGCGATGCACGCGATCGGGTTCGACCAAGGCTCCGGCGTCGATCGACGCCGGTCGATTTTCGATAAGGGTGGCCATGCGCGCCTCTTTCAGATCACGACGGAGCCGATGCTTGTCCCGCCGCAGACGTAAAGTGTTTGACCTGTGACAAATCCCGCCTGCGGCGAGAGAAAAAATGCGGCCGCATGCGCGACGTCGTCGGGCGAGCCGATGCGTTTGACGGGAATGGCGTCAGCGAGCTTTTGCTTGCGCTCGCTGCCCTCCGGCACGATTTCGTGGAACATCCCGGATTCGACCGGTCCCGGCGCGACGCAGTTGGAGGTGATCCCGTGGCGTCCGAGTTCCAGCGCCCAGGTCCGGAGCATGCCGATCATGCCGGCCTTGGTCGCCGCGTAATTCGTGCGCGTCTCGAGCCCGAGCGCGCCACGAGACGATATGCCAAGGATGCGGCCGAATTTCGCCGCAATCATCGCCGGCAGCGCCGCTTTCACCAGCGTCATCATCGACGCGAGATGGAGTTCGGTCAGATAATCGAGATCGCCAAGTTTCGCGTCTTCGATGCGCGCGGGACGAATGACGCCGGCGTTGTGGACGATGCGAAGCACCTTGCTGGTCCGCGCAATCTCCGCGGCCGCATCCTCGGTCTCCTTACGGTTCGCCAGGTCGACCTGCACGAAGTTGAGGCGCTCATGGTTGAAATCTGGCGCGCGGCGGGCGAGCGTGATCACCTCCGCGCCGTCATCAAGCAATCGCCGGCAGATCGCGGCGCCGATGCCGGCGCTGCCGCCGGTGACGAGCGTCGCTCCCTCGGAAAGATTCATCGCTCGACCATCGCGAGCACGCGCAAGGGGCTGCCCGATCCGTGTTTGATCTTTAGCGGCGGCGCGATGATGAGCGCGCCTTTCGGCGGAAGCTGGTCGAGATTCTTGAGGCACTGGAGTCCGAACTTTCCAGCGCCGTGCAGAAGCGTGTGCGCGGGATATTGCGGGTCAAATCCGTGCGCCTGCCCCGCATCCGTGCCGATCGTTTCAACGCCGAAGCCGACAACGTCGCGGTCGAGAAGATAGCGGATCGCGCCAGCGTCCGGCCCTGGCGAATGCGCGCCGTCTTCCTTGAGGTTCAGATACTCCTTCCAGTCGCGCTTTGACCAGTCGGTCCGGAAAAGCACCCAATGCCCGGCAGGGATCTCGCCATGCGATTTCTCCCAGACGCGAATGTGGTCGGCGGTGAGGATGAAGTCGGCGTTCGCTTTCACCTCCTTTGAAAAATCGAGGACGCAAGCGGGCCGCACGAACCCTTCCGGCGCAAGCGTGTCGACCGAGGAATTCGGAATGTCCTTGCCGGTCACCCAATGGATCGGCGCGTCGAAATGCGTTCCCGTATGTTCGTTGCAGGAAAAATTCCGCCAATACCAGGCGGGGCCGCGGTCGTCGTAATGCGACACCTCTTCGATCCGGAACGGCGCGCATTGGCCGAACTGCGGCGGCAGCACGAGCACCGGAAAATCGGGATCGAGCGTGTGCGTCAGATCGATCGTCCTGACCGCGCCCGACATCACCGCAGCGCTGAATTTCTCAAGAACGGACACTGGTTCCTCCGTTCCTTGTTCGAAATGAGTTCTGCATTCGAATCCTTGGATCGTCGCCGACCCGGTCCGGCCGCGCGACAAAGACGCCCGACCGCGCCTTAAGTCGCGATGTGGCCGATGCGAGACCGCATCGCCCTCGCCGAACGGCCTGATGAGAGATGAGCGTAAGCGACAGGTCCCGCATCGAGCCGGATCGTGCCGATTCGCCACGGCAATCGCGCGCGAAAGAACTCGTCCTGCGAGGCATGAAGCATCGTCGCGGCCAATACGACGCCGGTTTGCGCAACGGCGGTCCAGCGAGCTTGTCAGACCAGCATGACGCGCAAGCGTCTCGCGGCGGCCATGCGACGGCGCCGCATTCCTCGCACCGCTGAAGGTCGAAGCGGCCGCTCTTTGCCCGCCTGGCGAACGCCGACGCGGCGGCGCTCATTTCAGCCATTGCCGCCTCCTGCCCCAAGAACGGCCGCCGCCGAGCACAGCCCGCGATCGAAATTGATCATGCCGAAGCCGGAGACGACGCCTATTTTCGCATTCGCAACGCGCGCGCCGAGAGACTCGCCGGTCAATTGCCGGATCGCCTCGACAAGCCCGAGATATCCGCCGGCGGCGCCCGCCTGGCCGACCGACAGCTGCCCGCCGGACGTGTTATGCGGAAATGTCCCCTCCGCAGTCAGCGAATGCGCGCGCACAAAGTCCTTCGCTTCGCCCTTCTTGCAGAAGCCGAGGTCTTCGATCTGCATCATCGAGATCACCGGGTAGTCGTCATAGGTCTGAAGGAAGTCGACGTCATCTGATTTCACGCCCGCCATCGACCACAACTCGTCCTTGTCGACCGCCCAGCCGCCGCGCAGTTGAATGTCGTCGTCGCCGAACGCGTTGTGCCGTTCGATCGTCGAGAGTATCGCCGCGTAAGGAAGCTTCAGCGCGCGCGCCGTCTCTTCGCGCATGACGACGAACGCCTCGGCGCCGGCGCACGGCATGACGCAATCATAAAGGTGAAGCGGATCGGCGATCGGCTTCGCGGACAGATAGTCTTCCATCGTCAGCGGCGTTTTCATCAGCGCATGAGGAAATTTCAGCGCGTTCTCGCGCTGCGCAACGCAGATCTTCCCGAAGTCCGCCCGCGTCGCGCCGTACTTGTTCATATAGGCGCGCGTCATCAGTGCGAAGCTCATATTCGGGCCGGCGCCGCCGTAAGGGTAGGCCGCCTCGCGCGAGAAGCGGCTGAAATTCTCGATCAGGTCGCCGAAGGAGTTGCGATCATTCGTATCGCCAGCGACGCAGGCGACGATGTCCGCGTCCCCCGCCTGCACGGCGCGCGCGGCGCGGCGCAGCGCGACGATTCCAGAGGCGCCGCCCATCGGAATATGGTCGAGCCAGCGCGGGCTCAAGCCGAAATGCTGCGTCAGCGCCACCGCCGTATCGGGCGCTAGCGTAAAAGAGGAAACGCAAAAGCCGTCAAAGTCCGTCGGCCCAAGACCGGTCTTCCGGGAAAGGTCCTTCAACGCACGCGCGACCCACCAGTGCGCCGATTTCGGCGAATAGCGCTCATAGGGAACGGTGGTCGGCGCGACGGCGACGACGCCGTCATAGGCCATTCTCGGCGAAGTCCTCAGCGCCGCCATGCCCGATCAGTCCTTTCGCGATTTCTTGAGGGCGGTGAAGGTGAAACAGGCGTCCTCTTCGAGCAGTTTGCGGCCGATCTGCTTTGCGTCGCCGCGTTTCACCTTCTCGGACGCCGTCATCGGAATTTTGTCGACAAAGGCGACGTATCCCGGCGCCTTGAAATAAGTGAGATTGTTCATGGCGAACTCGAAGATCGCGCGCGCGGCCCCTTCATCCTTGCGTCCATTCGACGAAATCACAAGCGCCATCACCTCATCCCCGCGAATTTCGTCGGGCACGGGAACGACGACGCACGCGGCGATCCCATCGGCGCGCATCAGCACGCTTTCGACATCGATCGCCGCAATATTCTCACCGCTGCGACGAATGACGTTTTTCAGGCGGTCGATAAAATAGAATTGCCCCTCCTCATCGACGCGAACGGCGTCGCCGGTATGAAACCAGCCGCCTTTCCACGCCTGCTCCGTCGCGGCCGCATCCTTGAGATAGCCGCTGAAGAAATAGCGGCGCGGATCGGCGCCGCTGCGACGGACCAGCAACTCGCCAGGGAGCCCTTTGCCGACGTCCTCGCCTTCTTCGTCGACAAGCCTCCATCAAGACCGTCCGGCGCGCGGCCAAAGCATCGAGCGCCAACATGGCGAGGCTCATGCGCAGCGGCGATCCACGCGCCGGCGCCCGTTTCCGTCATCGCCCAGGCCTCGATCAGCTTCACGCCGAACCGCTTTTCAAAGGTCGCATGATGGCGCGGATCGCATCCGGCGCCGAAAGCGAACTTGATGTGACCGCTGAAATCGTCGCTCGGCGCTTCCGGCGCATTCAGCAGCATCGCCGGCATCACGCCGAGATAGTGCATGATTGTCGCGCGGCTTTCGCGCACGCTCGTCCACCAGCTTTTCGGATGGAACCGGTCGAGCTGGATGAGACAACCGCCAGTCTTGACCGCCGCCATGAATGAGCAGGCGAGCGCGTTCATATGCGTCACCGGGAGCGGGGTGATGATGCGTTCTTTACCGGCGTCAAAAGCCACATGACCGCCAAGGCTCGTGTAAAGATCGCCGATTGCGCGAAAATAGTCGTTTGAAAGAATGCAGCCCTTGGGCGCTCCGGTCGTACCTGACGTATAGAGAATCGCCGCTTCGCGCGCCGACGCTTCCGCCGCCGGTTGGTTTCGCCGCAGGTCTGGCGCCGATAAAATGCCGTCCGGTCCGACGACTGGCGGGCCTTGCGGCGCACGGGCGGCGATTGAGGCGAACCGATCGCGGTACGCTGGCGTTGCGACAATCAGTGCGCAGTCGCTATGGGCGATTTGATAGAGGAGTTCCTCCGCCTGCATGGCGCAATTTAGCGGGAGGATGGAGGCGCCCAGCGAGTTCAGCGCGAGGAAATGCAAAAAGAATTCGGGGCGGTTTTCAAAGGCGAGGCCGACACGCATTCCCTCGCCGGCTCCGATTTGCGCATAATCGCGCGCGATTCCCTCGACCGCCGATAGCGCTTCTTCATAGGAATAATTGACCTTTGAGAGATCGTAGATCCGCGCCGTCTCCGACACCGCATGCAGAAAGGGACGCTCCGCGAACTGGCGCGCCGTCGCAGCAAAGAGGTCGAAAACCGTCGCGCTTTGCGTCATGAGGCGCGCGCCTTTAGCGCCGGCGCCGAGGCGGGTTCGTAGGGAGACCGGCCGAGATTGGCGCGCATGCGCTTCAACGTCGCGGTGAGCGCCGCCGCCTCTCCTTCGGTGACGCCTTCCATCACGCGCTCGAATATTTTCTGGCCAATCGACTGCACGGCTCGAAGGACGGTCACCGCTTTCGGCGTCATCGTCACTTGCACCACGCGCCTGTCGAGGGCTTGCGCCTGGCGGACGATGAGGCCTTCTTCTTCCATGCGAATGAGGACGCGCGTCAGGGTCGGCATTTTCGTGACCGACCGCCTTGCGAGTTCGCCGACCGAACTTGGGCTTTTGTCATTGAGCAGCATCAAGACGCGCCACTTCATCGTATCGAGTTTGTAGCGCTTCAGCGCCTTTTCCATTTCTTCATTATAGGTCGCGGCGGTGCGAACGAGATTATAAAGGACATAATCCTCCAGCATGAAGCCCGTTTCCGCCGGGCCGACCTTGGCTTTTGATTTCCTCTGACCCGCCATCGCCCGCCTCTACGCCGCCTGCAATGCGCCGAACTTTGAAAGCTCCAGCCGAAGCGCTGCGCCGTCCTCGTCCCTGAGCGCGGCGTCGCGAAGCCGCGCAAGGCTTTGCGCCGGCGTAGATGACGCTTTCACCTGGTCAAGTGCGCGGAGGATCGCATGATAGTTCCCAAGTCCGCGTTCGTGAGTCTCGCCATAACCCTTGATCAGGCGCTGAAGCCCGGCGAGTTCGCACGCAAGCGCATAATTGCGCGGCGCCGCGTCTGAAATCATTCCGAGCCAGTTTTCGATGCGCGCCTGTTCGACGCCATATCGATAGCTGCCGCGCCGCATGAATTTCAGCGAAGCCAGCATCGTCAGCATGAAGAATCCGCTGAGATTGGTTGTCGCGACGCGGCGGCCTTTTCCGAGAAATGCGTCAAACGCCTTTCGCGCGCCGTTCGATTTCAAAAGCGCCCTGGCGAGCGCCGGCGGCAACAGATCACACATCTCTTCGATACGAGGGTGCATGAATTCCCACACGCGGACGATCTGGCCGTCATCAGCGCGCACATCGTCGCGGAAACGATCAAACCGGCTCGCCCGCGTTTTCAGGTCCGCCACGCGAACGACATCGTCATAGGCCATGGCGAGCGCGAGATATTTCGCGACGGCGTTCGTCAGCTTGAAGAAGTTCGCCTCGCCACCGGTCGCTCGGTCAAGCGCTGCGATTTTCTCAAGCCGGTCGAGATAAAGCTCGCCGTAACGCGGATCTTGATGATCGACGACCTTCTTAAGCCCCTCATGCGCAATCGCCCTCACGCCCGCCGGCATGGCCGACAGCCGATCGACAAGCGGCTGAACCGCGGGCGCTCGCGACAGCCGCCGGAGAGGGCTCGCTCGTGACGCCGACGGACGGCGCTGATGATTGCGCGGCGTCAAAGCCGGCTGAGAACCCGCCGAGGTTTTTCTCTACCGAACGGCCTGCATCCTTGATCGTGTCTTCAAACGCCGACCGCGGCAGCGGCGTCGCGCCGGATCCTGCCAGGGCGCCGAACATGACGGCGCTAATGACGGCGCCGACGCTTTCAGCGGCGTCCTCCATATCGAACCAGACGCAGCGGCGCGCGGCGCTCTCGGCCGCCGCCCGAACCGCCGAGGCGTCCTGACGGCCGTCGCTCATCGCAATCTTCTCGCCGATGGCGTAGACGCGATGCGTCGAAGCGATCAGCGTCGTCGCGGGCGAAACAAATCCCCGGATGAGCGCCCGGCCCGCCTCCATCATTTCCGACGCGATCACGACATCGACATCGCCCGGCGCCGGCATCAGCGCGAGCACCGGCGCCTTGCCGGCGGCGTCCGCCGCCGCTTTTGGAAAAAGCTCGATATAATAAATCGTCGCGCCGGTCCGCTGTGCGACGCCTGGCACCGATGTCGATTGCGCGATGAACCCTGCGCGCTCGCCCGCCTTGACGATCCACTCGGCGAGGACGCCGCCGCCCTGCCCGCCGAGGCCCATCACCGCGATCTTGATCGCGCGCGCGCTCATGCGCTTGCCCCGAATGAATAGCGCGCGCGGCGGCTGTCGGCGCGCTTTTGAAAGAAGCTGATGATCGCGCCGCGCAGACGCGATGCGAATTTGTCGAGGCGGCCGGGATTGTAGACGAGCTCCGCGCGGTAAAAAGACGGACAGAGGATGGCGGCGTGCGCGTTCTCTCCGCAAACGCCGCAGCCGACGCAGTCATTATTGACATAGGCGACCGGATCGTCGCGCAAGGGGTCCGGGTTGTCCCGGATCGTCAGCGACGGGCACCCCGAAAGGCGAATGCAACTGTGATCGCCGGTGCAGGTGTCGGGATCGACGCCGTAGCGTGCGCGGATGACGCGTTTTCCTTCGCGGATCGCCTTGTCGCGCAGCGGTTTTTCGCGCCGCTGTCGATTCAGCATGCATTCCGCCTGCGCGATGATGACTTTCGGGCCCTTCAGCGTCGTCGTCATCGCATCCTTAAAGACGCGCTTCATCTTGCCGATGTCGTAAGTGTGGACCTCTTCGACCCATTTCACGCCGACGCCCTTGACCGCGGCGGCGATCGGGTTGTTCGTGCTTTTCGACTTGTTCTCCGCGCGCGACGAGAGAATGTCCTGACCGCCGGTTGCAGCGGAATAGCCGTTGTCGATGATGACGAGGACGTTGTCGCTCTTGTTGAAAACCGCGTTTCCGACGCCGCTGGTGAGGCCGTTATGCCAGAATCCGCCATCGCCCATGATGGCGACGGTTCGCTGCTTCGCATCCGCGCCGAAAGCGGAAGCGCCCGCCCAGCCGAGGCCGTAACCCATCGTCGTGTTGCCGATGTCGAAAGGCGGCAGGATCGAAAAGAGATGGCAGCCGATATCGCAGCTGACGTGAAACTTGCCGATCTCCTTCTCGACGAGCTTCATCGCCGAGAAGACGGGCCGCTCCGGGCATCCGGTGCAAAATCCGGCGGGGCGCGGCGGCACGATCGCCGCAACGGCGTTCTTCGCGTCCTCCGACAGAGGCGCAACAGTCGCCATGCCTTTTACGGCAAGCGTCGGCGCATGTTTCGCAGTGAATTTTCCAACTCCATCGAGCAGGACGCCGCTCGTATATTCGCCGGCGCGCGGCAAGACGTCCTTGCCGACGATTTTGGTCTGGATGTCGCCATTTCGCAGGATCGAATTGACAGCCTGCTCCAGATAATTCGGCTGACCTTCCTCGATCAGCATCACGGCTTTCTTGTCGAGACAAAAACCCCTTACTTCGTCGTCGATCAGCGGATAGGTCACATTGAGGCAATAGATGGGTATCGCCGTCTCGCCGAAGGCGTCGGCGAGACCCGCAAGTTCAAGCGCGCGGTTCAACGTGTTGTAGAGACCGCCCTGTACGATGATGCCGACGTCGCCGCTCTTCCCGCCTAGAAATTCGTTGAGGCGATGTTTCTTGATGAAGTCGATCGCCGCCGGCCAGCGCTTGTCGATCTTCTCGATCTCATGGACGAAATTCGAGGGCGGCAGCACGACGCGGCTGTAATCGCGCGTCGGATTTTCCATCGCGTCCCTGAGGCCGAAGGCGGGCCGCACATTGTCTTTCGCGACGAAGGACCCGTAGACGTGGCACGCGCGGATTCGAAGCTCCAGCATCACCGGCGTGTTCGATGCTTCCGACAGTTCGAAACCACGCTCGACCATCGCAACGATCGATTCGAGATTGGGACGCGGGTCGAGAAGCCACATCTGCGACTTCATCGCGAAGGCGTGGCTTCGCTCCTGCATGATCGAGGAGCCCTCGCCGTAGTCTTCGCCGACGATGACGAGCGCGCCGCCCCTGACGCCGGACGAGGCGACATTAGCGAGCGCATCGGAGGCGACATTGGTCCCGACGGTCGATTTCCAGGTGACCGCGCCGCGCAACGGGTAATTGACCGAAGCGGCGAGCATCGCCGCCGCGGCCGCCTCGCTGGCGCTCGCCTCGAAGTGAACGCCGAGCGAGGAAAGAATGTCCTGCGCATCCGCGAGAACGTCCATCAAATGCGAAATCGGCGCGCCTTGATAGCCGCCGACATAGGAGACGCCGGATTGCAGCAGCGCCTTGGTGACGGCGAGAATGCCCTCGCCTCGAAAGACGTCGCCGGCGCCGAGCTTTAGATCTTCGACCTCTTCCGCAAACGAGCGTTCGGCCATGCAGTCGGCCCCTCTCTCTTCCCGGCGCGGAGATTATCGGCAGATAGTTGATTTTTCAATTGATATTTTATCACGCAGCCAAAGGCGTCGAAGCGCGAGCGAGGGCGAGGGCGCGGTCAGGCGGCGATCCCCATCATTTCACGCGCTTCCGACGGCGACGCGACGG
Source organism: uncultured Alphaproteobacteria bacterium (assembly GCA_963765165.1). GTDB lineage: Bacteria > Pseudomonadota > Alphaproteobacteria > Caulobacterales > Parvularculaceae > Amphiplicatus. The sequence continues at coordinate 88,281 of CAVXVQ010000019.1, read as the reverse complement.
CGCGGCCCGCTTCCTTCGCATATCGGGCGAGCGCGGCGATCATGACCCCGTTGGAGGATGCCTTGGCGCCGTCAGGGAGATAAAAGCAGTCCTCAAGACCCGTGCGCAGATTGCCGCCGAGTTCCGCGACCCGGCGATGAACCGGCCAAACGTCTTCGCGGCCGATCACCGTCGCCTGCCACGGGCAACCCGGTTTCTTGTATTTGACGAGAAGCGGCAACAACTCCGGGTCGGCTGGCATGCCGGATGCGACGCCCATCACAAAATTATAGTCTGCGTGATCGGTCATGCCGTTTTCGAGATAGAGCCCGACCGAGCGCACGATGCCGACGTCGAAGCACTCAAATTCGGGGAGCGTGCCGATCTCCTTCATGACATTGATGAAGTCCGTCACTTTCGACACCGGATTGTCAAAGGTCATCGGCGGCCACGCCCAGGAGCCGTCGCTCTTCGTTTTAAGATAATTCAGGGTTCCCGCATTGCATGCCGCCATTTCAGGCCGGCAAGCGCGCAGATAATCGAGCACATAACCATAGTCGGAACCGACGACGCCCGTCGTCATGTTGATGATGACGCCGGGGCACGAGGCTCTGATCGCTTCGTTGATCTCTGTGCAGATCTTCGGATCCCATGTCGGCAAATGCCCCATCCCCTCGCGCTGATCGCGATAATGGACGTGCATGATCGAGGCGCCCGCGTCATAGGCGCGCCTTGCTTCCGCCGCCATCTGTTCCGGCGTCACCGGCACCGGATGCTGCTTCGGATTGGTCAAGACGCCGGTCAGCGCACAGGTGATGATCGCCTTGTCTCTCATGATCTATCCTTCCGATTTCAGCGTTACGATCCTGGCGCGTATCGCGACCTGATCGCCGGGTTTCGCCAGCACTTCCGCGACGACGCCGTCGCGCGGCGCTTTCAACTGGTGTTCCATCTTCATCGCTTCGATGGTCGCAAGCGTTTGCCCTTTGACGACGGCGACGCCTGGCTCGACCGTAAGCGACGTCACCGCGCCCGCCATCGGCGCCTTTATGCTGTCGGCCCCGGCGCCGAACTCTTCCGCCGGCGCCAGCGCGAAATCGAAATACCGCTCCGCCGCGCCGCCGGCGTCGATCTCGATCGTCCGGAGACGTCGCGCATAAAACGCGCGGCCTGCGCGACCGTTCGAGACAAAGCGGATTTCATCATCGGTCTTCGCAACGACCTCGATTGACGACGTCTCGGCGCCGCGCCGCACGTCAATCTTGTTGCCAGAGACAAAAGCATCCGCCTTGACGATTTGCCCATTCGTCAGCGCGACATGCAGTGGAAACGAGCAAGCACCGCGCGAATTCCATCCCGTCAACAGCCCGCCGAACGGCGCATCGACGACTGTCGCAGCGACCAGCGCCAACGCCGCGTCGCCGCCCGGCGGCTTTCGTTTCGTCAGCCGGTCGAGATTTGCTTCGATATAGTCGGTCGCCGCGGCGCCGTTCGCGAAAGCCTCATCTTCGAGCAGCTCGATGAGGAAGTCGCGATTGTTGCCGACGCCCAGAAGAACCGTTTCCCTGAGCGCCGAGGCGAGCTTCAATCGCGCTTCGTCGCGCGTTGCCCCATGCGCAATGATCTTTGCGACCATCGGATCGTAGAAAGTCGTGACGGTGTCCCCCGCTTCAATCCCTGAATCAACGCGCGCGCTCGCGGGCGTCCGCCACACCGCGATTTTTCCCGAATGCGGCAGGAATCCCGCGGACGGGTCTTCTGCATAAAGCCGCGCCTCGATCGCCCAACCGTTCAGGCGAACCTCGTCCTGCGTCAGCGGCAGCTTTTTTCCTTCCGCGACATCGAATTGCAGCGACACGAGATCGAGGCCGGTCACCATTTCCGTCACCGGATGCTCGACCTGAAGGCGCGTGTTCATTTCGAGGAAATAGAAGTGCTTTGAGCTCGGGTCGAACAGGAATTCGACCGTGCCGGCGTTGCGGTAGCCGACGGCGCGCGCCGCTTCGACGGCGGCCTCGCCCATGCGCTGTCTGATCTCGGGCGTGATCGCCGGCGACGGCGCTTCCTCGATCACCTTCTGGCGGCGGCGTTGAAGCGAGCAGTCGCGTTCGCCGAGATAGAGGCAGTTTCCGTGGGCGTCGGCCATCACCTGAATTTCGACATGGCGCGCGCCGACGACCGCTTTTTCGACAATCAGGCGCCCGTCGCCGAACGCGCTTTGGGATTCGCGCCGCGCCGAGGTGATCGCTTCGTGCAGGTCTTCCTTCTTGTGAACGATGCGTTGGCCGCGACCGCCGCCGCCGGCTGACGCTTTCAGCATGACCGGAAAGCCGATGCGTTCCGACTTCCTTTGCAAGGCGCGCGTCCGACTGGTCTTCATCCTGATAGCCGGGGATGCAGGGAACGCCGGCGGCGATCATCCGGCGTTTTGATTCCGCCTTGTCGCCCATCGCCGCAATGGCGGAAGCGGGCGGGCCCACAAATATCAGCCCGTTGGTCTCACACGCCTCGGCGAACGCGGCGCGCTCTGACAGAAAGCCGTAGCCGGGATGGATGGCGTCAGCGCCGGTTTTCTTCGCCGCTTCGATAATCGCATCGATCCTCAAATAACTTTGCGCTGCTTCAGAGGGGCCGATCCTGATCGCTTCGTCGGCGAAGCGAACATGCAGCGCATTTGCGTCCGCGTCGGAATAGACGGCGACCGCCCTGATCCCGCGAGCCTTTGCAGTCTTCATGACGCGAACCGCGATCTCGCCGCGATTGGCGATGAGCAGCTTGCAAATGCGCGTCACACTTCCTCCAACAGCCCAAACATTCGCGTCCCTGGCGCCCGATCAGTAGGACGCTGGCTTATGCGAAGATCAGGCCCTTTTCACACCTAGCCCGTCAACCGCTTTGCTTCTAGTCTGGCGCGCATGTCGCAGGACCTTCAATCCCTGATTCAAAGGACGCAGGCGGGCGAACCCGGGGCAATGACCGCGCTCGGCAAGAAGTTGCTGTTCGGAGACGGCGTCGCTCCGGCGCCGCAAAAGGGGATTGCGCTCATCAACGAAGCTGCGAGCCTATCTGACGGCGAAGCGGCCGCGTTCGTCGCCCGTCTCGCCGCATGGGGCGTCCTGCAACCGCGAGACATGACGCGCGCGTTCGATTTCCTCGCGCGAAGCGCAGCATTAGGCTTTGCGGCGGCCCAGACCGAGTTGCGCTTTTTGGCGCGAGACAGCGGCGACGACTGGCGTGCGCTCCGGCGGCGCATTGACCTCAGCGCATGGCTCTCCTCGCCTCCTCCCCGGACCGCGCTAAATCGGCCGCGCGCGCTCGTATTTGAGGAATTCGCCACTCACGCCGAGTGCGACTGGATCATCGCCCGGCTGCGCGGCGATCTTGAACGCGCGAAGATTTATCGCGGCGTCGCCGACGCGATGGTGGCCGACTCGCGAACGAGCAGCGAAGCAGGTTTCATGCTGAAGTCGTCAGATTTGCCGATGTGCCTCATTCGCAACCGCATCGCCGCAGCCCTTCGCGTCGAGCCCGAGTTTTGCGAAGTGACGAAGCTGCTCCATTACCGGCCCGGCCAAGCCTTCACGCCGCACACGGACTATCTGGACCCGGCGGTTCCCGCCTTGCGCGAGGAGATCGAGCGGCGCGGCCAGAGATTTGCGACGTTTCTTCTGTATTTGAACGACACCTATGAAGGCGGCGAGACAGACTTTCCGCTTGCGGAGTTCCGTTATAAGGGCCGGAAAGGCGACGCGCTGCTTTTTTTCAGCGTCGACGAGAGCGGCGCGCCCGATCCGCTGAGCACTCATTCTGGCTTGCCGCCGGCAAGCGGCGAAAAATGGCTCCTGTCGCAGTGGATCGGCAGCCGGTCAATCAACGCGTTCATAACTCCGGGGCCGACACCGCCGCCGCTTGGGTCCGCCTGGTTGAAATCGTTTGCGGCTTCCGCGTGACCGCTGCGCATGGTCACGTTTCGTATCTCGCTTCATAGGTTTCGACCCATGGCGGCGGCTGTTTTTGCGCAAAGGCGGCTGCGCCCTGTCGTCCTGCCCCGCGAAGGCACCGCGCGAAGTCTTTCGCCGCAGCGTCAAGCTCGGCAGGATCGATCGCGCCGCCAGCGCGATTGAAGATGCGCTTCGTCGCCGCAATCGCCACCGGTTCGCAGCGGCCGATTTCGCTCAACGTCGCGGCAAGCGCATTTTCAATTTCCGTCGCCGCGACAATTTTGTCGATAAACCCGGCGCGCAGTCCTTCCTCCGCGCCGAAGCGCGCGCCGGTGAGAGCAAGCCGGCGAGCATGGAAAAGGCCAATCTTCCGGACGACAAACGGGCCAATCTGCGCTGGCGGCAGACCCAGCGTCGCCTCGGAAAGCGAAAATCTTGCATCACTCGCCGCAATCGCGACATCAGAGATGGCGATGACCCCCATCGCGCCGCCAAACGCTGCGCCTTCGACAACACTGACGACGACTTGCGGCAGCGCATCAAGCGCAAGCAACAGATCGCCAAACCGCCGATTTCCCTTTTCAACGGGATCATCCGCGCCCAACGCCGGTTCTGGCGCCGTCAATTGCGACGCGAACTCCTTGATGTCGCCGCCCGCGCAGAAAGTTCCAGCAGCGCAGCGAAGGACAAACGCGCGAATGTCGTTTTTATCTCTAAGCCATTCGCACAAGGCGAAAAGACTGTCGATAATTGCGGTATTGAGAGCATTCTTCACCTGCGGGCGGTTGAGCGTCGCGATCAGCGTCGACTGACGCTGCTCAACGAGAACATCGCTCAGGGCTGGGAGCGTCATTGTCACATCCTCCCGACGCCGAAGACATTTGGCCTCAGCCGCCTCTCCCGGGCCTCGGTCACGGTATCAAGGCAGAAGGCGAGCAGCTTTCCTCGAATCGCGCGGATCGATGAGGCCGTCATCCCACAGCCGCGCCGTCGCGAAGAGCGCCCGGCTTTCCTCGTCATATTTGTCGATGATCGTCTTCGCCATCGCATCGAAATAGGCGGCGTTCGGCGGCTCGCCGCCTTCGCCCGCGCGCCATCTTCGCCGACGATGCGCATCGTTTTCGCCGCCTGCTCGCCGCCCATTACGGCGACGCGGTTGTTCGGCCAGGCGAAGATGAACGCAGGGTCGAAGGCGCGCCCGCACATGCCGTAATTGCCGGCGCCGAACGAGGCGCCGATATGCAAGCGTGATTTTCGGCACGGTCATATTGGTCACCGCCTGAATCATCTTCGACCCGTGCTTGATGATGCCGCGCTGTTCGGCGTCCGTGCCGACGAGATAGCCGGTGGTGTTCTGAAGAAAGACGACCGGCGTTCCCGCCTGACATTGCAGCTGGATGAATTGCGCGGCCTTCGCGGCGCCGTCCGCGTCGATCGGACCGTTGTTGGAAATGATCCCGACGGCGTGGCCGGCGATTTCCGCGTGAACGCACACTGTCGCCGCACCGTAGCCGTCCTTGAAGCCCAGCATGTCCGAGCCGTCGACGATGCGCGCGATATTTTCGCGCACATCATAGGGCGTTTTGTAATCGGGCGGCGTAATCCCGAGGATTTCTTCTGGATCGTAAAGCGGCTCGCGGAACGAGCGCGGGCGCGCCGCGCGGTCTTTGCTCCATTGCAGCTTCGCCAAAATCTCGCGCGCGATGCGAATGCCCGTCCGCGTCGTTTTCCGCCATATACTCGGCGGTTCCGGAGACATGATAGTGCATCTCCGCGCCGCCGAGTTCTTCATCCGTCGCGATTTCGCCGGTCGCGGCCTTGAGCAGCGGCGGCCCGGCCAGGAAGATTTTGGACCGGCCGCGCACAACGACGACATAGTCGGAAAGGCCGGTCTGATAGGCGCCGCCCGCCGTCGACGACCCATGCACAACCGAGATGACGGGACACCCGGCGGCGGAGAGCCTTGCGAGATTGGCGAAGGTCTGGCCGCCGGGAACAAACATGTCCGCCTGACGGAACAAATTGGCGCCGGCGCTTTCGATCAGCTGCACAAACGGCAATTTCTGCTTCAGCGCGATCGCCTGCGCGCGCAGCGCCTTGTGGACGCCCATTGGCGTCGCCGCGCCTCCCTTGATGCCTGAATCCGACGCGGAGACCATGCATCGTACGCCGGCAACAAATCCGATGCCGACAATTCCGCCGCCACCGGAAATATTGTGGTCGCCGTCGTCGTCATGCATTTTGAAGCCGCACAGCGTCGATAACTCAAGGAACGGTGCGCCGCGATCCAGCACTATCGCCAGCCGGTCGCGCGGCAGCAGCTGCCCGCGCTTCTCGAACTTCGAGCGCGCGCGCGCCGAAGTTTCGACGATTTTCCGCTCAAGCCCGCGAAACTCCTCGATCAGCGTGAGATGCGCCGCGCGATTGGCGGCAAAGGCCTCGGTTCTGATGTCGATTTCGGACTGAAACGCCGGCATCGGCTCTGCGCTCCGCTATTTTCATCCGAGCAATAGCGAATTGCGGGCGCCCCGGCCACAGCGGGCAGCAGATGGTGACCCCGGCTCCTGAGACGCCAGGCCCCCTGGGCGTCCCGGTCTTGCTTGAGGCTTGGCGCCGTCGGAATCATGAACAGGAAAAAGGTGAGAAGCGGCGACTTCGGCAAGACACCGAAGACGAAGAACGGGATCGTCGCTGCAAACGCCGCCGCCGGCATGAGCGCGCAGGCGGCCTTTTGCCGGGCGCCATAGCGGTCGGCGAGGATCGCGATCGGCACGCGGAGAAAAATGTAAAATAGAGCGAACGCAAGGCCGCCCATCAGGCTCAATTACGTATCGGTGAGCGACAGCTCCTGTTTGATCGGCGCAGCAAGAATGCCGATGATCTGCCGGTCGATGGAGTTGAACGTGTAAACGACCACCAGAATGAAAAGCGCCGAAGCTCGATAGGCCGGCGTCGTTTTCTCAGGCCGCTTCAACGACCGGCATCCGCGTCAGCGAGGAAAGTCCTCGGCGATCGTCGCCAACGGCGCTTCCTCCTGCGCGACATGCCCGACGCCGTCATAGACGATCGGCCGCGCGCCTGGAATCGCCGGCGCCATACGCTGCCCATGCTCAACCGGCAACACGATATCCTCAGCGCGACGGCGTTGGTGAGGCCACGTACGCGGTGTTTGGCCGGCCATACAGGCCGACTTGAAGGGCGAGCCGACAAGTCCGTGCACCGATGCCGCATTGATGATGCGGCCGAATTTGTGCGCCCGCATTTTGCGATCTCGTCCGGCTTGGACAGGTCCGCCGGCGCGCAGACGACGCGCACACGATGCTCGTCGGTGAGGCGGTCGCGCGTGCGTTCGATTTCAGCCTGGTCGCCAAGGCCGCTCAGCACCTGACGAATCCTGTGCCGAATACCTTCATCAGCGTGATGTTCTCATGAAGAAGTGCCCAGCAAATACGAATTTGAGACTTATGACGGGGTAATCGGCCGATAATTCGGTTCTTGAACGCGCCAAAAGCCATAAGATGACGCTGCTTCCCTATACGAAAGACGCCGAACCTGACCAAAACGATCAGACCTTGGCATGGCTTCGCCATGCTTGAGGAAGCCTTTTGCCGTACAGGTTTTGCGGCGGAGTGTTGTTCGAACGGCGAGAGGAGATTCAGCTCGCTAATGAAAATTCCGGCCGCCTGGCAGAATTCCTTCGAGGCGCTTTTCGGTTTCGGCGCGGCGCAGTGAGCCGCTCATACGCATATCCTCATTGACGGGATGCTTGAATTCGTCGGTGCGAAAGAGGCCGTCGTCCATTTCACCGTGATGCTCGCCGAGGACGGCGAGCTGCGGCGTCAGATTGACGAGGCGCCAGGCGATGACGTGCGTGACCTCGCCTTCACGCTGAAGCCTGCCTTCGACGCCTAACAGCCGCGATCCCAGGAGTTCGCGCCGGAATTCTTCGAATATTTTCGGCCAGATGATGATATTGGCGATCGACGTTTCGTCTTCGAGGGTCGCGAAGATAACACCCTTCGCGGTGCCGGGACGCTGACGGACGAGCACAAGACCGCAGACGCTAACGCGAGCGCCGCTCTGGATTTGGCGTAATTTTTCATTGGCGATATAGGCGCTGCGCTCGAGTTTTGGGCGCAGAAAGGCGATCGGATGTTTCTTCAGGGAGAGCTTTAGCGTCTTGTAATCATAGGCGACTTCCTCGCCCGGCGGCATCGCCGGCAAAGCGACCTCCGCTTCTTTTTGCAAATCGGCGTGATGAGAGAAAAGATCGTGGTCCTCGCCGCCCTTGGTCCGGTCGAGGCCTTCAACCGCCCATGAGGCGTCGCGCCGCGCGAGACCGATCGAGCCGAAGGCGTCGGCATTGGCGAGAAGTTCAAGCGCGCGAAAACCGAGACCGGTGCGAAGGCGCAAATCGCGCACGGAATCAAATCCGGTCCGGCGATTAGCCTCGATGAGGCGCGCGTCGCTTTCCGAAAACCCCTTGATCTGGCGAAAGCCGAGCCGGACGGCTCTCGTCGAGCAGATGTCCTTTTCCATACCGGCATGACGCTGATTGAGAGCGCCCTGTGGCGCGCCTGTCTCCAGAGACAAATCCCAGCAGGAATGATTGATGTCGACGGCAAGAACAGCAACGCCGTGCTCCTTCGCATCGCGCACGATTTGCGCGGGCGCGTAAAAACCCATCGGCTGACTGTTAAGGAGCGCTGCGCAGAAGACATCAGGGTAATGGCATTTCAGCCAGCAGGAGACGTAGACGAGCAGCGCAAAACTCGCCGCATGGCTTTCCGGGAATCCGTATTCGCCGAAGCCCTCGATCTGCCTGAAGCAACGCTCGGCGAAGTCTTCTTCATAGCCGCGCGCAACCATGCCCTTGATCATCTTGTCGCGATATTGATGGATGGTTCCTGTTCGCCGGAACGTCGCCATGGCTCGGCGAAGGCCGTCGGCCTCGGTCGGCGTGAAGCCGGCGGCGACGATCGCGATTTTCATCGCCTGTTCCTGAAACAGAGGAACGCCGAGCGTCTTGCCAAGCACGTCTTCAAGGTCCTTGCTCGGAAAAACTACTCTCTCCTGTTTGGCGCGGCGGCGCAGATAAGGGTGCACCATATCGCCCTGAATAGGGCCCGGACGCACGATCGCCACTTCAATGACAAGGTCGTAAAAATTGCGCGGCTTCAGCCGAGGCAGCATCGACATCTGCGCGCGGCTTTCAATCTGGAAGACGCCGAGCGTATCGGCGCGGCCGATCATGTCGTAGACGGCGGGCTCTTCCGCCGGGATCGACGCCAAATCGTGCTCGACGGCGTAATGTTTTTTCAAAAGCGCGAACGCCTTGGCGATGCAGGTCAGCATGCCGAGGGCGAGCACATCGACCTTGACCATCCCGAGCGTATCGAGATCGTCCTTGTCCCATTCGACAAAGGTGCGATCCGCCATCGCGGCGTTGCCGATTGGAATGACTTCCTCAAGCGCATCGCGCGTCATCACGAATCCGCCGGTATGCTGCGACAGATGGCGCGGAAATCCAATCAATTCCTTCGACAAGGCGAGCGCCGTCTTGAGGCGGAGATTGTCCGCGTCAAGGCCGGCCTCTTTTGCGTGTTCGGCGGTGATGCCAGAGGAGCTATACCCCCATGTTTTTCCCGGCAAGACTGCTTGTCACATCTTCGCTGAGACCCATCGCCTTGCCGACCTCGCGAATGGCGCTGCGCGTCCTGTAAGTGATGACGGTCGCGGCGATGCCCGCTCGCTCGCGGCCGTATTTCTCATAGATGTACTGGATCACTTCTTCGCGGCGCTCGTGCTCGAAATCGACATCGATGTCCGGCGGCTCTTCGCGTTCCGCCGATACGAACCGCTCGAATAGAAGGTCTACGAGCGTTGGATCGACGGCGGTGACGCCAAGGCAATAGCAAACAGCCGAATTCGCCGCCGATCCGCGCCCCTGACACAGGATGCCCCGCTCGCGCGCATAGCGCACGATATCATAGACGGTCAAAAAATACGGCGCGTAGGAAAGCTGCCCGATCAGGGAAAGCTCGTGGATGATCGCTTTTTTGATTTTGTCCGGAACGCCGCCCGGATAGCGCGCCTCGGCGCCGTTCCATGTCAGGCGCTCCAGCTCCAATTGCGGCGTTGCGCTCATCCCTGAGGATTCATCGGGATATTCGTAGCGCAGTTCATCGAGGGAGAACCCCGCGCGCTCGGCGAGTCGCGATCGTTTCATGCACAGCTTGCGGATAATCGGCGAAAAGGCGCGCCATTTCCGATGGGGCCTTGAGATGGCGTTCAGCGTTGGCCGTCAGCGCCCGGCCGGCCTCGTCGATTGTGCAATGCTCCCTGATGCAATGAAGAATATCCTGAAGCGGCCGTCGTTCCGGCGCGTGATAGAGCGCATCGCTGACCGCCATCATCGGGACGCCGGCGCGCGCCGCGGTCGCCGCAAACATGTTGAGCCGGCGGCGGTCGTCATCGCGAAACCGCCGCGCCGCCGCGAGCCGGACATTTCCCGAAAAAGCGGCGGTGAATTCGCGAAGCGCTTCGGCGATTTTCGGCTCTCGTGCGTCTTCATGAAGAAAGGCGAAAAGCTGCCCTTCTCCAAGCTCGAGCGCATCGCTTCGAAAGAGATCGCAGCCGCCCTTGCGGGCGCGCCTCTTGCCGCGCGTCAGCAGCTTGCAGAGCCGCCCATAGGCGGCCCTGTCCGACGGGTGGCAAAGAAGGTCCGGCGTTCCATCGATGAAGCGAAGCCGCGCACCGACGATGAACCGCAGCCCGGTTTTCTTCGCCGCTGCATGCGCACGAACGACGCCGGCGAGCGTGTTGATATCCGTCACGGCGAGCGCATCAATCCCGAGCTTGGCCGCCTGAAAAACAAGCTCATCCGGATGTGAGGCTCCGCGCAGAAAACTGAAATTGCTGAAGGCGCACAATTCGGCATAACGGGTCATGCGAAGAACCCGTGCAGGAACCATTTCGGCGTTTTCGTTTCACGCATCATAGAGCCCTTCGCGATAAATCCAGTACCGCCTGCCCGCTTCATCCTCGATGCGGTAATAATCGCGCGTCGGCCTTGGTTCCTCCTGACGGCGCCATTCATCGGCAATGCGTTCCGGCCCGCTCGCCTTGATGATGTGATAGGAAACGCGCCGCCAGCTAAAGCGCACCGGCGGACCATCCGGAACTTGCGCCAGCGCCTCGATCTCCTCCGGGAAAGACAGAATTTTAACGGGACGGCGAAGGCTCCCATCAACGTTGGCGGAATTTTCCCTGGGCGTCGTCGCCGGGATAAGCGCGTCGGCATGTTCAGGAAGATGCGAATCTTTCAGTTCAAGACGGCAGACGCGGCGCGCGCCGAGCCGATTGCTGAGCCGGTCTTGCAATTCCGACAGCGCGGCGTCCTCTGACGCGCGATCAAACGCCGCATGCTGAAGCGAGGGCGTTTTCTCGGTCTCAAATGCGCTGAGGCGCAATTGCTCGAAGCCGAAACCAGCATCGATATCGCTCCTGAGGTGATCGAGCCTGTTTGTAAAAAGCCGCGCGATATGTGCGGGCGATGCTGTCGCGCCCGATGTTCTTACGCACAGGCGCGCAACCTCATTGTCGACGCGAAAGAGCGCCAGTTCGAAACGCCGCGCCGCCCTTTCCCGCTTTTGAAAGCGTCCCGCCGAGATCGTCAGAAAGCTTCCTCGCGCTTTCCATCACCGCATCGACCGAGACGACAGGTTCAGCAAAACGCATTTCAGCGTAATAATGCGGCGCCGGAAACAGGAGCGGCAGCGCTTCAGCGTCATGCCCCAACGCCTGACCGAGGCGAAGCAGCAATTGCTTCGTGAATCGCGACGTCAGCGGCGCGCGCGGCATGTCGTAAAGCTGGCCGATGCGTTTCAACCCCAGCCGCCGCAGACTTTCGGCGGCGGCCTCATCGATGCGCAAGGCTTCGACCGGCAAGGGCGCAAGCGCCGCTTTTGTTTGCGCCGCCGGGATAACGCCGCCCCTGCCGCAACGGGCGATAGCGAAGGCGGCGCCCGGCGTTTGCGCGACGGCGAGCTTTGCCAAAAACCCCGCCGCCTGAAGGCGCCCCGCGATATCAGCGATGACGGCCTCGTCACCGCCGAAAAGCCTCTCGCACCCCGTAATATCGACAAACGCCTCGCCGGTTCGTTGAATCGAAACCGCCGGCGAATAACGCATGAACCGCTCGCAGAGTTTTTCAAACGCTTTCGCATCCTCGTCCGGGCGAGCCTCGACCGCGACAAGATCAGGACAAATGGCGCGCGCATCCGCTAACGCTTGACCGGGAAAGAGCCCTAGAGCCTCCGCTGCGGCGTCAAGCGCATGAAGGCGCAGCGCGCTTTTCGTTTTCTCATAAAGAACGACCCGCGAGCCGCCGCGATCAAGCGACGGCTGCAGTTTCTTCAGGCGGTCGGTCGGCCATTTTGGGAGCAGCACGGCCATAAAGCGCCGCCTCCCGCAATTCTCCTGTTTCATCATCCCACTCCAGCACCCACGCGCCGCGCCGGCCGTCGCGGCATTTTTCAAGCTCAACCCGCCAGCGCGGATTACCCGAAGCTTTCACATCATAAATGTCTGCAGCGCTCGGCGCGGAGGCGATGCGCCACCGCGTTCTCGCCGCCGAGGGCGCCGCATCATCAGCCCTCCGCAACAAAATGGGCGCGGCGCCGGAACCTTCCGCCGCCAGCTGGAGGCGGCGCGTCGCGGTTAGATCAAGCAGTCTGTGCGGCTTCAAAAATTCGACGAGAATTGCGCCGACGCCAGCCGTGGCAGCGGCTTCTTCCGCAGCCCACAAGGTCTCCCGCGCATTGCGCGGGAAGATGATGGTGATGTCGGCAGGACTAACGCCGAAGGATGCAAGTCCGCACGCATACGCTCTGCCTGCGGAAATAAATGCGTGCGCCTCGCCGACCCATACCATCGGCTTTTTCGTCAGCGCGGCGATTTTTCCGGCGATCGCCAATGCGAGCCCATGCGCTGAGGGCGCATCCCGCCACTCGCAAACGCGGATCTCGCACAGAGCGCCAAGCGGGATCGTGAGCGGACCAAGCGTGCAGACATGCGCCACGGACCAGGCCGGCGACCCTTTCCTTTCGAGCGTTTCGATACGGCGCCTGAGGGCTTCAAGCTCCGCACGAATATGGATTGCAGGCATACTGGCAGCCCCGACAACAACGAGAGCGAGAAAGAGAACAAAAAAGGAACAAACGAGTCAAGGAAATTCGGCCTGAGGAAAAGTAACCCAAAAAAAGTATAAAAATCAGTCACTTGAGAGATAGGCGCGCTCCACGATGGTGGACCAGATGGGCCGGCAGCGTCTCATTTGATTGACAGTATTCGAAACCTGATAGGCGCACGCTCGACGTTTGAGCGCCTTCTGCGCGCCCGAAAATTTCGGCGCTTAAATGCCTATCCACTCCTGCCGGCCAGGAGATCATAAGTTGAAAAATCTGCTTCTGAATGGCCTGTTTTTCGGGGGGCACATCATTGGCAGAGACTGACGCGATAGCCGGATATGCGATCTTCAGGAGGTTGATCGGCAAGTAACCGCCCATACCACCCGCGCTGGAAAACCTCCCAACGGGCTGACAAGCAGAATGTCGCAAATTGCGAAGTGAACCGCTCCGGGAATCCCGGATGCGTTGCAGCGTGATCCTTCGAGACGCCGCCTCACGGCGGCTCCTCAGGATGAGGGCTGCTGCGCATCCGGGATCTGGTGCGGCTGAGGGATTGTCTTCTCGCCGCGAGAGATCCCGCATCTGCCTTGCGTCACCTCATCCTGAGGAGCCGCGAAGCGGCGTCTCGAAAGAGCATGCCGCAATGCGCGCGGGATGACGCCTGCGGCTAACCCGCCCGACAAATTTCAACCGACCCAATCCACCGCGCGTCCCGGCGAAAGCCGGGATCCAGCGCGCGCCGGATGGCGCGCAGGCAAGGATAGCCGCTCCCGCATAAGAAGATGGATCCCGGCTTTCGCCGGGATGAGCGGACGATGAGGTCGGCGCGCGCACGATATCCGAACCAGATCCCCGAACTGCGCCGTACCGCTTTGCGCTACGCCGCGTCCGCGATGACATTCTGCCGCCCGCGGCTACGCCGCCTTTTCGAGCCCGTCCGACCATTCGCCGAGCTGGGCGAGGCTGTTCATCCTTGCGCGGTGGAGGAACGCGCGCTGGCCGGCAGCGACGTTTTCCGCCTTGCCGCTCCACGCTTTCAAGGGCGCGGCCTGCAGCGCGCGGCCGTAGGAGAACGAGAGCGCCCACGGCATGACGTTCCGGTATTCGGCGTTCATAGCGTTCAGATTTGCCGTCGCCTCCTCGTCCGACTGGCCGCCGGAAAGGAAGACGATGCCCGGCACCGCCGCCGGCACCGTGCGGCGAAAGCAGCGGACGGTCTTCTCGGCGATTTCGGCCGCGCTCGCCTGTTTCCCGGATTTCTTGCCGGCGATCACCATGTTCGGCTTCAGGATCGTGCCTTCGAGCGCGACCCGCGCGTCATAGAGTTCGGCGTAGAGCGTCCGCAACGTCAATTCGGTGACGTCGTAACAGCGGTCGATGTCGTGATCGCCGTCCATCAGGACTTCGGGTTCGACGATCGGAACGATGCCCGCCTCCTGGCAGAGCGCCGCGTAGCGCGCGAGCGCCGCCGCGTTCGCCTTGATGCAGCCCCAGGTCGGCATGGAGCGATCGCCCCCCGGTGTTCCATCATTGCGGCCGATGTCGATCACCGCGCGCCATTTCGCAAAGCGCGCGCCGAGCTTGTGGTATTCGCCGAGCCGCTCGCGGAGGCCGTCGAGCCCCTCGGTGATCTGCTCGCCCGGAAACGCCGCCATCGGCTTTGCGCCGGCGTCGACCTTGATCCCCGGAATGGATCCTGCCTGCTCGATGAGTTTGACGAGCGGCGTTCCGTCCTTCGCGTTCTGGCGGATCGTTTCGTCGTAAAGAATGACGCCGGAGATGCAATTCTCCATCGCCTCTTTCGTGCGGAACAGCATCTCGCGGTAATCGCGGCGCGTGTCGGCCGTCGATTCGACCTTGATCCCGTCAAAGCGCTTCTTGATCGTGCCGGACGATTCGTCGGCGGCGAGAATGCCCTTGCCCGGCGCGATCATGCCGAGCGCGATTTTGTTCAGTGTGTCGAGAGTCATGTCGTCTCCTCCTCAAACTCTACTTTCTGAGCGCCGCGACGCCCGGAAGGTCTTTCCCTTCGAGCCATTCGAGGAACGCGCCGCCGGCAGTCGAAACATAAGTGAAATCGTCCTCGACGCCCGCCTGACTGAGCGCCGCGACCGTGTCGCCGCCGCCCGCGACCGCGACCAGTGCGCCGGATTTCGCCAGCTTCGCGGCGAAGCGCGCCGCCTCGATCGTAGCCGTGTCGAACGGCTTCGTCTCGAAGGCGCCGAGCGGGCCGTTCCAGACGAGCGTTTTGGCGCTTTCGATTTTTTCGGCGATGAGGTCGACGCTTTCAGGCCCGAGATCAAGGATCATTTCATCGGCCTTGACCGCGTCCGCCGCGCGAACCTCGTGGGCCGCGTTCTCCCTGAATTCCCTGGCGACGACGACATCGATCGGAAGGATGATCTCGCATCCTTTGGCGCGCGCCTGTTCCATGATCTGGAGCGCCGTCGCGGCAAGATCGGGCTCGCACAGCGACTTGCCGACCGAAATCCCTTTAGCGAAGAGAAACGTGTTCGCCATGCCGCCGCCGACGACCAGCATGTCGGCCTTGCCGACGAGATTGAGGAGCAACTCGATCTTGCTCGACACCTTCGCGCCGCCGACGATGCAAATAAGCGGGCGCTTCGGGTTCGACAGAGCAGCGGCGAGATAATCGAGCTCTTTCTCCATCGCGCGCCCAGCCGCTGCGGGAAGCGCATGAGCGAGCCCTTCGGTCGACGCATGCGCGCGATGCGCTGCCGAAAACGCGTCGTTGACGTAGAGGTCCCCGTTCGCCGCGAGCGCCTTCACGAAATCGGGGTCGTTCTTTTCCTCGCCCTTGTGAAAGCGGGTGTTCTCGAACATCGCAATGTCGCCGTTCTTCATGGCGATGGCGACGATAGCCGCTTCCTCGCCGATGCAGTCGGCCGCAAAGGCGACCTTGCGTTTCAGCAATTCCTCAAGCTTTTTCGCAACCGGTTGGAGCGAATCCCTTTCCTCGCGCTTGCCGCCCGGACGGCCGAAATGCGAGAGAAGGATGACCTTCGCGCCCTTCTTCGACAATTCCTCGATCGCCGGAAGCGCGCGTTCGATCCGCGTCGCGTCGGTGACGACGCCGTCCTTCATCGGCACGTTGAAATCGACCCGGACAAGCACGCGCTTGCCCGCGACGTCGAGGTCGTCGATCGTTCGATAGCCCGCCAAGACGCCCTCCTAGAGGTGCTTTTGCATTTCATATGCGACGTCGGTCATGCGCGTCGAAAATCCCCACTCATTATCGTACCAGGTCAAAATGCGCACGAGGCCGCCATCGACAAGCTGCGTCTGATTGAGCGCGAAGGTCGAGGAATGCGGGTCGTGCATGAAGTCGGACGAGACGAGCGGCTTGTCGGTGTAAGCGAGAACGCCTTTCATCGGGCCGTCCGCCGCCTCCCGGATTGCGCGGTTGATCTCGTCGACCGACGTTGCGCGCTTTGGCACGAAAACGAGATCGACGACCGAAACGTTCGGCGTCGGCACCCGGATCGACGAGCCGTCGAGCTTGCCTTTGAGTTCCGGAATGACGAGACCCAAGGCCTTCGCGGCGCCGGTCGACGTCGGGATCATCGACATCGCCGCCGCTCGCGCGCGATAGAGGTCCTTGTGCATCGTGTCGAGCGTCGGCTGGTCGCCCGTATAGGAATGGATTGTCGTCATATAGCCGCGTTCGATGCCGATCGCGTCGTGCAGAACCTTGGCGACGGGCGCGAGGCAGTTCGTGGTGCATGAACCGTTCGAGACGACGATGTCGGACTTCGTCAGCGTCGAATGATTGACCTTGAAGACGATCGTCTTGTCGGCGTTGTCGGCCGGCGCCGAAACGAGAACGCGCTTTGCGCCGGCGCTGAGGTGCGCGGAGGCCTTTTCCTTGCTGGTGAAGAGACCCGTGCATTCAAACACGATGTCGACGCCGAGATCCTTCCACGGAAGCTTCGCCGGGTCGCGCTCGGCGAACACCCTGATCGGGCCGCGGCCGGCGTCGATCGTATCCGCGGAGGTCTTCACGTTGACCGGGAAGCGCCCGTGAACGGAATCGTATTGGAGGAGATGCGCATTGGTCTCAACCGGCCCGAGATCGTTGATCGCGACAACGTCGATTCCCTTGCGATCGTTCTCGATCATCGACCGCAGGGTCAGGCGGCCGATCCGTCCAAAACCGTTGATAGCAACTCTAAGCGCCATTCTACCTACTCCCTCTCGATCAGGTTCTTCGCCGCCGTTGCGACGGCTTCGCTTGTAATTCCAAAATGTTTATAAAGATCGGGCGCGGGCGCCGATGCGCCAAAGCTCGTCATGCCGATAAATGCATCCTTGCGGCGCAAGAACAGATCCCATCCCTGTCGGACGCCCGCCTCGACGCCGATACGCGGCGCCTTGCCGAGCACGGATTTTCTGTATTTCTCAGGCTGCGCCGCAAAGAGTTCGAACGACGGCGCGGAGACGACGCGCGCGCGGATCTTGTCGCAGGCGAGTTTCTTCTGGGCGTCGAGCGCGATTTCGACCTCCGACCCCGTTGCAATGATGACGACGTCGGGCTCGGGCGCATCAGAGAGGATGTAGGCGCCCTTCGCGCAGAGATTTTCATCCGTATGCGCAAGGCGCGCCGCCGCCAGATTTTGCCGCGTCAGCGACAGGATCGACGGCGCTCCTTTTTCCGCCAGCGCGAGCGCCCAGCACTCCGCCGTTTCAACAGCGTCCGCGGGCCGGAATACGTAAAGATTTGGAATGGCGCGAAGGCTCGCCAGATGCTCGACCGGCTGATGGGTCGGACCGTCTTCGCCGAGACCGATTGAATCATGCGTCATCACATAAATAACGCGGAGCCCCATCAGCGCGGAAAGCCGGATCGCCGGGCGGCAGTAATCGGTGAACACCATGAAAGTGCCGCCATAGGGGAGGACGCCCTTGTGCAGCGCCATGCCGTTCATCGCGGCCGCCATGGCGTGCTCTCGCACACCGTAATAGATATAGCGTCCGCTGTAATTTTCCGCGGTCAGGGCCTCCTGAGTCTTCGTTTTCGTATTGTTGGAGCCGGTGAGATCCGCCGATCCGCCGATTGTTTCGGCGATCACCGAGTTGATGACCTCCAACGCCATTTCCGATGCTTTGCGCGTCGCGACCTTCGGCGGTTCGGCGACCAGCGTTTTCTTGAAGCTGCAGATCGCCTCGTCGACGATGGCGGCGACGTCGCCCTTCAGCGCCGCATCGAACGCCGCGCGTTTTGGCGATCCGGCAAGGCGCGTTTCCCAGACCGTGCGCTGATTGCGTCCGCGCCCG
Source organism: uncultured Alphaproteobacteria bacterium (assembly GCA_963765165.1). GTDB lineage: Bacteria > Pseudomonadota > Alphaproteobacteria > Caulobacterales > Parvularculaceae > Amphiplicatus. The sequence goes on along the minus strand of CAVXVQ010000019.1, from coordinate 69,875 downwards.
CCCGCCTGGCGCCAGGCGGAAAGGATGTCGTCAGGAACCTCGAACGGCGGATAGGGCCAGTCGAGCATCTTGCGCGCGCCGGCGACTTCCTCTTCGCCGAGAGGGCTTCCGTGCGTCGCCGCTGTTCCTTGCTTTTTGGGCGCGCCCTTCCCGATCACCGTCTTCACTGCGATCAGGGTCGGACGATCCTTATTTTGCGCATCCGCGAGCGCACCTGCCACTGCATTGCGATCGTGCCCGTCGACGCGCGCGGTCGCCCAGCCGGAGGCTTCAAATCGTTTCAGCTGGTCCGTCGAGTCCGCGAGCGAGACCTTGCCGTCGATCGTGATGCTGTTGTCGTCCCAAAGAACGATCAGCTTGCGGAGCTTCAGATGCCCCGCGAGCGAGATCGCTTCCTGGCTGATCCCCTCCATCAGGCAGCCGTCGCCGGCGACGACGTAAGTCCTGTGATTGACGAGGCCGTCGCCGAAACGCGCGTTCAGATGCGCCTCCGCGATCGCCATGCCGACGGCGTTCGCGAGGCCTTGGCCGAGCGGGCCGGTCGTCGTTTCGATCCCCGGCGCGTGGCCATATTCAGGGTGCCCCGCCGTTTTTGCGCCGAACTGGCGGAAGGATTTCAGATCCTCGATCCCCATCCCTTTGTAACCGAGCAGGTACAGGAGGGAATAAAGGAGCATCGAGCCATGGCCGGCCGACAGAACGAAGCGGTCGCGGTCGGGCCAGTCAGGATCGGCGGCGTCGAATTTCAGGAACTCCGTAAACAGTACGGTGGCGGCGTCCGCCATCCCCATCGGCATGCCGGGATGGCCTGATTTCGCTTTCTCGACGGCGTCCATCGACAGCGCGCGAATGGCGTTCGACTGATTTAAGAACGTCGGTTCGCCGTGGGCCGGAACTGGTCTGCCGGCGCCGCTGTCCGTTAAATCCGCCGCCATGATGAACCTCAAGGCCGACGCGAGGAAAGGTGCGGCGCCGGCGACGCTCGATTGTCGATTTTTGGGCTACATGCCTTGCGCAGATGTAAGGGTCAAGGGCGGCGAATCCGCGCCGTTTCGGGTGGACAAGCCCGCCCGACAGCGCCCAAAAATCGACGCCTCGAGGGAGATTGAAACCGATGCCTTCGCTTGAACGATCGGCGCACCGGCTTGCGGGCGCCCTTGACGCGCTTGAGGCGAGAATCGACGACCGGATGACCGACCTCGGGACGAAAACCGAATTGGTCGAGGCGGCGCGCGTCAAATCCCGAACCGCGAAAGTCCAGGCGTCAGCGGCGGCCGAAGACCTGGCGGACGCGATTCGCGAGTTGAAGGCGCTTTTGGGGTCCGGAAAGGGTGAATGAGCGATGGCCGAAGTCGATATCGTCGTAAATGAGCGGGTTTACCGTGTGACTTGCGACGAGGGTCAAGAGCCGCGCCTTTTGCGCCTCGCCAGTCACATCGACGGCCACGTCAGGAGCCTGGTACGGGAACTCGGCCAGATCGGCGACGCGCGCCTCATGTTGCTTGCGGCGCTGAGCGTGTCTGACGAGCTTTTCGAGGCGCGCGCCAATCTCGCGGAAATTGGCGATGGCGCGGCGCCCTCGACCCGGAGACGATTGGCGGGGCGAGTCGCGTTTTCGAAGCGGCGGCAAGCCGGATCGAACAACTGGCGGACCGGCTTCAGCAAGGCTGATGGCCGTGTTAGATTTGCTGCAATTGCGAAATAAAAGGGCCGCGGGTTTAACCCCGCGGCCAAGTCTATTGGGAGGAAACGCCCGTTAGGGCAGCAACGCCGTGAAGCGCTGCTGATGAAAGCTGACATGAAACCTGTTGCAGTGCAATAATATTTCTGCGGCGCAATATGATGCTTGGGAAACGATTCCCTCGAAAGTTGCGGCTTTGAAGGCGTCGGTCTAACTCCTAGCAGCTATTCGTTGGGAAAAAGCCGCGTGAAATCGGAAAATCAAACCACGGCCGGCGATGATGCCGCGCCGCCCAGAAAAGGCGCGCTAACCCGGATTCGCTCCGGGGTCGGGCGCCTCACGCGGCCCAAACAGCAATTCACCATGCCGGGCCCCGGATCCGGCTTGAAAATCGTGATCGCAACCGACGCCTGGAAGCCTCAGCTCAATGGAGTTGTCCGGACTTTGGAAACGCTCGGCGACATTTTGACGAGGTTCGGCAACGAGGTCCGCTACATCACGCCGAACGAGTTCAAATCGGTGCCCCTTCCCTCCTATCCGGAAATCCGGTTGTCGCTCCTCCCTAACCGGCGCGTCGCCAATATCCTCAACGAGTTCAAGCCAGACGCTATCCATATTGCAACCGAAGGACCGATCGGCCGGGCGGTGCGCCGTTTCTGCAAACGACGCGATTATCCCTTCACGACCAGCTTCCACACGCGTTTCCCTGAATACGCGCACGAGCGCTGGGCGGTTCCGATTTCATGGGGCTACGCCGTCCTCAAGGATTTCCACAAGGACGGCGAAACGATGATGGTCGCGACGCCGGGCCTCATGCAGGAACTGCGCGAACGCGGCTTTGTCGACATGAAACTCTGGGCGCGCGGCGTCGACCTGAAGCAGTTCGCCCCTGGCGACCGCACGTTCCTCGATAAATATCCGCGCCCCATTTTTCTCTATGTCGGCCGCCTCGCGGTCGAAAAGAGCATCGAGGATTTCCTCAAGCTCGACCTGCCGGGAACAAAACTCATCGTCGGCGACGGTCCGCAGAAGGCCGATCTTGAGGAGCGCTTCAAGGACGCCGTCTTCGTCGGCCCGAAATTCGGCGACGAACTGACGAAATATTATCAGGGCTCGGACGTTTTCGTTTTCCCCTCTCGGACCGACACGTTCGGCCTCGTTAACGTTGAGGCGCTGGCGTGCGGCGTTCCTGTCGCCGCTTACCCCGTCAGGGGGCCCCTTGAAATCCTCGACGGCGCACCCGCCGGATGCGGCGCCATGAGCGAAGACCTGCGCAAGGCCTGCATGGACGCTTGGGAAGCCCGTGATCCAGGGCAGTGTCGCCAATGGGCGGAGCGATTTTCATGGGAATCCGCTTCACGGCAGTTCATCGCCAATCTCGAAATGCCGGGGTTCGACGAAGATTTCTGGCTCCGGTCGGCCAAGATGATCGACTGACGCCTTAATCCGCATTCGGCACGCAGGCGATCCGTTTTGATACGCCCTGAAGGCGCAACGCCGTTTGGCGCCGAACAACCCGTTGGCATGGAGATTGCGACTTCCTCCCGCATCAGGGGCGCAAGGGCGTGGCCTTGCGCATGTTCAAGGGAGTAAGGCCGATGGCCCATCCGATCGATCTGCATGTGGGCAACCGCATGCGCCAGCGCCGCCGGCTGCTGGGAATGACTCAGCAAAAACTCGCCGATGCAGTCCGCATCCGTTTCCAGCAAATCCAGAAATATGAAAGCGGCGCCAACCGCATTTCGGCGTCGCGTCTTTGGACCTTGTCGAAAGCGCTCGACGTTCCGGTCGCGTATTTCTTCGAAGGCGTCGAAGAAGGCGATTATGTCATTGGCGCCAATGGCGATCATACTGTCAACGCGCCCGCAGACGTCTTTCAGAACAAGGACACGATCGCACTCGTTCGCGCCTTCTACACGATGAACGACGAACCGCGCCGCAGGCTACTCGATCTCGCCAAGGCGATGTCGGGAAACGAATAATCCTTTAGTTGAAATTCCTTGTCGGCGGGACCATGGTCGAAAAGCCATGACCGTCGACATCGATTCGTTCAAAGAATATTCCGTCTTCGCCGGGCGTCTCGCCGACGCCGCACGCGCCGAGACCCTTCCCCGATTTCGCACGGGTTCTGAAGTCACCAATAAGGCCGGTATCTGGTTCGATCCAGTGACCGACGCCGACCGCGAGGCCGAGCGCTCCATTCGCCGGATGATCGCCGCCGTCTATCCAAGGCACGGCGTCATCGGCGAGGAGTTCGGCGCGGAACGCGCGGACGCCGACTGGCGCTGGGTCATCGATCCTGTCGATGGCACGCGCGCGTTTATGTGCGGCATCGCGACATGGGCGACGCTGATAGGTCTCGAGCACGCCGGAAAGCCGACGCTCGGCCTCATCGACCAGCCGTTCACGGATGAACGCTGGGTCGCCGTCCCCGGCCGGGCGATCTATCGCAGGGGCGACGCCGAGCGCCTTTGCAAAACGAGCGGCGTCACCGACCTGAACCGCGCGCGCCTGTCGACCACCGATCCGCGCCGCGAAGCCTATTTCACGGGCGATGAAGCCGCCGCCTTCGCCGCAATCGCCGGAAAGTCGCAGGTCGCGCGGTTCAGCCTTGACGCCTACGCCTATGGCCTGCTCGCGATCGGCGAAATCGACCTCGTGGTCGAATCGAGCCTCAAGCACCACGATTATTCAGCGCTCGTTCCCGTCATCGAAGCTGCAGGCGGCATTGTTTCCGGATGGCAGGGCGAGGCCCTCGGAGAAGACGCGCGCGGCCGCATTGTCGCGGCGGCGAGCCCTGAATTGCACAAGGCGGCGCTTGAAATATTGCACGACGTTTAAGCCCTCAAAATCGCTCCTGCGCGCGATAGCGTTCGATGAAGGGGCCATAGTCTTTGGGCTGGCCTTCGGCGGTGAGGCCCCGGAACGTCACCCATTTCTGAGCGCTCTTTGTCCAGATGTCGCCGACAGGCTCGACCCAGGACGTGTCGTCAAACGTGCCCGCGCGCAAGGAGAGCATGCCGATCGACGGAACCTGACCGTTCGCAATGCGCGTGCCGCAGTCGCCGCAAAAATAACCAAAGCGAAGATTTCCGGAATCGGCTTTCCATTCGACGCGCTTCGGCGCGCCCTTTACGAAACTGAGCGCGCTCTCAACCACGGTCGCCGCAACAGTAAAGGCGCTGCCGGTGATCTTCTGGCAATTGGCGCAATGACAATTGTAAATCATCATCGGCGCGGCGCTGAGTGCGTAACGCAGAGCGCCGCAGGCGCAGCCGCCTGAAAGCGGGAGCGAGACTATGCCGGACATTTCGGGATTTTCCTTTCGATTGCGGCGGATCGCGGCGAAGTCTAGCATTTCGCGCGGTCAGCGGGAGAATAATTCATGATCAAATATGCGGCGGCGGGACTCTCGGCATTCGCGCTATTGCACGTCTGTGATTTATTGGGGCAACGGCAAAAGACGCCGCGACGAAAGTCGAGCTCGATCCGGTCAAGGTCGCGCCCGATATCTACGCGGCGAAGCTCGAAAACGAATATGTACGCGCTATTCAGACGACCGCTCGCCCTGGTGAATTCACGCCGCTTCATTCCCATCCCGGTCGCGCGGCGGTTTTCCTCGACGATTGCATCGACCGGCGGACCAACGACAAGGGCGAGACGGTCGAGAAGAGATTTTCGGCAGGCGACGTCTTGTGGGCGCCCGCTGAAACGCACGGCGCGTTCCGCTACACGTTCGTTGAAGAGTGCCGCATCATCGAAGTCGAGGTGAAGGCGGCTAAATAGCCTGCTCGCGGCGCGCGGCGGCTTTCAATGCCAAAAGCGCTAGCGCGCCGGCGATGACCGCGCGTAGCGGGAATACGACAAGCGCGGGCGCCGAGAAAAAGAATTCGGCGATATCAGCCGGCAAAATCGCCTCCGCCGCTGACTTCGACCACACCATAAAAGGGAGGTGGTCGCGAAAAAGCGCTTCGACCGACAGCGCAGGTTCGGCGAAATAGCCGCTCGCGACATAATAGAGCGCGACAACGGCGAACGCCGCGTTCAACGCCGCGCCGATCGACAGCACCCAACCGATAACGAGAAGAACGATGCGCATCAGGAAAGCCTCCCTCCGGAGCCGTTTCGGCAATCGCCTATGATATATGGCGGCGACAACCTTCCACCGCAAGCGGCGGGGGGGGCATCCGGATCACCCAGCAAGCGAGCCCCGCGGAACTCAATCCTCCGAATAATCGACGATCCCCGCGCCTTCGGTCCGTCCCTGCGGCGATTTCAGCCAGGCTTCGCAGCAGGCTTTCGATAATGTCCGTACCCGGAGGATATAGGACTGCCGCTCGGCGACCGAGATGACGCCGCGCGCGTCAAGCAGGTTAAAGAAGTGCGAGGCCTTGATGCACTGGTCATAGGCGGGAAGCGCGTAGGATTTCTCCGCCTTCTCTCCCGCCGCAATGACGGAGAGGCAGGCGGATTCCGCTTCGCGGAACTGGCCGAGCAAGGCATCCGTATTCGCAAGCTCGAAATTGTAGGCGGAGAACTCGACTTCCTGCTGGTGGAAAACGTCGCCATAGGTGAAGGGTGATCCGTCCGGCCTCCTGCCGCCGTAAACGAGATCGTAGCCATTATCGACGCCCTGAATGTACATGGCGAGGCGTTCGAGCCCGTAGGTGATTTCGCCCGTCACCGGCTTGCAGTCAAAGCCGCCGACCTGCTGGAAGTAAGTGAACTGCGTCACCTCCATGCCGTCGCACCAGACTTCCCAGCCGAGCCCCCATGCGCCCAGGGTCGGGCTTTCCCAATCGTCCTCGACAAACCTTATGTCGTGTACGGAGCGATCGACGCCGATCGCATCGAGGCTGCCGAGATAGAGATCCTGAATGTCGTCCGGCGACGGCTTCAGGACGACCTGAAATTGATAGTAGTGCTGGAAACGATTGGGGTTCGCGCCGTAGCGCCCGTCGGTCGGCCGCCGGCACGGTTGGACATAGGCGGCGTTCCACGGCTTTGGACCAAGTGAACGCAAGGTCGTCGCGGGGTGAAACGTCCCCGCGCCCATCTCCATGTCGTAAGGCTGGAGGATGACGCAGCCTCTCTCCGCCCAGTAGTTCTGAAGCGTCAGGATGAGACCCTGAAAGGTGAGCGGCTTTTTCTCGGACATCGGCGGCGGGCGTTCCCTCAAGGATCGCCCGCCATGCACCGCAAACTGGCGCCGGCGTCAAGCCGCGCTTGCCGACGCTCACATCGCCGTTTTCTTGAAGCCCTCGAGCCCCATGACGCGGGCGTTCCAAGCCTGAACGTTCGGATAGTCGGCGAGCGGGAGGTCCATTCCCTTCGCATGGGTGAGGCCGCAGCCGACGGCGAAGTCGGCGAGCGTCGCGCCCTTCCCGACGAGAAAGTCACGCCCTGCAAGGACGCCGTTGAGATAGGAAGCCTCGCGGCGGAATTTCTCGAGCGTCGCCGCGATGACCTTTTCGTCCGCCGGCCCGAGGCCGAGCATTTGTTTGATGAGGCGTTCGAACTGGATCGGCTGATAGGACGGCGTCCAGTGCGCGACGTCCCAGAAAAGCCATTGGTTGACGGCGTCGCGGCGCGCGCGATCCTCCGGATAAAGATCGTTTTTCGTCTTCGACGCAAGGTAAATCATGATTGCATTCGATTCGCCAAGAACGACGTCGCCGTCCTCCATGAACGGAATGCGCGACGCGGGATATTTTTCCTTGACGACCTGATCCATCGGCCGGACGGGCAAGCACTCGACCGGGACGCCGAGATGGGCGGCGACGGCGAGCGGCTTTCGGACGTTCTGCGAGATCGGAATGCCGTAAATCTTGATCGTGCTGGCCATATGTCTCTCCTATCCTGGCGTTTCGGTTTATGCGCCGGAGATCAGCATTGCAGCGACGGATAGGTCAATCCGCAGCCGCTTCACGCGCCCGTGAGCGCTCGCCACCTCAGCGACATGCAGGAAAGGCCGGCGTCGATCTTGACGATTTCGTCGACGCCGAGCGGAACGACTGGAAATCCTTCCCGCGCGAGGAGTTCTATTGACCGCTTGAAGCGGGAACCGATAAAAAGCGCATTATTCACTCGCAGCGCGTTCGCCGCCGCATCTTCTCCCGCCGGCGTCAAAATCTCGCGAAATTCCTTGAAGACGCCCGACCGCGCCAACCTCGGCGTCGTGAAGATTGTCTCTTCGTCGATCAGCGAACAATCGGTTTTGAAATGGAGAACATCTTTCGGCGTCTCGACGATCGCCGCGCGCTTTCCCAGTTTGGCGAGCAGGCGCATCAGTGCTTCGGCGCCCGGTTTATCCGTGCGCGCCGAAAGACCGATCATCACTTGTTCCGGCGTCGTCAAAATGTCGCCGCCGTCTGCGCATCCTTCTTCGAGCGTCAACACCGTTTCGAATTTGTCCTTCAAGGCGGGCGCCATCGCAGCAGTTTCGCCAGCGCGGCTTTTCGCCCCCGGACGAAGCAGGATCGCGCCTTCGGAGAACACGAGCGCGGGATCTTCGACGAACACTAAATCCGGATAATCCTCGAGCGGCGGCAGGACGGTGATTGCAACGCCAGCGTTGACCAGCGCGGCGCAATAGGCGGCGTGTTCGTTCGTAACGCCTTCATATGTCGGATCGGGCCCTGCGCCGGCGCGAAGGCCTGCGGTGACTGAGCGGGCGGGTCGGCGGACAATGGCGTGCGAGAAATCGAAAATGGCGGGCATCGTGATCCTTTATGGATTTTTCTTTGACTACACCAATCCGCTCGCTGCCGCGAAATTGGCGGGAAGCAGAAATCGAAAGCGCCCGGTCGACGAAGGGCAACGGTTCGTCGAACTGACATTGCAATGCAAGTTACCTTGCAATACCAGATGATTATGGATGTTGAGGTTTGGAAATCGCAGCTGAGAAAAGGCGCGGCCGAACTCGCCATTCTGGCGCTGCTCGATGGCAAAGCGCTGTCCGGCATCGGGCTTCTCGATGCGCTCGGAAAGAGGCCTGAGATCGGACTCTCCGACGGGTCGATTTACCCTTTGCTGAACCGGCTCGATCGCGAGGGGCGCATCGCCGGACGCTGGGAGACGCCGCAAGGCGGAGGGCGGGGACAAAAGCTTTACGCCCTCACCGCCGAAGGTCGTTCCGCCCTGAAATCGATGCGCGGGGCATGGATCGGGTTTCGTGACGAATTGACGACGATCGTAGGAGAGCGGCCATGAGCGATGCGAAAAGAATTGAAGACTATCTGCGGGCGCTGTCGCGCGCGCTGAGGGCGCTTCCCGACCGTGACCGTGACGACATCGTCGCTGAAATCCGCGCGCATCTCGACCATCGCGCCAGCGAAGGAAAACTCGATGATGCGCTAAAGGCGCTGGGCGGGCCGGAGGCCTGCGCGCGCACCTTCATCGAGGAAATGAAAATCCAATCGGCCTTCGCCGACGGCGGCCCGGCGAAGACATTCGGCGCGCTGCTGGCGCTCGCTTCCGTGCGCGCGACAGCGACAGCCGGCCTTTTCATCTCCAGCATTTTCTTCATGACCGCCGCAGCGTTTGTGTTCGTCGCTTTTTACGAGATGGTGTCGCCTGAACAAGTGGGGTTGTGGTCGGACCCCGCGATGGGGAGCTTCATCTTCGGGATGCAGGACGACCTCCCGTCGCCAACCGCGCGCGAATTGCTGGGCCGCTGGATGATCCCGGTTTCTGGTGCGCTCGCGGTTTTGACTTTTGTCGCCGGCCAGTGGCTGGCGCGCTTTTTCATCCGCCTGATGATGCGGCGCAAGCCTTTGCTGACGGTCTGAGTGCGGGCTTGCGCGGCGCTAGGAGGATTGCGATCCTGCGCTGCGGAACGAGGCAAGTCAGGGACCGGCGCAAGCATGGCGACTTATGTGAAATTGGCGGTGGGTGACCCCGCTCCGTGGTTTCACCAGCGGACCAGCGCCAATCCGCGCTTCGCCTTCGACACCGTCGCCGGGCGCTACATCGTCCTCTGTTTTTTCGCGACCGCAAGCGACGCGCATTCACGCGCGGCGATTGATGCGGCGCTCGCCCGGCGCGACCTCTTTGACGACCGCAGGGCGTCGTTCTTCGGCGTCAGTCTCGATCCGTCGGACGAGTCTGAAAAGCGCGTCGCCGACCGTGCGCCCGGATTCCGGTTTTTCTGGGATTTCGATTCGAAAGCGAGTCGCGTCTATGGCGTCGCGCCAACCGACGCCGCCGATCTCATTCAAGTGGAGGCGCTGCGCAAATGGGTCGTCCTCGACCCTACCCTGCGCGTCATCGACGTCATTCCCTTTCAACCGGACCGGAGCGACATCGCGGCGGCGCTCAATCTCGTTGAGACGCTGCCGCCCCCTGCGGCATTTGCGGGCGTTGAAGTGTCGGCGCCGATCCTCGTTCTGCCTAACGTCTTTGACCGCGATTTCTGCCGGGAGCTCATATCGCTCTATGAAGCGAGCGGCGGCGAGGATTCCGGTTTCATGCGTGAAGTCGACGGCAAGACCGTCGGCATTCTCGATTACGGACACAAGCGCCGGCGCGATTACAACATTGAAGATCAAGCGGTCATCGACCGCACCAAGGCGCTGATCCAGCGCCGCGTCGCGCCGGAGATCCAGAAAGTTCACCAGTTCCGCGTGTCACGGATGGAGCGCTATATCGTCGCCTGTTACGACGCGACGGAAAAGGCGCACTTCAACGCGCATCGCGACAACACGACGAGCGGCACCGCGCACCGCCGTTTCGCCGTTTCGGTCAACCTCAACGACGATTTCGACGGCGGCGAGGTTTGTTTTCCGGAATACGGACCGCGCTCCTACAAGGCGCCGACCGGGGGCGCCGTCGTCTTCTCCTGCTCATTGCTCCATTCCGTCACCACCGTGACACGCGGGCGCCGCTACGCTTTCCTGCCATTTCTCTATGACGAAGCGGCGGCAAAACAGCGCGAAGAGAACAATGCGCGGCTCGCCGACGGGGTTGGGCATTATCGCGCGAACGCGCCATGACGCCGCTTGCTGACGCCGAAGCGATGGACTGCGACGATCCCTTGCGGAACTGTCGTCTCGAATTCGACCTGCCGGCGGGCGTCTTCTATCTCGACGGCAATTCGCTCGGTCCGCCGCCACGACGCGCGCTTGAGCGGCTGCAGTTGACGGCGGCGCATGAATGGCGCGATGGGCTCATCCGGTCCTGGAACGACGCCGACTGGATCGACCTCCCCAAACGCGCGGGCGCGAAAATCAGCAAGCTCATCGGCGCGGCAAGCGACGAGGTCATCGTCTGCAATTCCGTCTCCGTCAATCTGTTCAAGCTCGCCGCGGCGCTGATTGCGGATAAACCGGGTCGCGCGCTGGCCGTCGAAGCGGACGAATTTCCAACCGACCAATATGTGCTCGACGGACTGGCGCGCATGACGGGCGCAAGGGTCCTGCGATTGGGCGAAGGAGATGCGCCGCCGCAGGGAAGCGTGTTCGTCAGAAGTCTCGTTCACTACAAAACCGCGTCGATCGTCGACATGCAAGCTGCGGAACGCGACGCGGCGGCGCGCAACATCGACATCATCTGGGACCTCAGTCACGCGACTGGACTTGCAGCCATCGACGTCGCCAATGCAGGCGCGCGATTTGCCGTCGGGTGCGGATACAAATTTCTGAACGGCGGGCCAGGCGCGCCAGCGTTCGTCTATGTGGCGCGCGAAGTCGCCGCGCGCCTGGCGCAGCCGATTTCAGGCTGGATGGGCCATGCGGCGCCCTTCGACTTTTCAGGCGACTACCGGCCGGCGGCCGGCGTATTCAGATTTGCGGCGGGAACGCCGCCAATCCTGTCGCTCTCCGCGCTCGACGCCGCGCTCGATCTGTTCGACGGCCTCGACATGCGCCTCCTCGAAGCGAAAGCGCGCGCGCTCGGAGATATGTTTCTGGATTTGACGCGCGATCTGCCCTTGCGGCCCCTCCCGGTTCCTGACCGACGCGGCGGGCATGTCTGTCTTGCGTCCGAAGACGGCTACGCAATCATGCAGGCGCTGATTGCGCGCGGCGTCATCGGCGACTTCCGGGCGCCGGACCTCATGCGCTTTGGATTTTCACCGCTCTTCCTGTCCTACGCTGATGTATGGCATGCGGCGGAAATCCTGCGGGATGTTCTGTCAACACAGGAATGGCGCAAACCGTCCTTTGCGCGGCGCGGGAAAGTGACGTGAGCGATGAGCGGAGGGAAATAGATCGCGCGAACCCAAATTGCCGACCACACGCCTACTCGCCGTTCACCCTTCGCATTCTTCAATTCCGTCCATCGCATTGACGATGCGGTCGGATTCCTTGATCGGCGGCAAGGCGTTCAACGCTTCCTGGAAAAGCTGCTGCCCGCGTTCGCGCTCGCCGTTCGCGATGGCGATGAGGCCGCGCCCTACCAGCGCTTCGTAATTGTCCGGCGTATAGGCGAGGAGCCGCGCGAAATCGGCGTCCGCTTCTTCGAGCCTGCCGTCCGCCGCCTTGCAGAACGCGTAGTCGATCATGGCGTCGAGCGCCCAGGCGTCCGCGGCCAGGCGTTGCTTGGCGCCTTCGCAGGCGCCGATGTCGAATGACTTGCCGAGAATTTCGACCGCCTCGGTCATGAAGTCGAAGGCGGCGCCGTCGCCAAGCGTTTCGGCGCGATTGACGGAAATGAGCGTCGGCCGACCAATATCGACATTGACGGGCAAAGAGCCGAGCGTTTCGGGCGGCTCGACGGCGGGCGCATTGAGGCGCTCGGGCGGAGCAAATTGCGGCAGGTAAAGGACGCCTTCGGCGGGTTCGTCGCGCAGCGACGGCCGGGTGGGCGCGATGAGCGCGCCGATAAACGGAACCTTGTCTTTCCGGGTCGGCGCTTTCGCTTCGACTTTCGGCGGTTCGGCGCGAAGGCCCGGCGGCGACGTCGCGGGAACGGCGGCGGGCGCGGTTGATGGCTCAAAGCGATACTCGACACAGGGCGCAGGTCCGCTGTCCGACTGGCACGACACGACCCGCGCCGCGTTTGATTCGAGAAGCAGCGTCGATTTTCAGGACGCTTTCGCCCTGTCCGCGCGCGATCGTCAGGCGTCGCGCGAGCGCGCTTCGCAATTCAAGATCAATGTCGAGGTCAACGGCGACGCCGAGAATGCGAAATTCGACGCCCTCGCCCGGCGTCACTGCGCAGCCCTTCGTGCAAATCAACGCGACGCGAAGGATCGAGCCGGCCTCGCCAATCTGGACGTCTTCGAGTTCGTCTCGCGGTTCGGCCGCGAACGCGGCGAAAGCGGCGGCGGCGATCGCCGTTAACGCCGCCCCGGCGAGGAAACGCGCTGTCTCAATCCGCAGATGCCGCATGGCGCAATCTTTCGGGCTTGCCCCAACTCGCGGGAATCCTTCCGGTGTTCGCTCGCAGGGTCAACGCGGCGGCTTTTCCCAATAGGCGGTTAAATCGGCTTAAGAACCGCTCAAAGCTCGCAGCACCGCCCCGACGCGGCGATTTTCCGGACCATCAGACCTTGGCACGTAGAGACGCGTTCGCTTTTCTCGAATTCTTCGCCGGGGGCGGCATGGCCCGGATCGGCCTTGGCGCGTCCTGGCGCTGCCTGTTCGCGAACGACTACGACCCGATGAAACGCGCGGCCTATGGCGCCGATTTCGGACTGGACCACCACCATGGCGCAGACATTAACACCCTGTCGATCGACGATCTTCCCGCTGAACGCGCGGATCTGGCATGGGCGTCGTCACCTTGCCAGGATCTGTCGCTCGCGGGGACGCGAGGCGGAATCGACGCGAGCCGAAGCGGCGCCTTTTTCGGCTTTTGGCGCCTGATCGAACAGCTGGACGATGGCGGGCGCGCGCCGCGCATGATTGTCGTTGAGAACGTCGCGGGGCTATTGACCTCGAATGGAGGCGAAGACTTTACGCGCGTCATCTCGTTGATGGCGGCGCGCGACTATTGCGTCAGTGCGATCGTCCTCAACGCCGACGCATTCGTGGCGCAGTCGCGCCCCCGCCTTTTCATCGTCGCAGTGAAAAGCCCGGACGCCTCGGTATTTTCTCAGATTGCGCCCGCCCCCGACTTGGCGGCGCCCAAGGCCCTCTTCGAGATCGTCGATCGGCTTCCCCGTGAGGTCCGGCGACGCTGGCGGTGGCTCGCCGCACGTCCGCAGGTCGGGCGGAACTCGAAATCTCGAAGACCTCATTGATCGCGCGGCGCCATTCGACAACGCGTCGGTCACGAGAAAGCGACTTGCGGAAATGTCGCGACGTCAGCGCGCGCAAGTCGAAGACCTCGTCCTGGAGGACGGCCGACATGTCGGCGCCGCTTTCCGGCGAATCCGAATCGAGGACGGCGCCAAGCGCATTCGCATCGAGGCGCGCTTTGACGGCGTCGCCGGGTGCATCCGGACCCCGGCCGGCGGATCGTCGCGCCAGATCATCATCGTCATCGAAAACGGAAGAGTTCGGTCGCGCCTGATGACGGCTCGAGAGGCCGCCCGCGCGATGGGCCTGCTGGACGATTACATCCTGCCCGCGCGCGAGACGTCAGCGTTGACGCTGATCGGCGACGGTGTCGCCCCGCCGGTCGTCGCCTGGCTCGCCGCCAACGTTCTCAAACCTGCGCTGGCGGCGCCGAGGGCCGCGGCGTGACCCGAAAGAAGAAACGCACGGACGTCTTTTCCGCGCAAAAGCGCTCGGAGGTGATGCGCGCGATCAAGGGGAAGGACACGGGACCTGAACTTGCGCTCAGGAAGGCGCTCCATGCGAAAGGGTTCCGTTACCGCACGAACGTCCGCGCGCTGCCCGGTTCGCCCGACCTCGTCTTCCCGAAATACCGGGCAATTTTATTCGTACACGGATGTTTCTGGCACGGCCATTCCTGCAAGCGCGGGCGGCGTGTCCCAAAATCGAACGCCGCCTATTGGCGCAAAAAGATTGTCAAGAACAAATTGCGCGACCGGACAGCGGTTGCTGCGCTGCGAAAAATGGGGTGGCGCGTAAAAATTTCATGGGAATGTTACTTGAAAAATTCCGAGTTTGAGGCCAAAAAGGTTGCGGGGTGGCTAGTGTCGACCGGCAAAGGAGACGCAAGTTGACCAAGGCAGCCAAAATCGACCACGCAGAAAAGCACAACCGCGGCCGCTACTGGATCATTACGAAGGCCGGCGAAGCCGAACTGACTTATTCGCTCGGCGCCAATGACCGGATGATCATCAACTCCACCTTCGTTCCGATCGACGCGCGCGGCGGCGGCGTCGCGCTTGCTCTCGTCAAGCGCGCCATCGACGACGCGAAGGCGACCGGCAGGAAAGTCGATCCCGTTTGCCCTTACGTTGATCGCGTCTTCGCGCGACATCCCGAATGGATGGATCTGCGAGCGCCCTGAGCGCCGGTCAGATGAGCCCGACGCACGCGAGCGCCGTTCCGACGTCGCCTTTTTCGACGAGCGTCGCCCGCATGCCCGCGGCGATTGCGCCGTCGATATTGGCCGGCACATCGTCAAAGAAATAAATCTCGCGTGGCGGAACGCCGAGGTCGGCGACGACACGCGCGTAGATCTCGGGTTCGGGTTTTCTAAGGCGCATTTCATGCGACAGGAAATGCGTTCCAAACATGCCGCCGACGCCGAGTTCCAGACATCGCTCCCAATGGACGGGATTGACGTTTGAAAGACAGGCGAGGCGATGTTCTTTTGCGAGCGCGCCGAGAATTTCGGGAACGCCATCGAAAACGCCGACCACCCAATGCCTGAAAGCGTGGATGAAAGCGGCGCGATCGAGATCGAGGCGCCATTTCCGGATGAAGGCGTCCGCAAATCCGTCCGGCGAAAGCGCGCCGCGTTCAAGCAGGTCGAGTTCTGGAAGCCGCCACCACTGATCGCGGCAGAAGTCGAGATCGTAAGCGCCGCCGGTCAGGGCGTGCATGCCCTCGCCGCCCCGGAAGTCGACGATGACGCCGCCGAGATCGAACAGGAGAACCGGCGACGTCGCCATCAGGCTTTTTTCGCAGCGACCCATTCGCCGACGCGGCGCTCAAGCACGCTCAAGGGAAGCGCGCCGCCGCCAAGCACCGCGTCATGGAATCCGCGGATGTCGAATTTGTCGCCCAGCTCGGTTTCGGCTTTCGCCCGCAGTTCCTAAATCTTGCGCATGCCGACCTTGTACGCCGTCGCCTGGCCCGGCCAGACGATATAGCGCTGGACCTCCGAGCGGATCGCCCCTTCCGCCGAGGGTGAATTCGCGATGAAATAATCGACCGCCTGCTGCTCGGTCCAGCCTTTGGAGTGAACGCCGCTATCGATGACGAGACGGATCGCGCGCCAGATTTCGGTCGAAAGCCGTCCGAAGTCCGAATAGGGATCTTGATAGGCGCCCATCTCCTTGGCGAGGAGTTCGGAATAAAGGCCCCAGCCTTCGCTATAGGCGGTGAAGCCGGCTTGCGTCCGGAAGCGCGGAACGCCGGTCAACTCCTGCGCGATCGAAATCTGCATGTGATGGCCGGGATTGCCCTCGTGATAGGCGACGACTTCGAGCTGGGGTTTCGGCATCGCGCGCATGTCGGAGAGATGCGCGTAGTAGACGCCGGGACGCGAGCCGTCCGGCGTCCCCGGGAAATAATGCTGCGCGGCGCCGGGCTGCTCACGGAACGGCTCGACACGCTTCACGACGAGGTCCGCCTTCGGCAGGATGCCGAAATAGTTGGGCAGCTTCCCCTTGATGAAGTCGAGATGCGCGCTTGCCGCATCGATATAGGCTTGGCGGCCTTCATCCGTATTTGGATAGAAAAACTGGTCGTCCTCGCGCATGAATTTGAAGAAATCCTGCAAGGTTCCGTCAAAGTCGACCGCCGTCTTGATCTTCTCCATGTCGGCGTGAATGCGCGCAACCTCGGCGAGGCCGAATTTGTAAATCTCTTCAGGCGTCATGTCGGTTGTCGTGCTCGCGGCAAGGCGCTCCTCATAGAAGGCGGCCCCGTTCGGGAGCTTGCCGACGCCGGTAGCAATCTCGTCCGCATTCGCCTTGTCGCTCTCGAACCATGCAATCAGCGCGGAATAGGACGGCCCGAGTTTTTCAACGAGCGCCGACTTCGCCGCGTCCTTCATCGCTGTCGCTTTAGCGGCGTCGATTTTACCCGCCTTGGCGAGCGCGTCGATTTCCGTTTGGACGTCGGCCCACACCGGGCTGTCCGCGCCCGCGCCAAACGGCGCGCCTGTAATGACGTTTTTTGATTGAGCGATGACGCCGTCATAAGCAAAGCGCGGCGGCCGCACGCCCTCGGCGGCGCCCGGCTTTCGCGCGCTCGACGAGTTGGTCGATCCCGCGCGCGACGCCGCCGATCCGAGCGACATAGGCGTCAATGTCGGCAGGCTCCTCGACCTTGTGGAAGACGATCAGAAACTGCGGCAGGAACGCTTGCGGTCCCTGCATCTGCGTAAAGACATATTGGCTGCGGCGGAATTTCGCCGCCGAATTCGGCGCGCTCAAGCTGGTAGAGCCAGACGTCGTAGGAAGTCTTCGCTTCCAGCGAGAGCTTGTCGTAATCAAAGTTCGATTTCAGCTCCTCCGCCGCTGCGCTTCTGCCCATTCGAGCTGCGCATCCTCGCCAGCTTCCGAAAGATCGTCGATCCTGTCGTAATTTTTCTTCTCGCCGAGGAAGGTGCGCTGGATCGGGGAGAAGGCAAGCTGCTCTTCGAACCTCGCATCGAACCACTGATTGGCGCGGTCGCTTTCGGCGGCGATCTCTTCTGCGCTCGGCGCCGCAGCCTGAACCTCGACGGCGCCGCTGCTTCCTTCTTGCCGCAGGCGGCGAGCGAGACGGAGGCAAGGAGAATAATCGTCAATTGGCGCGTGGTGCGACGGCGCATGAGCCCTGATCCTTTTCGGAAATTTGCCAGTTGCACCGGACGGTAATGCCGTTCCCGCCCGGTATCAATTCAGAACGACACTCGCCCGGCCTCGTCCGCCGATCGCTTCAGCGCTCAAAACGCTTCCGCCGCGAGCGTCATCAACGGCTCGGCGCCGGTCTTTAGTTTTGCAAGATGCGATTTCGTGTCGGGCAGCATCCGCGCAAGGAAAAACTTCCCGGTGACGAGTTTGTTGGCGTAGAACGGGATCCTTGTCGCCCGCCTTTTGCCTGGCGATCGCGGCTTTCGCGAGATTGCGCCCAGCCGAAAGCGAGGCACAAAGGCCCGAAACATGTGCAGATAAGTCCATCGAGCCTGCGCCGGCGTTATCCGGGTTCGAGAAGCGTTCATCATCAGCCATTGCGTCGCCTCGCCGACATCCGTCTTCGCCGAGGAAGCCCGTCGAGGAACGGCTTCAGTTCCGGCTCGCCCTGCGTTGTCGGCGATGAATTGGTCGATTTCAGCAAACCACGTCTGCAGCGCGCGGCCGCCGTCCTTCTGGCAATTTGCGCGCCACGAGGTCGAGCGCCTGAATGCCGTTCGCGCCTTCGTAGATCATCGCGATCCGCGCGTCGCGCACGAACTGCTCCATGCCCCATTCGCCGATATAGCCGTGGCCGCCGAGGACCTGCTGCGCGTTGGTCGCGTGGGCAGTAGCCCTTGTCGGTCAGATAGCCCTTGAGAACCGGCGTCATGAATCCGAGATAATCGTCCGCCTTCTGACGTTCGGCGGCGTCCTCGGCGACTTGTGGAGGAGATCGGCGTGGAGCGCCACGCAATACATCCACGCGCGCCCCGCCTCGAGCGTCGCTCGTTGTTCAAGCAGCATGCGCCGGACGTCGGGATGCACGATGATCGGATCGGCGGGCTTGTCCGGCGCCTTGGCCCCGTGACAGCGAACGCCCCTGGAGGCGGTCCTTCGCGTAGGCGGCGGCGTTCTGATAGGCGACTTCCGAAATCGGCGAGCCCTTGGAGGCCGACGCCGAGACGCGCGACGTTCATCATCACGAACATCGCGCGAAGGCCTTTGTGCTCTTCGCCAAGGAGCCATCCGGTCGCCTCGTCGAAATTCATGACGCAGGTCGAATTGGCGTGAATGCCCATTTTTTCTTCGATCTTGCCGCAGGAAACGCCGTTGCGTTTTCCAGGCGAGCCGTCCTTGTTGATGAGAAATTTTGGAACGATGAAAAGCGAGATGCCTTTGACGCCTTCGGGCGCGCCTTCGATCCGCGCGAGGACGAGGTGGATGATGTTGTTCGTCAGATCATGCTCGCCGGCCGAAATGAAAATCTTCTGGCCGCTGATCTTGTAGGAGCCGTCGCTGTTGGGGGCCGCCTTGCCGCGCAAGAGCCCGAGATCCGTGCCGCAATGGGGCTCGGTCAGGTTCATCGTGCCGCCCCATTCGCCCGAGATCATCTTCGGCAGATAGGGGCCTTTTGCTCGTCCGTGCCGTGTTCCTCGATGGCGGCCGCCGCACCCCGTGCGAGTCCTGGATACATGGCAAAGGCCATATTCGCCGCCGACACCATTTCGTTGAAGGCGACGGCGATGATGTAGGGAAGACCCTGCCCGCCATAGTCGGGATCAAAGCAGAGCCCCTGCCAGCCGCCGTCGCGATATTCGGCATAGGCTTCCTTGAACCCTTTGGCGTCGTCACGGACCCGTCGGGTTGCGGGTGCAGCCTTCATGATCGCCCGACTGGTTGATCGGGTGCAGGACTTCGCCCGCGAATTTCGCGCCTTCCTCGAGGATCGCGTCGATGACGTCGGCGGAGGCGTCGGCGAAGCCGGGGAAGTTCGAGTATCGCCCAGATGTCAAGGACTTCGTTGAGGAGGAACTGCATGTCGCGAAGCGGGGCGGCGTAGACGGTCATCGGGGGCATCCTCTTTCAAAGGACGCCGGCTTCAAACTTGTCCCGGACGGGCAAAGCCCGCATTGCAGCGGTTCTCGCCGTCTGCATCGCTTTTCGGCGACAGGTCCGCCGGTCTGGAAATTTGAAATCCGCTCCGAACCTCAGGACGCGAGGCGAATCCGCCAGAGATGTCCGTACAGTCGCTTTCAGCCGTTAAGGACCGTATGTGGCCAAGCGATAGGGCCTATAACCTCTCCTTAACCGCGCGCGGAATGTCCAACGCCTTGATTGAAGCCGACTTGGGGAATTACCTCTTTGCGACCCTTGCGAAGCACCTTACCGCTCCATGGTTTTCGCGGTCGGGACTTTGCGCGGGCAGACGCAAGCCGTGCAAAGCGGCAATTTGGGGCGCCCCCGCACAGTCGGGGACGCCATGAAATCGAATGCCCCATGGAGCGTGAAAGGAGTCGAAAGGGACGCGCGCGAGACCGCAAAAGCGGCGGCGCAGCGAGAAGGGCTGACGGTCGGCGAGTGGCTGAACCAGATCATCTATCACGCCGGCGACCCCAACGCGCCGCCGACCGAAGGCGAGATCGAGGGCCTCAAAGCCCGCGATCTGGCCGCGGCGATTGAGCACCTGTCACGCCGAATCGCCTCTGCGGAGACCAAAAGCGCGGTGGCGGTCGAAAACCTCGCCCGCTCGCTCGGCGGGGCCGTCGAGCGGCTGCAACGGCTTGAGCGCACCGAGCCGGCGACCAGCGACCTGCCGGAAGCTCTTGTCGCCCGCGTGCAGGCGCTCGAAGAAAAATCAGGCGACCGCCAGCGCATCGAAGCCTTGAGGGCGCTAGAGCGCGCGGTCGGCCAGATCGCGGTCCAGTTCAGCAATACGCACCAGACAACGCTCACGCGTCTTGATTCGACCGAGCGCCAGCTTCAGCAGATCGCCGCGCATATGGATCGGGCGCCCGATGCGGAATCGGTCAGCGCCACCGCTGTCCGCGACGCCATCGAGGGCATGGCCGCGAGGATTGCGCGCGCCGAAAAGATCGCCGCAGAAGCGACACAGCTTAAATCCGAGGCCGGAGAATCGACCGATCCGGATTTCGTCCAGAAAACCGGCATCCGCCTTCGCATTCTTGGCGACGAGATCAAGCGCGGCGGCGACCAGATTCGCTCGCTCGAAGGAACGATTTCGCGCCTGTCGCAACAAATTGACGCCGCCGAAAAGCGCAGCGCCGAAGGCGTTCAGAAGGTCGCCGAGACGATCGCCGATCTACGAACCCAGTTTTCCAGCGCTGACGCCACCGATCAGGCTGGCGCGCGCGCGGAAATAGAAGCCGCCGTCTCCGAAATCGCGCAGCGGACGGAAGACCGCATCCAGACGCTTCAGGAATCCTTCGACGCGATGGTCAGGCGGCTCGAGTCCGCCGGGCGTCCGGCCCAGGAGCAGACCGACGAGCCGGTTCGCGCGCCAATTCATGCGTCTGCGGCCTTCGCCGCTGCGCCTTCGGCGCGCGTCTCGCATCCTGTGGAGGAGTTCGACAGCGAGCTCGACGATGCGTTCGCCGCGCTCGATCTCGAAGAACCGATCCCAACCGAAACGCTTCCCGCCGCCACGATGGCGCCTGCCCCTGCGGCCGACGATGATTTCGGCTTCGATGCGGTCGAAGAGGCCTCTGAAGAATTCGATGGCGAGACGGCGGACGTCCTTGCGGAAATTCGCGAAGCGTTCGGAATCGATGCGCCGAGCGAGCCGGATCCTGAAAGCGATGATGAAATAGCGGAGGACGAGGCGAGCCTCGATGACGCGATCGAACTCCCGCCGATCGCCAGCACGCCTGAAGCCGAATCCGACGAACCCAGTGACGCCGACTATCTGAAGGCCTGCGCGGCGCGCGGCGCGCGAAGCCGCGGCGAAGGCGGCCGAGGAAGAGCAGGCGGCGGCCCCGAAGAAGAAGCTGACCCCGAAGCAGCGCGCGATCCTCGCGGCGCGGATCAAGCGTCGCAAACAAGAAGAAGCGGCTGCAGCGGCCGCCGAAGAAGTGCTTGTCGCCGCTGCGCCGGTCGCCGAGCGCGCGGCGCCGCCTGACGCCGTGACCTCGGTCAAGGCGCGCGTCGCCGCGCTGATCTCAAAGATCAAGACGAAGCCGGCGCCCAAGGAAGCTGAGGACGTCGAGGCGGCCGCCGACGCCGGCGAAAAACCGCAGGCGGCGAACCCAAGCCTGATCGCTGGCGCGACGGCGGCGCTTAACAAGTTCAAGACCATTCCGAACGCCGGCGGCGTCGCGGGCCTTGGCGCTGCGATCGTCTTGCTGCTCGTCGCCTCCTTCCTGATGTTCAAGGACAAGCTCGGCCGCGACGACAAGCCGGCGAAGCGGCCTGCAGTCGCGCAAGCGGACGCGCCTGCCGGGGCGTCCGTCGTCGACGAAGCGTTTCGTTCCCGGCGCGGTCGCCGCCGCAAGCGACGCGACTGTCCGGCCGCGCGATCTTTACCTCGACAATATCGCAGCCTTGAAATCGGCGACAACCGACGAAGCGGCGATGATCGCCCTGAAGAAGATCGAAGAAGCGGCGGCGCTCGGCCATCCGCCGGCGCAACTGCAGATCGGCGAGCTCTACAAGCTCGGACAACTTTACGAGCGCGACCTTGCGCAAGCGCGGACGTGGTTCGAGCGCGCCGCGAACGGCGGCAACGTGCTCGCCATGCACCGCCTCGGCGTCATGGCCGCGCGCGGCGAGGGCGGCCCGGTCGATCCGGCGGCTTCGATCAAATGGTTTGAAATGGCGGCGTCTTTCGGGCTCGTCGACAGCCAGTACAATCTCGGCGCGACCTACCATCCGACCGCCGAAGGCGCGACGGGCGGCATCCAGAACCGGGCGCTCGCCTATTTCTGGTATTCGATCGCGTCGCGGAACGGCGACACGCAAGCAGGCGAAATGGCCGCGGGCCTCGCGTCGTCGATGCCGCCCGCTGAAAAATCGGCGAAGGACGCCGAGGTCGCCGCCTGGGCGCCAAAAACGCCCGATCCTCTCGCCAACGAGCTCGCGCCGGCAAGCTAGGGGCCCTTCGCAATCACCCCCGACAGGGAATGAACGCCGCGTCGCTCGCCGAACGCGGCGTTTCGTTTATGTCCCGTTGAGGCTATCCTTGTCCGGTTGAAGGGAGCCGGCCTTGGCGCAGCGGGACCTCACACAGCTCGGCCTCTACGCCGTCGCGCCATTCGTTTTCGGCGCGGCGGTCATGTGGCTGGCTCCGGTCGTCATTCCGCAATGGGTCGCGCTCAACGTCCACACGCTGGTTCTCGCTTACGGCGGAATCATCGCCGCTTTTTTCGCGGGCGTCGGCGGCGCGTCGGCGCTGCGCAGCGGGTCCTCGGCGCAAGCGACGCCTTATATGGCGGCCGCGCTCATCGCATGGTTCGCGATCTGGCCCGCCGGATTTCTTTATTTCTCACTCCCCGCCGCCTGGCGCTATCTCATCCTCATTCTCGTTTTCGCCTGGCTCGCCATGCGCGCTTCAGCCCCTTCTTCGTCAGGCTACGGAGCAATCCGGGTCAGGATGACGTTCTGGATCTGCGTTTCGCTCGCCCTCATCATGATCCGCCTCATCGCCTGGCGGAATTTTTAGCGGCACGCCCTGCTAACGAGGATTGAAGCGCGCCGCCGAGGCGCTAATCTCCCCTCGCTTGTCGGGAGACGCCCATGACCTTCGACTCAAAATCACGGACGGCCTCTCTTCATGACGGCGACGGGGGAGAACCGGTCCGCGCCGATATCGGGGTCAAGGGCGGCCGCATCGCGGAGATCGGGCAGCTGCGCCGAAGACGCGGACCATTCGATCGACGCCGAAGGCGCGATCGTGACCCCCGGCTTCATCGACCTGCACACCCATTATGACGGGCAGATTTCGTGGGACGAAGAAATGCGCCCCTCGGTCAATTTCGGCGTGACGACGGTCCTCATGGGCAATTGCGGCGTCGGCTTCGCGCCGGTTAGGCCCAAGGATCACGACCGGCTTATCCGCCTGATGGAGGGCGTTGAGGACATTCCGGGCACGGCGCTTCATGAGGGATCACCTGGGGCTGGGAGAGCTTTCGGCGATTATCTGGATCAGATCGACGGCATGCCGCACACGATCGATTTCGCGGCGATGGCGGTGCACGATCCGATCCGCGTCTACGCCATGGGCGAGCGCGCGACGCATCGCGAGGTCGGCGAACGGCGACGACATCTGAGGACTATGCACAGGCTCCTCCAGGAAGCGCTCGACGCCGGCGCCGCCGGCTTCTCGATCGGCCGCTCCGACATCCACCGCACGGCCGACGGCGACTGGACGCCGTCATCCGAGGCAAGCCGCGAGGAACTCATTGCGCTTGCCTCGGTTCATCAAAGGCCGCAAGCGCGGCGTTCTCGCAGATCGTCAACGACTTCAACCTGGAACGAGAAGGCGATCAGTTTCCGGACGAATTCGCCCTGGTCGAGGCGTTTGCGCGCGCCGGCGGCCGACCCTGCTCCATTTCCCTGATGCAGCGCGATTTCGCGCCCGATCAGTGGAAACGCATCCTGAAGGAGACAGAACGACTCAATGCGGACGGCGTCGATTTCCGCGTGCAGGTCGCGCCGCGCGGCATCGGCGTCTTCAACGGCCTTCAGTGTACGATGCATCCCGCTGATGGCGCAGCCGCTTTATCAGACGATCAAGGACATGCCTCTGGAAAACGCGTCGCCGATCATGCGCGATCCGGAATTCAAAAGCCGCTGCCTCGCCGACAAGCCGGTAAAGCTTGCGGGGCCGGGCTCCTCCGACGCCGCCTATTGTCGATACGCTCATCGGCGCGATCGACTTCGTCGCCAACAAATTCTACCGGCTCGGCGAGACGCCCGATTACGATCAGGGCGAGGAAGGCTCGCTCGGGCCGAAGCGCGGCGCGACGGCGTCATCGACGATGGAGAAGCTCTACGACATGCTTCTCGAGCTTGACGGCAAGCAGCTCATCTATTTCCCGATCTACAACTACTCCGAGTTCTCCTACGACAATGTCCACAAGATGCTGACGCCATCCGAATGCGATGATGGGCTTCTCCGACGGCGGCGCGCATGTCGGCACGATCTGCGACGCCTCGTTCCCGGCCTATCTGTTGTCGTACTGGACGCGCGACCGCGCCGATCACCGCATCCCGCTTGTCGCGTGCGGTGCGGATGCTGACCGCCGACGGCGCGGATTATCTGGGGTTGTGGATCGCGGACGGCTGAAAGTCGGCATGCGCGCCGACATCAACGTCATCGACTATGATCGCCTGACCTTGAAGGCGCCGCGCATGGTGAAGGACCTTCCCGCCGGCGGACAGAGCCTGCTCCAGGACGCCCAGGGCTTTCGCGCGACGCTCGTCAACGGCCGGCAGGTGATCGCCGACGACCAGGTGACGGATGAACGGCCCGGGACGGCTGGTGAGGTTTAATTGAAGTGACGACTCGACAAAACGATCCAAAGAAGTCATCATCGATTAAGCTACGGTGAAGCAGGTACGAGCAGTGATGAATTCGACAAAGCCACGCAAGCTCAGCCTCTGTGAGTTAGCGACTGGCTTAGCGTCACGGACGCTGACATTGGTGCCGGTGCAAGTTGGCCGGCCTTTTGCCTCACCTTCCCGACATTCGCGTGCTGACTCGGAGCGAGGCTCGCGCGATGCCGCGGCCTCTGACATTGTCAAGGCGAATTCGGGCCCGCTAATCGCCTGCCATCGGCGACAACGCCCGATTGCGCGCCTTGCAGAGTTGACCGCACACGCAACAGGGGAATGGTCAATTATCCTACACCTCGCCGCCACGATTATGATGGTCGGGAAGAAGACGAGAGGAACAGTTCGGGCATGAATGAGAAAGAAAACGGATCGCCTGTCGATGGCGAATGGAACCAGCGCCTGGACGCCGCGCGTCTTGCGGCCGTGAACCACGTCCCGGGCGCACCGTCTTGCCCCCAAATTCGCTGAACCGCGCGGAATGGCCGATTTTCCGGTTGCGCCCTCGAGTCTGCCCCCCGATTAACCATCATCGCTCCGGTCACCCCATGAACCTCACCTTCATCTGCGAAACCGGCGCCTTCGCGCGCCTCGGAGACCATTCTCGGCAGAAGACGCCGCCCGGACGCCGAGCGTCTGCGGCCTGACCAGTCCGGGCGCATCGTCTTGCCCCCAAATGCGCGCTAACCGCGCGGAAGCGGCCGATTCGCCAGTCGGCGCCATTCACGAACTCGACATTGACCACCATCAGCTTCGGTCAACCGCAATGAACTTCACCTTCCGCACCGTTCCATCCGTCATCTTCGAAACCGGCTCGTCGGCGCGACTCGGCGCGCTCGTCAAATCGCGCATGACGCGACCGGTCATCGTCACCGACAAGGGGATCATCAGCGCCGGCCTCATCGAGGCCGCCCTAGCAAGTCTCAAGGCCGAGGGCCTCGACTATCTCCTCTTCGACGGGATCGAGGCCGACCCGCCGGCGCGCGTTGTCCGCGCCTCGGTCGAGATCGCGCGCGCAGCACAAGGCCGACGGCGTCATCGGCTTTGGCGGCGGATCGTCGATGGATACGGCGAAGATTGATGGCGGTTCTGTTGAACTCCTCGCAAAGCCTCGAAGACATCTACGGCACCGGCAATATCAAGGGCGGCCGCGCGCCGCTGGCGCTTCTGCCGACGACATCGGGCACCGGCTCTGAAGTCACCGACATCGCCGTCGTGACGACCGACGACGACCAGAAGATGGGCATTCTCGGCGACCAGATGTTCGCCGATATCGCGATTTTCGACCCTGCGCTCACCTACGGCCTGCCGCGCCACGTCACCGCCGCGACCGGCGTCGACGCCATGGTCCACGCGATTGAGGCGTACACGAACCGTCACCGGAAGAACCCGGTCTGCGACGCGCTCGCGCGAGAGGCGCTGAAGCTGCTTGCATCGAACATCGTCGCCGCGTGCGAAACGCCGAATGACGGCGGCCGTGCGCGCGAACATGCTTTTGGGCTCGATGCTGGCGGGCCAGGCCTTCACCAATTCGCCGGTCGGCGCCGTGCACGGCATGGCCTATCCACTTGGGCGCGCTCTTTCACATTCCGCACGGGGCGTCGAACGCGCTGATGCTGGAACCTGTCCTCCGTTTCTCCGCACCAGCCGCCGCGCCGCTCTACGCCGAGCTTGGCGATGTCATCGGCGCCAATGCGACCGGCGGTTTTACCGACCGCGCCGACGCCTTCATCGCAAACTCATGGAGATCGTCGCGGCGACCGGCGTCGAGCGCCGCCTCTCCAATCTCGGCATCTCGCACAACGATCTTCCCCGCATGGCCGAGGACGCGATGAAAGCGCAGCGCGTCATGCAGAATAATCCGCGCGAGGTGACCTATGAGGAGGCGCTGAGGATGTATGGGGAGGTTTGTGAGGTTCGGCAACTGGCAACCGGCAACCGGCAACCGTTTCAAGATCGACCACGCCGCTCGAAACTTGCGCACCATCGGCCGTTCCGGTTGCCGGTTGCCGGCTGCCCTTGCCGATAATGTCGCGCCCGACTACAAACACTTCCTCCCGCTCCAGACCCGCTGGGGCGACAATGACGTATACGGACATATCAACAACGTCGCCTATTACGGCTATTTCGACACCATCGTGAACGAGTATCTGATCGGCGCCGGCGCGCTCGACATTCACGCAGGCGCCGTCATCGGCCTCGTTGTTGAGACGGGTTGCCAATATTTCGCGCCGCTGGAGTTCCCGCATAAAGCTCGAAGGCGCCTGCGCGTCGCGAAGATCGGCAATTCCTCCGTGCGCTATGAGCTGGCGATCTTCAAGGCGGGCGAAGACGAGCCCGCGGCGCAAGGATATTTCGTCCACGTCTATGTGGATCGCGCGACGCGAAAGCCTGTCACGTTACCCAACAATCTTCGTGCGGCGCTCGAAAAAGTCATGGTTTAACGCCGCTCATCCCGGCGAAAGCCGGGATCCAGACGCGCGGCCGATCGGCGCGCGGCAATATGATCTCCAATTTGGGGAAAGATGGGTCCCGGCTTTCGCCGGGATGAGCGGATACTATCCGTGTCGCGCCCCGATCGTCGTCCGATGCAGCAATCGCTCGTGTCCGGAGTAACCGCCGGTCGCCATGTGCAGCACCGAGCGGTTGTCCCACATGACCAGCATATTTGGCGACCATCTATGGCGATATTGAAACTCGTGCTGCGTCTGCCAGCGATAGAGATCGCCAAGAAGCGTCATGCCCTCCGTCGCCTCCATCCCTTCAACGCCGATGATGTAGCCGGCGCAGCCGTAGAGCGTCTGGCGGCCCGTTTCCGGATGTGCGCGGATGAATGAATGAGTTTGCGTCGCCATCGCTTCGTCGGACGGGCGGATGTCCATCGCGCGGCCTTGATCATTCTCGCCATAGGCGCCG
The DNA here is from genome assembly GCA_963765165.1 of uncultured Alphaproteobacteria bacterium. Classification (GTDB taxonomy): domain Bacteria; phylum Pseudomonadota; class Alphaproteobacteria; order Caulobacterales; family Parvularculaceae; genus Amphiplicatus. Next base: position 42,024 of record CAVXVQ010000019.1, on the reverse strand, counting down.
GCTTTCGCGTAGCCCGCGCGCGCGGAATGGATCGCGCGCTTGCCTTCGATGCGCGCGCGCAGATCGGCGGGCATTTTCTCAAGCGCCATCGCCTGACTGGCAAAGAGCGTGTCGCCGCCGGTCGGCGGGATCGTGATGCCGTAAAGGCACGTCCCCGCCGGCGGCGTCTTCTGAAAGCTCCAGTCGGTGTGCCAGGCTTCTGCGAAAATCGGGCCGGTTTCGCTCGCCGCGCGCGCGACCGCGATGACGTGTTTGCGGCCAGGAATAGGCGCGATGAACGGATCCTCGCCGAACGGACCGAAATAGAGCGTGAACCGCTCAAGATCGTCATCGCTCAATTTCTGATCGGGAAAGGCAAGCACGAAATGCGTCAGCCACGCCGCGCGAATGTCGGCGACGACGGTGCCGGAAAGGCGCTTCGACAGATCGACGCCGCGAATGCTTGCGCCGCAGGATTGGCCAGAGGGCGTGATTTCAAGCAGGCTCATAAGGTGACCGCTTTTTGCACGACGAGGATTATCGCGCCGCGGCGGCGCCTTTGTCCATGTTCGCAGGCAGCTACAAAATCGCCTCGTCCATTTCGACTTTCGCGACGTCATAGCCGCGTTTCAAATCCGCTATGTGCTTCGCCATCCAGTCCGCTGCGAGATCGGCGTCGCGCGCCTCAAATGCTTCGACGAGCTTTTTCTGCGCGTTCAAAATGCGGTCCTTCGCCTTCGGCGCTCGGGCGATGACGTGACGAAGGCTTTCGCCGATCATCAGGTTCAGGGACTGCAGCATCGCCAGCATGACGCGGTTGTCGAGGCCCCTGGCGATGCGCTGGAAAAACTCGACCGCGCCATCGACGGTCGCCTCGTGGTCCGTGTCGGACGCGGTCTCGAGCGCCGCCCGCACCGCTTTCAATTCCGCGATCTTCGCCTTCGACAGCCGCTTTGCGGCGAGGCGCGCCGCCTCCGGGTAAAGCGTCGCGAGCGCGTCGAAGACTTCCGAGAACGTCACGCCGCCGAGCGCGAAGCTCTTCGACGCCGCCGCAGCGATGTCGGACGCGACCGGGCGCTTGATGAAAAACTTTTTTGCCGGTCCGCGCACGATGAGGCCGGTCTGCTCAAGAAGGCGAAGCCCCTCGCGAACTGTCGAGCGGGTGACGCCGAACTGGGCGCAGAGATCCGCCTCCGTCGGCAGATGCGCGCCGTCCTTGAGCGTGCCGTCGCTGATCTTTTCCTCAATCGCGCGAAAGACCTTGAGATACGCCGGTGCGCGTTCGAGCGGCTGGAAGCCTCCGTCCATCAAGCGCTCGCCTCGAACAACTGGCGGCCGATCAGCATGCGGCGGATTTCCGACGTCCCGGCGCCGATTTCGTAGAGCTTGGCGTCGCGCAAAATGCGGCCCGTCGGATAATCGTTGATATAGCCGTTGCCGCCGAGGAGCTGGATCGCATCGAGCGCCACCTGCGTCGCCTTTTCCGCCGCATAAAGAATGCACCCTGCCGCATCCTGTCGCGTCGTCTCCTTGCGGTCGCAGGCGCTGGCGACGGCGTAGACATAGGCCTTGCAGGCGTTCATCGTCGTGTACATGTCGGCGATCTTTCCCTGCACCAGCTGGAATTCGCCGATCGATTTGCCGAACTGCTTGCGGTCGTGAATGTACGGCATGACGGCGTCCATCGCCGCCTGCATCAGCCCGAGACAGCCGCCGGCGAGCACGGTGCGCTCGTAATCGAGGCCGCTCATCAGGATGCGGACGCCGTCGCCTTCGGCGCCCATCAGATTTTCTTCCGGCACCTCGCAATCCTCAAAGACGAGTTCGCCGGTGTCCGAGCCGCGCATGCCGAGCTTGTCGAGTTTTTGCGCGGTCGAGAACCCCTTGAATCCTTTCTCGACGATGAAGGTCGAAATTCCCGCGCGAGCCTTTTTCCGGCGCCGTTTTGGCGTAGACGGCGATGACGTCCGCCGTCGGACCATTGGTGATCCACATCTTGTTGCCGTTAAGGATGTAGCGGTCGCCCTTTTTCTCGGCGCGAAGCTTCATCGACACGACGTCGGACCCGGCGCCGGGCTCCGACATCGCGAGCGCGCCGAGGTGTTCGCCGGATATGAGCTTCGGCAGGTAACGAGCCTTTTGCTCTTTCGAGGCGTTCAGATTGATCTGGTTGACGCAGAGATTGGAATGCGCGCCGTAGGAAAGACCGACCGAGCCGCTTCCGCGCGAGATCTCCTCCATCGCCACGCAATGCGCGACATAGCCAAGGCCCGATCCGCCATATTCCGGATCCGCCGTGACGCCGAGCAGTCCCAGTTCGCCAAGCGCCGGCCAGAGGTCGCGCGGGAACTCGTTCTTCGCATCGATCTCCGCCGCGCGGGGGCGAGCCGATCGGCGACCCATCGCGCATCACCTCGCGCATTTCCTCGATCTCCTCGGGCAGGCCGAAATTGAGGTGCGGAATATTGCGGGCCATGGCGCTCTCCTTGAACCTGGGGCGATCTTAACCGGACGTGAGCGATCATTATCACATATTGCTATTGTCGGACAACCGAATTATTGTGACAAGATGGTGTGGCCTAGCAGCCCGGCCGGCGCGAAGGGGTCGTGAATAATGATGGCTCAGCGGATATTGGCGGCGGCGCTCCTGGCGCTCGGCGCCTCGGCGGTCGCAATCGGCGCTGGAATTTTCCTCACCGGGCCGACCGCGGTCGCCAACGCCATCGTCGGCGCCCTTGCTCCGCTTGGCCTCGGCGGCGGCGAGGTGGCCGGGCTGTCGGCGCCCGACGCCGACAATGAAATGCGGTTCTACGCCGTCCTCTGGATCGCTTACGGCGTCGTCGCTGTCCGCGCCGCGCGGGCCCTCCCCGCGTCCTTGAATGTTGCACGAGTGCTGCTTGCGCTTTTCTTCGCGGGCGGCGCCGGCCGTGCGCTGTCGATGTCGAGCGTCGGCGCGCCGCATCCCTTGTTCATCATTCTTATGTGGATCGAATTGCTTGCGCCGCCCGCGCTTCTCCTATTGTCATGTCGCATGAAACCCGGCGCGGCGCGCTGAACGAGAGAACTCGATGGGACGCTTCCAATCTCAGATCGATACGGGCGGCGAAAATTTCGCCGCCAACCGCGCCGCGCATGCGAAAAGCTCGTCGCAGAGTTGAAAGCCAATACGGCGAAGGTCGCGGAAGGCGGCGGCCAGCGCTACGCCGACCGCCACAAGGAACGCGGCAAACTGCTCGCGCGCGAGCGCATCGAGCGGCTTGTCGATCCGGGCGCGCCGTTCCTTGAGCTTGGCAATTTCGCCGCGTGGGGAATGTATTCAGGCGACGTCAACGGCGCGGGCATTGTCACCGGCATAGGGCGCATTGCAGGCGTCGAATGCATGATCGTCGCCAATGACCCGACGGTCAAAGGCGGCACCTATCATCCGATGACGGTGAAGAAGCATTTGCGCGCGCAGGAGATTGCGGCGGAAAACCGCCTTCCTTGCGTCTATCTCGTCGAATCGGGCGGCGCGTTCCTGCCGATGCAGGACGAAGTTTTTCCGGACAAGGACGATTTCGGCCGCATCTTCTACAATCAGGCGAACATGTCCGCGGCGGGCATCCCGCAGATCGCCGTCGTCCACGGCTCCTGCACGGCTGGCGGCGCCTATGTTCCGGCGATGTCGGACGAGGCGATCATCGTCCGCCGGCAGGGTACGATCTTCCTCGGCGGCCCGCCGCTCGTCAAAGCCGCGACCGGCGAGATCGTCACGGCGGAAGACCTTGGCGGCGGCGACGTCCACACGCGCGAGAGCGGCGTCGCCGATCACCTCGCCGAAGACGACGATCACGCGCTTGGGCCTCGCGCGCCAGATCGTCTCGCGCCTCAATTGGGTGAAGCAGGGATCCTCGTCTGTGTCGATCCCGCCCCGCCCGTCTTACGACCCGAAGGAAATCTACGGGATCGTCGAGCGCGACATCGCGAAAGCCTTATGACGCGCGCGAAATCATCGCCCGCATCGTCGACGGCTCCGTCTTCGATGAATTCAAGCCGCTGTTCGGCTCGACGCTCGTCACCGGCTTTGCGCATATTCACGGATTTCCGGTCGGCATCCTTGCGAACAACGGCATTCTCTTTTCGCCGAGCGCGCAGAAGGGCGCGCATTTCATCGAGCTGTGCTGCCAGCGCAAAATCCCGCTGGTCTTCCTGCAGAACATCACCGGCTTCATGGTCGGCCGCTCGGCGGAAGCCGGCGGCATCGCCAAAGACGGCGCCAAGCTCGTGACCGCCGTCGCGACCGCGCGCGTGCCGAAATTCACCGATCATCGTCGGCGGCTCCTACGGCGCCGGCAATTACGGCATGTGCGGGCGCGCCTATTCCCCGCGCTTCCTCTTCATGTGGCCGAACGCGCGCATCTCCGTCATGGGCGGCGAGCAGGCGGCGAGCGTGCTCGCGACCGTCCGCCGCGAAGGCCTTGCGCAAGGGCGAGGACTGGAGCGCCGGCGGACGAGGAAGCGTTCAAGACCAAGATCCGCGCCGACTATGACGCGCAGGGCTCGCCCTATTATTCCTCGGCGCGGCTCTGGGACGACGGGATCATCGACCCGGCGCAGACGCGCGATGTGCTGGGACTCTGCATTTCAGCGTCCTCAACGCGCCGATCGAGCGACGAAGTTCGGCGTATTCAGGATGTGAGTGAACGGTGGAAGCGATGTTCGTCAGAAAAGAAAATTTGCTTCGATTGAAGGACATACCCCAATCCTCCATGGGCGCTCCAGATTCCAATTGTGCTCGCCGAAGAGCATGCGCTTTGCGTGTTATATTTCTTGGAGTACGTTGATCTCAGGGGTGATGCATCGGTTACGCCCGTTACCTCAACTCAGCCCGAAACGATCGCCATCGTTAGCTTCCAAGGGCCCTACGCCCACAAATTCGGTCCTCCAAATGACGAGGCGATCCACGGCCATCCGCTTTTTCAGCTCGGATTAGAACCATCTTCGAGTTTCGAAGTCACTAACTCCAAATGGATTGACGAACTAAGGCGACGTAACTCCGTGCACCAATACCACCGATGATTCTCACGTTCTCGAATCTTCGACATTTCATATTCACCTTCCATGACTCGACACTTGAGGTCGTCGCCAAAAGCTACACAAGCGATGTTCGAGGTTGTATGTCACTGTTACATGCCGCCTCGGACTATTTTTCAGTAAGACAAACAACGGAAATTCTCTGATGACTTACCAGCACCTCACCGTTGAACACGACCACCGAGGCCTCGCGCGCGTCACGCTCAACCGCCCGGAGGTGAAGAACGCCTTCAACGAGACTCTGATCGCCGAGATCGCCGAGGCGATGACGGCGCTGTCGAAGGATGCGAACGCGCGCGTTGTCGTCGTGCAGGGCGCGGGCGACGCCTTCTCTGCCGGCGCCGATCTATCCTGGATGAAGCGCGCGTCGAACTTTCACCGCCGACGAAAACATGGGCGACGCGCGCCGGCTCGCCGCGATGCTGAACGCCATCTACGTCTGCGAAAAGCCGGTCATCGCCATGGTGCAAGGCGCGTGCATGGGCGGCGGCGTCGGCCTTGCTTCCGCCTGCGACATCGTCATTGCGGCGGAGGACGCGTTCTTCGCGCTGTCCGAGGTGCGGCTCGGCATCATCCCCGCCGTCATCTCGCCGTTCGTCCTTCACGCGATCGGCGCGCGCCAGGCGCGGCGCTTTTTCCTGACCGGCGAACGCTTCGATGCGGCGAAGGCGAAGGAGATCGGCCTTGCGCATATGGTGTGCATGCGGGCGCAGATGGAGGCGACCTTGGACGGCGTCGTGAAAAATCTCCTCGCCTGCGGCCCGGCCGCCCAGAAGGAAGCCAAAGCCCTCATCCGCATCGTCGCCGGGCGTCCCGTTGACGACGCGGTGATGGAGGAGACGGCCGGCATCATCGCGCGCGTCAGGTCGACGCCCGAGGGTAAAGAAGGCGTCACGGCCTTCCTTGAAAAGCGCAAGGCGAATTGGGTGAAGGAATGACAGCGTCGCCATACGCCCATCCTTCGAGACGGCTTGATCATCTTGCGATGATCAAGCCTACTCAGGATGAGGACTTCTCTTGTGGCGACACAGTAAACCCTCATCCTGAGGAGCCGCCAAAGGCGGCGTCTCGAAGGATCGGCGCCGCGATGGAACGGATCATCTGACCATGTTCAGGAAAATCCTCATCGCCAATCGCGGCGAGATCGCCGTCAGAGTCGCCAGAACCGCGCGGCGCATGGGCATTGCGACCGTCGCCGTTTATTCCGACGCCGACGCGAACGCGCCGCATGTCAAAGCCTGCGACGAAGCCGTGCATATCGGTCCCTCGGCGCCGGCCGAAAGCTATCTCCGCATCGACAAGATTGTCGATGCGGCGAAGCGAACGGGCGCTCAAGGCGTCCATCCCGGCTACGGCTTTCTCTCGGAGAACGAGAAATTCGCCGATGCGCTCGAAGAAGCAAAGATCGTCTTCATCGGCCCGACCGCGAAGACGATCAGGGCCATGGGCTCGAAATCGGCTGCGAAAGATCTGATGGAAAAGGCGGGCGTTCCGACGACGCCCGGCTATCAGGGGGCGGACCAGACTTACGAGACCTTCAGACGCGAATGCGCGGCGATCGGCTATCCCGTGCTCTTGAAAGCGACGGCGGGCGGCGGCGGCAAGGGCATGAAGGTCGTCCTGCGCGACGCCGATCTCGCCGACCAACTCGCGTCAGGCGCAGCGCGAGGGAAAGAATTCCTTCGGCGATGATCGCGTGCTCGTCGAGAAATACATTCCGCGCGCGCGGCATCTGGAAGTGCAGATCGTCGGCGACGGAAAAGGGGATGTCGTCCATTTCTTCGAGCGCGATTGTTCAGTGCAGCGCCGCCACCAGAAAATCATCGAAGAAGCGCCGGCGCCGCGCCTTCCCGCCGACATTCGCGCACGGCTCCACGCGATCGGCGTCAACGCCGGCAAGGCCGTCGATTATCGCGGCGCCGGCACCGTCGAATGCCTCTATGACCCCGGGTCTTCGCCCGGGGCAAGCGGCGACGGCGTCTACTTCATGGAGATGAACACGCGCCTGCAGGTCGAGCACCCCGTGACCGAGGAAATCACCGGCGTCGATCTCGTCGAATGGCAGTTGCGTGTTGCGGCTGGCGAGGGCTTGCCGCTGAAACAGGCGGATATTCGCGAAAGCGGCCACGCCTTCGAGGCGAGGCTCTATGCGGAAAACCCCGACAACAATTTCGCGCCGTCGATCGGAACGCTCACGACCTTGCGTCTTCCTTCCGGCAGCGCGCGCATCGATTCCGGCGTCGAGGAGGGCCAGACGATCACGCCGTTCTACGACCCGATGATCGCCAAGATCATCACCCACGGCGCGAGCCGCGAAGAAGCGCTCGCAAAGATGCGCGCGGCGTTGCGCCATACGCGCGTTGCGGGCCTTGAGACCAATGCGCGCTTCCTCCATCGGCTCGCCTCCGACCCTGACTTCATCGCAGGCGACGTTTCAACCCAGTATATCGACGAGCATCGCGACGCCTTGTTCGCGCATGAGCCGGCGGACAATCGCGTCATCGCCGCGGCGCTGATGCAGCGCCATCTCGACGTCACGTCGAAGGCGGGCAAGGACCCGTGGGAGGCGCTCACCGGCTTTCGTCTCAACAAGCCGGCGAAGGCCGTCGCATGGATCACGCAGGAGGGCGAGCCGGCGATTGCGCGCGTCACCGCCGGCGCCGCCGGCGCCGATGTCGAGATCGACCTCAACGCCGCGGCGGCGAAGCGACGAAAGAATGCGGACGCGCCTTCTCCCCTCTCTCGCTCTGCGGGAAAAGAGAACGTCCGCCGCTTCGCTTTCTCCGGCGCACCGACCGCGGACGGACTTCGTCTCACCATAGACGGCGACACCTTCGAGGCGAGCGTCGTCGATCACGGCATGATGAAGCGCGTCTTCATCGGGGCCGATCATTGGGACATTCAGCATCCGGACGTATTGGCGGGCGCGCTCACCGGCCATTCGGCGGAAGGGTCGCTCAACGCGCCGATGCCCGGCGTCATCACGCTCTTGAAAGCCAGGCATGGCGATCGCGTCGCCGCGGGCGCCGTTCTCATGGTCATGGAGGCCATGAAAATGGAGCATGCGATCAAGGCGCCCATGACGGCATCGTCAAATCCTTCCGGTTCAAGCCGGGCGATCAGGTGAAGGACGGCGATCTGCTGGTGGTGTTTGAGGAGAGCGCGTAGCTGATCACCAAGCCGCCGTCGCCGGAATGAGCGCGGCGACACCTGCACTTGGCATTGTAAATTGCGCACGACCGTCCGGCTCGACTCGCACGTCGCCTACGTTGCGCACGTCATCGTCGTTTGTCGTGATTTCTATTTTGTAGTCGCCAGCCGGCATCCCTTCGATCGAAATGTCGCGTGGCGCGTCCGCGATGATGGCGAGCGCGATCGACCCGTCCGGTCTTGCGAAAGCGAGCGGCCTTAGACCTTGCGCCGCCGACGAGGCTTCGACCCGCACGTCGCCAATTCGCACGTGTCGCCAGATCTGCGAAAGGCTTTGGGCCCGCTCGCCGAGGCGAATGCGCTTGCCCGCCGGTTTTGAAAGATCGGCGACGAGCAGATAGTCGCCATCGTCCCTCAAGCCGACCATCGCCCATTGCTGCCACGCGGAGACGTTCGCCTCGGTCATGTCGCGATGAAACTCGCGCACGCCGGCGTTCAGATGTTCGAGCATTGCGGTGGAAGCGCCCGCTTTTCTCGCCGTTGCGGCAATAGCGCGACGAACGCCGTCGCTCGGCCGGTCATAGGAATGATAAGAAAGGACGTCGATTGCAGCGCCGCTCTTTCGCGCCGTTTCAAAATAGCGAACCGCATGCGATGCATCGACGGTCGACGGCGCGACGATCTTTGGTGCAAATCCGGCAGCGCCGAGCCGCCTTTTCGCAGCAACGATCGCAGGCCCGAGCCGGTCCGCGCTCCAGCCTTCCGCATTTTCCGGCTCCAGCATGATTTCAAGCGAGTTCGGCGTCAGACCATACTTCGCCTTGAGATGCTCGAAACTTGCAAGCACGAGTTCGGCGTATTCCTCCGGCTCGGCGGCAAGGTCGAGTTCGCCGGGACCGCCTTTCTTGAAATCGACGACGCAGAAATTGACATAAAGTCTCTCGCCGCGCGCAGCGAGCCAGGATTGCATCGGCACTACGAAATTTTCGACCTTTGCATCAAGCTCCGACCAATGGAATCCGGCGGGATTAATTGCAAAAGGATCGTCATTGTCATTGACGTTCCGGTAGCGAACCTTCGCCCAGGCAGAATAAGCGTCCGTCCCCTCGGCGAAACGGCTCCAGCTATCGTCCTTCGATTCTGCGGCCGACCGCACTTCAAGCCGAACGCGATTGACGCCGGCGTCATCGACGAGACGGGCCGCGGCTTCTTCGCTGTTTTCAAGCCAGGTCGGATCATAACGATCCGCGATCTTGTCTTGTTCCCAGCCGCGAAGCGTCACCTCCCAACCTTCGATTGTCTGAAATCGCTTTGAAGGATCGACGCGAATATCGGCGCCCGCCGCCTTCGCGCAGGCGGCAAACGCGAGAAGCGCGGCGCCGGCGAGTAACGCGCGATACATCGGAATCGGCAACGACGAATACATGGTATAAAGCTCTGGAGTTGATGATCGCATGATGATCGGGTTTGCAGAGTGGCCGAATAACATTTGTCACGCAAATGGCATCGGTCAAACTGCTCCGTTCTTGCCCGCCAGCTGCCGCTTGACGAAATCGACAAACGCCGCGTCCTCGCCTTGGAGATTGTGCTCCACATAGCGCGCGAAATCAGGGTCGCTTCAGCCAGTAGGAGAAAAAGTCCGCCCACGATCCCCAGCGGCGCCCGCCCTGCCCCGTCGGCGAGTCCTCGTGGAGAAGGATGAAGGCGCGCTCGAACAACGCCATCAGCATTTCGTAGTAGATCGCCTGCCGCCGCCGTTGTTCCGGCGTCAGGGTTTCGCGCAAGGCCTCTTCGACAACATCGAGTTCGGGATGCGCCAGCACGGTCTCGAGCAGAGCGGAATATTGCTGCGAGAGCTGGACGTAGATTTCGTCTTCGCGTTGTTCAAGCTCCTTGGCTTCATTCACCCGCTCCGCGCGCAACTCCCGCCAGATCGAAACGACCGCAACCGGCAGGCCGAGCGCCGTCACGAGATAGCTCAGAAACTCCCAGAGCCGCATCGCCTCTTCGCTGATCATCGCTATCGCTCCGGTTTGATGGCCGCCTTCATACTACAGGCGCGTCGCGGCTCTAGAAAAGCGTTGACGGCCTCGGCGCCGAGGCGCGAGATGGCGCCATGGGCAAGCGCATTTCAATCGTCGAAGTAGGCCCCCGCGACGGGCTGCAGAACGAAAAGCGAACCGTCAGCGTCGAGGCGAAGATCGAGCTGATCGAGCGGCTTGCCGCGGCCGGAAACAAATCCGTCGAGGCCGGCGCTTTCGTCTCGCCGAAATGGGTGCCGCAGATGGCGGCGACGGACGAGGTGATGGCGAAGATCAAGCGCCGCCCCGGCGTCTCCTATCCGGTGCTGACGCCAAATTTGAAAGGCTATGAGGCCGCGCGCGCGGGCAGGGCCGATACGGTCGCCGTCTTTGGCGCGGCGTCGGAGAGCTTCTCGCAGAAGAACATCAACTGCTCGATCGCCGAGAGCCTTGAGCGGTTCAGGCCCGTCATCGATGCGGCGAAGGCGGACGGCGTCCGCGTACGCGGCTATGTCTCCTGCGTGCTCGGCTGTCCCTATGAGGGCAAGGTCGCGCTCGCCAATGTCGTCAAGGTCTCGAAGGCGCTCTACGACATGGGCTGCTACGAGATTTCGCTTGGCGACACGATCGGCGTCGGAACGCCGCGAGGAGACCCGAGCGATGATCCGCGCGGTGGCGGGCGAAATTCCGGTCGCCGCCCTCGCCGGCCATTATCACGACACCTACGGGCAGGCGCTTGCAAACATCTGGGCCTCGATCGAGGAAGGCGTCAGCGACGTTCGATTCCTCGGTGTCCGGCCTTGGCGGGTGCCCCTATGCGAATGGCGCCTCCGGCAATGTCGCTTCGGAAGACGTCGTCTATTCGCTGCATCGCTCCGGCTTCGAGACCGGCGTTGATCTCGATGCGCTGATCGGGATCAGCGCGTGGATATCGAGCGTCCTTGACCGCCGCCCCGGATCGAAAGTGACGCTGGCGAAGCGAGCGTAAGCGGCTCGCGCCGTCTGCGCGCTCAGACCGTCTTCGACCGCGCGAGCAAAAGCTCCACCCGCTTCACCTCGCGGATGACGCGGTTCGCCTGCATCTGCTCCCAGTGCATGAGCTTGATGACCGAAACCGCGATCATCAAAAGGGCGCAAAGTCCGCCCCAACGGATCATGGCCGCTACGTCGTCCGTCGCCATGAATTCCTTCCCGGCGTATAGCGCGCCGGCGAAGAGGATGATCTGCATTACGGCCGTCAGCGCGTTCCACGGGCCGAGCTTGCCGCCGAACAATCCGGCGACTTCGCCGACAAGGCCCTGATCGCCGTGTTGGGCGAACAGCGCGCGGTCTTCCTTGTCGAGCGCGTCTTCGATCATCCGGTCGAGTTTGCTCATCGTCAGTCTCCTTCGTTGACGCCGAGCGCGCTTCGCATTTTGTCGCGCGCGGCCATGAGGCGGGTCTTCACCGTGCCCGCGGGAACGCCGAGCGCGACGGAAATTTCCGCAACGCTCAGATCTTCAAGATAGAAAAGCGCGATCGCCGCGCGCTGCTCGGGCGGCAACGCGGCGAGCGCCGCGATGATCGACGGCGAGGACGCGCTCGCCTCGATCGCTTCCGTCGACGACGTGGAAGGGACGGGTTCGACGGCGAACGAGGCAAGGCCGAGGCGGCGGCGTTTCGCGCGGCGAATTGCGTCGGCGGCGCGGCGCGTCGCCACGCGAAAAGCGAACGCTGGAAAGGCGGCCGTGTCGTCGAGGCGGCGGACGCCCTTCGTGATGTCGAGCCAGGCGTCCTGCGCGACATCGCGTGCGAGATCGGCGTCGCCAGTCAGGCGCCAGGCGTGACGCAGCAACCGCTTTTCCCAGCGGCGTGCGAGTTCGCCGAGCGCCATTGCGTCCCCCGCGCGCGCCGAGGCGGCGAGGAATTCGTCCAGGATGCGGTCTTCCCGCTTCATCGAGCGCGGCTCCGATTCTTAACGCTTTGATGATAAGGTCGTTCGCGGACGAAATCCGGTTCATCGCCGGGTCGAAAAATGTTTTGGGGCGCGAATGCCGGCGTTTTCAGAAACGGAGCTTGACCGTCTCAAAGCGGCTGCGGCGCTCCTGCTTGACGCCGAAGAGCGCCTTCCCGTGCTCCGGAGCCTCAACTGGGACCGAGCCGTCGGCGACGAATTCCTTAAAGACCCCCGCATGCTCCCGAGGCCCGTCTATCCGACCATCGATCCGGCGCCGTCGCGCGAACGGATCGCGGCCGCCCGCAGGCTGGTCGCCGGATCGACCCCGGTCCACCGCTGGCTGACGCGTTTCGCCGATGTGACGGAGGATACCGCCGCTTTATTATCCGTAATCGGAACAAAAGAGTTTTATGCGCGCTCTCATGCGCTTTACGGCGGCGCTTCAACGCCGATCGCGGACGGCAAGCGCACGGCGCTCGATCTGGCGAGGCGGCTTGACGCGCTTCTCGCCGATTTTGAGATCGGCGCACGGCTTGAACCGCCGGAGGTTCTTTCCGCCGCCGAGATCAAGCGCCGGCTCGACGACACGCTGCCCGCGCATTTTGGCGGCGCAGCGCCGCGCGTCGAGGTGACAAGAAACGTTTCTGGAAAAGCGGCGGCGGGACGCGATACCATCAAACTCCGCGAAGACGCCCTGTTTTCCGATCTCGACGTCACGCAGCTTTTGCAGCATGAGGCTTTCGTCCATATCGCCACCGGGAAAAACGGGCTCGCCCAGCCGCACTTCCCGATCCTCGCCGAAAGCTATCCAGGCAACGCCAGGACTCAGGAAGGGCTAGCGGTCTTCGCCGAGTTCATCTCGGGCGCACTCGATCCGAGACGCTTTCGACGCCTCGCCGACCGCGTCATCGCCATCGACATGGCGGCGAACGGCGCCGACTTCATCGAAGTCTTCAATTTTTTCCGGGAGCGCAACGTCTCCGATGCGCCGTTCGAGGCTTTTGAAAGCGCGCGGCGCGTCTTTCGCGGGGGCGTCCTCGAAGGCGGCGCGCCTTTCACCAAGGACACGATCTATCTCGGGGGCCTCCTCGAAGTGCACAATTTCCTGCGCGCGGCCGTCAAAACCGGCGACGCCAGCCTCATTCGCCTGCTCTTTGTCGGCAAGATCGACCTTTCGGACCTTGAAGCGATGAAGATGCTGCGCGACGAGGGCCTGATCGACGCACCGCGCTTCATGCCTCCGTGGGCGACAGACCTGCGGTACCTGCTGTCCTATCTCGCTTATTCGACGTTTCTGAATGAAATCAGCCTCAAAGATGTCGTCGCCAGATACGAGCCTTTGTTCAGCTAAGAGCGCTTTCCGCCAGACAGCCTGCAGGGTCGATCCTCATGCAGGCGCAAGCGCCGAACTCTTTGCGTCAATCGTCGCTGCTGAAGGTCCACACCGTCTCGAACGGAACGGCGAAGGCGCGGGCGATTCGAAAGGCGAGTTCGAGCGAGGGAGCATATTTGCCCGCCTCGACGGCGATGATCGTCTGACGCGTCGCGGCGACCCGATCGGCGAGCGCCTGCTGCGTCATGCCCCGCTCAAGCCTCAGCGCCTTGATCATATTATGAACACGTCCCCGTCCCGGCCTTGGGGACGTCAGGTCAGCCATGAGGCGACTGTGCGCGGTAAAGCCAGATCGTCGATATCCGTTTGACGGCTTCGCCGCCGAACATCAGCGAGAACAGCAAGAAAAACAGCGTCGCGTGCTGTGTCAGATCGATACGCGGCAGGATGTGATTGCCAAATGCTGCATCCGCGAGCAGATGAAAGACAAGGACGTTGACGGCAATGATCAGGAAGTAGCGCTCATTTTGGTTCGCCAGTGCGTTGATCGCGTGGTCGCGCTCGTCTTTCTCGATCGACTTGCCGGGCGCGAGAACGGCGGCGATCACGATCTCGACGAATGTCGATACGGCGATAACGACGACATAGACTTCGAACAAATCACCGGCTGACTGGTCTGCGATCGAAAACCCGTCGAGCATGCGCGCCTGGAACCACCAGAAGATCGCACAAAGCCCAACCAGGGACGCCCAGGAATATTGCTCAGCCCGACTCACCTTTGCCTCCTTCTGCCTTCCAGATGTCGTATATCTTTTACATTAGGGCCGCCAATTCGTTGTGTCAAATATTTTTGACATTCTGGCTTAAATGACGGAAATTCAAGCGATTTTTACCATCAGACCGAACGTCACCCCTTGTTTTTTTTGGGCGATCGGCGCATGTAAGGGGCCGAAACTGCCAATCCCTTTGGAGATGGCTCGCCCCCGCTGTAGAGTGCGCAGATCGGTTGGTTCTTAACCGTGTTTTAACCGGTTACGGTCGCCGGCCCGCCTGCGACTGCTGGTTGCGGCTGCAGGCATGGGACCGCGATGGAGATGATGATGGCCGCCAAAAAGACCGCCGCGCCGAAGCGCCCGGCGCAAAAGTCCGCCAAAATTGCGAAGGCGAAAACCGTCGCACGCAAGCCGGCGCCGAAAAAGGCGGCGGCCAAGCCGCAACCGAAAGTCGCCGTCAAGGCGCCGGTCAAATCACCGTTGGTCGCGGCGGAGCGGCCTGCCGCCAAGCAGGCCGCAATCTCGAAGCAGGTCCCAAAACCGGCGGCGCCGATCGGGGTCATCAAGGGGATCGCCGCGCCGGCCGCAAAAAAAGCCGCCGCGGCTGCGTCCAAGTCGAAGCCGTCGGCGTCGACGTCGTTTGACCCCGATCGCCGGCGCGAATTGATCGCCGCTGCGGCCGCCCGCCACCGCAAGCCCACGCCGACGAAGGCCCCGATCACGCCGATCGTTATCGCGCCGCGCCAGGTTCCGACCGTCATCGAAAGGCACCGCTTTTCGGTCGGCGACGAGGTGAGGGTCGTCTCGACGTCGGGCATGTGGTTCAAGCACGGCGTTGACTATCGCATCACGGCGGCGCTGCCGCCGCAGTCCGGGAAGCTGCAATACCGGATCAAGAACGATCAGGAGCCGTTCGAGCGGGTCGTCAGCGAATTGCAGCTGGCGAACGCGCCCGCGCAGATCTGACGCCGAGCGCCTCGCTCGCAAATGACATGCCGTTTGAAGCAAGCGCGCGCTGAACAGGCGCGCGCTTTTTTTGCGTGAGGAAGATGGCGCCGCAAACAGAAACGGCGGGCCCGAGGGCCCGCCGTTCCGCAACAGCGTTTGTACAAAAACTAGAAATCGACCGTTGTGCCGATGAACAGGAAACGTCCCTGTGCATCGTAAGTCTGCGGATAGGTGTTGCCGTTTGAAAAGCCCGTCTGTTGAGCGGTCAGCGGCGGATCCTTGTCGAGCAAATTGTTGGCGCCGATGCGGACATTCCACTTTTCCGTCAAATTATACGATGCCGCGAGGTCGATGTAATGACGGCCTCCCAGAGTATGGTTGCGGTCAACGCTTGGGTCGGGACTGGCGACGCCAAACTGATCGACCGACGAGAACATCCGCCATGAGACAGAAGCGTCGATCCCGATTGGCGATTCCCATGTCGTCCGCAATTTGTGACGCCAGACCGGGAGCGGGCTGCCGCTGTAGACGTCGCAGGCGCCGCCATATTTGCCGTCACAGCCAAGCTTCGGCAACCCGTCCACTTCCTCGATCAAGAAGTCGAGGAGATACGTTCCGACAAAGTCGAAGGATAACCCGCCAGCGTTGCCGAGACCCACTTCGTCGAGATCAAAGCTGTAGCTGCCGTTGATATCGATGCCTGATGTCGCGAGCGACCCCGTGTTGCCGTTAATCAAGTTGATGAGGCCGACGCTCCCGATCCAAAGCGTGCCGCTCCCGGGCGCGCGATTGATAAGGCTGCAAAACTGCGGATCGCCGGTCGCCAGGCACTGGGTCATGACGTTGTCGCCTGACGGTGCGCTGATGAAGTCATCAACCAGAATGTCGAAATAGTCGACCGAGAGGAACAGATTGCCCGGAACAAATTCAGGCGTCAGCACGACACCGACCGTGTAGGTGTCGGAGACTTCCGGCCTGAGGTTCAAGTTGCCGGCGAAGACCGCATTGTACTGATTTGCCGGGTTGTTGGCGATCGTGCCGTACTGGGCCGCCGAGACTCCGGTGTTCATGCATTGCGCCAGCGTAGCGCGCGGCGCGACGCCAGCGCACGGATCGCTGGTTCCGCCGACTGCCGTCAATGCTGTCAGACCAGTCTGCTGCGGCGTAAACGTTTCGATGACATTTGGAGCCCGCGCGGCCCTCTGCCATCCGCCGCGAACGCGGATGTCCGGCGTAACCTGCCAGTCGCCCTGCAGTTTCCAGGTCGAATAGCCGCCGGCCGTCGATACGTCGGAATGGCGGTAGCCGCCGCTGAATTTCAACGATTCCGCGAACGCCATGCCCGACACTAGTGGAATTTCCGCCTCGACGAAAAAGTCTGTGTTCTCGATCGAGCCGATCGTCGGCGGAGTCGAGCCGCCTTGACCGGCGAGATCATCCGCTTGGAACAGCGCGTCTGGCTGATAGTTGAGCTCGTCTTTGCGCCACTCGACGCCGCCGGCGATGCCGATCCCGTCGTCCGCCCAAGGCGATTTCATGCCGTACTGGCCAAGGTCGCCTGTCAGCGTAACTTGGCCCATGTACTGGTAGGTGTTGCCGTCCTGGAATGACGGGACGGACAGATAAGCCACTTGCGCCGGCGTGACGCCGCCGATCTGGAAAATGTCGAGCGGAACGCAGGCGGGATCCGTTCCATTCACAACGGAACGGCAGGTTGGCACACCGCCTACGTCAATAACGTCAAGCGCCTTGATCAACCGCGACGTCTGCACATCGTTTTCGTACCGTTGTGCGTTGTGCGTATTCGCATACTGGAAAAACGCGTCGTAATTCCAGCCTTCAAACACTTCGCCACGAACACCGGAGAGGATGCGGAAGCTCGTCAGGCGGATATGGTCGTTGCGGCCAGCCCCCGTCTCAACAAGCCGCTTGCCCGGATAGAGTGTGGCGTTAACCGGCAAACCAGCGTTAGCGCCGCAGATCAGCCCCGCTTGCTGCGCTGACATCAGCGGGTTGTCGCAGTTAATCGATGTCGGCTCAAAGAAGGTGCCCGAAAAGGCGATCTGTGCATCCGACGTGTAATCGTAGAACATCGCCTGTGAATAGGCTTCGACGTGATCATTGATTTCGTATTTGGCGAACGCGCCGAGTATGTAGCGCTCGTCCGGACGCTGATAGAAGTTCGTCGGCGCGAAATTGAAGGCGTCGGGCGACAGCGGGTTGAAGAACACGTCGGTGGGCCTGAAGGTGTTTCCAGGGCCGTTTTCATCAAGCGTGTAGGTGCCTCCCGGCGTCGCGAAGGTGCCGTTGAGGTTGGTCGGGGAGCCCGAGCAACCGAAGCCGAAAGGCCGGCCGGCCGTGAATGTGCCGCCTCCATATTGGCACGCTGAATAATCACGGTCTCCTTCAGAAATCAGATCGTTATTGCGATAACCGGCGTAAGCCGTCACGTTGCCGCGGCCGTCCTCAGTGTTGGCGCCTATCATCAGCGTCACTTCTTGGCCCTTGCCGTCGAAGACGCCTTTTTCCGGGGGTGCAAACCCTCTGTGTTCGAGGATTCCGATCGCATCCGCGTTATTGTTTGAATGCTGATTTCCAGAAAGTTGCGCGTCGATTCGCACGCCCTCGAAATCGTCGATCATGATGAAATTGACGACGCCGGCGATGGCGTCCGATCCGTAGACGGCAGACGCGCCGCCGGTCAGAACATCGACCCGCTCGACCAACGCACTCGGAATCTGGTTGAGGTCCGGCGCGGAGGAAATCGCCGACCCATATTGCAAGCGGCGGCCATCGATGAGGACGAGAGTTCGGTTGGCGCCAAGGCCGCGCAAGTTGACCTGCGCCGTGCCGGTGGCGCCGTTAGACGTGTTGGCGCCTTGAGCGGCGATCGCCTGCGGCAAAGTGTTGACGAGGTCCTCGACGCGGGTCGTGCCGCGGATGTCGAACTCGACATTGCCGATCGTCGTGACCGGGCTGGCCGAGGCGGCGTTGGCCGAAGGAATGCGCGAACCGGTGACAATGATTTCGTCATCCGTCGCCGCATCCTGGGCGAAGGCGAATTGCGGCGTAACGAGGGTCGCTGACGCCAGCGCAAGCACTGAGGCGCGCGACAGGAGCCCGCTCTCCCGTCGATTGATCGCTTTATTTTGCATGAAAGCCCCTATCCAGTTGAGGTTTGTTGATGCGCAAACGACCCCTCGAACCGGGAATCCGGTCCTTCACAGCCCTGCGCATGGGGTGAGACAGCCACGCATCCGCCGCCCTCAGTCCCGAATCGGGAACGCTGAGATCTTGTGGCCGCTGCGCAACAGTAAGGCCTGGGGGGACCGGTTGCGCCCGAAGGAGATTGGGCGCTAGGCTCCAAAAGTGGTCGGAATGCCTTGCACGCATTCCGACCAGTTTAACTGGAGGACTATCGACGGGCTCACCATCGACGTCACGACCATCAGACACCGAACGCGCAATACCCCTCAAAGAATAATGGGGAAGCGGAAGGCGGAGGATGGCGGACGGATTGCACGAGCGAAGTTTGACTTCGTTCGAGACAGGATGTGGGCGCGTGGACGGTATAGGTCGCGACGTAAACCGCGAAATTGACGGCGTCCTTTCCGAAGCGGACGGGAAGGAGCTTGGTCGCGCCATGCAACGGCACGACCGAATGCTCGTGCGCTGGCTCGCCCAAAAATTCGGCGATGTCGAAACGGCGCGCGATATCGCGCAAAGCGCTTATCTTCGCGTGTGGCGCTACGCCCAGACCCAGAAAATCGACAATCTTCAGGCGCTGATTTTCAAGACGGCGGCGAACCTCGCCGCCAATGAATTTCGCGCCCGCAAGCGCATGCAGTCGCTAAGGATCGATTCAGGCTCCTCGTCCAAGGAAAATCCGATTGAGCAGGTCGCTTGCAAGGCGCCGTCGCCCGAGACGACGGCGCTCGCACGCGAGGAGATCGCGGCGTCGCTTCGCGCCATCAATTCGCTGCCCGACCAGGCGCGCCGCGCGTTCGTGCTGAGCCGGTTCGAGGAGAAAACCTACCGGGAGATTTCAGTCATCCTTGGAGTTTCGGAAAGCAGCATCGAAAAATACATCATCGCGGCGCTGAAAGCGCTGCGCGAGACGACGGAGAAGTCCGGCCAGTCGTCAAAAATCGTCCCCCTGCCAAACAGGCGGACCCGGCATCAATAGCAACAAACGAAGACATAAAAAAAGCAAAATGACACAACGGCTCACAGATCAGGGGCGCAACGGGGATCCTTCGGAGGAAGCGTTGCATTGGACGGCGAGAAAGCTATCCGGCGCGATGAACGCCGAGGAGCGACGAACGTTTGAGGACTGGCTTGCGGCGTCCGCTGCAAACCGGGCTGCATTCGCCGAGACGGAAGAAATTCTCGCAAGCGCGGACGCAGCTGGTCCAGATCTCCTTGCCGCGGAGTTCGAGCGGCAACTCAATGCTGAGGCTGCGCGAAACGGAGCATGGTCGAAGATCAGGCTTTATGCGGATCGCCGCGGGTCTCGCCGCCGCGGCGGGCGTCGGGCTGACAGCTTTATTTTTCGACAGCCGGAGCGCGATCGAAACCGCCGAATACGCCACCGATGTCGGACAATCCCGCCGCGTCGTTCTGGAGGACGGGTCGGAAGTCGAACTCAATACGGCGTCCCGCCTCGCCGTCACGTTCGACAACGAACATCGCTCAGTCGAGCTTGCGGCCGGCGAAGCGTTCTTCAACGTTGAAAAGGACCGCGAGCGACCCTTCATCGTCAGTACGCCGACAGCGACGATCGCCGTCACCGGAACGTCGTTCTCGGTTTCGAGCGAAGAGGCGCGGTCGATCGTCCATGTCCTTACCGGCGTCGTCGACGTCACGCCGCAAAACGGGGTCCAGGCGACGCTTCTTGCTGGCGACATGATTGAAATTGACGCCGCCGGCGCCGCGGGCGGCGTTCATCGCTTTGACGCGAGCCTCGCCTTCGCCTGGCGAAACGGAAAGGCGCGCTTCCGCGAAGAACCGCTCGCGAACGTCGTTCGTTCGCTCAACCGCTATTTTGAGACGCCCATCGTGATCGAGGACGAGACGCTCGCGGATCTCCCCGTCACCGGAGAATTCGACATCACCGACCGCGACACGGCGGTCAGGGCTCTGGAGATCGCCTTCGACCTTGAGGGCGGAGACGAGCCCGCGCGCACTGTCTTGCGGCGATCGGCGGAACCATGAAGCGGAGCCTCCTGCTCTTCTGCATTGCTGCGATGACGGCGCCAGCTGCCGTCGGCGATCGCGCGCATGCAGGGTCGGGAAAAGCTTATGCCGCCTTGGAGGCGAGCGCATCCCTCGCCCCGTCTGATGAGAAAGGCGCCGCGGTTCCCGTTGAGCAGGTCCTCGAGTCCTTGCGAGTGAAGCGAGGTTATTCATTTATCTTCGATAGCCGGCGCATCGAGGGGAAAAAGCTTGCCCTGGGCGACGCAGAATACGTGTCGCCCATGTCGCTCGCGCGTGCTCTGCGGGCCGTCGGGCTCGACCTCCAGGAAGTGACGCCCAAAACCTTCGCGATCACCGAGGCTCCGGCGCCTGAACCGGCGATCGCGACAGCGACCGAGCGCTACGATGAACTCGAAACGCCGATCGACACCATTCTGGTGCTGGGATCGGCGCCCTTTGCGAATGCGGTCGCGGGATCAAAACGCATTTTCGACATCACCGCGGACGACCTCGCATATCTCAGCGTCACCAGCCCGGCAGAGGCGATCCATCAATTGCCTCAGGCGCTCGCTTCGTTCACGCCGTCAAACACCGCTCTTTATGGCGCGACAGCGGGGATCAACCTCGCGGATCTGCGCGGTCTTGCGCCGAAGCGAACGATGGTTCTCGTCAACGGCCGGCGGCGCACGCTGACGACCGGCGGAAATGACGAAATCGGCGGCGTCGATTTGAACTCTATCGCCGAACCATTTCTCGAAAGAATAGAAGTGCAGGGCCTGCCGGGGGGCGCGCGGTACGGCGGAGGCGCCGTCGCGGGAACGATCAATTTTGTCACGAAGTCCGGCCTTGTCGGGCTTGAAGCGGGAACCCATCTCGGCATCTCCGAACGCGGCGACAGCGAGGAAATCTCGATCCACGCCGTCGGCGGAACCGATGTCGAGGGATTGGGCAATTTCACTTTTGGCGTCAACGTCACCAGAAACGAAGGGCTCATCGGCGCCGATCGCGAATTCAGCGCGACGCCCTACGGGTTCGGGCTCAACGGAATCAAGACGTCTTACAGCACCGGAATTTTCCAGCCCGGGTACGGCGGAACCGTCATAACCGATCGCGGGTTGATTGGCGGCGTCGTACTGACGGACGGCTCTGTCGCGAACTTTTCCACCAATGAGAGTTACGTTCCCAATTCCGACGGGTCGCTGTCGCCATTTTCGGCGCAGCTTGACCAACTCTACAATTGGTCTGCATGGCAGAGCGTCGTCTTGCCGAACGACAGGGTGCTGGGCCTTGCATCCTTTGTCGGAAACCTCACGTCGGATTGGCGTGTTTTCGCGGAGGTCAGCGCCGGCTTGTCGGCGACGGACGGGCTATTGGCGCCGTTGCCCGCAACGAGCGGACGCGGGGCCGACCCGTTAACCGGGGACGCAGCGGTCATTCCCCTTTCAAATCCGTTCCTGCCGCAGTCGCTGCGCGATCTCGTGTCGGCGAATTTTGGCGCCGCCGCGACAGGAATTATTTACGATCACCGCTACGTCGAACTCGGCCCCCGCCGTGGTCAGATCGATCGGCGCTATATCGACATCGCGGCCGGCGTCGAGACCGGCGATCGCAGCACCGGCGCGTTCGCCATTACCTATCGTTATTCGCACAACCGGGTCGCAAACCGCGATGAAGACCGGATTGATCTTAACCGGCTTCAAACCGCGCTCGACCCCGCGCTCTGCGCTGCGGCCGCCGGATGCAGCCTCGTCGACTTCTTCGGCGCGCCGGAGATATCTGACGCCGCGCTCGATTTCATCACGATCCCTGAAATTCTCCGGGTGACGTCCACCGAAGAGCACGAGATCGCCGCGACGGCGTCGACGGCGCTCGAATTTTCCGAAGAGATCGAGGGCGTCGCGTCCGCTGGAATTGAATTGCGCCGCACGTCTCTTACGGATCGAGAATTCGCACCGATAGGGTCGGCGCCCATCGGTTATCTCGGCGCGACTGAGAATGACGGCGCCGTCAGCACCCTCGACGCTTACGCGGAGATTCAAACCGCCTTGTTTCGCTCCGCCGCATTTCCCGGCGAGGTCGACGGGTCGCTCGCATTAAGGGTCACCAAGTCCGATCAATTCGATTCCGCATTCAATTTTGAGGCGGGACTCGACTGGCGTCCTGTCAAGGGCGTCTCGCTTTTCACGCGCCAGCACATCGGCGAGCGGGCGCCCGACGTTCTCGAGCTGTTTTCAATCGGCTCGACGATGGAAATGGCCTTCAGCGATCCTTGCGGACTTGATCCTGCACGCCAGACGGCGATCGTTCAGGCGAACTGCGCGAGCGCCGGCCCGCTCGGCGTGCCCGCGGGATTCGCGCAAACGGCGCCGCTTGCGACCTCTACGTTTTACGGCAACCCAGACGTTGACTCAGAGCGGGTCAGAACCGGCGCTTACGGTGTTACGATATCGCCGACGGACCTCCTCCCCCGAATTCCGGGCAAACTGCAATTATCCGCCACCTGGCTCGACTATGAAATCTCAGACTCGATCGGCGGATACGCGGACGTGCTCGGCGCCTGCTATTCGAGCGAAAGTTTTTCGAGCCCCGCCTGCGCGGTCAACGCGCGCACCGGATCGCCGTCGATCGTTCGCGATCCGGTCACCCGGCAGATCGCCTCCTACGACTCGACGCTTCATAACATCGGCGCATTGAAATGGCGCGGCCTTGATCTTGAATTTCGCTACGCCGTTCAACCAGAAGCGATCCCGAGCCTCGATTCGATCTGGGTCAGCGCGCTTCACACTTACACGGACAAAGTCGAATCAACCGACGGCTTGGGAGAAACCATGCGCCTTGACGGCCTCATCGACTTCCCGCGGCACAGGACGCTTGTTTCAGCAGGCATCGACGCCGGCCGATGGAGCCTCGTCGGCTACGCCAACCGTCGCGGTCGCGCGCTGACGCAACAGCTCGACATTCCGGAGGCAAGGGTGCCCGCCGCGCTGTATCTGGACACGACGCTGCGTTTTGACGTGACGGATCAGGCATACGTTCAGGCGAGCGTCAAGAACATCACGGACAAGGAGCCGGCGATTACGGCGTTCAACGACATCGGGAACTTCGCGCCGGAATATTACGACCCGGTCGGGCGGCGCTATTCCCTGTCGTTGCGGCTGACGTTCTAGGCCGGCAGGTTCTCCGAAAAGAACCTGATCGCGTTCTCTCCCATGATGGCCCTGATCGTCGTCTCGTCGACGCCAGCCTTCAAGAGGCCGTCGGTCAGCGCGACCGCTTCCGACGCATCGAAGGGAACCGTCGTCGCGCCGTCGAAGTCGGAACCGAGGGCGACATGATCGGCGCCCACAAGCCCAATCGCATAGACGATCGCCTCGACGATGGATTGAAGGCTCGCCTCGCAAACGGCGCCGTCCCAGAAGCCGACGCCGATGAGGCCGCCGCGCACGGCGATCTCCTTCATCAGATCGTCGGGAAGATTGCGCGGGCTGTCGCAATGGCCGCGAAGGCCCGTATGAGACACGATCATCGGCTGATCGATGAGAGCCAGCGTGTCGCGAACCACCGCCTCCGATGAATGCGCGACGTCGATGATCATGCTTTTTTTCGTCGCTGCAAGGACCGCCTCGCGCCCGAAATCAGAAAGGCCCGCGCCCGAGACCCCATGCAGCGAGCCGCCAAGTTCGTTGTCGAAGAAATGCTGGAGACCGAGCACGCGATAGCCTGCGTCATAAAGCCGATCGATATTTTCGAGTTTCCCTTCGAGCGGATGCGCGCCTTCCGTCGCAAGTACGATGGTGAGCGGGTTTGTCAGGCCAAGGTCGCCGCGCGTGCGGGCGATCTTGATC
Organism: uncultured Alphaproteobacteria bacterium; assembly: GCA_963765165.1. Classification (GTDB taxonomy): domain Bacteria; phylum Pseudomonadota; class Alphaproteobacteria; order Caulobacterales; family Parvularculaceae; genus Amphiplicatus. The sequence continues at coordinate 17,770 of CAVXVQ010000019.1, read as the reverse complement.
TCGCCCTTTGAGCGGCGCTCGGCGGCGGCGGCGCGTCCTGCAATGTGAAACGCGCGCGCGGCGAGGCTCGACCAGGTTTTCATCGGCCATCGCTGGGCGATCGTCAGCAAGGTGATGTTATCGGTGTCGCCGGTGTTGTTGTCGTAATTCATCTTCTTCGGCGTTTTGGTCACCGCCGCCAGAACCTGAAGCCGGTAGCCGCCGGCGATGAGGCGCGGCGCGTCGGTGTGCCCATGCTCGTTGCGCGCGGTGAAATCGCGGTCCCACAGCAGCGCGTCGTCATGGAGGTCGGCGAGACGAAGGCCCACATGCAGCGCCCGCGCCTCCTCGCTGATTTCATAGGGCGCGTGCGGAACAATCTTGTTCAGCGACCGATCGACGCGTGAGGGAATGACAAAAAAGAAAACGCCGACGGCAGCCGCGAGAATCAACGCGAGCACGATCCCGAAGAATTCTTGCCATCGTCCGATACCCCTTCACATGAAAACGGCGCGCGGCCATTCGAGACCGCGCGCCGCCGGAATTCAAGCAACGGCCGCAGCCGCGCCCTGGTTATTCCGCTGCAAAGCAATAGGTGCAGATCTTGTTGCCGTCCGGGTCGCGAAGGTAAGACGCGTAAGCAGTCGGCGTAAACGTGCGCGGACCGGGCTCGCCCTCGCAGGTGCCGCCGGCTTTCAAGCCGGCTTCGTGGAATGCATGAACGGCTTTGCGGTTCGGCGCCGCGAATCCGAGCGTGCCGCCGTTGGCGTAGGTCGCGGGAAGGCCGTTCGCCGGCTTCGTCACGATGAATTCAGGGCCGTCCTTGCCCCACATGTGCCCGTTCGCGCCCATCGGGCCGACGCTCTTCAGCCCGAGCGCGCCGAGCGTTGCGTTGTAGAATTTCTTCGATCGTTCGAGGTCGTTCGTGCCGACGACCATATGCGTGAAAATCGCCATTGGAGTCCCTTTTTCTCCCGACTTGGCCGCTCTCTCTCCACGGCGGCTTTTGCCGCCGGGCTGCGGCGGCGGGACGATACGCAATCGCCAATGCCGGAGCAATTCGCGCGGCATCACAATCAGCAGCGCAATCTGAAAACGCTTGCGGCCTAAACCCGCGCGAGCGAGCGCTGAAATGCGCGCGGGCCGACCGACCGGAGGTCCTTGACGTCGTCAATATCCCGCAAGCGCCCGATCATGGCGACGCGAAATCCTTTCGGCAGGGACGCGATTGAATCCTTGAGCGCGTGCTTCGTCGACCAGCGCACCCTGTGGAAAATTCCATCAGCTGTGCGCCGCCGTGAAAGCCCGACCAGCCAATAGCCGCCGTCTTCGGACGGACCGAACACCACGTCGGCGCCGGCGAGCGCATGAAAGGCGCGGCGGATGTGGCGCGCCCGGAGCCCCGGCGCGTCGGCGCCGATAATGACGACCGGGCCTGTTGGCGCTGCGTCGAACGCCGTCTTCATGCGCTCTCCAAGATCGCCCCGCGACTGGACCATGCGCCCGTAGCGGGGCGGCCAGACAGTCGAGAATCCACCTATGGCGGCGGGCGGGTCGATAGCGAGAAGGGTGCGCCAGTCGCCCTTGGCGGCCTCCGCAACGGTCTGGGTCGTCAGATGCCGGAAGATCGCCGCTGCGCGCCCGGGACCGAGATCGCGGGCGAGGCGCGTCTTGACGCGCCCCGCGACCGGCGCCTTCACGAAAATGATCAGTGTGCGGTTCATCCGTAAAACACTGCGATCTTCTGCGGCGCAACGCCCAGGCGGTATAAAGCGAGACAGCAGGCGTTCCTTACGACGCGCCTCGCATATCCGTCGCGGGCATAGCGGTCTGCGGACGTCGTCGCGGTCGCCTTGAGGACATGAAGCGCGCGCCGGCCTTTCGAGCGAACGACGCGATCGACAAGATCGACGTCTTCAAAGAGGGGCATCGCCCTGTAGCCGCCGACCTGACTCGTAGAGCGGCCGCGAGACGAGGAGGCCCTGATCGCCATAGGGCGAGGAAAAAATCCTTGTGCGGATCATGGCGCCTGCAGCGACGATCGACGCCGCCGGCCGCGGATCGTCGAATTTGAGCGTGAAGACGCCCGCGCGATCCTCGCCGCCGTCGATGAAGCGCGCGGCTTCGCTTGAACCATCCCTCTCCGAGCGTCGTGTCGGCGTGGAGAAAGAGAAGCCAGGCGCCGCGCGCGGCGGCGGCGCCTCTGGCAAGCTGCAAGCCCCTCCCCGCCTTGCCGCCGACGACGCGCGCGCCTGCTTCCTCGGCGATCGCGAGGGTCGCGTCGGTCGAGCCGCCGTCCGAAACGATGAGCTCGCGAATGAAGCCATCGAAGGCGGCGGGCGCGAAGGCGGCGAGCGTCGCCGGCAGGCTCGCCGCCGCATTGAGCGTTGGAATCACAACGGAAACCGGCGCGCTTTCGAACATGACCGACATCCGTAAGCCGCGGAGGCGGCGCGTAAAAGCCCCGCTCAACCAGCCTCGGTGGAAAGTTTGTTCTTGCTTTGTTCTTTTTCGCTGCTACCCTCCTTCAATGACGCGCGCCGCAGGCTCTTCTCCGGCCTCTCGCAGCCCACGAGAGGCACGACCGCCAGCCCAGGCGAAGGGCCGCGGCGCGCGCTCAAATCTTTCCGGACGGTTCGAACCCCTGTCGCGCGAAACGGTCGACGATGGCTGGGCGGACGACGAAGAATTGCCGCCGCTGAAGACCGACGTGACGACGGAAACGCCGCGAACGATCGTCAATTACGTCTCAAGCCCGTTCGTCGGCTTTGACCGGTCGATCAATCCCTATCGCGGGTGCGAGCATGGCTGCATCTATTGTTTCGCGCGGCCGACGCACGCCTATTACGGCCTCTCCGCCGGCATGGATTTCGAAACCAAGCTCTTCGCCAAGCCGAACGCCGCCGCGCTGCTCGACCGCGAACTCGCCGCGAAATCCTATCGCCCGCGCCATATCGCGATCGGGACCAACACCGACCCCTATCAGCCGATCGAAAAGAAATTCGCGATCATGCGCGGCGTTCTTGGCGTTCTCGCGAAATACAATCACCCCGTCTCCGTGCTGACGAAGTCGGCGCTCATCACGCGCGATATCGACCTCCTCCAGCCGATGGCTGACGCGGCGATCGTGAAGACGATGCTGTCGGTGACGACGCTCGACAGGAAACTCGCGCGCGCGATGGAGCCGCGCGCCTCGACGCCGGCAAAGCGCCTGTCAGCCATCCGCGCGCTCAAGGATGCAGGCGTTCCCGTCGGCGTGATGACGGCGCCGATGATTCCGGGCCTGAACGATCACGAAATGGAGGAAATCCTTGAAGCCGCGAAAGACGCCGGCGCGGCGTGGGCCGGTTACACCGTGATCCGCCTGCCGCTTGAGGTTTCCGGCCTCTTCAAGGAATGGCTCGAGACGGCGTATCCGGACCGCGCCTCGCGCGTCATGCGCCACATTCGCGACATGAACGGCGGACGCGATTACGACGTCGAATGGTCGCGCGCCAAAACCCCGCGCAGCGTTTTCGCCAAACTCATCAAGGAGCGTTTCGACAAGGCGACGAAACGGATCGGCATATCCGCCGACGCGCCGAAGCTCGATCCGGCGCTGTTCCGGCGGCCGGCGGAGAAGACGGCGCAGTTGACGCTGTTTTGAACGCACCACATGGTGGCTCATGGCCGATGCGACCCAAATCGAATGGACTGACTCCACTTGGAACCCGGTAACGGGGTGCTCAAAGATTACGGCGGGTTGCGACTCTTGCTACGCTGAGCGCTTCGCCGAGCGCTTTCGCGGCGTTGCAGGACACCCGTTTGAGAATGGGTTCGATCTGACATTAAGGCCAGAGATACTTGCTCAGCCGATGCAGTGGCGTCGGCCACGACGCATTTTTGTTAACTCGATGAGCGACTTGTTCCATAAGGAAGTTCCAAAATCATTCATCGACGCTGTTTTCGATACGATGGAGGCTGCGGATTGGCATACATATCAGGTGCTGACCAAGCGCAGCTCGCTGATGGCACGCTACCTTCGGAACAGGTACCCAAGCGATCATGCGCCAGCGCACATCTGGCTCGGCGTATCAGTTGAGAGCGCGAGATATGTAGCGCGCATCAGACATCTTCAAGCGGCGCCTGCCGCCGTGAGGTTCATCAGCTTTGAACCGCTTCTCGCTGCAATCGGAGTTGTTGATCTTTCTGGAATTCAATGGGGTCGGTGGCGAAACAATCGCACCATGCGGCGAAGAAAGACGGATTCGCTATCAATGCAGCGAAAGTCGGCGTCACCCAAAAGTTGGTACGCAAAGACGCGCATTTCGAGCCCGGAGATATTCAGGCTGCCAAAGTGGAATGACTTACGTGACGTCCCAGCTCGTGAAGCGCGATGAGCTGAAATACGTTCGGCGATTACCGTGCTGAAACGCAAGAACAATTGAAGCCACAAATGCAGCAGGATGTTTTCTATCGGCGATGGCGCTTTCGAGAAATTGCAGTCTGCCGTGACGCCTTATCACAGGCCAGACGAAGGCTTTGAAATCCGAACGCACGGTGGTGAATTCACCGACGCGGTAACGACATTCGTAAATTCATCGATCGATCATTCGCGCTCGTGTTCATCGATCCGACGGGTTGGATCGGATTCGGTTTTGATCGCATCAAGCCACTGATCACGCCGCGCCAAACCGAAGTCATCGTCAATTTCATGTACGACTTTATCAATCGTGCCGTCGCGATGTCGGATCCAAATACCGTAGCGTCGTTTGATCCCATCCTTGGCGGGCCCGGCTGGGCTGAACGCCTTGATCTTAGCCTTCCTCGAGGCATGGCCGTCGAAGCCCGATTTCGCGAAACACTTATGCTCGCGGGCCAATTGAGTTTGTCGTTTCGACACGAATTTACCGGCCTACGATTGATCGCCCGACTTCTTGCTCTGACATAGCGACAAAATACAAGGCCGGTCTCAGCACCTTCCGCGACACCGAATACAAGGCGCTGAAACAACAGGTCGGCGGATCGCGCCACCGCGACTGAACAGAAAGCGCGAACTGAACGAGCTCCCCTGATTTGTTCGCGGGCATGGATGCCGCGATACGCAGCGCGGATGTTGACAATTTGTCGAGACTGAAAAAGAGAAAGCTGGCGAGTACATATTGGCGATGCTCGCGGAGAACAGCCGCGCGATGCCGTTCCCCACAGTGCGGTTGGCCGTGCTGCAGAGATTTGTGATTACGCGAAACCAATGTCAAGGATGAGTGCGTCGCACTCGCAAAGTCGGGCAAAATCGAAAATACATGGGGTAGAGGCAAGCCAAGGGATGAGACCGAAATTCGCCTTACGATCGCCCGCTAGCAGCATCAAATTGATGCCGGCCTTAGGTTTCACGATGCGTCGCTTGTTGGACAACCCGATCTTCGGGATCGTGTAATGCAATTTATTCCGCTAAAGTAAGTCACATGCCCCTCGACCAAAAATCCCGCACCGAAATCGAGGCCGCCGCGTTTCGTCGCCTTGTTGCGCATCTGGACAAGCGGACGGACGTCCAGAACATCGATCTGATGACTCTCGCCGGCTTCTGCCGCAACTGCCTTGGCGACTGGATGAAGGAAGCGGCGGACGAGCGCGGACGTCGCCTGACCAAGGACGAGGCGCGCGAGGCGGTTTACGGCATGCCCTACGCCGAGTGGAAAAAGCGCCACCACAAGCAAGCGACACGCGGAACAGCTCGCGGCGTTCGAGGCCGCGCAAAGGTCGAAGCGCTGACTGGTTTCCCCCAAGCCGGCTTCCCTTCGTTTCCGGCCCTCGCGAATCGGCGAAGCATCGTTTCGAATTTGAAACGCTTGGAGACCACCATGGTCGAAACGCCGACATTCGACATCGAGGACCAGTTTGAAGGCCTTGTCGCCGGCGTCGATGAAGCCGGGCGCGGGCCCTGGGCGGGGCCTGTCGTCGCCGCCGCGGTCATTCTTGACCGCGCCAATACGCCGGACGGCCTTCGCGATTCAAAGACGCTGACCGAAAAGCGCCGGCGCGAACTCGCCGCCGCGCTCTGGAGATCGGCGCGCGTCGGCGTTGGCGTCTCCAGCGTTGAAGAAATCGACCGGATGAACATCCTGCGCGCGTCGCTGCTCGCCATGGCGCGCGCGGTCGCCAATCTGCCGCTTGCGCCCGCGATCGCGATCGTCGATGGCAACATCAAACCGAAGCTCAGCTGTCCCGCCTACACGGTCGTCAAGGGCGACCTCTTGTCGATGTCGATCGCGGCGGCGTCGATCATCGCGAAGACGACGCGAGACCGGATGATGCACGAACTCGCGCGCGATTATCCCAATTACCAGTGGCAGTCGAACAAGGGCTACGCGGCGCCGGCGCATCGCGAGGCGCTCGGTCGCTATGGCGTCACCCCACATCATCGGCGATCCTTCTCGCCGATCCACAACATGTTGTATGAAGCGTCGTCCGCAACGCTCCTGTCAACATCTCGGTAACCTTCGTAAACAATTGATTTACAACGATTTTCATTGACGGCGAGTCGCCGCCTGAACTCATCCTCCGCGTCCTTGATTGGGAGGCGGACGAATGGCGATCGCAAAAAACGAGAAGAACAAGACGGTCGCCTTGAAAGCGGTCGCCGCGCGATCGATCACCGCGCCGCTGCGCGATCCCGCCGATCATCTGGACAAGATCATCGCCGGCGATTCGATCGAGGTTCTGCGCTCGCTTCCCGACAATTTCGCCGATCTCGTTTTCGCCGACCCGCCCTACAATCTGCAACTCGGCGGCGAGCTGACCCGGCCGGACAACAGCCGGGTCGACGGCGTCGACGACGAATGGGACCGTTTCGGATCGTTTGAGATTTATGACACATTCACCCGCGCGTGGCTCGCCGAAGCGCGCCGGATTTTGAAACCCGACGGCGCGATCTGGGTCATCGGCTCCTACCACAACATTTTCCGCGTCGGCTCGGCGCTGCAGGATCTCGGGTACTGGCTCCTCAACGACGTCATCTGGGTGAAAGCCAATCCGATGCCGAATTTCCGCGGCACGCGCTTCACGAACGCGCATGAAACGCTGATCTGGGCGTCGAAGTCGAAGGAATCGCGGCCGACCTTCAATTATTCGGCGCTGAAGACCGCGAACGACGATCTTCAGATGCGGTCCGACTGGTTCTTGCCGATCTGCACCGGCAATGAGCGCCTTAAAGGCGCATCGGGCGCAAAAATTCACCCGACGCAAAAGCCCGAAGCGCTTCTCTATCGCGTGATGCTCGCGACGACCAATCCCGGCGACATCGTCGTCGATCCGTTTTTCGGGTCGGGCACGACGGGCGCGGTCGCCAAAATGCTCGGCCGCCATTTCATCGGCATCGATCGCGACAAGGACTACATCGCGGCGGCGGCCAAGCGCATTGCGGCGGTGATCGCCGTCGGACGCCGACGCCTTGAACGTGACGCCCTCGAAGCGGTCGAGCCCGCGCGTGCCGTTCGGATCGATCATCGAAAAGGGATTGCTGAAACCCGGCGCGACGCTTTACGCGCCGCAGAAAAAATACGCCGCGCGCGTCCGGGCGGACGGATCGATCGCGGTCAAGGGCCCCGACGGCGCCGTCGAAGGCTCGATCCACAAGATCGGCGCCCATGTCCAAAAGCTCGAAGCCTGCAACGGCTGGACCTACTGGCACTATGAAACGAAGACCGGCTTGAAGCCGATCGACTTCCTGCGCGAAAAAATGCGCAAGGACGCGAAGGCGTAAGCGCGCTTACTCTTTCGCCGCGACCGTCACGTTGAAGATGTCGCCCGCAAGGCCGAGATAATAGATTGCGCCGTCGTCGCCCGGCGTCACCAGCGCGCCGGTCGTCATTTTCGGCAGCTTTTTCGACCGCCCGATCTCCTTGCCGGTCGCCGCGTTCCGGAAAACGATCTCTTCCGTCTTGTAGGATCGAAGGCACTTCATGAAGAGGCAAAGGCCGCGAATGTCGGTGCCGATCCAGACGCGTTCTTCCGGCGTTCCGATCAGGGTCGAGAAATTCAAGGTGCGCTGCTTTTCCATCCAGAGCTCGCGCATTTTCCCCGTCGATTGATTGAATGAATAGGCCGCGACGAGGCCAAAGCCGCCGTCGGCGATGTAAACCCGGCTGTTCGCGGGATCGACGCTCAGCATCGCCGGCAGGAAGGATTTCGATCCGAACGTATATTCCCAGGGCGGAACATTCTCGAACGGATTGAGGCGGACAAGGCGCCCGTCGCGCTGGTTGACAGCGACGACGCTCATCGGCGTTTTCGCGGGAACGGCGTTCGTCTGCAGGACGACCCAGTCGCCAAGAACCGCCGCCGCCGGCGCCGGGCTTTGTCCGGGCAGCGTGTAGCGAACCGGCCCGAAGTCCTCGTCAAGGGTCAGCGCCCCGCCGTCCCAATTGTAGCGGTAAAGGCTTTTGGCGCCGACGAGGTAGAGCCGGTCGACGCCGTCAAACCGCGCCGTCGTCAAGCGTCCGCCGATATGTTCGCGCGCTTCGAGCGAGGCGAGGATCTCCATGGAACCGGGATCGACGACCGTGATCATCGAAGGGGCGACGTCGCGAGCGCCCTCGCAGCGCAAGAACGCGGAAAACCCCTGAAGTTCGCAGCCTTCGGCCCTGTTGACCGTCTTCATCACGAAGCGGCCATCGGCGAAGGCGTTGAACCCGTTATAGGCGGCGTTCGCCCGCGACGCAGTCACCGGCAGTCTGACGGCGGCGGCGACAGCGCCGGTCGACGGATCGATTTTCGCGAATTCGTCTGCATACGCAGCGTAAAGGAAACCATCGCGGTGAACCGCCGATGACGCCGGGATAGTTCCATCGGTCGGCGTTCTTCGGCGCATCGAAAAGCTGACGGCGCCAGATCTCGCTCCCGTCATCGCCGAGCTTTGCGACGAAACTTCCCGGCGCGCCCGGAAAATCACCATAGGCGCCGCCGTAAATGAAGCGCGCCCCGCCCTCGCCGATGACGAGATTATAGGGCGTCAGATAGCCGGATGCGGCTTTCTCGGCGGAAACGGCGTTGCGCCCGGCAATCGTCCCTGTGAATTCCGCGCATCGGAAAGCGTGGGTGCGGCCGCTGTCGAAATGCTCGAAGGCGACGACCGAAGGGAACCAGGGTCCGTCCGAAACCGGATCAAGCGCGCACGACTTCGCTTCGGCGCAGACCGCGCCGAACCCAAAACTGGCTAAAATGCCGAGGATGCGCCCGACGGCGCCCACCCGCATCACATACCCTTGATCGCTTCTCTCCGCGCCCACCTTCGCCGCCTGACGCAGCAAGGTCAAGAAAGGCGCTGACCGTCCCGCTTTTGTGATAGGCAGGCGCGACGCCAACTGAAGGAATTCGCGTGCTGGCCCTGACCGCCGTCGCGGCGCTCGCCGCAGAGCCGGATTTCATCGACATCAGGGCTGTCGCGCCGACCATTGTTGTCGAGGCCGAACCCTATAAGGATCGCGCATTCGACGTGCCGGTGAAAGAGCCGGTGAGACAGGGGGCGCGCCATGAAGCAAACCGCATTCGACTTCCTCGGCAATCTCGACACCCTGATCGCCGTCGTCATCGGCGCCTTGCTGGCGACGATCGGCGGCCTCATCGGCGAGCATTTCGAGGACCAGATCGAGCGCAAGCGGCGCGAACGCGACGCCGCGCGGTTTTTCAGCGAGATCCTGCATTCGATCGACACGCTCGTTGATCGCGCGATCGCCACCCAGAGGATCGGCGATCCCTGGGGGCCGGTGACCTTGAGGCTGTTCCGCACCGCGCTCCGCGAGGCGGAGGTCTATGAGAGAAACCGCGAACGCCTGTTCGATCTCCACGACGCCGAGCTTCGCAAGCGCATCCACGCGCACGTCGTAAGCGAGATATTGCCGCTTGAAGGCATGCTCGACGGCTGCGAACGCATCACGGCGACGACGACCGAGCTGGAAGACCGGGACGATCTGTCCGCCGCGAAACGCGAAAAGATGGCGACGAGCGTCGCCGGGCTCGTCGACATGCGCGACCGGGCGCTCGCCTTCATCAAGGAAGAGCGGCTTGCGACCGTCGACATCTGCGCGGCGCTGGCGCGTCTTGCGGAAATTCCCGGACTGAAAAACACGCCCGCAAAATCATGATCGGCTAAGCACGCGGCGCCGCCGCGCGCTTCAGCCTGTCATTGATCGCTTCACCGAGGCCGATCTCGGGAACCGGCGCCGCCGCAATGCCGGCAAGTCCCTTTTCCGCGCACAGGCGATCCAGCGCGCGCAAATAAGCGAACAGATTGGCGGCCGCTTCGACGAGGTCGCCACCCTCGGGACTGAGATTGAGCGCATTCGGCCCGATCGCGGCGAGCACGCCGAAGCCGAGAAAGGCTTCGTCCGGCGCCGGCGATGTCGCGTTGAACCTTAGTCGCGCTGTCGGGGCATAATGGCTCTGCATCATCCCCGGCGCTTCGACCGCTGCGGTGCTCGGCGCCTCAAGCGCCTTTCCAATGACGCGTTCGATATCGCCGCGCGAGACGCCGCCCGGCCGAAGAAGAATGGCGCGATCGTTTTCGACTTTCACAATCGTCGAATTCAACGCCCACAGGACAAGGACCGCCGTCGAGAATGAGGCGCACACGATCGCCAAGGCTCTCCCGCACATGTTCCGCCGTCGTCGGACTGATCGTCCCCGAGCGATTGGCGCTCGGCGCCGCGACCGGCCGCGCGCATCGCCGGATCAGTTCCTGCGCAACGGCGCTGTTCGGAGCGCGCACGGCGAGCGTTTCAAGCCCCGCGCTCGCGAGCAGCGAGACAGCGCTCTCGCGCCGGCGCGGCAGGACCATGGTCAGCGGTCCCGGCCAGAACGCCTTGGCGAGTTTCTCGGCGACTGGCGAAAATTCGACATGGGTGCGCGCCATGTCGAGGTCCGTCACGTGGATGATGAGGGGGTTGAACGACGGGCGACCCTTCGCCTCGTAGAGTCGCGCGACCGCGCGATCGTTCGTCGCATCCGCTGCAAGGCCGTAGACCGTCTCCGTCGGGATCGCGACAAGCTCGCCGGCGAGAATGAGCGCTGTCGCGCGTTCGACCGCCTGCCCGGCCGCTGTCGGCGCGGCGGCGCGCATTATTTCCGGCATTGGCGCGTTGGCGGTCATGCGCCTCGATTAATCCGCCGCTGCCGTCAAAGCTAGCGACCCGCGCGCCGCTTCGGCATAAAGCGGGCGGGACCGATCTCGAGAGGATTACAGATGACCTATTCGACCCCGCTCCGCGACATGCGATTTGCGCTCGACCAGATGGCCGGTTTTCCGTCGCTGATGCGGTCCGGCGCCTATCCGGACCTCTCGGGCGACATGGTCGATGCGATCCTTGGCGAGGCGGCGAAATATTGCGACGAGGTCGTTGCGCCGCTGAACGGGGGATCGGACAGGACGCCCTCGCGGCTTGAGAACGGCGTCGTCCGAACGAGCCCCGGTTTCAAGGAAGCCTATCGCCAGTATGTCGACGGCGGGTGGAATTCGCTCGCCTTTCCGGAGGAATGGGGCGGTCAAGGGCTCCCTTCGACACTCGCCAACGCGCTCGTCGACGCCTTGAACGGCGCTTCCATGTCGTTCGCGATCGGCACGACGCTGACGACCGGCGCAGTGAAGGCGATCGTTCACGCCGGAACCGATTGGCAGAAAAACACCTATCTGCCGAAAATGGTCGCGGGCGCATGGACCGGCACGATGAATTTGACCGAGCCGCAGTCGGGCTCCGACCTTTCAGGCCTGCGCACCAAGGCCGAGCCGATCGGCGTCAATCCTGACGGAAGCCGGCGTTATAAAATCAGTGGGCAGAAGATCTTCATCACCTATGGCGATCACGACATGACGGACAACATCGTCCATCTCGTGCTTGCAAGGCTGCCTGACGCTCCCGAGGGAACCGGCGGCATTTCAATGTTCATCGTGCCGAAATTCCACGTGAACGCCGACGGCTCGCTGGGCGCGCGCAATGACGCGCACTGCATCAAGCTTGAAGAGAAAATGGGCCTTCACGGCTCGCCGACGACCGTGATGGTCTATGGCGAACGGGGCGAGTGCACCGGCACGCTGCTCGGCGAGGAGAACAAGGGCCTGAAAAACATGTTCGTCATGATGAACGCCGCGCGGCTCGACGTCGGGCTGCAGGGCGTCGGCGTCGCGGAAGCCGCCTATCAGCGCGCGCTCGCCTATGCACTTGATCGCCGTCAGGGCCGCGCCGCCGGCGTCAAATCAGGCCCGATGATCGCGATCTACGAGCACGCCGACGTCCGCCGCATGCTCTATTCGATGAAGTCGCTCGTCGAAGCCTCGCGCGCCATCTGCTACGCGAACGCCGTCGCCTATGATCTTGCGCGCCATTCGCCGGACGAAAAGCAGCGCACAGAGGCCAAGGCGCTTGAGGAACTGCTGACGCCGATTTCAAAAGGGTGGTCGACAGATCGGGCGAACGACGTCGCCTCGCTCGGCGTGCAGGTGCATGGCGGCATGGGCTACATCGAAGAGACCGGCGCCGCGCAGCACCTTCGCGACGCGCGCATCGCAGCGATCTACGAAGGAACGAACGGCGTTCAGGCGATGGACCTCGTCGGCCGCAAGCTGCAGGGCGACGGCGGCTTGGGCGTCAGGGCCTACATTCAGGACGTCCGCGAAGAAGCGATGATCGCGAAAGCGGGCAAGCGCGAGGAGCTGAAAATCATCGGCGCGCGCCTGCTCGAAGCGGCCGACGCGCTCAAGGCGTCGACCGACTGGCTGCTCGACGCTGCGAAAATCGATCAGGAGCATGTGCTCGCCGGCGCGACACCGTATCTGAAGCAATTCGGCAATGTCGCGGGGGGATATTACCTCGCGCGCGGCGCGGTCGCCGCGGCGCTGGCGGCGAATGAACCGGGCGCCGACAAGGCATATTTCAACGGCCGGATCGCCATCGCGCGGTTCTACGCGGAAAATTTCCTCACCGAGGCGACCGGCCTCACCGCCGCGGTCGGGGCGGGCGCCGCGGCCGTCGGGCGGATCGATCCCGCGGCGCTGACGGGATAGCGGGTTGACTCGTTATAACGGATGTTCTAATTATAACATTCGTACCCACGAGGCGCGTCATGGCGAAGAACAAGGGATTTTCCGAAGAACCCGCGAAATTTGCGGGCGGAAAAGCGCGTCCCGACGTCCTCAAGATCCGCCAGATCGGCAATTCGCTCGGCGTCGTCCTGCCGAAGGACGTGCTGGCGCGGCTTGGGCGCCAGCGAAGGCGATGAGATCATGGTCACAGAGACGGAGACCGGGCTTCAATTGCATCGCAAGGACTCTGAATTCGAAGAGCATATGCGGGTCGTTGAGAAAATCATGGCCCGCTATCCAAACACCCTGCGCGCGCTCGCGAAGTAGGCGCCGATGGCGTGGATATGGATCCCGAAGCCGACCGTCTTCGGCGCGCACGCGAAATCGCTCGCCGGATTCGGCGGCGCCGACGGTCTGCGCGATGAAGGACTATTGGAAAGCGCGCTCGCGCGTCCCGAAAACCTCGCCGCCTATGGCGAGCCCGATGCATTTGACCTCGCGGGCGCGTATGCGTTCGGCATTGTACGCAATCACCCCTTCGTCGATGGAAACAAGCGGACAGCGTTCCTGACCGCCGCGTTGTTTCTTGAACTCAACGGACATTCGCTTGTTGCAACGGAACCGGAAGCGACGGCGACGATGCTTGCCTTTGCGTCCGGCGAGATCAGCGAACCCGACTTCGCTGCGTGGCTGCGCGAGAACGCGCGTCCCGCATGAGCGATCTTGGGCCGCCTGAGTCCTTCAAGCTCGCGATCTTTTACGCGAGCTATCTCTATTTTCCGGCGGCGGCGTATCTCGTCTGGACCCTGCGCAAGAGGCGCGGCGCCAAGCGCATTCTCGCCTCGCTGTCATTCCTGTTCCTGTCAGTCCTCGCCTATGCGCGCTTCATCGAGCCGCGCATCTTGCTGACGGTCGAGCATGAGGCGTCGCTCGCCCGCTGTTTTCCCGCAGCGGGGTCGCTCCGCATCGCCGTTTTTTCCGATACGCATGAAGGGCTCTTTGGCAATGCGATGCCGATCGGGCGCATCGCGCGGCGGCGTCGAAAAAGCCGATGCGGACGCCGTCTTCATCGCCGGCGACTTCGTCTATTTCCTGGAGCCCGACCGCTACGCAAAGACGTTCGGCGCGTTCGAGGCGATCAGCGCGCCGATCTTCGCCGTGCTCGGCAATCACGATGTCGGGTTGCCGGGGCCGGACGTCTCGGCGCCGCTGACGAAGGCGCTTGAGGCGCTCGGCGTCCGGATGCTCGATAACGAGACCGCTGCGGTCCGCCTCGGCGCTGACGAGATCGAGATCGCGGGCTTGAGCGAATTATGGGCTAATCGGCAAAATCGCGTGCTGCTGGAAAAACGCGGGGACCGTCCGCGCCTCGTGCTCACCCACAATCCCGCAACAATCCTCGAATTGCGGCCGCGCGAAGCGGTCGATTTCATGATCGCCGGCCACACGCATGGCGGACAGATCAATATTCCGTGGGTGACCTGCGCCCTCTTCCGGTCGATGTGCCTTGTCGCGCGCTACGGCCTTGCGGACATGGATCGTGGCCTCGTCTTCGTCACGTCAGGAACCGGCATGGTCGGATTGCCGATGCGTTTCAACGCGGCGCCGCGCATCGACGTCGTCAATCTTTCCTGGCGCGCCTGCGCCGCCTCGCAAGAATAATCTCCCGAACAGTCGTTTCGCCGTCGCGCTTAGAAAATTCATCGCGGCAAGCGCGAGCGGCAGCGGATCCTTCCACGCGAACAGGTGATAGACTTTCGGCGCCTTCAGCGAGGCGAGATAGGTCTTCCACGAATAGAGCTTTGCCGGCCGGTAATCCGACAGGAACGCGCGAAAATCGCCGTAAATGTCGAGCCAGCGGATGTCGGTCCGATAATCGGCGATCGGCGGCGACGGCGCGCCCGTCAGATATTCGATAGGCGATCAGCAAGAGATTGACGCCGCAAACGGCGCCGAGCTGGTGCCAGAGATTGAAGCGGAGATTGATCTCGAGAACGTAATCGCGACCGGTGCGCGGATCGCGCTTGAAGTCGATTTTCACCGGGCCGGAGACGCCGAGCTTTTGAACGACGTCTTTTCCGAGACGGTGGATCGAAAAATCGCGAACGAGCGCGATGTAGCTGCTTTCGCCGCCGAGCGCCGGATAGGTCCTGATCTTCCTCCCGACAAACGAAGCGGCCGGCGTTAAATCCTCGCGCACGAACGCATGAAACGAATAGACCTGATCCTCGCCGCCCGGAATGAATTCCTGAACGATGAAATTATCGGTGAAGCGACGCGTCGCGGCGAGCAGCGTCTCGAACTCTTGGCGATCATTGGCGACGATGATCTTGCGCGACTTGCCGCCCGCGAGCGCAACCGCCTCCGACGCGAACCAGCCGACATGCGAGCCCGGCTTGATCACCAGCGGAAAGCCGAACGCGGCGACATCGTCGGCGCTCGCAACATCGGCGCCGGTCGCCGTTCGCGGAACGGGAACGCCGGCGGCGCGCGCAAGCGCGTTGAAACCGATCTTGTCGCCGCAGGCGATCACGAGATCGCTCGCCGGCATCAAGAATCGGTAATGCGGTTCAAGCTGCGACCGATAGCGCCTCACGAGAGCGAGCATCGCATCGTCGGCGTAATAGAGGACAGGCCGCTCGGCCTCCCCCCGCGCGACGTCGATCAATGCGGCGAGCGCCTTTTCCTGCTCCGTCGCCGGATCAGGAAAATCGACCCAGTCGCGGACGATGCGCGAATGGCGGAGAAAGCGCTGGCGCTTTCTCAAGAGCATGATCGTTGAAACGCCGGCGGCGTGAAGCGGCCGCAGGAGATCGAGATCGGCGGCGAGAACCGCGCGCGCGCCGCCTGTTCCTGAACCCGCCATTGACGCAGAACGAGACACGAAGCCCCCGCGACACCGCGCTCCGCCTTATCGCCGTTTCCCTGAAGTTGCACCAAAAGACTGCTGCGACGCAGACGCGCGGGCGGGAAGTCGCTGGCGAATTATGCGCCTCTTGGTTGTTTTGCGCCTGCTTTTGAGGGAAGACGAGCCGGTCGCACGCCAAAGGCGAAATCAGGGAGGCCGATCATGTCGACGCTCAAGGGTAAAACGCTCTTCATCACCGGCGCCTCGCGCGGAATCGGCCTTGCAATCGCGCTGCGCGCCGCGCGCGACGGCGCCAATATCGCGATCGCCGCAAAGACCGCCGAGCCGCACAAGCATCTTGCCCGGCACGATCTACACGGCGGCGGAAGAAATCGAGAAAGCGGGCGGCAAGGCGTTGCCGCTCGTCGTCGACATCCGCTTCGAAGACCAGGTCCAGGCGGCGGTCGCCAAGACGGTGGCGACCTTTGGCGGGATCGATATCTGCGTCAACAACGCCTCGGCGATTTCGCTGACCGGCACCGAAGCGACCGACATGAAGCGCTGGGACCTGATGCACTCGATCAATTCGCGCGGCACGTTTCTCGTGTCAAAGACCTGCATTCCCCATTTGAAAAAAGCGGCGAACCCGCATGTGCTGATGCTCTCGCCGCCGCTCGACATGAGCCCGAAATGGTTCGGCGGCCATGTCGCCTACACGATGGCGAAATACGGGATGTCGCTCTGCGTCCTCGGCATGGCGGAGGAATTCAAGGCGGACGGAATCGCCTTCAATGCGCTCTGGCCGAGAACGGCGATCGGGACCGCCGCCGTCGAATTCGCGCTCGGCGGCGACGCCATGGTCAAGGGGTCGCGCACGGTCGAAATCCTCTCTGACGCCGCGCATTTGATCTTTACGAAGCCCTCGCGCCAGTTCACCGGCAATTTCCTGATCGACGACAATTTCCTCTATGAACATGGCGTCAGGGATTTCGAGAAATACCGCGTCGATCCGTCGAGGAAGCTCTTCCCCGATTTCTTCGTCCCCGACAGCGCAACGCCCCCGCCGGGCGTCAAGGAAACGCTCGCGACGTCGATGATCGGAAGCTGACTTGCGAGTCGCGTCCCTCCACATTCACCCCGTCAAAGGCATGCGCGCCGTCGATGTGACGCGCGCGCGCGTCGAGGCGCTCGGGCTTGAGCATGACCGGCGCTGGCTCGCGGTCGATGCGGGCGGCGTGTTCCTGACGCAGCGGAGCCACGCGCATCTTGCGACCATGACGGCGCTGCCGACGTTGTCCGGCCTCACGCTGTCGGCGGAAGGGTTCGGCGCGCTCGAAATCGCAAAGCCCTCCGGCGCCGGACGGCGAAAGGCTGTCGTCTGGGGCGCCGAGGTCGACGCCGCCGCGACAAATGAAGAGGCGAGTGCGTTTCTCTCCGACCTCATCGGCGAGGAAGCGCATCTCGTCTACATGGACGAGCAGGCGCTGCGGCTGAAAGCGAGCGTCTGGACCCCCTCGCCCGTTCAGGTCAGTTTCGCCGACGCGTTTCCTGTCCTCGTCACGACGACGGGTTCTCTCGACGGCGCTCAACGACGACATCGTCAGTCACGGCGGCGAGCCTGTTCCGATGGCGCGCTTTCGCCCCAACATCGTCATCGCCTGCGATGAGCCGTGGCCGGAAGATCGCTGGGATCGCCTTCAGATCGGCGACGTCATCCTCGATCTCGTGAAGCCCTCCGACCGCTGCATCGTGACGACGACCGACCAGAAAACCGGCGCGCGCATGGGAAAAGAACCGCTCGCGGCGCTGGCCCGCATCCACCGCTCGACCGATCCGCGCATCAACGGCGTCATCTTCGGCGAAAACGCCGTGCCGCGCGCCTATGGCGAGAT
>CAVXVQ010000018.1:0-7130 GCA_963765165.1 uncultured Alphaproteobacteria bacterium | reverse complement strand
CGCAGGCGGCATTTCGCTGCATCCGTCGCGAGCAAGCTGGGCGAAGCGCAAGCGGAATTCGATCCTAGACACTTGTCCACGCATTTTATCGGAGTTCCAGACAGACCATAAGCATTTCCTTCGCGGGCGACAGCGCCTAAAGTGCTTAACAGCGGCGAGGGGATCACATGGAAAATCAGTTCACGGACGATGCACGGCGCTGGTCGCGCTTGGCATGGGCAGCAATCGTACTATTTGCCGCCGCGCCGCTTTCGCACAATCCGAGGAAGTGCTTCAGCCGGTCGGAAATTCGGGAGGCAGTCCGTCTACGCTCGTGCAGGGCGGGCGACGTCTTGACCGGCGTCGAGCTTTGGACCGGCGATCATGTGGATGCGATCAAGCCGATCTGCATCCCCGCCGTCGCGGGCCAATTTCAGGAATATCCGACCCGCTACGGCGGCGACGGCGGCAACGGACCGCAGCAATTTGTCTGTCCGAACGATTCTCCCGTGGTTATCGGAATGGATATCGCCGTCGAAAGCGCCGTCAACAACATCCATCTCTATTGCGGACAGGCGATCGCGGCGCCGCAACGCGCCGCTTTCCCATGGCCGCGTATGACGGGCCGGCGAGTAGAGGCGAAGAAGTTGCAGTTGGACCGGATCGGCTTTAGCGGCGACCCGACAACGGGCATGCTCCGTTGCGAGGCCGGGTTCATCGCTGTCGGCATTGTTGGGAGATCGGGAAAATTTCTCGACGCCTTGGGCATGGTTTGCGGCGCTCCTCCCCCGCCGCCCGCTCCGGCGCAGCAGACCGTTAAGGCGCAAGGCAGAGTAAAACTCGGAGGCGCAGTGCCGCCAGGTCCGGCGCGGCCGATCTGCGAAATCGCGTCGGAAGCGCGGGCGCGGAATTCGCCGGCGGCGCCCGGCCTTGAAGCTCAGTGTGCGGCAGAAGAGCGCTGCCGCCGATCGATCTGGCCGCGCTGCATGCGCGGGGCGCGGAGATCGCCAAGATCGAGCCGATGGCGGCGACGTTGCGAAGCGAACAGGGCGAAGGACCGGCGCGGCGCGGCTTTGAAATTGGGTTGGCCGCGGCCGAGTGGAACACTCTGCCCGGACCCGGCAAGGATAGAATCCGGACAAAACTCAGCCCGTCCGACAACCGGCCTTCGACACGGCGGTGGCTTTTTCACTGGCGCTTTACAAGAAGAAACTGGCGGACCTCGCCCTCAGGGGCAAAACGATCGCCGGCAAGGATCCCCTGTCCGCGGAGTTCCGCGGCCTGCAAGCCGACGTCTCCGCCCGGCGCGGTTTCGAAGTCGGTCTCGCCGCGGCGGAAGGGCATACCGCGCCAGGTCCCGGCAAGCAGAAAATCGGCGCGGCGCTGCCGCCGGCCGAACAGGGCGGATACGCGACCGCGGTTACATTCTCGATCGAACGCAACAACAGTCCGGGCCGCGCGGCGAAGGGCGCGGCGATCGCAAAAGCCGTCCCGATCGTCGGCGTACTGCGCATAGTGAACCCGACGCGCTCTATCGCCTCGGTTTCGACATCGCGACCGGGATATTCGGCGACCGAAGCGCGGCGCCGAAGGCAAAACGGCGACGGGTCCCGGATCTCTCGGCCTTCGCGACAGCTTGAGCCCGGCCAGCCAACGAGGATTCAACGCCGCCATCGCTTTGCACCTCAGTAGAAAATACGTACCCTGAAGAATTGCGTCCGTCATTTCGCGTCAATTCGGCCGCTGCCCGCCGCATCTGGAGGAACTCGATGACTCGTCCGACTCGCTATTCGTCGTCCCATTTGGGCGGGACCGCCGCCAGCCTGTGGCTCGCCTTCACGCCTGCCGCGGCGCTTGCGGCGACCGGCGCGCGCGTGCTCGCGCAGGGCCTCAATCCCTGGCGCCGATCAGGCAAACATCGTCACATTGGTCGACCATCCGGCGCTGGTCAGCGATCGCCTGTCGGAAATCTGGGAAGAAGAGCAGCCAAAAATCTGCGACAGAATCCGGGGCGAATTAGGGGTCGGCGGCTTGGCCGGCGGACAGACGCTCTATGACATCACCTGCATCACTGGGGAGCGGCCGCGCTCGATATTCAAGGCGCCGGACAAACGCTTCGCGGCTCATACGCCGTCACCGGTTATATCGAAGCGACATCGACGACGCCGACCGCCTTCGGGTCCTATGCGGATCCGCGGTTTTCAGTCGCCTTTACAGCGAAGCTCGATTTGACGATCGCGGTGCAGGCCGATCCAGGCCAGACGTTGCGCGTTCGAGCGCCCTGCTGACGCTCAACGACGCAACGCTCGATTCGCATGGCGTCAGCGCGGACGTGCTTGAATTCGTCGTCGACGATCTGGTTCCGTTCTTCGGCGGGACAAACTTCAAGAACGTGGCGGAGAAAGCGGGCTAACTCGGCGGCGTTCGAAGTTGCCGGCCGCTTAACGACGCGCTGGCGCCCGTCAACGCGATATTGAAAGCGCCGTCCGAATACGCGAGGGTCGGCGTGTCGGCAAATCCCGCCTATATCAGCGTCGCCTTCGGCCCGCGCGAGCTGACGCCGCCGACGGACGGCAGCATGACCGGCCTTCTGCGCTGGGACGGCTCGCAATTTTCGCCGCGGAACGGCTGCCAGAATTTCTGACATTCCGCGACGGTCCAGACCGGTCCGACGCCGCTCTATACCGCCAACGCCGAAGCGCCGCACCGTCAGATCGGAGTGTTTGAGGCGTCGCCAGCCGGCCCGACCGCCTGCGCGTTCACCCTGACCGGGCTCGCCAACGGCTGGCCGAATGTTCTGACCGCGCGTATCGTCGACGGCAGCGCCGGCGGCGGAGGTTCGCTTTACCGAGTTAGCCATTCGCTGGGCGGCGACGGCTGGGACGGCCGCAATGTCATCCCGCAGCCTGTCGCCAGCGGGCGCAATTACGCCGTCGGGCGCAGCATCGACGCGACGGCGTCGAAGGCGGGTGACTTTGCTTCCCCGAAGAAAGTCGCCGAACGGCGCGTCAATCCGGTGATCAATCCCGCGGACGACTATTCGATGGCGACCGACGGCGCGCGAAAGGGCGAACACCGTCAGCCTCAATCCGCAGCCTCTGCCGCCGGGGCCTGACCGGCAGCGATCGCAAGACGCAGTCAAAACCAAAGGCGCCGACGCCGGCATCATCATTGTCAGCGGCAAGGACGCCGATCCGCTCGCCAAAGGCTTCCGCTGCAGCTCGCGTGTTCGGCGCGGGCGTTGGTCCGGCCGCTGCCGGGAGCGCAAGCGTTCGCGGGCAATCGGCGGCGCCTGGCGATATCGACGCGCTGGCGGCGAAGGGCGCCGCGCTTGTGAATGCCGATCCGCTGGCGACGAACTCCGCAATGCGATGCCGGATGGCGACGCATGTCACGGCTTTGACATCGGTCTTGCGGCGGCCGAGGGCAGACGCTCGCCGGTCCCGGCAAGGATGCGATCGTCGTTCGCTTCCGCGGCGGAACAGGCGGGATTTGCCGCCGCCGTCGATTTTTCGCTGGCGTGGAACCGGCAAAAAATAATGGATCTGGCGCCGAAGGGCGCCGAGATCGCGAGACTTGACCCGTTGGCGGTGGCGCTGCGCAATCAGCAGGTTGACGATGTCGCGCGCCGGGGATTCGATATCGGGATGGCGGCCGCGGAAGGACATACCGCCCAGGCCCGGCAAACAGGGAATACACGACACGCTTGGATTGGCGAGTTCGGCGGGGCGGACGCACAACGAGGCTACGATGCGGCGGTCGCATTCTCCATCGAGCGCAACATGAACGCGGATTTCGCGCGGAGGGGCGCCGCAGTCGCCGCCGCCGATCCGGTCGTCGCCGTGATGCGGCCGGCTGAATCGGACGTTTTCTATCGGCTCGGTTTTGACATCGCGACCGGGATCTTCGGCGATCCGAAGCTTGGCGCGCAGGGCAACACGTCAAAGGGGCCGGGCTCGCTCGGCATTCGGGAAAAGCTCAGCGACGCCGGCAAGAAGGGATTCGACGCCGCCGCAGACTTTCATTTGAAGCGGAGGAATTGAATGAAGGCGCAAACGAAGGAGCGAATTCGCCCACGGCTGCAGCAGCGGACGGCTGCGATCTGGGCGTCCGCGACGGTGCTGTCTTCCTTCCTCAAGCGGAGGCGGCGGATGTGACGAGGGCGGCCGAGGCGATGGGCGCTCCTGAGTTGGCGCTGCCGCTGCTTGGAGGGAGCGGCGGAGGTTATTTCACCGCGCGTGCCCGCAAGATCAGTATTTGGCGGGCGTCCGGCTTCGAGTTGGCGACGATGTCGATGTGATCCAGCCGCTTTGTTCCCCCTATAATCCTGTCACTTACCAGGAGAGGGAATATGCCCCGGACAAGTACGGCGGGTCTTACCGGGAAGTCGAGAAGACAAAACTCTACGGGCCGATTAAACCTTTTACCGACTTTCGGGGGGCCCGGCGGCGGCGGACCTGTGGATGTTGTCTGCAAGGAAAACGTGGTGACGGGAATTCTGGTTGGCGACGAAGGCGTCTACACGCGAACCGTCAATCGCCTTGGAGTGTTCTGCGAAGTCAACGCGAAAGCCTGGCGGAGCGACGCGACTGGGAAGCTGGTGTCCTGCGAGTACAGCTCCGCATACAGAAGTTCAGTGATCGCGGAGGGTCCTGGAGGGCCCGGCGGGTGGACGCTGGACCCGGAGGCGGAGTTCGAGGGACCGAAGGCGACGGCGAACGAGGGGTTCTTTGAAGACGATGAAGTGTCGCGCGGCGAGGCGGACCAGCATTGTCCCTGCGGCAGGTCGCCGTCGGAGTAACCGGACGGGCTGGGAAATGGCTGGACGCCGTCGGCCTCATTTGCAGCGAACTGAAGATCCCGCAAGTCGTAAAGGCGCAAGCAAGGGTCAAACTGGCGCCGGGGACATCGGCCCTCCCGCCGCTTCCGATCTGCGAAGCCGCGCGTCGGGCTCGCGAGCGAAATTCGCCGGCGGCGCCCGGCCTCGAAGCCCAGTGCGCCGCGCAACCGCGGGTTAAAGCACAAGGACGCGTCAAACTTGACGCTCCGTCGGGCCCACCGGCCCCGCCGCGAGCGATCTGCGATGTCGCGGCGCAGGCGCTGGCCCGAAACTCGCCGGCTGCGCGCGGCCTCGCCGAGCAGTGCGCCGCGGAGAAGAACCGGCCAATCGACCTGAACGCACTCCAGGCGAGGGGCGCCGAAATCGCCAACGCCGATCCGGCGGCGGCGCAGCTCCGCGACGAACAAGGCGCGGTGCGCCGAGGGTTTGAAATCGGATTGGGCGCGGCCGAGTGGCAAACGGCGCCGGGGCCGGGCAAAGACAGAATTCGCGGCATGTTGAGTGGGAGCACAGTACGGAGCGTCCGAACAGAGCGCGTTTGACGCAGCAGTGTCCTACTCTCTGGCGCTGTACAAACAGAAGCTCACCGACCTTGCGGCGCGGGGCGCGGCGATCGCCGATGAAGACCCATTGTCCGCCGAGGCCCTCAGCCTGCAAGAGGACGTCGATGCGAAGCGCGGCTTCGAAGTCGGGCTCGCAGCCGCGGAAGGCCAGACCGCGCCAGGTCCCGGCAAACAGAAAATCGGCGCCGCGCTTCCGCCGGCCGAGCAGGGCGGATACGCAACAGCGGTCGCCTTCTCGCTCGACCGGAACAACAACGTCGATCTTGCAAGAACGGGCGCTGTGATCGCCGGGTCGGATCCGATCGTCGGCGCGATGCGGAACAGCGAAATGGACGCGCTCTACCGGCTCGGATTCGACATCGCCACCGGCATCTTCGGCGATCCGGCGCTCGGCGCGCGCGGCAACACCGCGACGGGGCCGGGTCGCTCTGGAATTCGTGACCGCCTGAGCCCTGCCGGACAGGAAGGCTTTAACGCCGCGACCGCGTTCCACTTCGGACGAACCTACGCGCATTGATCGAGTGCGATGAGACCACCGCGAAATTGAACGGGAGCGTCAAAATAATGCAGTCAATCATCGCCCGGCTGATCCGGATCTTGTCAGCGCTTGCATTATCGGCCGTCCCGGCGGCGGCCGATCCTTTGCCGGCAGGATCGATCGAAGCCGCGCAACCTCGCCCTTTCGTTTTTCATCCAAAAGGTGCGCGCCACCGTCGATGTCCAGCCGAGCGGCAATTACGCCGACATACAGTTCACAACCAGAGAGCCGGTGCATGCTTTGGTCGAGGTCAGCACAAGAAGGTTCGCCGACTTCCCGGATACAACGCCCGCCGGCCAGCAGCCGGTCGCCGCTTTTCCGGCCGGATCAATTACGATGTCCCGCAATGACGGGTTGGGCGACCGCCAACTCCAGCACTCCTTTCGCATGGACGGGCTCGCGCCGAACAGGACCTATTACTTTGTGATCACCACGAGCGGGGCCAACGGCGGCACGTTTCGCTATTGGGACAGCTTCAAGACGCCCGACAATCGCCGCGTAAAAATCGTCTTTGAAAAGATCAACTTCACCCGGAAGAAACTTGGCTTCGTCAACCAAGGCGCTTGGACTCGCCAAGAAGAGCTGCAATTGCATGCCGGCGTCAACGGCCAATGGGGAACGCCGAGCGCGGGATATTGGCGCTATCCGCGCGACGGCTCCTTCTCGCACATTGGCGGCAGCTCGCCCGAGCCATACGATGTCTATCAGCCGGCCGGCTGGGAAACGCTAAACATCGAAGCGGTTGTCGAGAACGCGCGCGATCTACTGGAATTGAAGCTGCTCGCATTCGACAGGCGGAGCACGGTCAACGTGGCGGCTCTGGTTTTTCCGGCCGATCCCCGCCCGAGGCTCGTTCCGAACGGGCCGCAAACAGATGCAGGGAGGGAAAGATATTCTCCATACGCATACTGGTCGACGGCGTTCGGCGAGATCGACACGACTTCCGGCGGCACGCATCAGGCCGGCGGGGGTTCCTTCGCCTGATCCAGACGCAGGAGGCGATCGACAGTTCGACAAATTCAAGCCATCCGAATTTGATGACCGGGCTGCTTTTCGAAGTCATGGGCCGCTTCGAAGTCTCCTATGTGAGGCCGCGCCCGATTGAAATTTCCGCGCCGCAGGACCCGTTGGAAAAGAAGGGCGCAAGAGCCGGGTCGCGGGCCGTCTGGGATCTTTTCGGAAAAAAAGCGCCGCCGACCCAAACTCCGCC